>JACADY010000041.1 GCA_013389115.1 Alphaproteobacteria bacterium
AAAATGGACCGGGCGCCAGTCTCCGATGTTCGGACGTCTCGGCTAAACGCCTTTGAGACAAAAAGAAAAAGGCTCCCAACGGGAGCCTCATCTCGAGTTCGCTACACGATAATGGCGGACAGGGGGAGATTCGAACTCCCGATACGGTTACCCGTATGCCGCATTTCGAGTGCGGTGCTTTCAACCGCTCAGCCACCTGTCCGCGGAAAGAGCGTGGGTTCATAGCGAAGCTGGGCGGGAAGGGCAAGAAATCTCGGCATGAGGGACAACCCAGCCCCGCCGCGGGCCCCTCACTCCGCCGCCAGCCGCAAAAGATCAAAGCCCGCGCCCTCCCCTTGCGCCAGCACGCTTGATAGCCAGGGCAGCACCGCGCGCAGCTGATCCTCGAGCGGATAGACGGGGTTGATGATGATGAGCCCCGTCTCGCACAGCCCCTCGCCCCCGCCCCGCACCCGAAGGCGCACGCGCAGGATATCGGCGATCCCGTGCGTTTGGATCTCGGCCTCAAACGCCGCCGCCGCCGCGCCGTCCTTCACCGGATACCACAGGAGATAGCACCCTTGCGCCCAGGCCCGGTGCGCCGCGATCACCGCTTGCGCCAGCCGCTCGAATTCATCGGCGGCTTCGAACGGCGGATCGATGAGGACGAGCCCCCGCCGCTCCTGCGGCGGCACCTGGCGCAGCAGGTTCCGGTAACCATCCCCCGCCACCACCTGGACGCGGGGCAAAAGCGCCGCCTCCCCCGCCATCGCCGCCTTGAGCAGGGCCGCATCCTCTGGATGGAGTTCGCACACATAGAGCCGGTCCTGCGCCCGCATCAGCCGGCCGGCAAGCAGGGGCGAGCCTGGATAACGCCCCTTATCGCCCTGCATGGCCTGGAAATAGGGAAGGAGTGCGGGCGGCGCCCCGTCCCGCGCGGCAAGGACCCGGCCGATCCCGTCCCGCCATTCGAGGGTCTTTTGCGAAGGCCCTTGGAGAAGATCGTAAATCCCCGCCCCGCCATGCGTGTCGATGACGGCAAAGCCTTTGGGCTTGCGCGTCAGGTTCGCAACGAGAAGCGCCAGCACCGCGTGTTTGAGCACATCGGCGAAATTGCCGGCATGATAGTGATGGCGGTAGTTCATGCGCGCATCGCCCTCGCCCGCACCCGCCCTTGTCTTGCCCCAAAATGGGTCAAGCATTTGATCATGAATGCAAATCTTACAGAGTTTTAAGCCCGCCGATAGGTCGGCGCAATCTGCCTCATCTTAAGTTCAAACTGTCGCGTGTGAGCAAACGGAAGGCCCCCGCCGCGACAACCTGGACCCCACCCCAGGCCCTTGGTTGCCCCGTAGACCCAAGGGATCCAATTTGAAAGGGGCTGGTTCATCCCCCCATGAGCCAGCCCCTTTTCATTTTGCCGCGCCGCGTCGATTTGAACGCGTTTGAGGCCGCCAAAGCCTTGACACTGGGGATGCCTGAGCCCTAAAACCCGCGCTCGTTTTTGCATAACATGACGGAACCATGGCGGCCGCTGGCCCTGAGGTTCCTTGTCGGAACCGGGCTGGTGCGGTGGCTCATTGGGGCGCCGCGTGCACGCTGGAAGGATTGGATCATGTACGCGGTCATCAGAACGGGCGGCAAGCAATACCGCGTCGCCAAGGACGATGTCGTTGAAGTGGAAAAGCTCGACGGCGATGCGGGCGCGACGGTGGCCTTCAACGATGTGCTGCTGGTCGCCGGCACGGGCGAGACGCGCATCGGCGCGCCCTATCTGGCCGGCGCCTCGGTGACGGGCGAGATCGTGGAGCAGGGCCGCGGCGACAAGGTCGTGATCATCAAGAAGCGCCGTCGCAAAGGCTATCACCGCAAGAAGGGCCATCGTCAGCACTTCACCGCGGTACGCATCACGGGCATCAACGCGGCCTGAAAGGCCGGACGGATCGAATTGAAGAGAGGCGGCTGACATGGCGCATAAAAAGGCAGGCGGCTCGTCGCGCAACGGCCGTGATTCGCAAAGCAAGCGCTTGGGCGTGAAGAAGTTCGGCGGCGAGCTCGTCATTCCCGGCAATATCATCGTGCGTCAGCGCGGCACGCGCTGGCATCCCGGCCGCCATGTGGGCATGGGCAAGGACCACACGCTCTTTGCGCTCACCGCCGGACGGGTACTCTTCAAGACGGCCGAGGCTGGCCGCACCTATGTCTCGATCGTACCGGTTGAGGGTGTGGAAGCAGCGGAATAGGGCGAGCGCAACGAGAGTGACGCCGCCAGACTGAAAAGATGGCGGCCAGGCAAGCGAGGGAGATGGTCCGCCATCTCCCTTCATTTTTTTGCCTCGCACCGGGAGTTGAGTGTCATGGCGATGGTGCTGACCACATCGCGTTTGCTGCTGCGGCCTTTCACGTTGGACGATGCGGGCGATGTGGCCCGCCTTGCCAACAATTGGAAGGTCGCAAGCATGTTGACGCGCATGCCGCACCCTTATCGCCATGAAGACGCAGCCGAGTTCCTCAACATGCGCGTGAAGGACGCCGATCACGAGGGCAGCCACGTCTTTGCGATCACGAGCGCGGGCGAGCTCATGGGCGCCACCGGCATTCACCTGCGCGACAACGGCGCCTTTGAGCTTGGCTATTGGCTGGCCGAGCGCTTTTGGGGCGAGGGCTATGCGACAGAAGGCGTCGGGCGCCTCGTTGAATTCGCCTTTGCTGACCTCGAAGTGGGGCAGCTTGTTGCCGCGCATTTCTTCGACAATCCCGCCTCGGGCCGTGTGCTGCGCAAGCTGGGCTTCAAGCCCGCCGGGGAGGTCGAGCGCTTTTCGCTGGCCCGCGGCACTGCGGTGCTCTGCCACATGGTTGGCCAGAGCCGCGAGGAATGGCTTGCGCGAAAGACCGCGCCAGCGCCCGCCGCTTCGGCTAATTTGGGTGCAAGACAGGCAATGGAAGACCCAAAGTGAAGTTTCTCGACCAGGCAAAGATCTATGTGAAGGCCGGAGACGGCGGTGCCGGCTGTGTCAGCTTCAGGCGCGAGAAGTTCATTGAGTTCGGCGGCCCCGATGGCGGCGATGGCGGCAAGGGCGGTGACGTCTGGGTGGAGGCGGTGGAAAACCTCAACACACTCATCGACTATCGCTATCAGCAGCATTTCAAGGCCGAGATCGGCGTCCATGGCATGGGCCAGCAGCGCACGGGCCGCAATGGCGCCGACGTGCTCATCAAGGTGCCCGTGGGGACGCAGATCTTTGAAGAGGATGATGAAACGCTCATCCACGACTTCACTAAGGTCGGCGATCGCTTCCGGCTGTGCAAGGGCGGCAATGGCGGCTTTGGCAACACCCATTTCAAAAGCCCGACGAACCGCACGCCGCGCCACGCCAATCCCGGCCTGCCTGGCGAGGAGAAGACCGTTTGGCTGCGGCTGAAGCTCATCGCCGATGCGGGGCTCGTCGGCCTTCCCAACGCCGGCAAGTCGACCTTTCTTGCCCGCGTGAGCGCAGCAAGGCCCAAGATCGCGGACTATCCCTTCACGACGCTGGTGCCTCAGCTTGGCGTCGTCAGCATCGACAGTAAGGAGTTCGTGCTCGCCGATCTGCCCGGCCTCATCGCGGGCGCGCATGAAGGCGCAGGGCTTGGCGATCGCTTCCTTGGCCATGTCGAGCGCTGCGGCGTCATCCTGCATCTGATCGATGCGACCGAAACCCGCATTGCCGCCGCCTATCAAACGATCCGCAAGGAACTGGAGGCCTATGGCCATGGCCTTGCGGGCAAGCCCGAGATCATCGCGCTCAACAAGATCGACGCGGTCGAGCCAAAGGCCCTGAAGCGCAAGGTCGCCAATCTGGAAAAGGCCTGCGGCAAGACCGTGCACACGATTTCGGGCGCAACCGGCGAAGGGGTCGCCGAAATCCTCCGCAAGCTGATGAAAGAGATCGCGAAGCGGCGACAGAAGGAGGGCAAGACGGACCCCGCGGCCCAGCCCGAAGGCTGGCATCCTTGAAGGACTGACGATGCGCCGTCTCATCCCCGTGATCTTTCCAACCCTGATGGCGCTGGTCATGACCTTTGTCATGACGGCTGTCATCACCGCCCTCAATCTGGGCCTGACGAGAGATTTTCCTTTCCATTGGATGCGCGCCTGGGCCATCGCGTTTCCACTGGCGGCCATGACGGCCATCCTTGCTGGACCCTTTGTCCGGCGCGCGACGGCATGGCTCACGGCCTGGATCGAGGCACACATCGCATGACGGTGTCCGCCGCCAATGCGCGTCTGACAGCGGCAAGGCGCATGGTCGTCAAGGTCGGGTCCTCGCTCCTCGTCGATGGCAGTACGGGCCGCCTGCGCCAGCCCTGGTTCGCAAGCCTCTGCGCCGATCTGGCAAGGCTCAACGCGCGCGGACAGGAAGTGATCCTTGTCTCTTCCGGCGCCATCGCGCTTGGCCGTCGCCAGCTTGGCCTTGCCCCCGGCCCCCTCGCCCTTGAGGAAAGCCAGGCCGCCGCCGCTGTCGGCCAAATCCGCCTTGCCGAGGCCTATGCGGTCGCGCTTGCAAGCCACGGCACGACCGTCGCGCAGATCCTCCTGACCCTCGATGACACAGAAGAGCGCCGCCGCTATCTCAACGCGCGCGCGACGCTTCACACCCTGCTGCGCTTGAAGGCCTTGCCCGTCATCAACGAGAACGACACGGTTGCAACGAACGAGATCCGCTTTGGCGACAATGACCGCCTGGCCGCGCGTGTGGCGGGCATGATGGGCGCAGATTGCCTTGTGCTCCTCTCCGACATCGATGGTCTTTATACGGATAATCCCGCGACCAACCCTGCGGCACGCTTTATCGAAGAGGTGGACGAGATCACCCCCGCGATCGAGGCGATGGCGGGCGACCCCGTCTCGGGCCTCTCGAAGGGTGGCATGAAGACCAAGATCATGGCCGCGAAGACCGCGACCGCCGGCGGCTGCGCCATGGCGATCACGCTCGGCATCACCGACCGGCCGCTGAG
>JACADY010000027.1 GCA_013389115.1 Alphaproteobacteria bacterium
CCCCCCCCCCCGCTTCTCCTTGAGATCAGCCTGGCGCCTTGAGCGGCGCTTCGATTTATTGCGTGGCGCCCGTCTTGGCGGGCGGCAGCAAGACGGTGTCGATGATATGAATGACGCCGTTCGTCGCGCCGACATCGGCGGTGACGACCATCGCCGCGTTCACTTTGACGCCCATCGTGCCATCGACCGCGAGGCTGGAGCCCTCCACCGTCGCGACTTCGGCGGCCTTCCCTGAAAGGTCGGCGGACATCACCTTCCCGGCAACGACGTGATAGGTGAGGATCGCCACGAGCTGGTCCTTGTTCTCAGGCTTCAGAAGCATTTCGAGCGTGCCCGCCGGCAGTTTCGCAAATGCCTCATTCGTTGGCGCGAACACCGTGAAGGGGCCTGCACCCTTCAACGTGTCGACGAGGTCCGCCGCTTTGATAGCCGCGACGAGCGTGCTGAAATTCTCGTTCGACGCGGCAATATCGACGATGTCCCCGGCGGGAACGGCCGCTTCGCTTTGCGTCATGCTGCCCGCATGAACGCTGACGAGCATGAGCGGCATGACGGCAACCGCCGCGGACAAGGCAAGAGTGTGAAGAAGGCGCATGGTGCACTTCCTTTGTGAAGGTCAAGGGCGTGTGTTGACCCAAGCAGCGCTATGTCGTGTACCGCTCAGGTACGGTGAGATACGCCTTCCCGAAGACTTCGGATCACACGGCCCTCACCATTTCTGAAACACGAAGAATGAGCCCGCCGCGATGAGCGCAAAGCCGACAGCGTGATTCCATTTGATCGCTTCGCCGAGATAGGAGACGGAGAAGACCGCGAACACGCAGAGCGTGACGACTTCCTGAATGGTCTTCAGCTCCGCCGCGCTATAGGTGCCATGTCCGAATCGGTTTGCAGGGACCGCAAAGCAGTATTCCGCCAATGCGATCCCCCAGCTCAGCAGCACAACCGTCCAAAGCGGCTGATCCTTGAACTTGAGGTGCCCATACCAGGCGAACGTCATGAAGATATTCGAGACCGACAACAGCACGACCGGCAACCAAGCAGACGCGGACATCAAAGACTCCCAGGAAGCAAGCGATTCCTGGGAGCTTTGTCAGAGGCCCGTCTAATCGGCAACGGTCGTGCCTATTTCGTCAGGTAATAGATATTGGTGATGAGATCGGCTTCGGGTGTGTCGGCCGGATCGCTGACATATTCTTCGAAGGACATGTCGCTCTCGGCAAGATTGTTCGCCTTCATGTAGGCCGCGATGGCGTCATAGCTTGCAGCCATGGCGCTATAGGGCCCTTTATGGACGAACTTCACGGCCTGCCCCGCCGGTGTCTCGCCCAGCATCACACCATCTTCCGCCGTGGGCGCCGTGGCGGGCGCGCTCGCGATCGGCATCGCCGCGTTGAAGCGCCACGTGCCGCTTTCATGCGAGAGGGTGATCGCGAGCGGCGCGCCCGCCATCGCGATGCCGTTCTTTTGCATATAGGCGCCGATCTGCCCATAGGCCTTGCCGAGCGCCTGCCCGATCGCCGCCGAGTCATTCGCTGGCGCCGAACTCGTTACATAGAGGATGGGACGCGCGGTCAGGGTCACGAGGCCTGCCGTGCCCGACTGCTCGCTCTGCGGTGTCATCAGCGAGGGCGTGGCCGCCTGCTGGACCTGCGCGGCCATTTCCGCCTCCTTCGCCGCCATCGCGCGAGCGGCCTCGGCTTTGGTTTCGGCAAAGACCTTCAGGTCCTTGAGCCCCATTTCATACATGCGTGAGACTTCGGGCTCGACGGCAAACCGACCAAAATACCGTGAGACGACGTTATAGCCATGAGTGGCGGTCATGCTCCAGGTGAGCATCGTGCCCTCACCCTCTGCCGCCAGTTCGAACTGCGCCTGTGGCTTTCCCATCGCGCCGAAATCGAGTTCGGTGCGCACGCGCGTGTCGGGCACGCTTTCGATGATGGTCTGCGACCCTTCGCCCGACTTCGCGCCTGACCAGATCATCTTGGCGCCAACGCCCGCCTCGGGTCCCTCAAAGACCGTCTTTTCCGCGGGCATCTCCTTTTGCCAGGGCGACCAGCTATTGAATTCCTTGAAACTGTTGACGATTGCAAACACCTGAGGCGGTGGCGCCGCAATGGTGATCGAGCGGGACACGTGCGTCGTATCAGGCAAGGTCAGTCCATAGCCGATGAAGCCGGCCAGCAGGACGACGATCAGAATAAGGATGGTGCGCAGCATGGTTTGTCTCCCCCAAGAACGAACGAGCGGGGATTGCATTTCTCCGCGTCGTTTCGTCAAACTTACGCGCAATGCCGCCTCGAGTACACGGATACCGGGAAACGAAGGGGAAATCCTATGATCCTGACCAAGCGGACAATGGCCGCATGTGCGAGCGCTGTGTGGCTTGCCTCCTGCACGAGCGCGCCCCCGGTCAATCGCGATCCGGCAACGCCCCTCACCACCGTTTCGCGCGTCGAGGTCGATCGGTATCTCGGCGAATGGTACGAGATCGCACGCTTTGAGAACCGTTTCGAGGAGGGCTGCGAGGGCGTCACGGCCGCCTATGCCTTCAACGACACAGGCTCGATTGCCGTCACGAACACCTGCAGGAAGGCGTCAATGGGCGACGCGCCGGACATTGCCAAAGGCACGGCGCGGATCGTGGACAGCACATCCAACGCCAAGTTGAAGGTCTCCTTCGACCCATTTGGCTGGTTTGAGGGGGATTACTGGATTATCGGCCTTGCTGAAAACTATGAATGGGCGCTTGTCGGCGAGCCCTCTGGCCGGTACCTGTGGATTCTCGCCCGCACCCCCCGGATCGACGCCGGCTTGAAGGCCGCGCTGGTCGAAGATCTAGGCCGGATGGGCTATAACACCGGCGCGCTGCACTGGACCCTTCAGCCGGAAGGGTAAGGTAAAGCATCGACTTGTTGCACTGCCACAGGGTTTTCGCCTATGCGATAGGCCGCGCGACGCCGTTTCGACCGTCTCAAAGGAGTTCTGCCGTCCATGCGTCCATCCCTTCTCTTTGCCGCCGCTCTTGGCATCTCCCTTCTCGCCGGCTGTGGCGAGGATACCAGCGACACAGGCTCCTCCGGTGCGGGCAGCAGCAGCGGCGTGGTCGCCAAAGGCAACTGCACCGACAAGTCGCGTGCGGACGCCTATTGGAGCGGTTTTGTGAAGGATTTCGCCGCCGCCCATAAGGCCGGCGCGGTCACCTTCGAGCAGTATAGCGAGATGATGACCAGGATGGGCACGACCCGCCAGAGGGCCGATCTGTCGGGCGACTACAACACCTATTGCGCAGAGATCGAGGCGGCCTACTCCCAGTACAAGATTCCCCCCGTCGCCAACCAAGGCTGAGACAACGTGGACTTATCGAAGATCAAGACGGGGCCCAACCCCCCGCACGATTTGCATGCCGTCATCGAAATCCCGCAAGGCGGACATCCAGTAAAATACGAGTTCGACAAAGTGTCAGGCGCGCTCTTCGTCGACCGCTTCCTGCACACGGCAATGTTCTATCCCGGCAATTACGGCTTCATCCCGGGCACCTTGTCGGAGGATGGCGACCCGTGCGACGTGCTCGTCGTGTCGCAGTTTCCGGTCGTACCCGGCGCCGTGATCCGTTGCCGCCCGATCGGCGCGCTGACCATGACGGACGAGAAGGGCGGCGATGAGAAGATCCTCGCCGTGCCGGTGGATAAGCTGCACCCCTTCTATGACGACGTGACGTCCTATCGCGACCTGCCGCATGTGCTCCTGCGCCAGGTCGAGCATTTCTTCGTGCACTACAAGGACCTCGAGCCCGGCAAGACCGTCACCAGCCATGGCTGGGTGGATGCCCGCGAGGCCGAAGCCCTTGTCGTGCAGGGCATCGCCCGCGCGAAGAAGCGCAAGGTGAGCAAGGCGAAGGCAGCGAAAAACCGCGCATCCCAAAGCACCAGGGCCGAGACTCGCGCAAAGGGAAAAAAGAGCGTCTGATTGGGGCCGAATATCCGCCACCCACGAGCGGACATAAGGAAACCCCATGACCCAGACCCCTCTCCTTTCGGGCTTCGCCTATCACAGCACCGCCGCCGACGTGATCGCCGGCATCGACCTAACCGGCCGCCGGGCGCTGGTGACGGGTGGCTATTCCGGCATCGGGCTTGAGACGGTCCGCGCCCTCGCCAGTGCGGGGGCCGAGATCATCGTGCCCGCGCGCTCCCCCGACAAGGCGAGGGCGAACATCGCCAAACTCGGCAGCCTTTCGGCCCGCGTGAAGCTGATGACGCTGGAGCTGAGCGATCCGGCGAGCGTGCGCCGCCTCGCCGAAGACATCCTCGCCGAGGGCAAGCCGCTCCACCTTCTCATCAACAATGCGGGTATCATGGCAACCCCGCTCGCCCGTGACGCGGACGGCCGCGAGATGCAGCTCGCCACCAACCATTTCGGGCATTTCCTACTGGCGCTCCGGTTGAAGCCCGCGCTGGAGCGCGCCAAGGGCGCCCGCGTGGTGGCCCTTTCCTCCATCGCGCATCGCCGCTCGGCCTTCCATTTCGACGACTGGAACTATCTGGCGCGGCCTTACGACAAATGGCAGGCCTATGGGCAGTCGAAGACCGCGAACGCCCTCTTCGCGGTCGGCCTGAATGCGCGCGGCAAGGCGATCGGGCTCAGGGCCTTTTCCGTTCATCCGGGCGGCATCATGACGGATCTCCAGCGCGCCCTGCCGCGCGAGGAAATGGAGATTCTTGGCTGGATCGACAAAGACGGCACGCCCAATCCGCTGATGAAGACGCCGGAACAAGGCGCGGCAACGACAACCTGGGCCGCGACCTCACCGAAGCTGGCAGACCGCGGCGGGGAATATTGCGAGGATTGCGACATCGCCGCGCTGCACACGGAAGATGGTCCGCGCTGGCTGCAGGTGAGCCCCTATGCGGTCGACCCAGAAGCGGCCGAACGGCTTTGGACATTGTCGCAGGCCGAGACCGGCACCGCGTGGTAGTTTCGAGACGCCACCCACGGCACCTATACAAGCGCGATCACGAAAAGTAAAATGAGATAAAAAAATATAACAAAGGAAGTATAGGAAATAAAGATGGCATATGAGCCCCTAAACTACAAGGTCTTTTCAAAAAATAGCGACCCAGAAAATGAGGAGTTTTTCAGGAAACTGGACAGTCTTTTTCATGATGTCTATGGCATGTTTTCTAGCTTGCCTCCAGCAGGAGGCGACGGAGGCGGTGGGAATTTTAGCATAGCACTAGTACTAATATGCATTTTAGATGCAATAGGAAAGAAAAAACACGAAGGCAGTCAAAGAGTTATATTCAATAGAGTAGTACAAGAGATGACATGGCCCTGCATAGACGGACATATCGGAAGGTGTGAATTTGCGGATATAGTATATGTTGAAATAAGAAACATCCTTGTTCATGCTGCAGGGGTCGATGATAGCAGAAGTTGGGCAAGGCCGCAAAATTACAAGGAACCAAATTTAGATAAATGGAACACTATAAAACCAGAATTCAGACACATAGAATACATCGACACAATGCAATGTTGGCCAAAAGAATGGGCCATAGTAGAAAATGACAAAGATGGGAGAAAATACATTTTCAATTTAGCAGGGCTATATTATTTGACAAAAGAATTAGCAAAAAATTACTTAATAGAAAAATCAGAGAAAATGAAGATTGAAGGCACCGCTACACAATCAGCATCCACGAAATCATGAAAATAACGCCCCAAACCTGACCCGGACATCCGCACGGGGATGGCCCGCGCGGAACAAACCGTGTATGGTACCGCCATGCCCCCAAACTCACGCCCGCCCGGTTTTGCCGAGGCGTCCGCCGTCTTCCAGCACCAGCAGGAGATCTGGACGCCGCACCGCCCCGCCCGCCCGGAGAAATCCGAAGGCGGCCACCGCTTCAAGCTGGCCTCCCCCTTCGAGCCCAAGGGCGACCAGCCCCAGGCGATCAAGGAATTGGTGCAAGGCGTGCGCGACGCGGGCGAGCGCGACCAGGTGCTCCTGGGCGTCACCGGTTCGGGCAAGACCTTCACCATGGCCAAGGTGATCGAGACGGTGCAGCGCCCCGCGCTCATCCTCGCCCACAACAAGACCCTCGCCGCCCAGCTCTATTCCGAGTTCAAGAGCTTCTTCCCCGAGAATGCGGTCGAGTATTTCGTCTCCTACTACGACTATTACCAGCCCGAGGCCTATGTGCCCCGGACCGATACCTATATTGAGAAGGAAAGCTCCATCAACGAGCAGATCGACCGCATGCGCCACGCGGCCACGCGCGCGATCCTGGAGCGCGATGACGTCATCATCGTCGCCTCCGTCTCCTGCATCTACGGCATCGGCTCGGTCGAGACCTATACCGAGATGACGTTCACGATCGCCGAGAAATCGATTGTCAACCGTCAGCGCCTCCTTGCCGACCTGACAGCGCTCCAGTACCGCCGCAACGACGGCAATTTCACCCGCGGCGCCTTCCGCGTGCGCGGCGACACGATCGACATCTTCCCCGCCCACCAGGAGGACCGCGCCTGGCGGGTCGAACTCTTTGGTGATGAGGTCGATGCCATCCACGAGTTCGATCCGCTGACGGGCGAGCGCTATGGCCGCCTCGGCGAAATCAAGCTCTACGCCAATTCGCACTATGTGACGCCGCGCCCGACCCTGCTCCAGGCGATCAAGGGCATCCGCGAGGAACTTGGCCATCGCCTCGATCAGTTGCGCGGTCAAGGCAAGTTGCTGGAAGCGCAGCGCCTCGAACAGCGCACACTGTTCGATCTGGAGATGATCGAGGCGACGGGCTCCTGCGCCGGCATCGAGAACTATTCGCGCTGGCTCACCGGCAGAAAGCCGGGCGAGCCGCCGCCGACCATGTTCGAATATCTGCCTGACAACGCGCTGCTCTTTGTCGATGAAAGCCACGTCACCATCGGCCAGCTTGGCGCCATGTATCGCGGCGACTACCGCCGCAAATCGACGCTGGCGGAGTATGGCTTCCGCCTGCCCTCCTGCATCGACAACCGCCCGCTGAAATTCGAGGAATGGGACGCGATGCGCCCGCAAAGCGTCTATGTCTCTGCGACCCCTGGCCAATGGGAGATGGAACGCACTGGCGGCGTCTTCACCGAACAGGTCATCCGTCCCACCGGCCTCATCGATCCGCCGGTCGAGATCCGCCCCGTCGAGCATCAGGTCGATGATCTCATCGCCGAATGCAAGTCGGTGGCGGCGAGAGGCTATCGCGCCCTCGTCACCACGCTCACGAAGCGCATGGCCGAGGACCTCACCGAATACATGCACGATCAGGGCATCCGCGTGCGCTACATGCACTCCGACGTGGAAACGCTGGAACGCATCGAGATCATCCGCGACCTGCGGCTCGGAGCCTTCGACGTGCTGATCGGCATCAACCTGCTGCGCGAGGGCCTCGACATCCCCGAATGCGCGCTCGTCGCCATTTTGGACGCCGACAAGGAAGGCTTCCTGCGCTCGGAAACCTCGCTCATCCAGACGATCGGCCGCGCCGCCCGCAATGTCGATGGCCGGGTTATTCTGTACGCGGATCATATGACCGGCTCGATGGAGCGCGCCATCGCCGAAACCGACCGCCGCCGCGAGAAGCAGAAGGCTTACAACCTCGCCAACGGCATCACGCCCGAGAGTGTGAAGAAGCAGATCGGCGACATCATGGGCAGCGTCTATGAGCGCGACCACGTCCTCGTCGATGCGGGCCCGGGCGGCGGCATGGCGGAGGAAGGCGGCGTCTTCATCGGCCATAATCTGCGCGCCCATATCGCCGATCTCGAACGCCAGATGAAGGACGCGGCCGCCGATCTCGAATTCGAAACCGCCGCGCGCCTGCGCGATGAGATCAAGCGCCTGGAGCAGATGGAGCTGGCCATCGCCGAGGACCCCTTCGCCCGCCAGTCGGAACTCGACGAGAAGGTCGCGAACGCCAAGCCCGCCCGGCGCGGCGCCCTGACGCGCGAGGAGCGCGGCCTCGCCCCCCGCGCCCCCGCCCCGCTGAAGCCGGATGGCCGTCCGCGCGGCGATGGC
>JACADY010000036.1 GCA_013389115.1 Alphaproteobacteria bacterium
AGCCCGAACAGCTCCTCCTTGGTCGCCGGCCGCGTATCGCCCATGGACGCCGCTTTTGTCGCGCCGCCCCGCTCCGCCCCGCTGAACCAGGCATAGGCGCAAACGATCACGGCCTGGGCGAGGTTGAGCGAATAGAAATCTGGCACCGTCGGGATCGTGAGCACGGCATCGCACAGCACCACGTCCTCGTTGGAAAGCCCCGCCCGCTCTGCCCCGAAGACAAGCGCCGCACCCCGCCCCTGTGCCAGGGTCGCGGTGATCCTCTCCCCCGCCTCTGCCGGTGAGAGCACGGCCTTGTTCATCGCCCGGTCCCGCCCCGTCGCGGCATAGGCCCGGGTGATGCCGGCGAGCGCCGCCGCGAGTGAGCCATAAACGCGCGCCCGGTCAAGAATGCCGTCCGCCCCCGCCGCCATAGGATAGGCGCGGGCATTGGGCCAGCCATCGCGCGGTCGCACGAGGCGCAGGTCAAGAAGTCCGAAATTGGCCATCGCACGGGCGACCGCGCCGATATTTTCGGCCATCTGAGGTTCAACGAGGATGATGGAGGGGGCGCAACTGTCCTGGGTCATACCCCCCCTGTACCCTGGCCGGGCGTTCTGTGCTAGGCAACGCCAAACTCCGGCCCTCGGGCCACCCTCCCCTCAGCAATGGCGCGGTTGATCCACATGAAGAAAATCAAGGTGAAGAATCCGGTTGTCGATCTCGATGGCGATGAGATGACGCGGGTGATTTGGGCGCTGATCAAGGAGAAGCTGATTTTTCCCTATCTTGACCTCGACCTTAAATACTTCGATTTGGGCATTCAGTATCGCGACAAGACCGAGGACAAGGTCACGGTCGAAGCGGCCGAAGCGATCAAGCGTTACGGCGTTGGCGTCAAATGCGCGACGATCACGCCCGATGAGGCCCGCGTGAAGGAGTTCGGCCTCAAGAAGATGTGGAAATCGCCCAACGGCACCATCCGCAATATCCTGAACGGCACCGTCTTCCGCGAACCCATCATCTGCAGGAACGTGCCCCGCCTCGTGCCCGGCTGGACCGACCCCATCGTCGTCGGCCGCCACGCCTTTGGCGATCAATATGCCGCGACGGATTTCGTCGTGCCGGGCGCCGGCACGCTCACCATTACCTTCACCCCGAAGGACGGCTCTGCTCCCATTGAGAGGAAGGTGTTCGAGTATCCCGGCGGCGGCGTCGCGCTTGCGATGTACAATCTTGATGAATCGATCAGGAACTTCGCCCGCGCCTGCTTTGCCTATGGCCTCTCGCGCGGATGGCCGGTCTATCTCTCGACCAAGAACACAATTCTGAAGGCCTATGACGGCCGCTTTAAGGACCTGTTCCAGGAGGTTTTCGACAAGGAGTACAAGGCCAGGTTCGAGGCTGCCAAGATCGTCTATGAGCACCGGCTGATCGATGACATGGTGGCCTCGGCCCTCAAATGGTCGGGCAAATTCATCTGGGCCTGCAAGAATTATGATGGCGATGTCCAGTCTGACTCGGTCGCGCAAGGCTTCGGCTCGCTCGGCCTCATGACCTCGGTGCTGATCACGCCCGACGGCCAGACGATGGAGGCGGAGGCCGCGCACGGCACCGTCACCCGCCACTTCCGCCAGCATCAGCGCGGCGAAGCAACCTCGACAAACGCGATTGCCTCGATCTTTGCCTGGACCCGCGGCCTCATCCATCGCGCCAAGCTTGACGGCAATGGCGATTTGAAGGCGTTCGCCGAAACGCTGGAAAAGGTGTGCGTCGAAACGGTCGAGGCCGGCCACATGACGAAGGACCTCGCCATCCTTGTTGGCCCCGACCAGAAATGGCTCTCAACCGAAGGCTTCCTCGACAAGGTCGACGCCAACCTGAAAAAGGCGATGGCCTGAAACTGCGCGATCATGGCGAAAGCAAAGGGCCGGGGATCCTCCCCGGCCTTTATGTTTGGCGAAGCGCAAGCCGTCCTTGCTCATGCGCGCGCTCGAGCGCAATCCGCTCGTTGATATGGTCGCCATCGATGCCAAGGCTGGAGAGGACGCGGCCGGAGAGTTGAAGCGAGGCCTCAACGGTCTCCGGCACGACTTCGCTCGCCCCCATTTCGAGCAGCGTTCGTGCATGAAGCGCATCGCGCACCCGCGCGATCACCGGGATCTGGGGCCAATGCGCCGCGACCGCCTGCACCGCGCGCTGAGCGACGACCGGGTTGTCGATGGTGAGCACGAGCGCCCGCGCACGGGCGACCCCTGCCCGCTCCAGAACGCCTGGATTCCCGGCGTCGCCAAATCGCACGTGCCGCCCCTGCAGCCGGTTGTCGGCGACAACGGACACCGTGTCGTCGATAGCGACATAAGGGATGCGCTCGTTCTCAAGGACGCGGGCGAGCACCTGTCCCACGCGCCCAAGGCCCGCGATGACCACATGGCCACTGCGGGCCTCATCGATCTCGGCCAGGTCGAGCACGGAGCCAACACCGAAGGTCCGGCCAAATCGCTGGGCAAGGCGCGGTGCCGCGGATGCGAGCGCCGGAACAAACAGCATCGAAAGCGCAACCGTCATGATCATGAAGTCACCGGTCTCGCGTGGCAGCAATCCCAGTTGCAGTGCAAGCCCCACGACCACGAAGGCGAACTCGCCGCCATGCGCAAGAAGGATCGCGATCTCCGCCGCGACCGCGAGCGAGAGCCCGAACAGGATGCCAAGGGCGAGCAGGATGCTGGCTTTGATGAGGAAGAGCCCTGCGACGCTCATGATAAGGAGCGGTGCTTCCTGAACGACCAGACGCAAATCGACCTGCATGCCGACAGAGACGAAGAAGACGCCGAGCAGCAGCCCCTTGAACGGCGCGATGTCTGTTTCGACCTGGTGCCGGAATTCGCTTTCAGAGAGGAGGAGACCGCTCAGGAAGGCACCGAGCGCCATCGACAGCCCTGCTTCGTGGGTGAGAAAAGCGGTCCCAATCACGAGCAGCAACGTCGCCGCCATGAAGAACTCCGGCGAGCGCCCGAAGGTCGCGATGTTGAAAAGTGGACGGATCAATGCCCTCCCCGCGCCAAGGACGGCAAGAACGGTAAGTGCCGCCTTTGCAATGGTCAGCACGAGCGCCAGCCAGAGATTTTGGTCGTCGCCATGGGCAAAGGCGCTGGTAAGGAAGAGCAAGGGAACGATCATCAGATCCTGGAACAACAGGATAGAAAATCCGATCCGCCCTTGGGGCGTCGCAAGGCCGTGCGTCTGCGAGAACAACTGCATCACGATCGCGGTCGATGAGAGGCTGAAGGACAGCCCGAGCAGGATCGAGGCCTGCATGGGATTTCCAAAGGCGGCCGCGATGCCGCCGATAACGGCCGCGCTGACCATCACCTGCGCCCCGCCGAGCCCCAGCACATATTTGCGCAAGGCCCAAAGCTGCTGGAATGACAATTCGAGCCCTACCATGAACAGCAGGAATACAACGCCAAGCTCAGCGAGGAGATTGGTCGCCTCATCCTCAGTGATCGTCACATAGCGAAGAATTGGATAGGTCTCGGTGAAGGCGCCAAGTCCATGCGGGCCGACGACGATGCCGATGACGAGATAGGTGAGAACGGGATTGATGCGCGCCCGGTGCGCAAGGGGCACAAGGATCGCGGTCACACTGAGGAATACGACGAGATCGGAAATGATGTTGATGGAGATCATGGCGTCCCGCCGGCTCCTGCCATGGGACCGCTTGTCGATTGACCGCGATGGCCCGCAAAGGAGCGATGTAACCGGCGGCACAGCATCGATAGGCAGGATCGGGCCGGCCGCTGATTCATCTCGCGACATCACTCCGATGCTGAATGGCGCGCTTGATGGCGTCGACTGCTTCGCTGACCTTTTCGGCATTGGGGCCGCCACCCTGCGCCATATCGGGTCGCCCGCCGCCGCCCTTTCCGCCAACGGCCTCGACACCCGCCTTGACGAGATCAACAGCGCTGAGCCGGTCGGCAAGATCCGCGGTCACTCCGGCCGCGATGGAGGCCTTGCCCTCCGCAACTGTCACAAACGCAACGACCCCTGAGCCGAGCTTTTGCTTCGCCTCATCGATGAGATTGCGCAAATCCTTGGGCGCGACACCCTCGACCACCCGAATGATGGCGCTGATCCCGCCAAGATCTTCCGGCTCCGAAGCACCCGTGCCCCCACCGCCCCCAAGCGCGAGCGCGCGTTTGGCATCTGCAAGCTCGCGCTCCAGACGTTTGCGTTCCTCAAGCAGCACCGCGAGACGGTCTGGCAACTCACCAGGCGTGACTTTCAGGGCCGCCGCCGCATCGCGCGCAAGAGCGATGTGCTGGTCGGCAAACGCACGCGCGGCATCGCCCGTCACCGCTTCGACGCGCCGCACACCGGCCGCCACCGCGCTTTCCGTCACGATCTTGAAGATGGCGATATCGCCGAGGCGGCGCACATGCGTGCCGCCGCAAAGCTCGACCGAAAAGGGCCCCCTGCGGCCGTCGAGTGCATGACCCATCGTCAGCACGCGCACCTCATCGCCATATTTTTCACCAAACATGGCAACGGCACCCGCTGCGATCGCCTGATCCGTCGGCATCACGCGCGTGAGCACGTCTTCGTTTTGCTGAATGACGCGATTCACCTCAGTTTCGACCGTCGCGATTTCATCGGCGGACATGGCCTTGGGGTGACTGAAATCAAATCGCAAACGCTCCGGCGCGACGAGCGAGCCCTTTTGCGACACGTGTTCTCCCAGCACATGTTTGAGCGCAGCATGCAGCAAATGGGTCGCCGAGTGGTTCGCCCGCGTGGCACGCCGGCGCGCCCCGTCGACCCGCATTTCGACCGCCTCTCCCACGCGCAGGCGCCCCCGCGTCAGCGTCCCGCGATGCACATGAAGCGCACCCAGCTTTTTTTCGGTATCCCCGACCGCAAACTCGGCCCCCGCGGCGCTGAATATCGCACCCGTGTCGCCAACCTGTCCGCCCGATTCGCCGTAGAAGGGCGTCTGGTTCGTGAGGATGAGAGCCTCCGCCCCCGCCTCGATCGCATCGACGCGTTGCCCGTTTTTCAACAGGGCGACAACCTGTCCTTCCGCAGCCTCGGTCTCATAGCCAAGGAACTCGGTCGCGCCCAGCTCCTCCCGCAAGGAGAACCAGACCGCGTCCGTCGCAGCTTCGCCCGAACCCGCCCAGGCTTTGCGCGCCTCGGCCTTTTGCCGCTCCATCGCCGCAGTAAACCCGGCCGTATCAACGCCGAGCCCCCGCATGCGCAGGGCGTCCTGCGTGAGGTCGAGCGGAAAGCCGAACGTGTCATAGAGCCGGAACGCGACATCGCCGGGAAGCGTTTTGTTCGCGCCGAGTCTTTCGATCTCTTCATCAAGCAGGCGCAGGCCACGCTCGAGCGTCTGCCGGAAACGGGTCTCCTCAAGCCGCAAGGTTTCCGCGATGAGCGCTTCGGCGCGCATGAGCTCGGGATAGGCGCGCCCCATTTCCGCAAGCAAGACAGGCACAAGCCGCCACATCATCGGCTCGCGCACCCCCATCAGCTGCACATGCCGCATCGCCCGCCGCATGATCCGCCGCAGCACATAGCCCCTCCCCTCGTTCGAGGGCAGGACGCCGTCGGCGATGAGAAAGGCGCTGGCGCGCAGATGATCGGCGATCACCCGGTGGCTGACCGCATGCGGCCCGCCCGCCGGGCTGCGCGCAAGTTCCGCGCTCGCCGCGATCAGGTGCCGGAAGAGATCCGTGTCGTAATTATCCGTCTGGCCCTGCAGGATCGAGGCCATGCGTTCGAGCCCCATGCCCGTATCGATCGAGGGGCGTGGCAGGGCGACACGGCGGCCATCGGGAAGCTGCTCATACTGCATGAAGACGAGGTTCCAGAACTCGACGAACCGGTCGCCGTCGGCGTCCGCGCTCCCCGGAGGCCCTCCTGGAACCTTCTCGCCATAGTCATAGAAAATCTCGGAGCACGGTCCACACGGCCCAGTATCCCCCATCGACCAGAAATTATCGCTGGTCGGGATGCGAATGACCCGGTGATCGGGGAACCCCGCAATCTTGCGCCAAAGCGAGGCTGCCTCCTCATCCTCGGCATAGACGGTCACGAGCAGGCGGGCCGGATCGAGGCCGAAATCCTTCGAGACGAGATCCCACGCAAACCGAATGGCGTCTTCCTTGAAGTAGTCGCCAAACGAGAAATTTCCGAGCATTTCAAAGAACGTATGGTGCCGCGCCGTATAGCCGACATTGTCAAGGTCGTTGTGCTTGCCGCCCGCACGGACGCATTTCTGCGATGAAGCGGCACGCGAATGGCTGCGCGTCTCTGCGCCCGTAAAGACATTCTTGAACTGCACCATGCCGGCATTGGTGAACATGAGCGTCGGGTCATTGCGCGGCACGAGGGGGCTGGAGGGCACGATCTCGTGCCCATGGGAGGCAAAGAACTGCAAGAAGCGCGTGCGGATGTCGTTCAGGCTCGTCATGGAAAGTCCTTGAAATCACGCGGGGATAGAGGCGCGGATGACTTGCTTCTATCTGGAGCGGAAGCCCTCGTCCACCAAGCCCCGGGCGCATAAGCCAAGCCTAGAATATCCTCGAGTCTAAAAAAGTGGGCGCGCCGGAAGCCGACGCGCCCATCAAGTCTTCCCAACTCCGTCACTCTCTCAAAAGTTCAGGCAGGGAATGCAAATGCGTTCAAGCCTCGGCCGCCTCGGCCCCATCCTCCGGACCTGCCGCCAGTTCCGCGCTGATCTGGCCCGCCTGCGCGCGAATGGCTGCCTCGATGCGTTGGGCCATATCGGGGTTCTGTGCCAGGAACGATTTTGCGTTCTCCCGACCCTGGCCGATGCGCTGGCTCTCGAAAGAGAACCAGGAGCCTGATTTTTCGACGATCCCGGCTTTGACACCAAGATCGATGAGTTCACCCGTTTTTGAGATCCCCTGCCCGTACATCACATCGAACTCGACGACCCGGAAGGGCGGCGCGACCTTGTTCTTAACGACCTTCACCCGCGTCTGCGAACCCACCACTTCCTCGCGGTCCTTGATCTGACCGATGCGGCGGATGTCGAGCCGAACCGAGGAATAGAATTTGAGCGCATTGCCGCCCGTCGTCGTTTCCGGGCTGCCGAACATCACACCGATTTTCATGCGAATCTGATTGATGAAAATGACGCAAGTGTTTGATTTCGAAATAGAACCTGTGAGCTTGCGCAAGGCCTGACTCATCAAGCGCGCCTGCAGCCCGGGCAGCGATTCGCCCATTTCGCCGTCGAGTTCGGCCTTGGGCGTAAGCGCCGCAACTGAATCGATCACGATCACATCGACCGCACCCGAGCGCACGAGCGTATCGGCGATCTCAAGCGCCTGTTCACCAGTATCGGGCTGCGAGATCAGGAGCTCGTTGAGATCAACCCCCAATTTCCGCGCATAGGAAGGGTCAAGTGCATGCTCAGCATCGATGAAGGCGCCTACGCCGCCCCGCTTTTGCGCTTCGGCAACGACGTGGAGCGCAAGCGTCGTTTTGCCGGAGGATTCAGGCCCATAGATCTCGATGATCCGGCCCTTGGGGAGCCCACCAATGCCAAGCGCGATATCAAGGCCAAGGGAACCCGTTGAGATCGCTTCGATCTCAACCACATCTTTCTGCCCCAGCTTCATCACCGAGCCCTTGCCAAAGGCCCGATCGATCTGAGCGATAGCCGCGTCGAGCGCGCGTTTCTTGTCCATTTCAGGGCGTTCCACGAGGCGGATAGGGGGGCTCGACATGCTGGGGTCCTTTTATTTCACAGGGGCTAAATCGGCGCAACAAGATGAATGTACACACTTTGTTCCGGTTCGCAAGCCACCTGTTAAGCATATGAAAGAAAGGCATTATCTGAGAATGTTCTCTGATCGTTCGAGGAAAGAGGTGCCGCTAGGCCCATCCGCCCTGATTACGCCGACTCGATCACGTCCTTGACCTTGGCCGCCAGCTGTTTGAGCGAGAACGGCTTGGCAAGGAACTGGACCGACTCGGGATTTTCATGGGCCCGCTTGAACGCATCTTCGGCATAGCCCGAAATGAAAATCACTTTCAGATCGCCCCGCAGGCGTTTGAGCTCCTTGGCCAAAGTCGGCCCATCCATGTTCGGCATCACCACATCAGTGATGAGGAGCCGGATTACCCCTTTATGCCCTTTGACGATGTCGAGGGCCGCTTCGCCCCCGTTCGCTTCAAGCACAGTATAGCCCCGCATCGAGAGCGCCCGAGCGGCAAAGGTCCGCACCGCATCCTCATCCTCAACGAGGAGGATCGTCCCCTTCCCGGTGAGATCCCGCTGCAAGCCCTTTTCATTTTCCTCGCGCGCCGTGACGGGCAGTTCATCGCCCAGATGTCGCGGCAAATAGATGCGGAACGTCGTGCCCACACCCGGCTCGCTCTCCGGAAAGATGAAGCCGCCGGATTGCTTGACGAAGCCATAGACCATGGAAAGTCCAAGGCCGGTGCCTTTTCCTTGACCCTTCGTCGTGAAAAAAGGCTCAAAGATCTTGCCGAGGATCTCCTTGGGGATACCCGAGCCCGAATCGGTCACCTCGATGAGGACATAATCTCCCGCAGGCACCTCCACCAGTTCGGTGCGCAGCGTGTCGACAAGGGTCAGATTCGAGGTCGTGATCGACAGACGCCCGCCTTCGGGCATCGCATCCCGCGCATTGAGGGCGAGGTTCATGATCATGTTGGAGAACTGGCTGTCATCCACCCGAACGCACCAGCCCTCGCGGCCGAATTGCGTGAGGAGCTGCACCCGCTCCGTCAAGGTCCGGCGCAGCATTTCGGAGAGATCGTTGAGCAGCTCATGCACGTAAAAGACCTTGGGCTGCAGGACCTGCCGGCGCGAGAAGGCGAGCAATTGACCCACCAGCCTCGCGGCGCGCGAGGCGTTGTTCTTGATCTGCATGAGATCAGCGAATGAGGGATCGCCCGGTTTGTGCCGCTGCAGCAAGAGCTCGGCAAATCCAAGAACAACGGTTAACAAATTGTTGAAATCATGGGCAACCCCGCCAGCGAGCTGCCCCACAGCCTGCATCTTGAGCGCCTGGGCGAATTGCAGCTCGATTGATTTCTGCTCGGTCGTATCGACGACATAGGCAATGCGCCGCCCCTGAATCTCCTGATCGAGCGGCGACAGGAACATCTGGCCGGTGCGTTTGGAGGCGCCCTTGAAGCGCAGCTCAAGCGGATTGATGGGAAGGCTTGCCTGGAGCCTGTCACGCACATCGGCTTGGTCAGCCTCAAGAAAGAGATCGCACAGCATCATTCCCGGCAGCGATGCGGCTGATAGCTCGGCAAGCGAGGCAAGCGCAGCGTTTGCCTCAAGAATCCGCCCCTCTGTGTCGAGAACGGCAACGCCCATCGGGGCATGCGCGAGGTAATGGAGTGGGTTTAGGGATTTTTCGGGGGATGAGGTATCCGGAATGCGCACGTCATCCACCGGGGTCGTCTCCTGCGAAGGCCTGTTGAAGGAAAGGACCGTCGACGGCACACCCGCCGGCGCCAATACCGGGCGCTGATCGGCAACCCGCCAGAGCGCAAGCCCACGCACGCCCTTAAGCGGCATCACCGACACATGCAACTCGCGTCCGACCGCCTCGCGTGGACCGTTTGGCCCCACCGTCATGCTGATCGCGGCCGTCTCGCCATCAACCGCCGCCCGCATCAGTCGGAAAAGCCGCGATGCGGTCTCGCTAACGCCACCGAAAAGCAGATCGGGCCCCGCGGCCGAGCCATCAGCAAGCTTGAATGCGGTGCGATAAGCCTCGTTGGCAAGTACGATGACGCCCTCCCGATTGGTGACCGCGACGGCATCGGGCAGACAATCAAGGACAAGGCCTTTGAGCCGATCGCGCCGCTTTGCACCGGCAGGCGCCGGCTGCAAGGTAGCTACCATAAAGCCGACACAGGCAATCGTGAGCGCCGCAACCAGCACTAGACCCGGAATCCCGGCCTGCTCGCGGAAGATGACAGCCAGAACGCCGGAGACGACGGCAAACCCAAGAAACACATACGGCAGCAGCCAGGGACCGCGGCGCGAGGGCAAGGGTCGCACGGCCTGCGGGATGCCGGCGGCGGCCTCGGCTTCCTGCCGGGGAGGAAGTGTGACGACCGTCATCGCATCCCCGCTTCAAATGCGGCGGCGGCCAGATTTGACCTTGCCTTTGAGACGCATGACATAACCGATGACCTGTGCGACTGCCTTGTAGTGCTCCTGCGGGATTTCCTCGTCAATTTCCACCGACGCATAGAGCGTACGGGCCAGCGGTGGATTTTCCACGATGGGAACATTGTTTTCCTCTGCGATCGTACGGATACGCAGCGCAACAAGGTCGACACCCTTCGCGACGCAAACCGGCGCGCGCATTTTGCCTGATTCGTAGGAGAGCGCGACCGCATAGTGGGTCGGGTTGACGACCACGGCGGTTGCCTGGGGCACTGCGGCCATCATCCGCTTGCGCGCGCGCTCCTGGCGGATCTGGCGTATTTTTGCCCGCACATGCGGGTCGCCCTCATTTTGTTTGTACTCATCGCGCACTTCCTGCTTGCTCATGCGCAGTTTTTCGAAATGCGACCAGCGCTGATAGGCATAGTCGAGGACGGCAATGAGGAAGAGCGCAGCAAGGATCGCCCCCATCATCTGCAGCATGACCCCAAGCACATAGGGCATCAGCGCGGCCAGATCGAGCCGGATGACCGCCTCAAGCTGAGGCGCGAGGGGCCAAAGCACCAGGAATGCGGCGCTGGCCACGACCGCCATCTTGAGCAGCCCCCGCGCGAAATTGACGAGCGCGTCCCGCCCGAACAGCCGTTTGGCCCCCTGCATCGGCGACAGCTTGTCGAGTTTAGGCGCTATCCGGTCCGCGGAAAGTACAGGCGGATGCTGGAGGAGATTGCCGCCCATGGCCGCAACGACAATGGCAGCAAGTGGGAAAGCAAGGAAGACGAACAGCGCATAGCCAGCCTCGCGCATCAGCGCCAGCGCTGATCCCATGTCAATGCTGTAGGCATGGGCTTGTGCGAGAAACAGCGACAGCTTGCCCGCGAATGCGCGTGACGCGTCGCTGAAATAGAGCGACATCAGCCCTGTCGCGGTGGCAAGCACGAGCCAGGTGACAAGATCATGGCTCTTGGGGACATCGCCGCGCTCCTGCGCCTCTTGCAGGCGTTTGGAGGTTGGGTCTTCTGTTTTTTGGCTGTCATCCTGTTCTTCGGCCACGCGTCACCCGGCGCCGATGAACATCTTGAGGTGATCGGCAAAGTGCTCGGTGAACCAAATGATCGAGGCCGAAAGTGTCACCATGAAGAGACCCAGCCCCAAGAGGATGCTGAGCGGCATCAGGATGAAAAAGACCTGTATCTGCGGCATCAGCTTGTTGACGATGCCGGCTGCCGCGTTGAAGACGAGTCCGAAGACCAGAAACGGCGCAGAGATCTGGACGCCGAGGGCAAAGGAAGCGGCCGTCGTGTCGACCGCGAATTTTGCCGCATCATCGATGGGCGGCAGTTGGCCTGGCGCGAAATGGTCATAGGAAGCAAGGATCGCTCCGAAGAGCAGCGCGTGCAACCCCGTTGCGAAGATGAACGTGACCGCCGTCAGCGAGAGGAATGTGCCAAGCAGGGCCCCTTGCGCCCCAAAGGTGGGATCAACCGCCTGCACGAAGCCGAGACCCGTCTGCATCGCGATCGTCGATCCCGCAACCTGCAAGGCCGACATCACAAGCCGCGTTGTAAGGCCGATCGTGAGCCCGGTCAGAATCTCCCCGCCCATGAGCGCGGCCAGGGCAAGCGGCTGATCGGGCAGCTTGGGCATCATGGGCAGTATCGCCGGAGCAAGAACGCCCGACAGCGCGAGTGCGAAAGTCAGGCGGAACCGTGCGGGCACGTTCTGATCCCCGATGGCGGGGAATAGCATGACCATCGCGCCCACCCGCGCGAAAACGGCCATGAACCCGAAACTTTGCTCTGCGAGGAAGAGATCGAGCGCGGGCATGAGGAGCAAGCCTTAAGGTGAGATCACCCGCTGCATCAGCGACTGCATGAAATCGCTGAGCGCCGCCCCCATGAAGGGTAGCAGCAGCAGCAGCGATACAAAGATGGCAAGAATCTTGGGAACGGCGACGAGCGTCATTTCCTGGATCTGCGTCAGTGCCTGCAAGAGCCCGATCACGACACCGATCGCCATCGCGATGAGCATGACGGGACTTGAGATCAGAAGCAGCACCCAGATCGCTTCCCGTGCGACATCGAGTACCTGCCCGCCATCCATGACGCCTGATCCTTTGCACAAGAAGTGCGGCACAAAAAAGAAGACCGGCAATTTCTGCCGCCCGCCGTCACTTTGCCCGTGCGATGGTTAACCGGGTCTCACCAGATTGAAGAAAATGCGGGCGGAAGCAGGAGGCCCTACACGGGCATGCGCATCACTTCCTGATAGGCCGAAATCATCCGGTCGCGGATAGCGATCACCGTCTCGAGCGTGACTTCAGCCTGCGTCACTGCCGTTACCACGTCGACGAGGTCGGCCTTGCCCGTGGCACTATCGGCCATGCGGGCCTCTCCCGCCTTGCCCGTGCCAATGGCATCGCTGATCGTCTGTTCAAGCAGAGAGCCGAAACTTCCCGCTTCGTCCGCGCCGCCGGGCGCTGACTTGCTTTCACCGGCCTTCACATAGGCGGCGATGGCGCTGGTGGGGTCGATGGCCATGAACAACTCCTATTCCTGTCAGCGCCGCAAGAGGTCGATCGTGCGCGACATCATGCTGCGGGCCGCATCGACGACATTCACATTGGCATCGAAGCTGCGTTGCGCCTCACGCATGTCCATCATTTCAACGAGCGCGTTGACGTTTGGCATTTTCACATAGCCGCGTTCATCCGCTGCGGGATGACCGGGCATGAGCTGTTCGCGAAACTCGGATGAATCGGCCTTCGTTCCCGTCATGTTGACAAGCCGCACGCCTTCGCTCTGGTCGAGCATGTTCTCGAAAACCGGAATCTGGCGGCGATAGGGATCCTCGCCCGGCTTCGTCGCGGTCGAATTGACGTTCGCGAGATTTTCCGCGATCACGCGCATGCGCTCATTTTGTGCGCGCATGCCCGATGCCGCGATCATCATTGCCTTTGCCATATCCATGACCCGGTTCCTTTTCTTATGGCCTATCAGCTCTTTCCGCCGGACACCGCCATGCGGATGAGCCCCAGGGCCTTCTGATAAAGCGTGGTCGCGGCGGAATACTCCACCTGCGTTTCAGACACGCGCATCATCTGCTCTTCGAGCGAGACCGAATTGCCGTCGGGCGAGGTCGTCACATCGGGCCGCTCGATGATGGAAAAGCGTGTGTCGCTCGCTTGTTCATTCAGGGGCAGGAAACCCGCGCGCTGAACCTCCCCGCCCCCTGTCTGAGCCGATCCGACAAGGGCATCAAATTCAATCGGCGCGAGATCGCGCGCCTGATAGCCCGGCGTGTTCGCGTTGGCGACATTCTCGGAAAGCACGCCTTGCCGCTCGGATAGCCACTGCATCCGCTGCTTGAGCATGCTGAGAACGGGAATCTGCGAGAAGTCCATGTTGGGCGCCCAATTGGTCAGTGCACATCATCAAGACCCGCGCTTAAGGCCGTATTAACAGGTCTCGCCCCTCGCGCTGGAATTTTGTTCCGCCTACGGATGGACGATCTGCGAGCTGATTTACCCGCCCTTAAGCATGGCAGCCAATGATCGCGGCATG
The DNA here is from genome assembly GCA_013389115.1 of Alphaproteobacteria bacterium. GTDB lineage: Bacteria > Pseudomonadota > Alphaproteobacteria > Micropepsales > Micropepsaceae > JACADY01. The sequence continues at coordinate 13,738 of JACADY010000036.1, forward strand.
CCCGGCAGCTTTTGCCGGGAGGGGCATCGATCCTCGTAATCCTTGGGTAGAATATGGACGCGCCGGACTATTTGCGCTTTGTCGCAGCCCTTGCATTCGTCCTGGGGCTCATTCTTGCCCTCGCCTGGATCGCGCGCCGCTCAGGCCTAGCGCCCTTGTCAAAAGCGGGTCAGGCAGGAGAGAAACGCCTCGACATCGTCGAAGTCAAAACGATCGACGCCCGGCGTCAGCTAGTGATCGTGCGTCGCGATTCCGTTGAGCATCTCATCCTTCTTGGACCATCGGGCGATGTCCTCATCGAAGGCAACATTCCCGCCCGCCCATCCGATGAGTTTAACCGCGTCATGCAGTCTCAGCCGCAAGGCCTGCCCTGGCCGCGCCAGGCCATGGCTGCGCTGCGCCAGGTGACGGGACGGCGCATATGATCCGCAAGCTTCTCCTTTCCTCATTGCTCCTGGGCTTGAGCACGATGCCCGCCGCCGCCCAGGAGCTCACGCTCAATCTGGGCCAGGATGGCGCCTTGACCGAGCGCGTCGTTCAGCTTGTCGCCCTCATCACCATACTCTCGCTTGCGCCATCGATCCTGGTGATGGTCACATCGTTCGTGCGGATTGTCGTCGTGCTCTCGCTTCTGCGCACCGCGATCGGCATTCAGCAAAGTCCACCCAACACGGTGATTGTCAGCCTGGCGCTCTTCCTTACCGCCTTCGTCATGAGCCCGACGCTCGAAGCCTCCTACGATGCCGGAATTGCGCCATTGCTGAGCGAGGACATGGAGATGGAGCAGGCGCTGCCCGCCGCCGCTCAGCCCTTTCACACCTTCATGATGGCGCATGTGCGCGATGATGATTTGAAGATGTTCTTGGAGCTGTCGAAATCGGCCTTGCCGGAGACACCCGAGGCCACGCCTTATCGGGTGCTCATCCCCGCCTTCATGATCAGCGAGCTGCGCCGCGCCTTCGAGATCGGCTTTCTCATCTTCCTGCCTTTTCTCATCATCGACATGGTGATCGCTTCGGTGCTGATGGCGATGGGCATGATGATGCTGCCGCCGATCATCATATCGCTGCCCTTCAAGCTCGTATTCTTCGTGCTTGTGGATGGCTGGCATCTGATTGCCGGCAGCCTCATCCAGAGTTACGGCACCTGAAGACGCACTAATTCGTTGGTGGCTCAGGCTCGGGCACGCCGTGCTCCTTACGGAAGCTGGACATGAACTGCTCCAGCGTATCGACAGAAGCGATGCGCCGGGCAAGCTCGCGGAAATTGACGCCTTGCCGGTCGATGGATTCCGTCACAACCGTAAACGCGGCCGCATCCTCGCTCTCGGTCATTTTAGGCCCGAAGGTCTGCCGCAGACGCGCCAGCCCCTCTTTGTCATCGGCGAGCGAGAAAGAAACCGCAGCGCGCATCACATCGAACCGCTCATCGGGCGTAAGGGGTTCCGCCTTCTGCCAGCCCGTAGCCAGCAGGGCTTCGAGCTTCGTCGCTGCTGCCGCCCAATTGCGCGAGGCCCAGTAGATATCGGCCCTGAGCCGTGTCGCGCGCTCATCCTCCATCCCTTCGATGATATCGAGGGCCGCGTCGTACTGCTTCAATTCGGCGAGTGCCCGCGCTTCGAGCAGCCGCCGCTCGAAGAGAAGCTCATCGGGAAGGAGCGTCTGCCGCGTCGAGCGGATCGCGTTCAGCGCCTTTTGCGGCTTGCGGTCGAGCAGATAGACGACCGCAAGGCGCGCCGCCACGGATGCCTTGGCAACGCCATCGAGCCTATTGTCGACCTGATGCTGCAGCAGTTCGGCCGCCTGCCCCAAAAGGTCGACCGAGATAAGCCTGTCGGCGAGCTTTCGGATCATGTCATCGCCAAGCCGCCCGACGGGAGTCAATTCCTTGAAATCGTAGTAGAGCCCGAGCGCCTGGATGGCCGGCATGGTGTCGGCCTTTCCATTGAGGAAAAGATCCTCGAAGGTCTTGGCCATATCATCGGCCATTGCGCGAGCGGCGGGCAGCTTCGAGAAGTTCTGCACGGCGGAGCGCATCGTGAGCAGGCCATTGCGCACGTCCCCCTCGGCAACCTGTAGTGCCGCCAGCTTGCGCAGTACCGCAAGCTCGCTCGCATCGCCTCGCCATTGGAAGCGCAGCCGTTCAAGCTGTTCGATCGCATCCTTGTTGGAAAGCGACCCGGTCCTGTTCCGCAGATCAAGCTCTGCGAACGCGCCACGCACCGCAAGCGGCCGGTAACCCGAATTGGCAACCTCGCGATAGATGCCCAGCGCGTCCGTATTGCGCCCCAGCTTCTCCAGCATCATCCCGCGCAGCAGCCGCGCCTCGAGCGCAAGTGCCCTTGGCACATTGTCATGCGGAAGCTGGGAAAGCGCGGCATCGACGCCTTCAACGTCATTGACGGCAAGCGCAGCCTTGGCGCTCGCGACCCGCAATCTTGCCTGCCAGGGCGCCGGATAGCGGCCGATATACTTTTCCCCTTGCGACAGATTACGCCGGGCGGAGGCCCAGTCCTCCATCTCTGCCGCGACGAGCCCGCGCCACAACGCCGCGTGCGGATCATCCACAAGCGCCTCGGAGGAGAGATCTGCCTTCGCCTCATCCAACCGGCCAAGGAGGTAGTTCGCAAGGCCCCTTGCCGCGGCGAAGGCGGGGTCAAGCGCCGCGCTTTCATCCTCTTGTGCAAGGAGCCTTAATGCGCCCAGGGCCTCCGGCGCCATCCCATAAGCGAGATAGAACCGGGCGAGACTGAAGCGCGCCGCCAGGAGATCGGCTTCGGGCCGGCCCTCCTCCTGCAACAGCGCCTGACGCTGTTTCACGAAGTTTCTGGGCGATATATCCCAGCGCCCGAAATCCATGTATCCGGGAAATTCGACCGAGCGCACACCGTCGCTGATCGCGGGCGATTGCGGCACGCTGCCAGACGACAGCGTCAGCCCGCGCTTGGCCGTGATGATCGCCTCTGCGGTGCCAAGCTTGACTTCGAGATCATCGGCGAGGGGCTGCACGGCAAGTCCGTGGGTGCTCGATAGCAGCGCTAACTCGACGAAGCGGCGCTGCGCGACCAGGCCCTGGGCCGGCCCGTCGCCGGTTACCACTATGAGCGTATCGCCCGCCTCCGGATCGGTGACCGGAATGACGCGGGAAGGCTTGGCGAGATTGGCGCGAACCTGCGAAGGACCAGCGGCCCTCGCATCGCGTGAGAGCAATATGGGCGCCGAAGGCGATTTCACGCGCTCGCCCAGCACTAATGTCCACTTTGATCCAGATTCAGTCAGGGTCGGAAGCACCGGACCGCCCAGCTTGAGCAGGATGATCGTGGCGTCCTCGCTCGGTACCTGCTCGGCCCGTTCGATCGTCGAGAAAAACCGCCTGTCGATCGCGGAGAGGTCGAACGTGACGGGCCGGTCGAAAACGAGCCAGAGCTTGTCCCCGCGCCGGAACACGGCGCCGGCGACAGGCGCTTCGAACGGCAAAGAAAGCTGAACGCCCCCCGTGACGGATTGGACCTGCGCCTTGTTGGTTTCGGGCTTTGTCGCGATCGGCGCCTCCGCCGCCGCCGCGGCATCCGTCGCGGCGGCCGGGGGTGGATGCGCAGCGCCCTCTTCCCCCACCTCTGGCTTTGCTTGTGCAAGCGCGGCGCGCTGGTCCTCTTTGGGCGAGGGGACCGTCTCGGCAGCGCTAGGCGGGGGAACGGCATCCGGCTGTTTGGGCGGCGCGATCGAAGCCGCGTCGGTGCCAACGGGAGGCGGCGTTGCCGGTTTGCTCTCTCGCGGCGGCTCCGGTTTCGGCGCGGCTGGTTCTGCAATCGGCTCTTGGGCAGCCACCGCAGGGGCAGTCGGCGAGATGCTGGGCGGCGCAAGCTTCGATTCGGGGGCAGTCACGCTGACGCTGCGGCCATTGCCACTAGGCGCGCGGATGTCGAAGGCGATCTTTGTTCCATCGCGGAAGTGATGGAGACCCGCCGAGGGGTCGACGCTGAGATCAACCCGCAGCGTGTCACCCACAAGGCTCCATTGGGGATCACGCACCCATGGCATCGGCTCCATGGCGAGCCGGCCGAAATCCGGCTTCATGGGCCAGGCAAAGATGATCGAGAGCTTCCCGTCCTGCAGCGCGAAAGTGTAGTCGACCTCACGCTTGAAGTCGAAGACGATACGGCTGAAATCAGCATGGGGCCAACTCCTGACCTTCACCACTTCCAGCTTGTCGGGATTGGTGACTTCAGGCGGTGTCTCAAGGATGGGCGCGGGCTTTGGCAGCGCGGCGGTCTGACCTTTGAACCCGGGTGGAAGGATATCGAGCGCGACGAGTGGACCAACCTGCTGCTCAAAGAGCGTGACATTGCGCCGCTTGAGCGCAAAGCGCAGCGTGCGGCCATCCGCATCCTGACGCACCTGCGACACGACATCGCTGAGATCATCGGCAATGCCCCTCGCATCGATACCGAAGGGACGGTCGAACTTGACGACGATCACGCCCTGTTCGATCCGGGCCGTGTAGGAAACGGGCTCTGCCCAGGTGAAGAGGATGCGCGCATAGCCGCCCTCGACCGACGTGCGCACATTCACACCCTCCGCTGCGAAGGCAGGCGAAGCGAGCGCGAGGAGCGCCACGAGGATGAGTGCCCGTCCGTTTAGCCGGTGAAACATCGGCGCGGCATCGTTCCTTGAAGCCCAACAGGGCATGACAATACAGAAACTGCGCGGCGATCCATTCCGAATCACCACGCTATTGGCGGCCAGTTAACCACTCCCTAAGGACTAGGGCGAAGGGGTTCCCCCGATCGCCGGCTGCATCGCAGCAGGCTCGGCCGCTTCCGGCGCGGTCTCAGCGGTGGATTCGCTGGCAAGCGTCGCTTCGGCCTGTCCAGGCAGATCAAGCCGCCTGGCAAGCCGCACCGTCAGGCTTTGTGCCTGATCCGGGTTCATTTGCGCAAGAACAAGTGCGATTTTTGCCGGCTTCATCCGCTGCGAGACATTGAGGAGAACAGCCGCATCGAGTTTTTCGAAGATCCGCGCGGCATCGGCCGGCTTCATTGTTTCATACACTTTGACAAGATCAGCGAGCTGGCGCTCTGCCTCTTCATCGCGCTTGCCCAGGAGCGCTTCGATATCGCCCTTGATCGTCTTCAATTCCGCGATGCGTTCATTCACGCGTTTTTCCGTCGCAGCAAGAAGCTGCTCCCGCATCTGTTGTTCCTTGTCGATGGCATCGAGCTCCTGGCGTCGCTTGCCTAGGCTCTCAAGGACCGCGATTTCCGAAGGGCTCAACCCCCCTGGGTCGGCGGCGTCTTCCCTTGGCGCGGCAGTACCTGCGCCTTGGTCAGCGGCGGGCGCCGGCTCCTGGGCTGGCTCATGCGTGGCCGGGGCCGCTTCTTCGGCGAGCGCGGTAAAGCCATTGGCAATGTCGGCGACCTTGACGACGAGCAGCAACGCCGCGCCGGCGGCGATCGTGGGGAAAAACCGCAACCGCAAGGACATACTCATCTCGCCTCCTTTAAGGCTTTGAGCAAGGCCTGACCCGCCCCGTTCTCAGGGCGTTGTCCCTCAAGCCGCGATGACAATTTGCTGCCGCTTTCGACAAGAAGCGCCAGTTCGTCCGCCGCCGCGCGCGCCGCCTTCGTGCGCTGCTGCAACTCGGCGCCTGAACCCTCGGCGACCATCTTGATCCCCGCAAGCGTCGTCTCGGCACGTTTGGTCGCCTCGGTGAGCTTGGCGATGAAGTCGGTCAGGCTCGTCTGACCCTCGCGAAGGGCACGCAGGCGCTGATCCAGCACGAGGCAATAGGCGATCACACCCGCAAGGAGCCCGGCGACGATGAGATCAAGGACGATCGGGATCATAGGCCGCTACCGGTTGACGAGATCGGAATGAGAATGGCGCTTGAGCGTACGCTCGACACGTACGGCGACATGCGGCCCGATGCGCCCCATGCTGCCCCGCATGAGAGGAACGCCGCCGCACCGCATTTCGACCAGGGAATCGGGGCTCACATTGAGCATCAAGGTCTGCCCGACCTTGAACTCCATGACGTCCTTCAGCGACAGGATCTGCTCGTCGAGCACAGCGTCCAGATCGACGGTCGTCGACCACAGCTCGGTCGCCAGATGGCTCTCCCAGATCGAGTCGCGGCCGAATTTTTCGCCCATGAATTGCTGCAGCAGCAATTCGCGGATCGGCTCCAGTGTCGCATAGGGAAGCAGCATCTCGATGCGCCCGCCGCGATCCTCCATGTCAATGCGCAGCTTAACGAGAATGGCGGCATTCGCAGGGCGCGCGATCGCGGCAAACCTGGGATTTGTTTCAAGTCGGTCGAGCTGGAAATCGATGGGCGAGAGCGGTTCGAAGGCGACCCGGCAATCGGCGAGCACGACCTCGATCATCCGCTGCACCAGCGTGCGCTCGATCGTCGTATAGGGACGCCCCTCGATGCGCATTGCCGCCGTGCCGCGCCGGCCGCCCAGAAGCACATCGACGATCGAATAGATGAGATTGGAATCGACCGTGAAGAGGCCGTAATTGTCCAGCTCCTCCGCCCGGAAGACGGCGAGTATGGCTGGCAGCGGGATCGAATTGAGGTAATCCCCGAACCGGATCGATGACACATTGTCGAGGCTGACCTCGACATTGTCCGAGGTGAAATTGCGCAGTGACGTCGTCATCAGCCTGACAAGCCGGTCGAACACGATCTCCAGCATCGGCAGTCGCTCATACGAGACGAGCGCCGAGTTGATGATCGCGCGAATGCCGCTCTTGTCCTGGGCGTTGTCGCCGCCCGAATCAAAGCCGAGAAGACTGTCGATTTCGTCCTGGTTGAGAACGCGGTCAGAGCCGCCGGAATTCTCGCCCTCCACCATCGCGGCCCAGTCATCGGCGGCGGCGGCGTCGGATGATTTCTGTTCGCCTGCGGCGGCATCAGCCCCCCACTCGGCGGCCAGCGCGTCTTGATCGGTCGGTTCGTCGGGTCCACTCATCGCATCAACGCATCTACTGAATGATCATTTCTTTGAAGAGAACGTCCTTCACCTCGGCCGGTGCAATCGCCAGATTGACGCGCCTGACCAGCTCTTCCTTTAAACGGAACATGCCAGCAGAGCCCTGAAGATCCTCGAGCCGCAATTCGCGAAGGTAGATCTGAAAATTGTCGATGACGCGTGGCATGAGCGATTCAATCGTGGCACCGGCTTCAGGGTTCTTGAGTTCGAGCGCGACCGAAAGCTTGAGGAAGGTCGGCCGGTCCGCGGTTGAATTGAGATTGACGAGGATTTCCGGCAGGTCGAAAAACGCGCCGCCAGCGCCGCCGCCATGGCCATCGCCCCCGCCGCCATGTTCATCCGTGCCATGGTCGTCCGCGCCGTGCTCACCGGCCCCGTGCTCATCCGTTCCGTGGCCCGCATCGGCTGTCTGCGTGCTCTCCCCGCCGCTGAAGAGGAAGAAATAGGCTCCCCCGCCGGCGACCGCGAGCAGCAGGACGGGTGCAACGACAAAGAGCAGGATGAATTTGAGGTTAAAGCGCCCCTTCGCGCCTTCGGCTTTCTCGCCGTCGCCCTCTTCCCTGTCCCCTTCGGGTTTCGGCTTTTCTTTTGCCATGGATATCCCCTCGCCCACGGGCACGTTGCCGTCGGGTTGATGAAATCCATCGTTATGGCCGCCAGGTTAAGGAAGGGTTTGGCGAACCGGCAAAATTTGCCGGATCGAACCTGCCCCAGATGCCGCGCGCGTCCCGCCGCACCTCTAAAATATCATGACAAGACAATGGGTTGTCCGCTCAAACGCGATGGCACGGGCAGTGCAATCAAGGGCCGGAGGGTTTGGTGCCAAACGTTTGGTGGTTCTGATGGAACCGCGGCAGCAGCAAAAGAAGAGCCAGTCATGGATGCGAGTCTCTCGATCAGCCTGTCGAACCAGATGGCACTCCGTCGCAAGATGGATGTGATTGCCAACAATCTGGCAAACCTCTCAACGACCGGTTTCAAGCGCGAGATCCCGCTCTTCGAGGAGCGGCCGGTCAACGTTTCGGCCCGCGACGCCGAAGGCGGCGAGCGCAACTTGATGCTCACCTATGTTGAGGATTGGGGCACGCTGCGCGACATGTCCGACGGCCAGATGCTGAAGACCGGCAATCCATTGGACCTTGGCATTGCGGGCGACGGCTTTTTTCAAGTTCAGACGCCCGACGGCATTCGTTACACGCGCAACGGCGCCTTCACGCTCGACGACACCGGCCGCATCGTCACGAGCGACGGCTATCCGCTTCTTGATGATGGGGGTGGTGAAATCGTCGTTGACCCGACCGAGGGTGACCTTGCCGTCGCCAAGGATGGCACGTTGTCGAACGAGACCGGCATCATCGGCCGCATCGGCCTGGTGACCTTCGACCCGACGGTGGAACTGAAGAAAACGGGCAGCAGCCTCTTTGAGGCCGACGCGTCTCCGCTTCCGGCCGATGATGCGAGCATACTTCAAGGCACGATCGAGCGCTCGAATGTTGAAGCCGTCGTTGAGATGACCGAGATGATCGAAGTGATGCGCGCCTATCAGCATTCGACGGACCTGATCGGCACGTCCGAAGAGATGACGCGCCGTGCCGTGCAGAAACTCGGCGAAGTGCGCGCGTAAGCCTGTGAGAGGAGAGTGAAGCCATGCGGGCCATGAACATCGCTGCGACGGGAATGCTCGCGCAGCAGACGAATGTCGAGGTCATCTCGAACAACATCGCCAACATGAACACCACAGGGTTCAAGCGCCAGCGCGCTGAATTCCAGGACCTGCTCTATCAGAACATCTCCCGCCCGGGCGTCGCGAGCTCCGATTCAGGTACCGTCGTGCCCAACGGCGTGCAGATCGGCCTCGGCGTGCGCACGGCCTCGACCTACCGCATCATGGAACAGGGCAATCTCTCCTCGACCGAGAATCCATATGACCTTGCCGTCCAGGGGAAGGGGTTCTTCCGCGTCTTGCTGCCTTCGGGCGATGAAGCCTATACCCGGGCGGGCGCCTTCTCGGTCTCATCCGAGGGCCAGCTCGTAACGCCGGCGGGCTATGCCGTGCAGCCGGCAATCGTCATTCCGCGCGAAGCAGTGGAAGTCAGCATCGACAAGACAGGCCAAGTGCAAGTCATGCTGTCGGGGCAGACAACCCCTCAGACCGTGGGGCAGATTGAATTGGCCACCTTCTTCAATGAAGCAGGTCTGAGCGCCATGGGAGACAATCTCTTTCTGGAAACGGACGCCTCAGGCTCGCCTCAAACGGGGACGCCGGGATCTGAAGGCTATGGCACGCTCCTTCAGGGCTTCATTGAAACCTCGAATGTCGATCCGGTTTCCGAGATAACAAGCCTGATTTCAGCGCAGCGCGCCTATGAAATGAACTCGAAGGTCATCACGACGACAGACGAGATGATGGCCATGACCGCCAACCTTTCGCGCAGCTAAGGGGACTGACAGCCATGATCCGCATCGCCCTCATCCTCGCCGCGCTACTCATCGCAGGGCCGGGGCTCGCGGCTCAGGACGGAGCCACGATCGAAATCCCCGTGCTTGCCCGCGACGTCGCGCCAGGCGAGGTCCTCACCGAGGCGGATCTCGACTACACGCAAATCGCCGAAGCAGCGCTTCGCCCTGGAACATTGACCGATCCTGCCAACATCGAAGGCTTGTCGCCGCGCCGGCGCATGCGCGCGGGCCAAGCGCTGCGCGCGCGTGACCTGCGTCAGCCCATTCTCGTCCGGAAGGGCGAAGTGGTAACGCTGATGTTCCGCGCCCCTGGCCTTACCCTTTCAGCCTCCGGTCGCGCGCTGAGCGATGGCGGGCTGGGAGAGACGATCGCGATCACCAACACGCAATCGCACCGCACTGTCGAAGCGACGATCGAGGCCAGAGGTCTCGCCACGGTCGCAGGAGAGCCCAACCTTGTCGCCGAAAACACCCCGGCCCCTTGAAATGAGCCCGTTGAAGAAAGGCGGTAGTATCATGCGTTTGCCTCTCCTGCGCGTCGCGGCGCTGCTCGGCCTTGCTGCGCTCGCGTCTTGCGGCTCGCTCTCCCGCCTCGCCGAAGTGGGTGAGCCCCCCGCCATGAAACCCGTCACGACACCACTCGCCCAGCCCAATTACAGTGCGGCCCTCGTCCCCATGCCCAAAGTGCCCGAGCCTGTCTATGGCCCCAACTCGCTATGGGCCGCTGGATCGAAAACCTTCTTCAAGGATCCTCGCGCGGCGCGCGTTGGCGACATCTTGACCATCGAAATCCAGATCGCGGATGAGGCGCAGGTCGACAACACGACCACTCGGAACCGCACCAATTCAGAAGACACCGGCATTACCGCGCTTGCTGGCTTTGAATCTTACCTTCAGCCCCTCCTTCCCGGTGTCGTTGACCCCGCGAACCTCGCGGGCGTCGAGAGCAGTTCCACCCAGGAAGGCAGCGGCAGTGTCAATCGCAAGGAAGAGGTGAACCTCACCGTCGCCGCCATCGTCGTCGACGTGCTGCCAAATGGCAACCTGGTCATCCAGGGCCGTCAGGAAGTACGGGTCAATTTCGAGCTGCGCGAGCTGCTTGTCTCCGGCATCGTCCGGCCGGAAGACATTTCGAACACCAACACCATTCAGCACACCCAGATCGCAGAGGCGCGTATTTCCTATGGTGGCCGGGGGCAAATTACGGACATGCAGCAGCCCCGCTATGGCCAGCAGGTGCTCGATATCCTGATGCCATTTTAAGGTTTGTCGCGCTGATCTGAAAAATGGGAGGGGCCGGATCATCCGGCCCCATTCTCATTCGTCGCGATAGACCTTTTCCCGACGCTCATGCCGTTCCTGGGCCTCAAGGCTCAAGGTCGCGATGGGTCTGGCTTCGAGCCGACGGATAGTGATCGGCTCCCCTGTTTCTTCGCAGAAGCCGTATGACCCATCCTCGATTCGCCGCAATGCAGCATCGATCTTTGCGATTAGCTTGCGCTGCCGGTCCCGCGTGCGCAGCTCTAGCGCCCGTTCGGTCTCCGAGGAGGCGCGATCAGCCAGATCGGAATGCTGATGGGTATCGGCCTGCAGATTCTCGATTGTCTGGCGGCTTTCCTTCAGAATGTCTTCCTTCCAGGTGAGCAGCTTCCGCCGGAAATACTCACGCTGCCGTTCGTTCATGAAGGGCTCGTCCTCTGAAGGACGGTAATCCGGGGGAAGGATCACTCCCATGGATAAGTCTCTCCCATTGACACGGGGTGCGGGCGCAAACGCGCGGTCTATATATCGATGAGCATTTGGATTCTCAACGCCGCCAAAAGCACGGTTTTGTGTCAGAACCGGCTTTGCCCCCTATCCCCCGTATGGTTCCGCTAAAAATTTTGTTCGAGTTTGGCGAGTTCGACCTGCGCGCGCAGGTCAATCTCATCGAGCACCTCTTGCAGGCGGGGGTCCTGGAACCCCTCCCGCTTGACCTGGACGAGCGCCGTCAGCCGCGAAAGCACAGCCTTTGGGATGGCACCGGAGAGGATGCCGACCTTGATCTGGTCAAGCAGATCGAGCATTTCGTCCGCCCGCTTGACGGCCTTTGAGCGCCCGATCATGGCGTCTGGAAGGGATTGCAGCGCAATGAGCGCATCGACGGCCGCGATGGCATTCGTCGTCACCGCGGGGGCTGCATGGGCGATTTCAGCCTCTCGCTCCACCTTGAAGGAGCTACCGCCCGCGGCGCTTCGTGTGCCGCGTGCGGTTGCTGCCCCCCCCGTCGAACCTGTCGCAGAAACCTTCATCATTCCGCCCGTAACCGTTGATGCACCATAGTGTGCAACGGGATGTTAAGGGGGTCCTAAACCCGGCAAATCTTTCCTTCACGGCGCGGATTTGCCGGGCGCCGCGCCCCGCTTGGCAGAAATAGCCCTTTCAAATCAAAGCATTATCGAAAGCTCGTTTGGCACGCTTCTCGCTGATGGCAATCCGACTGGCCCACTTCATCCAAAGGGCCGCGCGGAGATGACGCGATGCCAAGCCTTCCGACCCGAGCCCTCAGCCTCATCCTTTCGCTTGCTGTGGCCGCGTTTCCTGTATTCCCAGGTTCTGCGTATGCCTATTCGCGAATCAAGGATGTCGTGGATGTGGAAGGTGTCCGCGATAACGTGCTGATGGGCGTGGGCCTCGTCGTCGGCTTGAACGGAACGGGCGATTCGCTCCGCAACGCGCCCTTCACGCTTCAGGCCGTGCAGTCTTTGCTGGAGCAGCAGGGCATCAACACCCGCTCCGAAACGCTGAACACCAAGAACATCGCCTTTGTTACGGTCACGGCAACCCTGCCCCCCTTTGCCACGGCCGGAACCAAGATCGACGTCACCGTCAGCACAATGGGCGACGCCAAATCCCTTCAAGGCGGGACCTTGCTCGTAACCTCGCTGCAGGCTAACGGCGGCCAGACCTATGCCGTGGCGCAGGGGCCGATCGCCATCGCGGGCTTCACCGCCGGCGGCGAAGCGTCCACGGTGACACAAGGCGTCCCCACTGCGGGGCGGATCGCCAATGGCGCGACGATCGAAAAGGAGATCGACTTCGATCTTGCTCAGATGAAAGAGCTGCGCCTCGCCCTACGAAACCCGGATTTCACAACTGCGCGGCGGATTGCGCAATCGATCAACACCTATGTCGGCGGCGCGGCCGCGCAGATGCTCGATCCAGGCACGGTTCTGCTGCGCGTGCCGGCGAACTACACCGGCAACATTGTCAGTCTCGTGACCGACATCGAGCAATTGCGCGTCGACCCCGACACGCCGGCCCGCGTCGTCATCGATGAGGCGTCAGGCATCATCGTCATGGGTTCGGACGTGCGCATCAATGAGGTAGCGATCGCACAAGGCAACCTGACCATTCGCGTTACGGAAACGCCCCAGGTGAGCCAGCCCTCGCCCTTCGCCGAAGAGGGCGAAACGGTCATCGTTCCGCGCACGGACATTCAGATCGACGAGGGCAAGGACAACAAACTCATCGTCATGCGTTCCGGCGTGAGCTTGCAGACCCTTGTCAACGGTCTCAACGCGCTGGGCGTCGGACCGCGCGACATGATCGCGATCCTCCAGGCGATCAAGACCGCAGGCGCGCTGCAAGCCGAAATCGAGGTGATGTGATGGAGACCGGAATCACCAACGACTTTCTGGACCTGGCGCAGGTGCAGCGTCGCACGGCCGATCCGCGTCAAAATCTTGCGAACGGCGAAGACGCCGCCCGCGCCGCCGCGAAGGACTTTGAGGCCGTGTTCATCAGCCAGATGCTCGAACAGATGTTCTCCGGCATCAAGACGGACGGCCCCTTTGGCGGCGGAAGCGGGGAAGGGATCTTCCGCTCGCTGATGCTGCAGGAATATGGCCGCACGATTGCTGACAATGGCGGCATTGGAATTGCGGACAATGTGATGTCCGAGTTGATGCGGATGCAGGAGGCCCACTGATGCGAGACCGCCCCGATCTTCACGCCGAAGAATTGCTCGCCGCCACGCGCAGGCTCCGCGCGGTCATCGAGAAGGAGAACGAACGCCTTGCCTCAAGGAGGCCCCATTCGATCAGCGAACTGGTCGACGACAAGTCCGCCGCCGCCGCCGCATTCGCAAAGGCGATGGCGTTGCCAAAGAAGGACCCCGATGTGCTGAAAGGCGCAGATCCTGCCGTATTGCGCATGCTATCGCAGGAAACGAAGACCTTGAGGACCGCACTCAAGGAGAATGAACGCGCGATCGCGCGCCTGCGCAAGATCAGTGAAGGGCTCATCAAGGCGATTGCCGACGGTGTTGCGGCCGCCCGTGCGCCGGCCCTTGGCTACACGCAGGATGCAAGATACGCGGCAACGAAAAAACCAGGCACCGCAACGGCCATGACGCTCAACAGCGTCATCTAATGGCGCGAATTTGACATTTGCCTGCTTGCTTGCCGCAAAGGGATGCAAATGTTGAGATCGCACCACGATCTGCATGATCAACGAGAAGCCGCCGCGCGCTGAAGCCGCCGCCTCTGAGCAACGCGCCCGCGCTCTGTTCATGAAAAAAACTTCTAGAAGAAGCCCGACGTCGACGTGCTTGTCGAGGTCGCCTGCAATCGCGCAAGGCCGGCCTGATAATTGGCCAATTGCGATTGCTGATAGGCCGAGACCGTACCGGACTTTTTCCTTGCCTTCTCAAGTTCGGCTTCTAGCGCGGGATCCTTCGTCAACTCGCGATATGCGCTGCGAATTGCCGACATGGCATCGGAAATGGCGCTGACGGCACTGGCCGCATCCTCCGTACTTGAAAGCGACAACGGTTTGGAAAGCTTCAGCGCAAAGGAAGCAAGACTGCTATCGTCGTCATCATCGCTGGACGAGGACGCGGTGATCCGCACGGGAGTGAACCCGAGACCAGAGAGTGCATCGCTGCCGGATGGTCCACGCGACAGGTCAGCCGAATGCCCTTCGCGCATCGTGATGACAAGCCTATCCTCGCCCCGGATGCGGCGCACCTCGGCCTTGCCGTCGGTGAGGAGTACGCCGTTGATCTTCTGTGCAAGCGAACGCATCGTTTCGTCTTCCTCGATCCGGATGCGCCGGTTGGTGCCGCCATCGACGGCCAGATAAAAACTATCCCCCGCGCGCAGGCTGGAGTTCGCGGTGAGAAGCCGCGAATGCGCTGTGTTGATCTCCCCGCTCGGTAGCCCAAGGATGTCAACGACAGAGGAACCGGTGGTGTCGACCGCGATCGCCGCCCCTGTGCCAGAGCCATTCGTGCCCGAGAATTGGCGTGTCCAGACGATGGCACCATTCTCATCAATTCGCGAAACGAAGCCGTGCTTTGAATCTTCCAGCGGCGCGCCATAGCCAGCGAACGCGCCGATCGTGTCACCAGTGACATAGACTTCATTCCCCGCTACCGCGATGCCGGCAATGCGGTCCATCCGGCTCGTGCCCACATAGGTAACATGATCCGCCGTAACGCTGCTCCCCGCATCGTCAAGCTGCATGACGAAGCCTTCAAGGGCGCCGGAGGAAGCATTGGCAACGCTCGCCTCACCGCCCGCCGTCAGTGAGGCATTCGCAGTCGAGCCCGCCACATAGATGCGCCCACCACTTGCGGTGACAACTTGCCCGATGGAGCCGCCCGTGATTTCGCCCAGCGATTTCTCCCAGATGGCCGATGAGGTGGAATCGGCGCTGCTGAACTTGCGCAAGACCGCTTCGCCATCCTCAAGGGAAGCAACGACAAGGTCGCCGTTCTCATCAACCGCAAGGCTTTGCACACGCTCATCGCCCGTGCCGCCGAATTGCCGATTATAGACGAGTTCGCCGTCCGCAGACAGTTTCGTCACATAGGCGTCCGCCCCGCCGCCGGTCGCGCTAACACCCGAAAGTTTTCCCTTGGTATAGCCGCCCACATAGATGGAACCATCGGCGCCCACGGCAACCGACGTTGCACCATCCTCCGTGGAAGGAGCAATCTGACGCGTGAAAGCCTCGCTTCCATCTGCGTTGTACTTGACGACGAAACTATCGCCTTTGCCGCCGATCGCGCTTGAGGAAATGTCGCCATCGATCTGGCCCGCAAGCACAACGCCCCCATCGGATGTGACGGCGATCGAAACATCTGACGCCGATCCGGAAGCCCCGACAAGATCGGACCACAAGAGCTTCCCGGTCGAGTCGTATTTTTGCAGAAACACATCCTGAGCGCCTTCGGACGTCTTCCCCTCGACATCGCCCGCGGCGGTCCCCACGACATAGACATTGCCATCAGCATCAACGACCGTCGCCGTGGGCGTGATCGAGCCGTCCTCCGATGAAATAGCGGCGCGGAACCGCGCCGCTTCTGTGGGATCATCAAGGTCGGTGAATTTCAGGAGCTGCCCGCCAGTGATATCGCCCGTTCCAGACTGCCCCGCGACATAGATCGCGGGTTCAGAACTGGCCGCTGAGAATGATACCACCTCGGTGCTGACACCCTTGACGGTAAGCCCGAATGCCGCGCCGATCCCATCATCATTGGTCTCGATCGTTGTGCGGCTGAGCCTGGTGAGCAGCCCTGCTGCTTCCAGCTTGCTGTTGGCAAGATCAGCGACGGCATCAAGCGTAATGTCACCCGATATCTCCGAGAGATCGACGTCGATATTGAAGGTACCGGTCGACTTCTCGACTTGAATCGTCAAGACCTCGCTGCCGGTAAGCCCATCGATCGGATTATCGTGGGAGCCACGCACCGCAATACCGCCCACGTAGTCCGCACTCTGCTTGGCGACCCCAACGCCGGACTCTGCCCGTGTCAGCGATTCACCGAGCACGATCTCAACACCCTCAAAGGTGGTCGTGCTCAGATAGTCGGTGATATTGGTAAGTCCCTCCTGAAACCGCCGGTCGAGCCCCGACAGCAAATAGGCGCTCGTATCCTCATCCGAGGCCTTGGCTGCAAGCGCGCTCAACGTGTCCAGTGCCTGGTAGAGCGCGAATAGTTTTTTCTCGTCGTCCGTAGCCCCGGTAAAGCTTGAGTTGTCTTCGTTCACCGCGATGGACTTGGTCATCGCCTCGGTGAACTTTTCATCCGCGGAAAGGTGCTCCGAAGAAACGTCCCAAGGGGGTGGCACGTCAGATGAGTTGCTGGCGCTGCCGCTGGAGGAAGTCGTCGACGCTGTGCCGCTGCGCGCCAGCTTGAGCGCGGTCTGGGCCGTGTAGTAACTCGTAATCAATGAGACATCGAACGACATCGCGAAGAGCTCTCAATCGCGTAAACATACGCTTTGAGGAGTATTCCAGGGTGCAATTAAGTGCGCGTTAATTGGCCGCCCGTCGGCCGTTAACTCCGGCGAAACCATAGCCGCTGAATGGTCGCATTCGATGAAGGTGGCTCTGAGAGAGATGAAGTCCGATGCTCACCGCGATGGCTTGGCCCATGCGCGCGCGGGCCGCTGGCACCAGGCGATCGACGCTTATGAACGCGCGTTGCGCCAGGAGGGAGAAGGCGCGGCCTTGCTCTTTTCGCTGGGCGAGGCTGCCGCGGCGCTCGGGCTCACACCCACGGCAACGGCGATGTTTGCCCGCTGCCTGTTCCTGGAGCCGGGCCGCATCGATGCCACGGTACGACTTTCAGAAATGTTGGCCATCGCTGACCGCGAGGCCGAAGCCATCGACCTTTTGAGGGAGGCGGCCTCGCGCACCCCCGGCGAAGCCTCACTGTGGCTCGCACTTGGTAACGTCATGACCCGCCGCGATGATACCGTGAATGCCGTCACCTTTTATGAGGAGGCCCTTCGCCTTCGACCGATGGATGCCGCAGCTCTGGGCAATTTGGCGGACATCAGGTTTGATAGAGGAGAGACACAAGCGGCGCTCAACCTCTACGACAAGGCACTCAACATTGCCGGCAAGAACCCGCAACTCCGCCTCAATCGCGCGCTCGCTCTCCTCTCGCTGGGAAACGTGAAGCAGGGCTGGCGCGACTATGAAGCGCGCTTGCAGATTCCCTCTCGAAAAATCCTGCGTGGCCATTCGCTCCCGCGTTGGACGGGCGAATCTCTGCGCGGCCGCCGCCTGCTTGTGATGGCCGAGCAAGGGATTGGTGACCAGATCATGTTTGCGTCCTGTCTGACAGGACTGCCCGAAGAATCGCTCATCATTGAATGTGAAGCGCGCCTGCGGCCTATTTTCGCCCGCTCATTCCCCAAGGCGCAGGTATACGCGGCTGCGATTGCCGAGGAAGCCGGCACCATCAAGGCAGACTATGCCGGGATGAAGGACTTGCCCTCAGCACGCGTTGCCATCGAAATCGCTAGCCTGCCGATGCTGGTACGAAGACAACGCGACGACTTCCCTTCTCCGCACGCTTACTTGCGCGCTGAGGAAGAAGAAACCGCGAAATGGCGCGCCTGGCTTTCCGCCGCAGGATCGCGACCCAAAGTCGGCATTTGCTGGCGCAGCGGCAAGGCAGACGGCATCAGGGCCAAGCACTACGCCGCGTTGCATCATTGGGCCGAACTGATCCGCGCCCTCGATGCTGAGATCATCAATCTGCAATACGCTCTCGAGGAGAGGGAAGCACAGGGCCTCGCCGCGGAAGCGGGAAAACCGCTCCTTGTGCCGCCCGCACTTGATCAGAAGCATGAGCTCGACCGAACCTTGGGTTTGATGAATGCGCTGGATCTCATCATCACCGCGCCGACGGCGGTCGCCGCGATGGCAGCATCGATCGGCAAGCCCGTGTTGAAGCTGTGCGCACAGCGTCCATGGAGTCACCTTGGGGGTTCAGTTGATCCGTTTGCACCTTCGAGCGAAGCCTTGTGGCCGGAGCGCCAGGGCGATTGGCAAAGCCTCTTTGATGCTGCGCACAGCAGGGCCGCACAAATTCTTGCGCATCCCTAAGCGGACCGTGCCTGGGATTCTCGGCGCGATCGGAGCTTCCCGACAATGGCGTCGGCGACACGCTCCGCGCCTCTTCCGTCAATGAACCGCATCCCGGCCTCCGACATGGTCTGAAGTGTCCGAGGGTTGGAAAGCATCGCTTCGAGAGCGCGCACCAAGTCCGCCGCAGGAGGCTCTTCGACGTGGCCAAGTGAAACGCCGCAGCCAGCATGCGCGAAGACCTCTGCCTGCTGTGCATGGTCAGCTGTGGGACAAAGATAGATTGCGGGCGTACCCAGATAGGCAAGCTCTTGCGCGCTGACACCAAAGGCTGAAACGGCAAGATCGGTGTTCGCGAAAATCTCCGTCATCGAGGCAGGCGCATCGTAGATTGTGACGCCCGGCAGAAGCTTTCGCAATCTGGCTCCAATGTTCTCCCGATCCTTCATACCAGGGCCAATCACGACCGATAGCGATAGCGCAAGCCGCGCGGTAGCAACGGCGGCGGCAACGGGGAGAGTCCAGCCCCAGGGATCTGACCCGCCCAGGGTGACGAGCACACGGGAGCGCCCCGAAGCGGGGCGTTTCGTTGGACGGCCGTCAAAGCCGAGCAGAGTCCATTCCGGACCCGTCATCACCTGCGCCGCGCTGCCCGTCCAGTCGAGCGGCGAAGCAAGCGGTGGGTAAAAGGCAAGGTCCGCCGCAATCCTGCGCGCATGCGCATCATCAAGGACAATGGCAAGTGCGCCACCCGCGCGGATGCGCTCGACCGCTTCGCGCGACAGCGCGGTGCGAACATCGAACACGACGCCAAGTGGCTGTTGCGTGGCGATGAGTTCGGGAAGCCAGACATCCTCCGCCATGCCCTTTGGCCAGGGTATGACCGCAAATCCCGCTTTCTCGACGAGCGCCATCGAGAGCGCTTCTTCCGCCATGGCGAAACTGACGCCGAATCCGTGATGGTCGCGCAGGCGCCGCGCCAAGGTGAGGCAGCGTTTGACATGACCAAATCCGCGCAATGGCCCGCCGTCGCAACGAATGAGAAATGTGCCACTCATGTCGCTCGCCGTTTTTTGTCGTATCTGGGCGTTGATCCGCAGCAGGCTGGGATCGCGCCGCAGCAGCGCGACGAGTTCGACGAGGGATGCCTCACCCGGCTTTGCCTGCAGGCGATCATAGACGGCCTCGATGAAATCAGCATCCGGCGGGCAGTCGATCGACACTCGTGCGCCGCAATACTCATAGCCGGGCGGCAGGTCCGCCTCTACAAAGCGCACCTTGTTCGGGTGCTGCTTGAAATAGGCCGTCACATGCTCGCGCGCAATGGGATCACGGCGTGCGTGGCACCGCAGGATTTCGAGCGCTCGGCGCGAAAAGGGGTCGACGCCTTCATGAATGGTATGGACACCCGGCTTGAGGCCGACGAAATCGCCGCCCTTCTCGATCATGGCCTTGAGCAGATGGTCGATGAGTGCGCCCTCGATCATGGGTGAATCGCCGCACACCCGCACGAGAACATCCGGATCATGCCGATCCGCCGCCAGGAGAAACCTCCCCAGAACATCGTCGCGATCGCCGCGCACGACATCGACGCCCAGGCTCGCTGCATATTCCGCGAGCGGATCATCCCCCGCTTCGGCGGTCGTCGCGACGCAGATTTCGCTGATCAGCGCGGATTTGCGAAGCCGATGCACGACATGCCACAGCAAGGGCCGCCCGACGATCGGCCGCAGCATTTTGCCCGGCAGGCGCGTGGAGCTCATGCGCGCCTGGATGACCGCGAGGATTTTCATGCCGCATCCGGCTTATAGCTTGCGCGGATCGCCCGCATGGGCCGCATACCGTCTTCCGGGTCCGCCCGCCATTCCCGGTCGGGCAATTCGGCCGCCACCGGTTCCTTGATGCCCGTTCCGTCGGCGCGCTCACCCTCGCGCACGAGCTGGATGACTTCGCCGATCTGATGCGGCAGCCAGCAATGCCCTGGGGCAAACTCCGCCCCCGCCCCATCGAGATCGAGGTGAAACTCGATCGCTGCGGCTTGCCAGCGCTCCACCGCCCTCAGGATTACCGCAGGCGACACCGTATGGTCGGACCAGCCCGCCAGCCGGCCGGTCAATTGCCGCAAGGTCTCGATGGCCGCGAGATTGGCCTGCTCTGGGGGCGCGGGATAGGCAGAGACACAGTGAAGGAAGGTGACATCGCGTGCCCCTGCCCGCTCGAGCACCAGATTGGCATGCCGGATTTCATCGATCGATGCCATCCCGGTTGAGACGATGACCGGCTTGCCGGTCCGCGCGGCCGCCACCAGCAGGGGATCATAGAGCAATTCATAGGACGCGATCTTGTAGAACGACACGAAGGGCTGAAGCTCTCCCACCGCCTCCACATAGAAGGGGGTGCAGGAAAACTGGATGCCGCGTTCTTGGCAATGCGCTGCCAGATCTGGCAGGAACGAAAGTGGCAGTTCCCACGCCGTCCGCGCGCGATGCTTGGCGCTTTGCGCAAGGATTTCCGGCGCGAACATGCGCTCGATACGGAACAGCTGAAACTTGACGGCATCGCACCCGGCCTGCGCGGCCGCGTCAATGAGGGCCTTCGACCTGGAAAGGTCGCGGCCGTGATTGGACGAAATCTCGGCAATGAAGAACGCGCTCATCGAGAATTGGGCTCCAGCAAGGGGAAAGCTAGCTTGCCCATGGGAGCCTTGATCGCCCGTTAACGCGTCTGAAAGCATAAGGCGCGAGCCTGCGGTCAATTAACTCAACATTTGCGCAAAACTGGGCTCGCGATGACGGCATCCCAATCGGCTCACCGAACGGAAAAGCACCAAGGACAGACGCTCGACCGCGCGCAAGCGTACGACATCATCGATTGCGAGACCTGCGGCTTCGTGCACGCGCTGCCCTTGCCGGACCCGGCGGCGCTCGAACAGGCCTATCGCGAGCAGTACTACAAGGAGGAAAAGCCTGACTATCTCTCCCGCGCGCGCAGCGATCAGGAATGGGCAGAACTCGCCCAGCGCGACCGGCTTCAGTCTTTCGCGAACCATCTCCCCCCTGGGCGGCGGGTCCTGATCGATGTCGGCTCGGGGCCGGGATATTTTCTGAAGACCGCGCAGGCGATGGGCTGGCAGGCGATTGGCGTTGAGCCTTCGAGCCAGGCGGCCGCTCACACCCGCGCGCTGGGTCTCGGCGTGATCGAGGGTTTCTTCGGCCCCGCCTTGGTGGGCGAACTTCCCAAGGCCGACGCACTCCACATGAACCACGTGCTGGAGCACGTGCCCAATCCTGCGGAGATTTTGAGGGCCGCGCACGCCACGCTGCGCGATGGCGGCATTGTCTGTGTCAATGTGCCCAACGACTACAGCCCGTTCCAGCGTGCGTTGCGCGATGTCGACGGCGTGCGTCCCTGGTGGCTCGCGCCGCCCCACCATCTGAACTACTTCGACTTTGCCTCGCTCAATCGCCTGCTGCGCCGCGAAGGCTTCGTGCCGCTCGAGGAGACGACCAGCTTCCCCATGGAGATGTTCATTCTGATGGGTGAGAACTACATCGGCAATGACGAGACTGGCCGCGCCTGTCACGCCCGGCGCATGCGCTTCGATCTGACGCTCGAACAGGCCGGTCTTGGCGAGGTCCGCCGCCGTTTCTATCGCGCGCTTGCAAGCGTCGGCCTCGGGCGCGATGCCTGCATCATTGCACGTCGCACAGACGGGAGGTCAGCATGAGCCCATATTCCACACTCGGCGCGCCGCGCGGGCTTGATGATGTACTCGCCTGCGAGCGGTTTGTGTTGTTTGGCGCAGGCGGCGCGGCAGGCGAGGTTGAGCGCTTTCTTGCTGCTCATGGCAAATCAGTGATTGCATTTGCGGACAACGCCGCCGCCAAGCAGGGCACGACTTTCCGTGGCAAGCCTGTCTGGGCACCATCCGAGCTCGGCAACCGCCTGGGGGCACGAGACGCAATCGTGATCGCAAGCGCCTACCAGACAGAAATCGCAAGCCAGCTCGCCGACACACTCGGCCCGGCTGCGTCGCGCGTCTTTCCCTTCTTGTCTGGCATGTTCGCTCCCCAGTTTGGCCGCCAGGCGGTTGAGCCGTATACGGATGAGCTCGGCCGCTTGCGGGAGCGCCTGAGTGATGAGGAATCGAAGACCTATCTCGACGCGCTCATCGCCTTTCGCTGGACGATGGACGCACGCCGCCTGAGGCGCAACCCGCGACTTACCGGCTTCTATGCCTACGATGCGCCGCATCTAGGGCCAAAGCCGGGCGATCTTATCATCGATTGCGGCGCCTATACGGGTGACACCGCGCTCCTTTACCTCAAGCGTCTGGATGGAAACGCCCAAATCGTTGCGCTGGAGCCAGTACCGGCGAACTTCTCGGAATTGATCGAAACGATTGCCCGCGAGGGCCTTGCGGGCCGCATCACGCCGCTCCCGCTTGGTGCTGGAGAAACGCCTTCCAGTGCACATATTGCATCGGATGAGGATGGCGCCGACCCCCGAGCCACACTGCGCAAGAATGCAGGTGGCATTGAAATCCGCCTCGAAACGCTCGACTGCCTGCTATCCGCAGGTCCTCGCGTTGGCTTCATAAAAATCGACGTCGAGGGTTTCGAGCCGGCGGTATTGCGCGGCGCACGCCGCATCCTTGGCCAAGACCGTCCGGGCCTCGCCGTTGCGGCCTACCACCTGCCCGAACACCTCTGGCAATTGCCTCAGCTCATCGATGAGCTCGCGCCAGGCTATCGGCTTCATCTGGGTCACCACCCCGCAAGCGTATTTGAGTGTGAGTTGTTCTTGGGGCGAGCGGATGCTTGATCGCTTCTTTTCCTCGCCCGCCGAGGGAGGCTTTCATTGGCCGGGACGGCTGATCGCTGGCTCGGGCGCTCACCGCCATGTGGCTGCGCTTAAAGAAGGAAAGCAAACCCTTATCATCGCCGATGCGGCCGTTGCCGGCCTGGCGCATGCGCTTCTGCCGGAAACGCCCTTCATCACGGTTTCGGGTGAGCCCACCGAAGCCGCTCTTGCGCTTTTGGCGGCAAGTCTGCCTGGCGACAGATGGGACCTCCTAATCGCGATTGGCGGCGGCAGTACAATGGACATGGCCAAGGCGATCGCCCTGATGCTTCGCCATGGCACCATAGCCGTCAAGGATCATCCGCGCACGGACAAGGCACCGCGTCTCATTGCCATACCAACGCTGTCCGGCTCCGGTGCGGAGACAAGCCGCTTTAGCCTTTTGACCGGATCAGATGGCCTAAAGCACGCCCGGCGAACCTGGGACGCGGTGCCGGATCTGACCATCATTGACCCGAGCCTCATCGCAAGCGCGGGGCGTGAACGCCTGATTCTTGGCGCGTTTGATACCTTCATCCATCTTTGGGAAACCTTCATCTGCCGGACTGAGCGCAACGCCGCGACAGACATGATTGCCCTCGCACACTTGCCTAAGTTGCTGGAAAGTGCGGCACGTGTCGATTCCGCCGCCGAGCCTGAGCCGGACGAGGTAAAAGCGCTTGCGCTCGCCTCGGCTTGGGGCGGCATCGCGATCTCAAACGTGCGCACCGGCCTCATTCATACGCTGGCCGAATGCCTTGCTGCCCAGCTTCCCCTGCCTCATCCTGTGACCCTCACGGTCTTTTTTCCAGCTGTCATGGCGCACGTCGTCCCCTTCGTGCCGGACCGGCTCCAGGCGCTTTCCACCGTGATCGGTCACCCGGCATTGCCAAGGATCATGAACACTTGGTCAAGTGTGCTGACGACAACGAGTGCCACACCTCAGGTCGTCGAGGCATTGAATAAGCATCCCTTCGATGAAGCGGCGCTTCTCACGTCCGTGCTGCGCGATACCGTTCTTCAAAAGGAGCATCCCGCACCCATCGACGTCTCGGTGATCACCGCACTCATTCGCGAAGCGATTGCCCGCGTTCGGGAGTCAAAAACTCGCATCAACACTGACGCAATTTGGACTTCCTCTCTCTCGATTTAAGTCCGTGTTAACGATGCCAGCGGAAAGTGGCGCGTGACAACTGCGCCGCAACCAAGAGCCGAGCGATGGTTCTCACCGTCAACCCATGCGGTTCCGCCTGGACGATCGCCCCCATAACCGCTGCCGCTTAATGCCGGGAGAACGCACGTGTTAAATCCGGCCGCCAACGCCATCCGTAAGCAAGTTCTAACCGAAGACGTCCAGCTCAAGCTCATTCCCCACGTCAATCGCGTTGCCGTAACGATCAGACGGCTGGCGCTTGCCGCCATCTATCAGGCAGGATCGGGACATCCCGGCGGCGCGCTTTCTTGCGCGGATCTCCTTGCCTGCCTCTATGGCACGGAGCTTTACTTTCCAGGCAACAACCCGGCCCATCCCGGCCGCGACCGCTTCGTGCTCTCCAAGGGTCATGCGGCGCCTGCGCTCTACGCCGCCTGGGCCGCAATCGGTCTTGCCCGACATGAAGACGTCGTCACCTTGAGAAAATTGGGCAGCCCGATGCAAGGGCACCCTCACGTCCTCGATCTGCCCCTTTGCGAGACCTCGACCGGCTCCTTGGGTCAGGGATTCTCTGCCGCCATCGGCATGGCCCTTGGGCTGCGCATGAAACGTCTTTCCGCGCGCACCTATGTCATGCTGGGCGATGGAGAGTTGCAGGAAGGCGAGGTTTGGGAAGGCGCCATGTTCGCCGCCCATCATCGCCTTTCGAACCTGTGCGCCCTCATCGACTACAACAAAATGCAGAGCGACGACCTCAACGAGCGGATCATGGGGCTGGAGCCACTTGCGGAGAAATGGAGAGCCTTTGGCTGGCACGTTGAGGAGGTCAACGGCCATCGCGTGCCCGAAATACTGGATGCGCTGCGCATGGCCGCAGGGGTTGCGGATCGGCCCTCGGTCATCATTGCACACACGATCAAAGGCAAGGGCGTCGCGCAGATGGAGGGCAACCCAGCGTGGCACGGCAGCGTCAAGCTCTCGCGAGAACAGATCGAAGCGGCCATGCGCAATCTGGGCGTGCTCGCGCATGAGATGGAGGATTGGATCCATGGCCGCATCGTCTAGCGCGCCTGCCCTCATTGGCACATCAGGAGATTCTTTGCGCGAGGCCTTTGGGCGAAGGCTTGCCACGCTCATGGATCACGACAAGCGCATCGTCGTTCTCGACGCCGACATCGCTGGCGGCACGGGCACGCATCACGCGCGCAAGGCGCATGCCGACCGCTTCATCCAATGCGGCATAGCCGAACAGAACATGATGGCAATGGCCGGCGGTCTCGCCGCGACGGGTTTTGTGCCCGTGGTGACGACCTTCGCCGTCTTCTGTCTGCGTGCCATCGAGCAGGCACGGCTCTCGATTGCCTATGCGAAGCGAAACGCCAAGATCATTGCCAGTCACCCGGGCCTCGATGTGGGTCCAGACGGCGGCTCTGCTCAGGCGCTGGAGGACCTTGCCGCCTTTCGTGCCATTCCGGGCATGACGGTAATCTCGCCCGCCGACCCCATCGAAATGGCATTGGCGACAGAGGCCGTACTCGCCTTCGACGGCCCCGTCTACATGCGCACCGGCCGCAGCCCCGCTCCGACCATCTATGATGAAAGCCACCGCTTCGAGATCGGCAAAGGCCACCTCCTGCGCGAGGGTAGAGACGTCACAATCATCGCCTGCGGCGTCGAAGTCGCGCGTAGCCTCGAGGCGGCGAACCTGCTGGCCGCTGAAGGCATCGACGCACGCGTCGTCAACATGGCGACGATCAAGCCCATCGACCGCGACCTCGTTGCGCGCTGTGCAAGAGAGACAGGCGCCATTGTGACCGCCGAGGATCACAACATCCATGGCGGACTGGGGGGCGCGGTTGCCGAGGCGCTTGTGACCACCTGCCCCTGCCCCGTCGAGTTTGTCGGCGTGAACGACCGCTTTGGAGAATCGGGCGAGCCGGCGGCGCTTGCCGCGCATTACGGCCTCACGGCGCCCTTCATCGCCGATGCCGCAAAGCGCGCCATGGCGCGAAAGCGGGTGCATTGACATGCGCGGCCTCAAAGGCAAGACGGCCCTCGTCACGGGCGCAAGCCGCGGCCTTGGCCGCGCCATCGCCCTCAGGCTCTCTGTAGAAGGCGTGCAGGTGGGCGTCGCCTACCGCGAGCGCCGCCACGAAGCCTTGAGCGTCGTTGATGAAATAGAGGAACATCGCGGACATGCGCACGCGGTCGCGCTGGACGCGACCTGCCGCAAGAGCATTGCCGATGCGGCGGCCGAAGTCTCGCGCGTGCTCGGCCCCATATCGATCCTCGTGAACAATGCCGGCATCAACAAGCCGACCGATTTCGATGCTGTGACGGAAAAGGATTGGGACGACATACTCAACGTCAACCTCAAGGGACCGTTCCTTTGCGCGCAGGTCCTGCTGCCGCATTTGAGGGCCTGCGGCGGAGGCGCGATCGTTCACATCGGATCGGTATCCGGCCAGTATGGCGGCCCCCGCACCGCACACTATGCCGCCTCCAAGGCGGGCCTCATCTCACTTTCCCAGGTCATTGCCCGCTTCGGTGCAAAGGACAAGATCCGTTCGAACGTAGTTGCCGCCGGCATCATCGCCTCGGACATGGGTGCGGCCGGCCTTGCCGCTGCAAGCGTGCAAAAGGCGGCCGAGAACATCCTTCTCAAGCGCCTCGGCCTGCCGCACGAAGTCGCCGATGCCGTCGCCTTCCTCGCCTCTGACGAGGCCGCCTACATCACGGGCCAGACACTCAACGTCAATGGCGGGCTATACTTCTGATGCGCGGCAAAACCCTCCTCATCGTCTGTGGCGGCATCGAGGCAACGCACGGCATCGCCCGTGCCAAGGAAATGGGACTTCATGTCGTCGTCAGCGACATGAACCCAGAGGCGCCCGGTTTCGCCCTTGCCGATGACCGCCTCATCGCCTCGACCTATGATGTAGAAGCGACGCGCGCGGCCGCGCTTGACTACGACCGCAAGATCCGCCGCATTCACGGCGTCATCTGTATCGGCGCCGATGTGCCCCTTACCGTCGCTAGTGTTGCAGAAGCCCTCGGCCTGCCCGGCATACCAGTCTCATCCGCCAGGCTCGCGACGGACAAGCTTGCCATGAAGCAACGCTTCAGCGCGCTTGGTGTGCCGGTGCCGTGGTACGCGGCCCTTCATTCCGCGGATGATTTGGAAAGGCACTTGAAGGAGCGCGGGCCCGACCTGGTCGTGAAGCCGGTGGACAGCCGCGGCGGCCGCGGCGTTCAGCGCCTCAATACGGGCATTGATCCCTGCCTCGCTTTCGCCCGCGCTCAGTGCCAATCGCCTACGCGGCGCGTGATGGTGGAGGCCTTTCTCGACGGCCCGCAGGTCTCGACCGAATCGATGATGCTCGATGGCGTCGCCTATACGCCCGGCTTCTCTGATCGCAACTATGAATACCTCGACCGTTTCGCACCGTTCTTCATCGAAAATGGCGGCGATCTGCCAAGCCATTTGCCGGAATGGACCCAGCACGCCGTCTGTGAAACGGTGGAGGCGGCAGGACGTGCGCTTGGCATCGAGAACGGCAACATCAAGGGCGACATCGTTGTTCATCGCGGGCAACCCTATGTGATCGAACTCGCGGCGCGGTTGTCGGGCGGCTACTTCTCGACCCGCGAAATCCCCCTCAATACCGGCGTCGATTTTGTCGGCTGCGTCATCCGCATGGCCATGGGCGAGCGCGTGACGCCCCAGGATTTGACGCCCCGCTATCGCAAGCCCGTGATCCAGCGTTACGTGTTCCCTGAGCCCGGCCGCATCATCCGCATCGCCGGCATCGAGGAGGCGGAACGCCTGCCCGGTATCGAGGAAATTGTCGTCAGCCTCAATCCGGGCGACATCGTACCGCCGCCGACATCCTCGGCCGCGCGCGCAGCGATGATCCTTGCGACGGGCGACACCCGTGACCAGGCTTTGGCGGCCGCGAATGCCGCGGTTGCCCGCATCAAGGTCGAAACGGCGACGCCATGAGCGCGCCCCTACCGGCCAAGGCAGAGGAGCCCGCGAGCGCACGCCTCTACGGCTACACCTTTTTCCATCTCAATTTATGCTTCTCCTCGATCGAGGAAGAACAACGCGCACAGGTGATTGCGCGCTGTTACTGGCCAATGCTCGCGCTCGCATCCGAGCACGGCATTCCACTTGGCATAGAGGCTTCCGGCTACACGCTCGAGGAGATCGAAAAGCGCGACCCGGCGTGGATCGCCCAAATGCGGCACCTGATCGGCCTTGGCCTCGTGGAGTTCATCGGCTCCGGCTATGCGCAGCTGATCGGACCGTTGGTCCCTGCCCGCGTCACGCAGGCCAACCTCCTTCACGGTGCCCAGGTCTACCAGCGCTTGATCGGCACGCAACCCACGCTCGCCCTCATCAATGAGCAGGCCTATTCGGCGGGCCTGATCCCGCTCTACCGCGAAGCCGGCTACCGTGCGGTGCTGATGGATTGGGACAATTGAGCGCCCTTTCACCCCGAATGGCCGGCGGAAGGCCGCCACCGCCCCGCAAAGGCAGTGGGCGCGGACGGCAGCACGCTCGACATCATCTGGACCGACACGATTGCCTTCCAGAAACTCCAGCGCCTCGCTCACGGTGATATCGATGAAAATCACTACCGCGACTACGTGCTCTCGCGTATCGCGGACCGCCCGCACTCCCTTGCCATCTACAGCAATGACGCGGAGTGCTTCGACTTTCGCACCGGCCGCTTCAAGACCGAGGAGAGGCTGACAGGCGGCGAATGGGAACGGATCGCGCGCGTGCTGCGCGAATTGAAGCGCGATCCCCGCATCCGCCTCGGCGTTCCCTCGATTGCGCTCGAACTGCATCAAGGCGCCACGCCGGAAGTACATCTGCAGTCCCCGGAAAATCCGATCCTCGTCAAGAAGCAACGCAAGTACAACGTGACGCGCTGGGCCGTTACGGGCCGCAACGATTTGGAGGTCAATACGCTGTGCTGGCGGATCTTCGCAGATCTCGATCGCCGCGGCGTGCCGCTGGAAGCGAAGGATTGGCGCACGCTCTGCGACCTCTGGGCAAGCGACTACCGCACCCATATCACGCCAAAGCGCTGGGCCGCCTATCGCGAGCGGCTCGCCGCCACGGTTGCACGAATCGATAGGGTGCCGGCGCCGCGCAAGACCAATGGCCACAAGTCCGCGCGCAAGACCATATTGGCACCTTACGAGCGCTGGATTGACGTCACGACCGCAACCCTGGACGTGCGGCTCAATTGCCGGCGCGGCCTTGCCATTGACCGCTTCGCCGTTCTGCCTGACAGAACGCCGCTTGCAGGGACGATCCTCCATGGCGAGCTTGATGACATCGCACTTGCCGCCGACTGGTACACGGGCAATTGCGTATTCGAGGCACCCGGCCAGCAGAAGATCACGGATCTCGAATGGTGTGAACCGGTCTGCGAGATCGATGACAAGTCCGGTGCGGCGATAATCAGCACACGGATCGAAACGCCGCGCGGACCAATCCTGAAATCCCTTGTCGTTAGCGCGCAGGAGCCCCGGATCAACGTCCATGTACGCTTTGAATGGGAGGCGTGGGGTCTTGGCGTCCTGCGCCTCGGTCACCTCACCTTGAAACCGGGAACGTTCGATGAGGAAAAGCTCGTCATCCGCACGCACAATGGCGGACGTGACGTGGAGGAATTCCCGCTCAAGGACAGGACCATCGATCACGGCCATCCGGTCTCGTTCCTGGTCTCGGCCTCGAACGCGCTGGGCATGACCGAAGGCTGGTGTGAGGTCACGGATGGCAGGCGCTGGATGCGCGTCGAAGTCGACAAGACGACGGCTGCGCTGATCGGCATGCTCACACATCGCAAGGCGCGCAATGGCACGTTCTGCCAATTGATGCTTTCGGCGCTGGAGATGGACGAAACGCGAAAGCCCGGTGACGACAGCGGCGCCGCGCGCGAATTCGCCTATGCGATTATGGGCGGCGTCAGGCTTTAATCCAGATTGACCCGCATATTGTCGCGCGCGACGAACGCGCCGCCCCACACCGCCATCGCGTTGGCCTCGATGGCCTCCATCACGCGGTCTTCGTGATCGGGATCATGATGGAAGATGGCAAGCCGCTTCACGTCGGCAGCGCGGCAAAGCCGGATACCCTCCTCCCAGGTGGAGTGGCCCCAGCCGGCCTTGGCGGGAAATTCCTTGTCCGTATACGTCGCATCATAGATGACGAGGTCTGCCCCCTCGATGAGCGAGAGCACCTTCTCATCGGCATGGCCAGGCACATGTTCGGTGTCCGTCACATAGCAGAGCGACTTACCTGCGTGACTGAGGCGATAACCGGTCGAGCCATCGGGGTGATTGAGGGGGGTGGTGCGCACATGCACGCGTGGCGACAGATCGAAACTCTCGCCCGCGCGAAAATCGACAAAGGATAAAGAGGCCTTCATCGCCTCGATCGGCACAGGAAAGAAGGGATCGGACATCTGGCCCGCGATGACATCGGCGATACCCCGCGCGGCCTTGCCGTTCTGCAGGTGTCCCGCCATGATCTTGAAGCTATAGCCGGGCAGAAACGCCGGCCGGAAGAACGGCAGCCCGCAGATGTGATCCCAATGCGTATGCGACAGGAGGATCGTCGCGCTCGTCACATGCTTGCGCATGAGCCACTTGCCGAGATTGCGGATACCCGTTCCGGCATCGAGGATGACGCGCTCCCCGCCCATCGCAACTTCGATGCAGCTCGTATTGCCGCCATAGGTCAAATGGTCGGGGCCAGGGCACGGCACGGAACCCCTCACACCCCAGAATTTGACCTTGAACGACACGATGATGCCCTCAACGGTTGTTGATAAGGATGATGGTTCCAGGACGCCATGGCCGCAATGTGTTCACCGTCACACTGCGGGGCCGTGATCGGCCTCGAACATCACCGTCAATTCATGGACGCGCGCAAGCGCATCGGCAAGCAAACGCACGGCGGCGGCCTGGGCCGCGCTCTCTTTTGCCTGCTCGACCGCCTCGGCCGCGCGCGCGGCCTCCCAGGCGCCAAGCGCGCGCGATGCGCCTTTGAGCGCGTGCACCGTTTCGCGAAAGGTCTTCGCGTCCCCTGTCTTCTGCAGGAGAGAGATGAGATCGGCGGTTTGGGTGCGAAAGAGACGCATCACTTCGCAGGTGAGCGCAGCGTCACCGCCCGTATAGAGCGACAAGTGCTCGAAATCGATGACAAGCGCAGCCTTTGCCTCAATACCCATGATCACCCCACGCGAATATGGTTTCGCTTGGTGATCACTCTGCCCTTAGGGGCCATACGATCGCGTTAACGCCTCTTCTCTGGCTTCAGAACGGCACCCAACCACCCGGGAACGGCGAAACCCCAAACAACCACGCATGAGATAAGAGTATTGCCAGGAAGACAGCAGTCGCCGCGGCCAGCCGCCAAAGCCCGATTTCCTCGAGATTGAGGCTGTTCCTGCGGGTAATGATGGCGCCGAAGGGGATGTTCGAGGTCTTGGCGGAAAAGCGGGCCCATGCCTCGCCATAGCCCCGGCGGCGCTTGGAATCGATGGAAACCGTCCCAAGGATGCTGAGCACAAGAAACGTCCCGAAGAATACGATGGAGGCGGCATCGCCATTGGCCACAAGGTGAAAACCAGCCCAGATGGCCGCCCCCCACAAGAAGGGATGCCGGGTGATGCGCACCATCCCGCGTGCCGGATCGTCGCTCTTGAGCACTTCCCCGCCGCCGACCGCTGTGGGATTGGGGGTGAGGAGCCCCATGACGGCAAAAAGCGAGGCGACAAGCATGATGAGCCCGCCCAGATGCCGCACACCAGGTCCGAAATCCCACACGAGCCAGGTATCCTCGATCGCGGCGTGATTATAGCTGGCCACGAGCCAGACGATTCCGGCGACCGAAAGGCCGGAAAACGCCAGCAAATAGAATGTTTCGCCGAATGCATCGATCAGACGATCGCGAACGGTGGTGCCCGCGATGAGCAGATGGATCGCCATGAAAAAGGTGGCCGAAACCACTAGATAAATCATCGTAGCCTCGATTCCCCCTGGCTTATGCTTGTGGGAGTATGGAATGCTGGAAACATCGGCGCGGTCAAGCGCTGGGATGCGGGCCGGCCTGCGACCGATTCACACAAGGCTCCGAAGGTGTTAGTAGGACATGGGTAAGACTAATGCTCTCCGCTTCGGCGGGGCGCCCATGCACCGCCTAACGAGCAGGAATTTCTCATGGGACCCGGACAATGGGGCAAGCAGCCCGCTGACCACGACGCGATCGCGCTGAGCGAGGATCGCTTGACGGAGGCACTTTCTTACAGGGCCTCGCCCGCCTATCCCGCCGCCTCATCGCTGAACGGACGCAGGGCCCAGCCACCAATGCGCAAACCAAGCCCCCTTTCCCTTTACACCGCCTTTGGCGCCAGCGGGCTTTGGCTGGGCGGGGTCGGCGCCTTCATTTGGGGATACTACAAGCCCACCGGCCTTGCCGAGCTGGCCCTTCACTGGCAGGCAGCGCTTCTTGCGGTTTGGCTCTTGCCGGTCGCACTCATCTGGCTGAGCGCCCTCATGGCCCGCCGCGCGGAGGCCTTGCGGCTGACAACCGAGGATCTGGGCATGATCGCCTGGAAACTGACACAGCCGGAAGACACCGCCGCGAGGGAAGTGGCGCGGGTCGGCCGCGCGGTCCGCCATGAAATCGACGCGATGAATGCAGGCCTCGAAAACGCGCTGGGCCGTGTGCGCACGCTCGAAAGCCTTTTGGCGGAGCGCACAAGCGCCGTTGCCCGCATTACGGAGGACGTGACCCAAAAGGTCGATGCCATTCGCGACGGCCTTCAAGAAGAGCGTGACCGGCTGGCCGAACTGGCGCTCGCCATGCACAACGAGGTCGAGGCGATGGCTGAATCGGTATCCTCCCGTGCCGGCGATGTGAAGCGGGCCGTGGCCGAGGCCTCGCGCAGCTTTGGGGAGGCACAGTCCGCCCTGCAGCTCCAGATCGACAATATCCACGCGGCAACCGCGGCTTCCACGGAGGGCGCACGGCACGTGGGCGGGGAGATCGAGCGCGAGGCATCGCGCTTCGAAGCCGTGGCCGAGGCGGCGCTTGCCCGTGCCGATGCGCTCTCACAGCGTCACGAACGCCAGCGCGCGGTGCTCCTTGATGCCATCGAGCGTCTGCGCGAAGAGGGTCAAACTGTTGAAGCGACGCTGGAGCACCAGCGCGGCAACATCGAGAAACTCATCGACACGCTCAGCGAACAGGCGCATCGCCTCGACAGCATCGCCGAGGGCGGCGCCGCCAAATTGGCGGAGGTAACGCAAGGCATCGCCACACGCCTCGAGGAGATCGGCGGCGCATTCGTGCGCGAAAGCGACAAGGCGAAATCGGCGGGCGAGTTGACCAATGCCACGCTGGAGGCGGCCTCCCGCGCGCTCGAAGACTTGACCGAACGCGCCCGCGCGACGCTGGCGGCAGAATCGCGTGAAGCCGCCCGCATCGTCGAGTCCGTCACCGCGACAGCCGCTGGGGCGGCGGCAAAACTAGCCGAAACCTTAGGAGAGATGCGTGATGTTTCCGGCGGCGCGCTTGAGGCCATCGATGAGGCTGCCGAACGCCTGCGCCGCCACTTGAGCAGCCTCCCCGCCGAGGTCAGCGGCCAGACTGCTCGCCTGCGCAGCATGTTGGAGAATGAGCTGACCCAAGTACTCGCGCTTTCGGACAAGGTCGCCGCGCGCACGGCCAGCATCAAGGCGCCGGCGCCAGAACCGGTGACAACACCCATCGTCGTGCATCGAGCGGCGCCAAAGGGCGAGGCCAAGCCGGAACCAAAACCAGAAGCAAAGCCTGCCCCCCAGGAGGAGCCCGAGACCCTGCTCCTTCCGCCCTCATTTCAGCGCAATGCGCCGACGCCAGAGCCAGCGGAGCCGGCACGCGTGACCGCCCCCAAGCACGAGCAGCGAACGGAAGCCCGCGGCGAAACGCGTCAGGAAACGCGTTCAGAGGCGCGCTTCCTTGCGCGCAATCAGCAGATACCGCGCACCCGCGCAGAACCAAAGCCCATGCCCGCCGAGCCCCCGCCCCTGAAGGCCGAACGGCTCAATGGCCATCACGAGCCGGTCAATGGGCATGGCAAGGATGCACCCAAGGAAGAGCGCCCGGGCGCACCTGCTGGCGGCTGGCTCGAATTCGCCAAGCGCCTGGCGGGCCGGGAAAAGAAGGACGAAGGCGCCCCGCCCTGGCGGCTGTCATCCGTGTTGGCCGCCGCCGACAAGGCCCATGCCGAGGCCCCGGCCGCCGAACGCGCCAGGCTTCAGTCGATGTCGCTTCGCCTCATCGAAATGATGGAGCACGACGGCATCAACCTGTCCCGCGCGCTGGAGGATGACCCGCCTTTGGATCTCTGGAAGCGCTATCTGTCCGGCGAGCGCAATGCCTTCGCGCGGCCAGTTCTCTCGCTCTTGGGGCGTGATGCGATCGATCGCATCGCCCATCGTTTCGGACATGACGATGAGTTTCGTGACATCGCCGAGCGCTATGTCCGCCAGTTCGAGGCGCTGTTGGACGAGGCATCGACGAGCGATCGTGAAATGATCCTCACCGAGACTTACCTCACCTCGCAGACGGGGAAGGTCTATCTCGTCCTTGTCAACACGGTCGGCCGCTTCATCGAGCGGGACGAATGATCAGCTGTCGGCGTCCTGGGAACGCTGCCCCTGTTCAAGGGTCCATGTCACCGCCCGCTTGAGCACATAGCCAAGCGCGTTGTCGAAGGCCTG
Source organism: Alphaproteobacteria bacterium (assembly GCA_013389115.1). Classification (GTDB taxonomy): domain Bacteria; phylum Pseudomonadota; class Alphaproteobacteria; order Micropepsales; family Micropepsaceae; genus JACADY01. Next base: position 48,849 of record JACADY010000036.1, read on the forward strand.
CACAATGTCCTGCGGCGCATCGCTCTGAGCATTTTCCACGCGCTCGAGCGAGGTCGAGGCGATGATGAGCCCGCTGGCAACCTTGACCAGCTTGAAGGTGATACGCACCCTAACCTGGACGCCGCCCTTGGCATCGAAGCGCTCGGCCTGAAACTCCCGCAGCTCGCTCTTGAGCACGAAATCGCCCGAAAGCCCGACAGCCCGGCGTCCGACCGCGACGATCTTGTCGGAATTCTCGAACGACTCGACGAGCAGCGTCTGGATAAGCGCTGGCGCCCTGTCGATCCATCGCGCCTTGTCGTAGTAGCGATATTCAAGCGGACTGGGCCTGATCGCGATCCGGTCCGTATCGAGGCTCGAAGCCGCGACTGGCTCATCGACCACAAGCTGCCAGGTGACGGGCGCAAGGGTGATGTTGAATGTGCTCTTGGGCGACAGATCATAGAGATCGGGCGGCGGCGCCCCTCCGGTAAGACTGAAGGCGCACCCCGATAGGCTTGCCACCAGCACGATCAGCAACGGCCTCAACAGCATCGCCATCACCGTTTCCCCTCTCCGCTCGACATCTCAGGTGTGTAGGGTGCAGGTCCGGACCCGAACAGAAACTGCCGTGGATCGCTCTCGAAGCGTTCGGTGACCCGACCGAGCGATAAGAAGAACTCCCGCCCTTCCTGTGCGAACAACGCGATTTGCGGCAAGCCCCCCTTGGCGAAATCGCGCAAGGCCGGACGCGTTTCGCGCACCAGCGCCTCTGCCTCTCCTGCAAGCTTCTTCAGGTTTGAGGCGGCCCCCCGCACCTCGTCCATCACTTTCTGCGCGTCCTGCGCCACGAGGCGGTCGGCATTGCGCGTGACGTTTTCGATGTTGATCGCGATTTCATCGATCCGCCCGGCGGCGCTTTCAAGATTGATTGAAATCTTTTCCGCGTTGCTGATCACGGTCTCGATCTGCGTGCTGGATTTCGCCATCGAGGTGGTCACGGTCTTGACATCCGCAACGATGCTGTTGAAGAGCGCGATGTTTTCGTCGCTCACCAATTGGCGAAACTCGGCAAGCAACTGGTTGCCCTGGGCAATGAGCTCGGGCGCCCCCGCCACCACTTCCTGCAGGCCGGTTTTCTCGCTGGGAATGAGCGGATATCTCTGCCCCGGCACGGTTTTGAGAGCCGCCGCACCCGCCTCGCCGCCCGAGATTTGTACGACTGACAGGCCGGTGAGAATGCCCGTCTCCAGCGTTGCGATCGATTTCACGTTGACGGGCGTATCGGCATTGACCTGCAGGCGCACCCGGACATTGGCCGGATTGGAAGGATCAAGCCGCACATCCACGACCTGCCCCACCTTGATGCCCGAATAGCGCACATCGGCGCCGACGGCGAGACCGCTCACCCCGCCTTCGAACAAGACTTCATAGTCCGCAAAGCGCCGGTCGAATTCGAACTGCCCGATCCAGAGCGTGAAGAGCACGATCAAAAGCACGCCCCCCAGCGCAAAGCTTCCGATCAGCACATGATGAGCCCGCGTTTCCATCGGTGTCAGTTCCTTTGATGTTCCGGCAACGGATTTTTCTCCTGCGCCTCGAGCGCAGCCCGGGCGCGTGGCCCATGGAAATACTCCCGAATCCAGGGATGGGTCTCGCGCATCAATTCAGCCATGGTACCCACCACCAGCACCTTCTTCTCGGCCAGTACCGCGATGCGGTCGCAAATAGCATGTAAAGTATCAAGGTCATGTGTGACGAGAAACACGGTCAGCCCCAAGGTCTGCTGCAGCTGACGGATCAGCATGTCGAACGCGGACGCACCGATCGGGTCGAGCCCAGCCGTCGGTTCATCCAGAAAGAGGATCTCAGGATCAAGCGCGAGCGCCCGTGCAAGCCCGGCGCGCTTGCGCATGCCGCCGGAGAGTTCGGAAGGGAACTTGTCCGCCGCGTTGGGGGCAAGGCCGGTGAGCGAAATCTTGAGCCGGGCAAGTTCATCCATCAGCCGCTGCGGCATCTTCAAGTGCTCGCGCATCGGCACCTGAATGTTCTGTGCAACCGTGAGCGAGGAGAACAGCGCACCATCCTGAAAGAGCACGCCCCAGCGCCGCTCGGTCAGCCGCCTTTCGGCCAGCGGCAGAGCCGAGAGCACCTTCCCGAAGACTTCGATCGTTCCGGCCCTCGGCCGGTTCAATCCGACGATTGAGCGCAGCAGAACCGACTTGCCTGTGCCCGAGCCACCGACAATGCCGATCACCTCGCCGCGATAGACATCGAGGTCGAGATCGTGGTGCACGACCTGAGGCCCGAACTGGTTGTGCAATCCGCGCACCCGGATGATGACATCGCGGTTCATATCCCCAGCTCCACAAAGATGATGGAGAATACCGCATCGGCGATGATGACGACGAATATGCCCTCGACCACGGACTGAGTCGTGCGCTGGCCGACCGATTCGGCGGTCCCCGTCACACGCAACCCCTCAAAACAACCGATGAGGGCGATAAGGAAGGCAAAGACAGGCGCCTTGATGATGCCGACAAGGAATGTCCACACATCAACGGATTCGCGCAGCAGCGTGACATAGGAGGCCGGCGAAATATCGAGCAGGAGAAAGGTCACGACGCCACCTCCGAAAAGCCCGACAATGACCGAGACAAATCCGAGCAGCGGCAAGGTGAAGACGAGCGCAAGCACGCGTGGCAGAACGAGAATCTCAACAGGATCGAGCCCCAGTGTGCGAATGGCGTCGATTTCCTCGCGCATTTTCATCGAGCCGATCTGCGCCGTGAACGCGCTCCCCGACCGGCCGGCGACCATGATGGCGGTCAAGAGAATGCCGATCTCGCGCATGACCGAGACGGACACGAGATTGATCGTGAAGGGCTCCGCTCCGAAACGCTCCAGCTGCCCGGCACCCTGATAGGCAAGAACAGCCCCGATGAGAAACGACATCAAGGAGACAATCGGCACCGCGTTGAGGCCCGCCTGCTCCATGAGATAGACGAGCGAGGTCACGCGAAGCCGGCTAGGTCGCAGGATGGCGCGACCAATGGCCTCCAAGACGACGCCGCAAAACCCCAGCGCGTCGACCATGCTGCCTGCGAATTCTTCCGCATTCCGTCCAAAATTGCTGAGGAATTCGACGGCCCAATGAACGCGCGGTTCCGGCGCTTCCTGCGGGCGATCGGCGGCCGCGATCGCCTCCAAGAGGCTGAGATGTTCTGGCTTGCCGCCGCCTATTTGGGCCGTGCCGCCCGCCCCTTCGATTTCACGAATTGTGCGGTACAACAGCCAAGCGCCAGCAGTATCCAGCACCTGAACGCCCGATAGGTCGAAGTAGGCCGAGCGGTATTGCTCCCTCGCCAAGTGCAACTGCAACGCGGCATCAAGATCGACGCTGTGTGTAACTGTCCAGGTCCCCTGAGCCTGGATGATCTCCTCATCTCCCCGTCTGTCGAACAGCACACGGGCCGCAGACTGAGTATCCGCGTTCTTGTCACTGACGGCACTGCCGGTCATGCTGCCTCGAAGGGGGATTTCCAGACTAGAGCAACGTGCGGAAAGGTGGGTACCGGTTTTCCGCAAGACGTTACGACAATTAAAAGAGATAAAGCGGCGTGACGACTCTGATTGATGGCACGCCGCTCTAACCCGCCAGGGTAGTTAAAGGCCGTGCAGGTTTTCACTCAGCAATATCTCGGCCAATCGGAGGCTTTGAGGCCGCGCTCGCCGGGAAAACAGGGTGTAATCACATGTGAGACCGGCAGAAAAGTAAAATTACTTCCGTAACGGAACTTTTTTGGGGGCGACGAAGAGGGGTCATGTTGCATTTCAAGCGCGCGCTATGGCTCCGCCTGGTGCCATTCTTGGTCTTGGGGCTCGCGGCCGGGGCGCTCCTGCTCGATGAGAGCGGTTTTATCGAACGCGGGCGGAATCTCGTTTTTGACACCTATCAGCACATAAGTCCCCGCCAATACCGCGATCCCAAGGAGGACGCCGGCGTCGCTGTCCGCTATCTCGACATCGACGAGGAAAGCCTTGCCCGTTATGGTCAATGGCCTTGGCCGCGCAGCCTGATGGCGCGGCTCGTCTGGTCAGCGAAGAAGGCCGGCGTTCGGCTTCTCGTCTTCGACATGGTCTTCGCCGAAGCCGACCGGACCTCGCCAGAACGGATCGGAGATTACTGGCCGCAGGAGCCCGAGTTCGACGCCGCACGGGCGACACTTGCAAAGCTCCCGTCTCACGAAACGAAATTTGCAACAGCTCTGCAGGCAATGCCCGCCGTCATGGGCGTCATCCTCACCGGCGCGGCGACGGCCGCCGAGCTGGCTCCCAAATCAGGGATAAACGCGGTTGGGGCCATCGATCCAAAGCTCCTGGTGCCGGGCTATCGGGGAGCCATCGTGAACCTGCCGCTCTTGGAGGAGGCGGGCGCGGGCCTTGGCGCCTTCAACATCGATGCATCGAGCGACGGCATCATCCGGCGCACGAATCTCCTTTTCCGCTCAAAGGATCGCCTGGTGCCGAGCTTGGCGCTCGAAGCCCTGCGCCTCCTTGGCAAACCCTCCTCGATCACGGTCAAAACGGCCGGCGGCGGCGGCGAAGTCCTTCTTGGCGAGAAATCCGGCATCGTGGCGATCCGGGCCGGCGGCCGCACCATCGAGACGGCAGCCGACGGCGCGCTTTGGCTGCATTTCACACCACCTGAGCCAAGCCGGCGCATTCCGGTGACCAGCCTCTTGAGAGGGAGCGCCGATCCCGCCCTCCTCAAGGACGCCGTCCTCTTTGTTGGCACGAGTGCGGCAGGCCTGCGCGACCTGCGCGCAACACCCTTCAGCCCAGTGACGCCGGGCGTTGAAATCCATGTGGAGGCGCTTGAGCAGATGCTTCTGGGCGCATATCTGATGCGGCCGGACTATGCGACGGGACTTGAGTTCGCCTTCGCGCTGGTGCTCGGCGCGGGGGTCACCGCGCTTGTGCTGATGGGTTCGGCCTATTGGGCGCTTCCCGTTCTGACGGCGGGCATCGCGCTCGCCGTGGGTACATCATGGTGGGCTTTCACGGCGGAGCGTTGGCTCTTTGATCCCTTGACACCCTCGCTCGCGGCGGCGGCGGCTTTTCTGACGGCCGCCTTCGTCAACTATCTGCTGACCGAGTCCGAGCGCCGCTTCGTGCGCGCCGCGTTCAGCCACTACCTCTCCCCAGAGGTCGTCGACCGGATCGCGCAGGATCCCGGCAAGCTCCGCCTGGGTGGTGAAACGCGGGAACTCACGATCATGTTTTGCGACATTCGCGGCTTCACGACGATTGCCGAGGGCTTTCGTGAGGAGCCGGAGGCCCTGACCCGTCTCATCAATCGTATCCTGACGCCGCTGACCCGCGTCGTGCTCGACCATGGCGGAACGATCGACAAGTACATCGGCGATTGCATCATGGCGTTCTGGAATGCCCCGCTCGATGATGAGGACCATGCGGCTCGGGCTTGCGGCTGCGCCCTCGACATCATCAAGGCCTTGCATACGCTTAATGAGAAACTGGCTAGCGAAACGGGACTGCGCGAGCACCCCTTGCCCCGCATCGAGGTGGGCATCGGTATCAACTCCGGCGAATGTGTCGTGGGCAACATGGGCTCGGACCTGCGCTTCGACTATTCGGTGCTTGGCGATGCGGTCAATCTAGCTGCCCGTCTTCAGACACTCAGCCACAATTACGGCGCCGCCATTCTTGTGGGTGAGGATACGGTGGAAAGGGCCGGCAAGGGCTTCACCTTCCTTGAGCTTGACCGTGTGGCGGTTAAGGGCCGCAAATCTGCAACAACCGTCTATGCCCTGACCAATCGCGCAGGAGAAGGCCGCACCCACGCCATCGAGGCGGTGGCGGCGTTCAACCAGCGCTTGCTCGAAGCCTATCGGGCTCGCGATTTTGCTGCGTCCCGCCAATTATCTCAGGAAGGAACCAGAAAGTTCCCCGAATTCGCCCAATTTTATGGGCTCTATGCAACACGTTCCGAGGAATTTGAAAGAAACCCGCCAAATTCGACCTGGGACGGGACTTGGGTCGCACACGAAAAGTGAATTTGAAACAGCCATCGCCTAAATAGATCTACTGTCGCAATCAAAGCGGGCGGTCGCAGCCGCGCGCGGTCAAGGAACAACGCCTGGTAAGCCGAAAAGGCACCCGGTGCCGGAGAAAGACGCAATGAAACGGCCTTTTTTGAGCGAAATGCTGCCCCGCCGGACGGCCCTCATGCTGGGCGCGTTGGTATTTGCGCTGGCGGGTTTCAGCTCAGCCCATGCCGAAACGAAAAAGCCCGAGCCGGAGGAGGCCAAGTCCTTTGTCCAGCAACTGGCGGACAATGCCATCGCGGTGCTCTCATCAAGCGCCTCCGGGAGTGAACGGGATGCGACCTTTGACCGCATTTTGACCGCTGGCTTTGATCTGGACGCGATCGGCCGCTTCGCGCTTGGCCGCCACTGGAATCGCGCGACGCCCGAACAGCAGGCCGAGTACCGCACCTTGTTTCAGCGCTTCGTCCTTCGCAAATATTCAACGCTTTTAAGCACTTACTCGGGGCAGAAATTCCGTGTCGAACGGGTTGCCGATCTCTCGGCGGGCGATGTTCTGGTTTTGAGCGTGATTGAGCAGAGCAATGCCGAGCCGATCAAGGCGGATTGGCGCGTGCGCCGTGTGGGCGGCGAGCTCAAGATCGTCGACATCCGCGTCGAAGGGATCTCGATGGTGACCGCTCAACGTGACGAGTTTGCCGCCGTCATTAAAAATAGCGGCATCGAGGGACTTCTCGCCCTTCTGCGCAAGGAAGGGAGCACCTCGGCCAACGCGGTGGAGAAGACAACGACGGCCGGATAGCGTAAAGACGAAGCGCGGGTTGGGGGAGAAGGATTCGAAAGGACACCACGCCTTGATGCGACGGCCCCTGTTCTTGACTGTCATTTTCTGCGCCACCCTCCTGCCGCTCACGTTTGTGCCCGCGGCATATGCCCAAACACCAGAAGCGGCCCCGTCGGGCTCGCCCGCAGTGGCGGAAGGTTTCAACGCCTATCAGCGCGGCGATTACAAGGCTGCCTACGACATTTGGTTGCCCCTCGCCGAGCAGGGTGACGCGCAGGCCGAGTTCAATCTCGGCGTCCTCTATGCACACGGCAAGGGCCTCGAGCGGGACATGGCGACGGCCATGGCCTGGTGGAAGTCCGCCGCCGAACAGGGCCATGTCCGCGCGGCGCACAATCTTGGCCTTGCGCTGATCAAGGGTGAACCCTTCACGCAGGGAGAGGAACCAAAGCCCGACTATGTCGAGGCCATGCGGTGGCTGAAAATCGCCGCGGAAGCCGGCTTTCCCAACGCGATCTACACACGCGGAAAGATGTTTCTTGAAGGGCTCGGCGTTGAGAAGGATCCAGTGCGCGCCGCAACGCTCTTTCAGGCCGCCGCGGAAAAGGGGTTCGCCCGCGCCCAATACAACCTTGCCAAGCTCTATCGTGACGGGGTCGGCGTACCCAAGGACGAAGCCTTGTCGCTCTATTGGTTCAATGAGGCCGCGATCAGGGGCGATGCCAAATCGCAGGCCCGCCTCGCCGATCGCTACGCCAAGGGCGATGGCGTGAAGCAGGACCGCGTCGAGGCGCTGAAATGGGCCTTGCTCGCCGAGAGCCAGGGGGTTGAGGAGCTCGGCCCCCTCCTTGAGGACTTGAAAGCGAAAATGTCGCCCGCGGAAGTCGAGACCGCGAGGCAAAAGGCCGAGTCATTCTCTCCCTATAAGACGCAGGCCAGCTTTTGAAGAAGCGCATCCTGCGCATCGCGGCTGAAACATTCCCCATCGCGGGTGCGTTTCGCATCGCGCGCGGCGCCAAGACTCAAGCGCACGTCATCCGCGTTGAAATCGAGGAGGATGGCGCCGTGGGACGCGGCGAATGCGTGCCCTATGGCCGCTATGGTGAAACGATCGAAAGCGTCACCGCGGCGATTGCGGGCCTTGGCGAAGCGGTGGCGGCGGGCCTGACGGCCGAGAGCCTTCAGTCAAGCCTTCCCCCTGGCGCCGCCCGCAACGCGCTGGACTGCGCCTTGTGGGATCTCGAAGCGAAGATTTCGGGCATACCCGTCTGGCGGCGCGCCGGGCTGCCGATGCCCGTGCCGTTCCTGACCGCCTACACGATCAGCCTTGCCTCCCCAGCGGAAATGGCCGCCTCTGCCCGGGAATGCGCCCGCCCCCTCCTCAAGCTGAAACTTGGCGAACCCGCCCATGACGCGGCGCGCCTGGATGCCATTGCCGATGCTGTACCCCAATGCCGCCTCATCGTTGATGCCAACGAAGGGTGGAGCCTCGATGACCTTGAACGATTGATGCCGGCGCTTCTGGCGGCGCGCGTCGAACTCATCGAGCAGCCCTTGCCGGCCACACGCGACAGCGTGCTCGATCAATTCCGCTCGCAAGTCCCCCTTTGCGCCGACGAAAGCGTGCATGGCCTTGAAACACTGGACATCGTGGCCCGCCGCTATGGTTATGTGAATGTGAAGCTGGACAAGACGGGCGGCTTCACCGAAGCCCTTGCCCTCACCCGCGCCGCCCGCGCACGCGGGCTGAAGGTGATGCTGGGATGCATGGTCTCAACCTCTCTGGCCATGGCGCCCGCCGCCCTCCTTGCCCCCCTCGCAGATGTGATCGATTTGGACGGACCGCTGCTCTTGAGCGAAGATCGCACCCCGCGCCTCAATTATCGTGGCGCCACCGTAGACCCGCCTTCGCCTGAACTTTGGGGCTGAACCATGCCGGCAGAACAATATTTCTCCGCCCATTACGCCGAAGCGCGGGTGAAATTCCTGCGCGCCGCCAATTCTCATGGCGCCCGCCTCGCAAGCCATCGCAACCCTTACGCCAAGGGGCCGAGCGGCGAAGACTTGTTCATCGATGTCGCGACCTTGGGCCCCGATGATGCCGAAACCGCCCTCTTTCTCGTTTCGGCAACGCATGGCGTCGAGGGATTCGCAGGTTCGGCTGTCGAGATCGGGCTTTTTGACAGCAGGCTCATCGCCAAGCGCCCCGCCAGGGCCAAGCTTGTCATTTTGCACGCGCTCAACCCTTATGGCTTTGCCTGGCTGCGGAGGGTTAACGAGGACAATGTCGACCTCAACCGCAATTGTGTGCGCTTCGATCGGCCACGGCCCACGAACGCAGGATACGAAGCGCTCGCGCCGGCAATCGCACCGCAGGAATGGTCCGAGACGGGACTATCGGCGCTGAACGCACGACTGCGCGACTTTGCCCATGAGCATGGGTTCTTTGCATTGCAGGAGGCCATTACCGCCGGCCAGTATGACTATCCCGACGGTCTCTATTTCGGCGGCCATAAGGAAGCCTGGTCCATCGGCGTCCTCAAACATGTCGTCCAGCGCGAACTCATCCGCGCCCGCCGTCTCGTTTTCCTCGACATTCATACAGGGCTCGGCGGCTTCGGCGATCTTGAGATCATTTCAGAGTTTCCCCTCGACAGTGCCGCCTACCGCGATGCCAAGTCCTGGTGGGGTGACCAGGTGAAGACGACCGCGTCGGGAGAGTCCCTGTCCGCCCATCTGAGCGGGACGCTGGATGGCATGCTGCCGAGCCTCCTGCCTGAAGCAAATGTGACGGGTGCGGCGCTTGAGTTCGGCACCTATCCGGGCGAAGCGGTGTTCAGGGCTTTGCGAGCCGACAACTGGTTGCATGCCTTTGCCGCCCCCGGGGCCCCGGAAACCAAAGCCATCAAGGAAGAGATCCGCCGAGCCTTTTTCCCGGACACCGCCGAGTGGAAAAACCGAGTGTGGGAACAGGCCGCCAGCGTTCTGGAGAAAACTCTGCCGATCCTTTGATGCGATCCGCCTTGTCTCGCCAGCGCGCCGTGATAACCTTTCAAAAATGATAGCGCCTGGAGGAAAAAGGCACATGGCCTGGAAAAAACCCAAGTTCGTCGAGATTTGCGTCGGCCTCGAAATCAATGCCTATGCCTGCGCCGAACTGAAGCGCTGACACCTCTGCGCCGAGAATTGGCACGGCCATGCGTCTGATCGTTCTGGGGTCCGGCGCCGGTGGCGGCATTCCGCAATGGAACGCAAACAATCCGCGCTCGCGCGAAGCGTTCGCGAACGATCCCCTGACCCCCAGAAGGACGCAGGCCTCGATAGCCGTCAGCAGCGATGGCGATCATTGGCTGCTCCTCAACGCATCGCCCGATTTGCGCCAGCAGATTATCGCAACCCCCGCCCTTCACCCCAAAGGGCCGGCCCTGCGCCACTCCCCGATCGCCGCGGTGATGCTGACAGGCGCCGATGTCGACCAGGTTGCAGGGCTCCTCACGCTGCGAGAGCGCCAGCCCTTCACGCTCTATGCCAGCACGCGCGTTCAAAAAGCGCTCGCCGCCAATCCCATCTTCAACGTGCTTTCGCCCGACAAGGTTCAGCGGAAAATCCTGCCCTTGGGACAAGAGGTCCAAGCGATACCTGGCCTCAAGGTCTGGGCGTTCCCGGCCCCGGGAAAGGTCGCGCTCTATATGGAGGACGAGACGAAGGCCGCGCTTGGCACAGAAGAAGGTGATACGGTCGCGACCCTCATAGAGGATGTTATCACCGGCAGAAGCGTGGTTTTCGCCCCATCTTGCGCGACTGTCGCGGAAGATATCCTCACCCTTGCCTCAAGCGCGCATTGTCTCCTCTTCGATGGCACTTTCTTCACCGAGGAAGAGATGCTGGCGACAGGCGAAGGCACAAAGACCGCCGCGCGCATGGGGCACGTTCCCATGTCCGGCGAGAAGGGATCGATGAACGCGTTCATGAACATAACGGACACCCGCAAGCTCTACATCCACATCAACAACACGAACCCTGCTTCACGCAGAGGAACGCCTGAAGAACTGCAGATTAGACGCGCGGGGTGGGAGCTCGCTGAGGATGGAATGGAGATCGTGCTATGATGCAGCCACGCACGGAAACGGAGCTCGAGGCCGAGCTGCGCGCGATCGGGGCTGCGCGCTATCATCATCTGCATCCGTTTCATGCGCTCTTGCATGAGGGCAAACTCAGCAAGGAACAGGTGCAGGCCTGGGCGCTCAATCGCTATGTCTATCAAAGTCGCATCCCCATCAAGGATGCGAGCCTGATCGCGCGTTGTGAGGACAAGGACCTTCGGCGCATCTGGCGCCAGCGCCTCATCGATCACGACGGCATGGCGCCGGGCGAGGGCGGCATTGAGCGCTGGCTGAAGCTGACCGACGATCTGGGCCTAAGGCGGGAAGCCGTCACGACGATGCGCCTTGCCCTCCCCGCCACGCGATTCGCGGTCGATGCCTATGTCGCCTTCGTGCGTGAACGCTCGCTGCTCGAGGCGGTCGCCTCTTCACTGACCGAGCTGTTCTCGCCCGATATCATCCGCACACGGATGGCCGGAATGCTGGCCAGCTACCCTTTCGTCTCGAAAGAGACGCTCGCCTATTTCGAGGCCCGCACGAGCGAAGCGCCGCGCGACGCCGATTTCGCGCTTGCCTATGTGAAGCGCAATGCGAAAACGAGAGAGCTGCAGGAGCTTGTGCTCGAGGCCTTGCGCTTCAAATGCGGCGTGCTCTGGGCACAGCTTGATGCCCTCTACTACGCCTATGTGAGCCCGGGCGATCCTCCCCCTGGCACTTTTCTGAGCAAGCGGTCATGAGCGAACGCATCCTCATCGCAAGGGAAAGCCGCCCAAGCCTGCGACGCGGCGTGCGTTTGCAGTTCGACAGCGCGCGCCAGCGCTGGCTGCTTCAGGCGCCAGAGCGCATCGTCCTGCTCGATGAGATCGCGCACGCGATACTCACCCGCTGTGACGGAAACGTTTCGGTGGCGGCGATCAGCGAGGACCTCGCCCGGCAATACGCGGCTCCGAAAGAAGAGATCGAAAGGGACGTCTCCGAGCTGCTGCAGGAACTTGCCGACAAGGGCTATGTGAGTGCATGACGCACCCTGCGCCACCTTTGGCCGCCTTGTTCGAATTGACGCATCGCTGTCCGCTGCAATGCGCCTATTGCTCAAACCCGCTCGCGCTCACGCCACCTGCGCAGGAACTGACAACGGCGCAATGGCAAGATGCGATACGGCAGCTGCAGGCCCTTGGTGTCCTGCAGGTGCACTTCTCGGGCGGGGAGCCTGCCGCACGCAACGATCTTGAAACGCTTGTTGAGACAGCCCATCGCAGCGACCTCTATACGAACCTCATCACCTCAGGGGTGACACTGAAAGAGGCGCGCATCGACCGTCTGGCCGGCGCGGGCCTTGATCATATCCAGCTCTCGATCCAGGACACCGACGAAGCGCAGGCCGATGCGATGGCAGGCGTCAAAGGCGCACTCGCGCGCAAAGCCGCGGCGGCACGGGCCATCCGCGCGGCGGGCCTTCCCCTCACTGTCAATTGCGTCATCCAGCGGCGAAATGTTGCGCGTGTAGCGGCGATGATCGACTGGGCGTTGGAGGCGGGTGCAAGACGCATCGAAATCGCGCATGTGCAGTACTATGGCTGGGCCATTCCCAATCGCGCTGCGCTTCTCCCCCCACGCGAGGCGGTCGACCGCGCCCTTGCCGTCATCGAGGATGCGCGTGAGCGCCTCAAGGGCATCATCGCCATCGACCACGTCATTCCCGACTACTATGCGGCCCGGCCCAAGGCCTGCATGGGCGGCTGGGGCCGTCAATTCCTTGTCATCGACCCGGCCGGCGATGTTCTTCCCTGCCATGCCGCAAAGACGATTCCGGACTTGCGCTTTGACAATGTTCGGCAACGCGATCTTGCATCGATCTGGAACGAGGGAGAGGCCTTTCAGCGCTTTCGCGGCACCGCATGGATGCCACAGCCCTGCCGGTCTTGCGAGCGCAAGGAAGTGGATTGGGGCGGCTGCCGCTGTCAGGCGCTGAAGATTGCGGGCAACGCCGCCGCCACTGACCCGGCCTGCGCCCTCTCGCCCGCTCATGCTCGCCTGCAGGCCTTGGCGGGCGTCACCGACCTCGCCCCATCGCCCCTGCTCTATCGCCGCTATATCTGATCGATTTTGCGCGCTTCGGGTGATGAGGGCGACGTCTCCTGCTTTATCTCGATCGCACCAAGGGCTGAGGGTGGCGGCACGTCCTCTTCGGCAAGCAATGGAGCGCCGTCCCACGCCTCGCGCAGCCATAGCGTGAGCCCGATCCCCGCAAGGCTGAACCCCGCCATCGCCAGATAGCCAAGCTCCCCTACACGCGCGAACAGGAACCCTGAGATGATACCGCCAAATCCGGTGAAGAGGCCGAATGCGGTGATCGCATAGAGGCTCTGCGCCGTGGAGGCGAGCCGCACCGGCACGGTATGCACGATGAAATACATTGCGCCCAAATGAACCGCGCCAAAGCTGAAGGCATGCATAAGCTGGATAAGGATGAAAATAGGCGCAGGTGGACTGAACGCTGTCAGCGCCCAGCGGAGCGCACCGCCCGTAACGCCGATGAGCAAGAGATTGACGGCCCCGACCCGTTCGACAGTATGGCGCGCGAAATAGAAAAGAACGACTTCGGCAAGGACGCCAAGGCCCCATAATGCGCCGATTGCCTCGCCCCGGTATCCTTGCGCTTCGAGCGACAATGTGAAGAAGCCATAGTAGAAGGCATGGCTTGCCTGCGCGAAGCTGACGGCCGCAAGAAAGAGCAGGAAGATGGGCCGGGATATGAGCACGCCCGCCTCTCGCAAGGTGCTCGCCATGGCCGTGGTCAGCGCGCGCTTCTGCGACCCAGCCGCGATCGCGCCCGGCAGCACGAACGCGGCACCGATCGTCAGGGCGAGCACACCGAAGAACATGGGCAGAATGGCGCCAACACCGAAGGCCTGCACGAAGACACCAGAAAAGAAGGTGGCTACGACGAAGGAAAGCGAGCCGATGAGCCGCACGCGGCCATACTCGAATCCATGGAGACGCGCCTGCCTTATGGTGACACTTTCGATGACAGGACCGATCCCCGCATGCAGGATCACGCCCAGCACCGCGAACGCGGCGGTAAGGAAGAGCACATCGCTCGCCCCCGCGCAGAGCCAGGCAATGAGGCTGGCACTGGCGAGTATGAACACGACGCTGCGCCGATCATCGCTCGCATCCGAGATGATCCCGGCGACAGGGCTCGTGAAAACGCGCAGGATATTCGCGCTCGCGAACATGAAGCCGATGGCTTCGGACGAAAATCCGCGCGATTTCAGCCAAACCGCATAATAGGCAAGATAGACGCCCCCGAACAGGTTCGTGGCGACTTGAGCGGCCGCTATGCGCCGCGCCAAAGGGGGAAGGTGGAAAGGCACTTAGATGGGCAAGGTGATGGATCGGCGTTCCGCGGAGTTTTTCAGCACGCGCCAAAGCGTCCCTTCAAGTTCTTTCTTGTCCGGCAAGGCATGCGTCTCGAGATAGGCCTGCAGATCGATGATGAGGCGCCTCAGCCCCGCATTGGCGGCATCGAGTTCGGATAACCGGTAAGAACTGTCCTGGCCCCTGGCGGCCAATGTCAGCGCCTCGTGGAAACTGAGGAAGCCGTGATCCCCTGGCGATATGGTCTCTGCTGCCTTGGTAAGCACAGCACGCATTTCGGCATTTTCCTTGACACGCACATCGACTGCCCGCTCGGCCTCAACCCCCGCCGCAAGCAGCATGATGCCGATCGTCGAGGCCGAGCCTTGCGCATAGGAACCCTCTAGCTGCGGCGCGATCTGCCCCATCAGCAGTTGACCAAGAACGCAGAGCGTCCGCTCCGGTTCTGCCGGCGGCTCGCTCACCACGGGAACATCAGGGGCAAGCGTGGCTGCGATAAGGCGGTTGTGAAAGGAAAGACAATAAAGCCCCGAGAACACCATGACCGGGTCGGTGTTCGTGCCGTCATGGAACTCGCGCAGCGAGGAGATCCAGATCGCGGCGCCCTTCACCATCGCAAAAAGCGACCACCAAGTGAGCGCCGCGGGCTGAGCCACAAGGCCGCTCGCCCGTTCCCAGATCTTGATCGCTTCGGCCCGGGGAAGGGTGCCGGCCGGCCGCTCCGGATTGTGATGCGCCCATAAGGGATCAAGGGCCCAGGCAAGGTCCTCCAGCGGATCACCCAGATGCGCCATCTCCCAATCAAGGATCGCGGTGATGCGCCCCGCCCCGTCATGCAGGAAATTTCCCGTGCGATAGTCGCCGTGAACGACACTGATCCGTTGCGCGGGGGACGGCGGATTCCGCCGCAGATATCGGATCGCCGCGCGCACGATGGGCTGCGGGGCAATCTCATCCTCATCGATCACCTTTTCCCAATGGTCGAGGGCGCGCAAGTGCGCCGCCTCGGGCGCGGGTGCCTCGAGCCCATCGCGGAGCGCGGCAAGCGCGTGGTCCGATTTGGCGATTTCGCCGAGGATGGACCAGAACTGCTCCCCGATGGCCTGCGCATGGGGCGCATAAGGATCAGGCGCCAGCACGCTGCCGACCTGCGCGTTCTGAATTTCTTCCATGATGAAGAACGGCCGGTCCAGCCACTCTCCGGTGAGTTCGAGCGCGATGGGACGCGGCACCGGCACCTTCGTGCCGTGAAAGGCGCGATAGGCGTTGAATTCAACCGCCCGCTCCGTCTCGATGAGGCTGGAAACAGGATCGCGCCGCAAAATGAGCGAGTGTACCTCGCCCCCCATGCGCGCCTTGAAGCGATAGGTCTCCCGGCTCGCCCCGCCGTGAATCCGCTTGATATCGAAGACTTCGACGGCACCGTCCGCGCCCGTCTCCGCCAGATAGCGGGCAAGACGCAATGCAAGGTCGGTATCGCTCATGGCGCCGTATCCAGGATCGAGGTAAAGCCCGACGGCGCATGCGGACCGATGATAAGCTGTTCAAGTACCCCGGCGCCCTCGCGTCTGAGGCCGTTGGGGCCGGTGAGCGTGACCTTGGAGAAGGCCTGAACATGCAGGAAGTGGAGATCGTTTTCGTTCACCTTGGCAAGCTCGAACGCCTCATAGCCGATCGCGAGCGGACCCTTATAGTGCCCATGGCCCCAGTTGGCGCTGAGATAGCCAAGCCCCGACATATAGAAGTTCCATTGCGGCGCGAAATCCGCCCGCCACTCCCCGCCCTGAGGATCGGTCATGACAACGCTCGCGGCCCTGGCATGTCGGGTACCTGATTTGAAGACGATGTCGGACCGGCAATGATCGATCTCAACCGGCCCCGCCGCGCCCGTTTCGCAAAGAACCGCGCGCGTGTTCCAGGGCTTCCCGCTCGCCTCGGCATTGATGTGGTAGAGCGAAATCCGGTCCTCGAAATTGCAAGGCGCCCAGAGCCAATAAAATTGTGGCGGAGGCGGAGGCGCGACGGCCTGGGAATCGGCGGCGCCAACCGGCCGCACACCCCAGGATCGGTCGCGCGTGCCAAGAAATGATGAGCGCGTAATCTCGATCCGTTTGCCCTTGACCGCGATCCAGCCCTCGTAAGAGCCATTCTGGGTGAGGCGCGTATAGTCCATGATCGTGCGCGGACCGGAACGATAGATGAAACGCGGCTCCTCGATCGCCGGACAGCGGGCGTGGAACACAATGTCCGCCGTGATCCCATGCTCATTGTCGCTCACCCTGACACGCAAGGACTGAAGCGGCGCGATCACGTCGATGACGATGGGACCAACGCTGGTGTCCATCCGTTCCATGCCCAGAATCCGCGAGGCATGAAGATTATGCTGTACCCCATCCAAGACGACGCAAAACGATGCATCGATAATGTTCAAATGGGGATAGATCCCCATGGCGGCGGCGAAGAACTGGCTGCCGTCCATCGTGTAGCCATTGAAGAAATACCGGTCATAGAAGTTCCGGTCCGTCCCCGCATAGGCAATGGGTTCGGGTGTCTGGTGAATGGGAAAATCATCGGCTTTCGTCAGCATGCGGCACCATGGCTTCCTGGACTTGTGTTATGATTTGCATTGAGCATGGCGGGGGCCGAAAGGAACCGCAATGGCATTGCACGGGGATATTTTGAATGGCTCGCATTTGGTTTTCGCTGGGCGCGCTGAGCGCGCTCCTGGCGCTTGTCGCGGCGTCACTGTCGTTTCATGCGCTGCAGGTTGAGGCTAACGTTAGGGAACAGATTGTTCTTGATATCGCCAATGACATTCACCTCTTTAACAGCCTCGCCTTCATCTGCATCGGGCTGATCACAAGGGTCTATGGCCCGGTACTTCTGGTTCAGGTCGCGGGCGGCGTTCTTGTGCTTGGCGTGCTTCTCTTTTCAGGTGGGATCTACATCTCTGCCATGATGAAGATCGAGATGCTTCGCCCCTTCATACCCGTGGGCGGCGTTGCCATGTTCGCAGGCTGGGCGCTCCTCGCCATCACACCTTTGATGCTGGGATCGCCAGGGAGTGGACGTGCTGGATAGGCCTGACCTAACATTCCCGCATCGTCATTACGCAGAATATCGATACTGGGAATGGAGACAAAGGTGCAGGAAAGAATCATCGTCGCGGGAGCGGGCATCGCCGGTCTTGGCGCCGCCATGGCGCTCGGCCGCGAGGGACGCGAAGTCCTCATCCTTGAGCGAGACCCCCCGCCGCCCCACCAGTCCATGGAAGAGGCGTTCTATGGGTGGGAGCGCAAGGGCGCAACGCAACTGCGCCACTCTCACGTTTTTCTTGGGCGGCTGTTCTCCCTCATCCGCGACAGGCACCCAAGGCTGTTGAGCCTGCTCCTCGAAAATGGTGTGCGCGAGTTCACGCTAAAGGACGGCCTCCCCGAACCCTTGCGCGAAACCTATCGCCCGCAAAAAGGCGATCAGGACATGTCGATCCTGTTCTCGCGCCGCACGACGCTCGAGCTCGTTATGCGCCATTACGCGCAAGATTTGCCGGGCGTGCGTTTCCTGTCGAGCGCCGCGGTGAGAGGCCTCATCGCCGACCGCAAGGAAGGGACACTGAAAATCCGTGGGCTGAGGATTGAGCAGGACGCAAACCCGCAGGAGGTATTGGCGGATGTGACGATTGACGCCTCCGGCCGCGGCACCATGATGCCCATCTGGCTGCGCGAACTGGGCTGCGAGTTGCACGAGGAAGAAAGCCCGGCGGGCATCCTCTATTTCACGCGTCACTATCGCCTCAAGGAAGGCATGGAGGAGCCTGAGCGCGGCGCGATACCGTTCGCGGGCGACCTTGGCTACATCAAGTACGGCATCTTCGCGGCCGATAGCCGCCATTTCTCCTTGACGCTCGCGGTTCCCGAAATCGAGACCGAATTGCGCAAGGTCATCTTGAGCGGGCCTGTGTTCGATCGGATCGCGGCGCTGATCCCGGGCGCTGGCATTTGGACGAGCGCCGAGCGGGCCGAGCCTGTGTCAAAGGTCTATGGCATGGGCAATCTTGTGAACTCATGGCGCCACTATCTCAAAGGCACTGAGCCGGAAGTGTTGAACTTCTTTGCCATTGGCGACGCCGCGATCCGCACCAATCCCCTTTATGGGCGCGGTTGCTCCAGCGGATTCGTGCAGGCCCACATCCTCAGCGACGTGCTTGACGAAACCGCCGATCCCATTGCCCGCGCGCGGATGCATGCCGAGCGGGTGAATAGGGAGATCCGTCCGCATTTCAACTCGATGACAAAACAGGACAGTGCCGCCATCCGCCGCGCCATCAATGCGAAGGACCCGAACTATCGGCCACGCTTCAGGGCGCGCATGATCAAGAGCCTTACCGACGACGCGATCGGCCCAGCGAGCCGTGGCGACCTCACGGTCTTCAGGGCCTTGATGCGGCCCTTTCACATGCTGGAATCGCCGGATACCGCGCTAAGAAACCCTGAAGTCATCGCCCGCCTGCTTTGGACCTGGATGAAGCCGAAATCCTGGAAGCAACATCTCCACGCGCCGGTCTTGGGGCCGGAGCGCGCGCAGATGCATCGCCTGCTCGGCCTGGCGGCCTGAGCGAAGCTCCACAGCCGCGAAATTCCCGGCACAGGGCTTAATTCGGCCTTGCGCCAATGCAGAGTTCACACAACAACCTGATGAGAAACGCCATGACAACGCCGAAACTTCCCGAAGCAAAATTCGTCCAGTCGAACGGCATCCGCATGGCCGTTTACGAGCAAGGAACGGGCATGCCCGTCGTGTTCAGCCACGGGTTCCCCGAGCTTGCGTATTCCTGGCGCCATCAGCTGCCGGCCGTGGCGGCCGCTGGTTATCGCGCCATCGCGCCCGACCAGCGCGGCTATGGCCTCACCGATCGTCCAGCGGCAATCGAGGATTACGACATCAAGCATCTGACGGGCGACCTCATCGGTATGCTGGATGCGCTGGGAATCCAAAAGGCTGTCTTTTGCGGCCACGATTGGGGAGGCATCGTCACCTGGGCCATGCCCCTGCTCCACCCCGATAGGGTCGCGGGCGTCATTGGCGTCAACACGCCCTTTCTGCCGCGCGCGCCCATGGACCCCATTGAGCTGATGCGCCTGGCCTATGGCGAGGAGATGTACATCGTCTACTTTCAGAAGCCGGGAGAGGCCGATCGCGTTCTGGCCGCCGATACGGGCAAGACGTTCCGCTTCTTCATGCGCAAGGGTGGCCCGACATTGGAGGAGTTCGAAAGGCGGCCAGCTTCTGAAAGAAACCTCGCGCTCGTCCGCGCCCTGCAAACTAGTGAGGCCGATTGGCAGGGCGAAGTCCTGCTCAATGAGGAAGAGCTGAGATTTTTTGTCGACACCTTTACAAGGACGGGCTTCACGGGCGGCATCAACTGGTACCGCAACTTCACACGCAACTGGCAGGCCATGGAGGGCATCGAACAGAAGGTCAATGTGCCCTGCCTGATGGTCATGGCGGAAAACGACATTGTGCTGCGGCCCGCCATGGCCGATGGCATGGAAAAATATTGCCCGGACCTGGAGAAGCACCTCATCAGGAATTGCGGCCACTGGACGCAACAGGAGCATCCAGAGGAATTGAACAAGGTCATCATCGCCTGGCTGAAGAAGCGATTTGGCTGAACCATGGCGGCAGGCGGAAATCCGATTGAGCGCGCGGCGGTGCAATTGGGCGCCGGCCGCTTCGCCGAGGCCAAGGCGATCCTTGAGGCAACGCTGCGCACGGCGCCCCGCGATGTCACTGCCTTGATGCTGGCGGGCATCGTTGCGGCAAAAATGGGCGATGCGGATGCCGCCCTTGCCTTTATGGAGCGGGCGGCCAAGGCTGACCCCAACAATCCGCAGGCCTGCGCCAATTGGGGGGCCGCGCTCAACAAGGCCGGCAAGGTGAGCGCCGCGATCGAGGCCTATCGTGCCGCCATAGTGGCGGGGCCGGCCTATGTTCCGGCCTATGTCAATCTCGGCATCATCCTCACCGAGGAGGAGCGGTTTCCAGAGGCGATTGCGCTCTTGGAAACGGCCATCACCCTCGCGCCAGGCACGGCCGAGGGCCATCACAGCCTGGGCAATGCATTGATGCTGTCTGGCCGCCTGGATGAGGCGATCCGCTCCCTGGAGCGGGCGCTGGCACTGAAGCCCGGCTTCCTCAATGCCATGAGCAACCTTGGCCTCGCCTATCTGAGAGCGTCTCGCTACACCGATGCGCTGCGCATGTTGAGCACGCTCTATGCCCGCGCGCCAGAGTTCAAGAATGCCCTTGGCCAACTCCTTCACGTGAAACATCAGCTTTGCGATTGGGAAGGTGAAGACGTGCTCATCGAGGCTTTGATGCGCACAATCAGCGAGGAGCGCGTGACGCCGCCCGCCTTCCTCTTGCATTTTCCGATCGGGCCGTCGGACATCTTGCGGGCAACGAGAACCTATGCCCTCAAGGAACTGACGCTCAAGGCTCACGTCGCCCAACGAAGGCCGCACACACGAAACGAGAGCCCCCGCCTTCGGATTGGCTATCTCTCCGAGGACTTGCGCGAACATGCGCTCGCAAGGCTTGCAGTCGAAGTGTTTGAGCTGCACGACAAGAACCGCTTTGAAGTCTTTGCCTATTCCTCAGGGCGAAACGACGGCAGCAGCCTGCGCCGGCGGATCGAAGGGTCCGTCGATCACTTCATCGATGCGCGCATGATGGGGCGCGAGGAACTCGCCGGCCGCATCAAGGGAGACGACATCGCCATCCTGATCGATCTTCAAGGCTATACCGGACAGGGCCGCCCGGGCGTTCTGGCAATGCGCCCGGCGGCGCTTCAGGTCAATTGGCTCGGCTACCCCTCGACGATGGGCGCGCCCTGGATGGACTACATCATCGCCGATCCCGTTCTCATTCCAGAAGGCCATGAGGGGCACTACGCCGAAAAGGTCATCCGTCTCCCTGGCTCTTATCAGCCCAACGACCGTCAGCGGCACGCCTCGGAGCCGCGATCGCGCGCCGACTATGGCCTCCCCGAAGGCGCCTTCGTCTTTTGCAGCTTTAACCAGACGGTAAAGATCACCCGCGAGGTCTTCCTCAGGTGGATGCGCATTCTGGAGGCCGTGCCCGGATCTGTTCTCTGGCTCATGGAGCGCTCCCTTGAGGCAAACGCCAATTTGAGGCGTGAAGCCGCGCGAGCGGGCATCGACCCCGCCCGCCTCATTTTTGCGACCCGCGCCTCCCAGGCCGATCACCTCGCCCGCTACCGCATCGCCGATCTTGCTCTCGACACCATGCCCTACGGCTCGCACACGACGGGAAGCGACGCACTCTGGCTGGGCTGCCCGCTCATAACCTGCACACAGACAAACACCTTTGCCGCCCGGGTGGCGGCAAGTCTGCTGCATGCCGCGGAGCTGCCCGACCTCGTGACCGCCGATCTTGATGCCTACGAGGCGCTCGCGATCGCCCTTGCCACCGACAAGGAGCGCCTTGGCGCGCTGAAGGCCCGCCTGGCACAGGCACGCCCCCGTTGTGCGTTGTTCGACTCCCCACGTTTCGTGCGCGATC
This sequence comes from Alphaproteobacteria bacterium, assembly GCA_013389115.1. Taxonomy (GTDB): domain Bacteria; phylum Pseudomonadota; class Alphaproteobacteria; order Micropepsales; family Micropepsaceae; genus JACADY01. The sequence goes on from JACADY010000036.1 coordinate 70,748, forward strand.
TGGAACGCGCCTATGCGACCATCTGGCACCGGTCTTTGTCGGGTCTGGCCCCGGATCACCTCACACTCTAACGCCGCGGCGGTTGAGTCTTGGCATGTGCTGTGCCAAGAGAAGTCATGACACTCGTTCGTGACCTCGCCTCCGGCGCCAGGGATCAAGCGCGGGAAAAGGCCTCGGGCGGGGAAGGCGGCAAGCGATCCTCAGAGCCTGGGCGCCCCTTGCGCATCCTCATGCCGAGCTACCGTTCCGACCCCTTCACGGGGGGCCAGGGCGTTTATTTGCGCCACGTGACAAAGGCCCTCGCCGATCTGGGGCACAAGGTGGATGTGATTTCAGGACCGCCATATCCGCAATTGGACCAGCGTGTCGGCCTCATCAAGTTGCCCTCGCTCGACCTCTATTCAAAGCCAAAGAACTGGCTGGGCGTTCCCTCCTATCCAAGCGCCGAAATCAGGGACTGGATCGATGTCGGTGAGTACTGGAGCCATGTCTTTGGCGGCTTTGGCGAGCCGCGTACCTTCGGCGCCCGCCTTGCCCGCTGGATGCGCTTGCATCGCGCCGACTACGACGTCGTTCACGACAATCAGACGCTCGCCTTTGGCCTCCTTGACATTGCGCGCATGGGCATACCTGTTGTCGGCACGCTGCACCATCCTATCACGATGGATCGGCGCATCGCCGTTGATCATGCGCCAAGCCTGAAACTGAAGCTGCTCATCATGCGTTGGTACTCGTTCCTCCGCATGCAGAAGAAAGTGGCGCGCCGATTGGCGGTCATCACGGTCGCATCCGAAAACACGAAGAAAGACGCCGCACGGGACTTCGGCCTCGATCCGGCAGCGATGCATGTCATCTATCTCGGCATCGATGCGGAGCGCTTCCGACCCATGCCTGGCATCGAGCGCAGCAAGAGGCGGTTGATGGCGACGGCAAGCGCCGATGTACCCCTGAAGGGCCTTGTCTATCTCGTGCGCGCCTATGCGCTGCTGCTCAAGCGCTATCCCGATCTCGAACTCACTGTCGTCGGCCGATTGCGCGAAGGACCAACCGCACAACTCCTCAAGGAGTTGGGCATCATCGAGCGCGTGCGCTTTGTCTCCGGCCTCACCGATGAAGACATTGCGCGCCTCTACGCCGAAGCAACGATCGCCGTTGCGCCATCCGTCTATGAGGGGTTCGGGTTTCCGCCAGGCGAGGCCATGGCTTGCGGCGTTCCCGTCGTATCGACGACGGGCGGCTCGTTGCCGGAGATCGTGGGTGATGCCGGCTTGACCGTCCCACCCAAGGACTCAGAAGCGCTTGCCGCTGCCATAGCGCGACTGCTCGACGACGAGGCGCTGCGCACCGAAATGGGCGAACGCGGCCGCCGCCGTATCCATGAGAAGTTTCTTTGGTCGCGTACGGCGCAGGAGCTGACCGCGCTCTACCGGAACGTCATTGCCAATGCTGACGCTAGATCTCAACGCGCTTGAGCTGGGAAACGGACAAACGGCGCTCGACCTGGGTTGCGGCGCGGGCCGCCACCTCCACGCCATGTTCTATCATGCATACCTCACCGCGATCGGTGTCGATCTCGGTTTTGAGGATGTCGTGCGCACGCGAAAGGGCTTTGAGGCCTATCCCGACATCGAGCCAGGCTCGAACCGCCGTTTCGGCCTCGCCGTTGCGGACGCCACGAACCTCCCCCTTCCGGACGGGAGCTTTGACGTCATCATTTGTTCTGAAGTACTGGAGCATGTCCCAGACTTCCGCCAGGTTCTTCGCGAGATTGTCCGTATACTGAAGCCAGGCGCAAGATTGGGTATCAGCGTTCCGCGCTTTACTCCTGAATATATGTGCTGGCTCCTGGAGGAGCGCTATCACCGCGCGCCGGGCGGCCATATCCGCATTTTTCGCACGAACACGCTTATCGATGAGGTGGAGCAGACGGGGCTTCGCCTATACAAGCGCCACTATGCGCATGGATTGCATTCACCCTATTGGTGGCTCCAATGTGCCCGCTGGGACGCGCGCACCACGGACTGGGCTGTCGCGTCCTATCGCAGGCTGCTCGAATGGGACATCCTCAAGCGGCCATGGCTGACAAGAACGGCAGAGACGCTGCTCAATCCCATCATGGGAAAAAGCACGGTGCTCTATTTCAGAAAGGCGTTGAGGGAGTAATGGCGTTTGCAAGGCACGGGCTCATTGCGGAGGGGTTCTTCAATGGGGCGGTCGCCCGCATCCTTGAGCTTCAGCGCCCCGATGGCGCGATCCCGTGGTTCGACAACGGCGTATGGGACCCATGGAACCATACGGAGTCGGCGATGGGCCTGTTGCTGGCGGGCCGCCGGGAAGAAGCCGATGCCTGCTTTGCCTATCTCCGCCAAACGCAAGAGAAAGACGGCTCGTGGTGGGCGGAATATGGCTCCGCTGTCAGCCTTGAGACGGGGCGTTATGAAGGTTCAGGCGATGAGCCCAAGCGGCGCGACACCAATTTCATCGCCTATCCGGCGGTCGGGCTCTGGCACCATTTCGTGTGTACGAAGGACAAGAGCTTTCTCCAAGACCATTGGCCCATGGTTCGCCGCGCCATTGCCTTCGTGTTGACCCTGCAATCGCCCGAAGGAGAAATCCGCTGGTGCGCGCCAGACCCGGCAACGCCGGAAGACGACGCGCTAGTGACGGGAAACGCCTCCATCTACAAGAGTCTTGATTGCGCAATCGCGATCGCGGAAATGCTCAATGAAGACACGCAGGCATGGCGGCAGGCGCTTGCGCGTCTCGGGCAAGCCTTGCGCCAGAAGCCGCATCGCTTCGATCGCACCTGGGAGAAGAAGGACTACTTCTCCATGGACTGGTACTATCCCGTCCTTGCCGGCGCGGTCCGCGGCGCCCAGGCACGAAGGCGCCTTTCGCAACGCTGGAACGAGTTCATTGCAAAGGGCAAAGGCTGCCGCTGCGTCACCGGCCAGCCATGGGTCACCGTCGCCGAAAGCTGCGAACTCACCCTGGCGCTGCTCGCGGTGGGAGAAGCGGCGGCGGCGCGTGACCTCTTTTCCTGGCAGCATCAATGGCGGGCCGAGGACGGCTCCTACTGGATGGGCTGGCAATTTGAAATGAACCGGCCCTGGCCCGAGGAGCGTCCCGCCTGGACGGCGGCAGCGGCGATCCTGGCGGCGGACGCCCTGGAGCAGGCAACGCCCGCCTGCGGTCTCTTCACCCGTGCCTCAGCGTTTGACACGTTGCAGGACCCTTAAGGAGCGCACCGCCGCAATCGGGCGGAACTGCCCGGATGCAAGCGCGCGCTCGTAGATTTCGAAGGGCGGTCGCCCGCCATCGCGCGGGTCGGGGAAAACGTCGTGGATGAGAAGGACGCCGCCCTCCATCACATGCGGCACCCAGCCCTCATAGTCGGCAAAGGCCTGCGTGCGCGAATGGCCGCCATCGATGAAAAGGAAGGAGACGGGCGTGCGCCAGGCCGCGGCGATAACGGCCGAAGGTCCGATGACGGCGATGACGCAATCCTCAAGTCCCGCCCGCCGAAGTGTACGGCGCAAAAAGGGAAGCGAATCCATGGCTCCCGTCTCGCTATCCCAGGTCTCAGGATCGTGATGCTCCCAGCCCGGCTGCATTTCCTCCGAACCGCGATGGTGATCGACGGTGAAGAGGATCTGCCCTCCCTCCCGCGCACCCATGCCGATATAGACGCTTGATTTCCCGCAATAGGTCCCGATTTCAAGCAAAGGCCCCAAGGATGCCGCGCTGCGGGCATGAACATAAAGGGCTTCGCCTTCGTCCTCGGCAAGAAACCCTTTGACGCTGGCGATATCGAGCGGAAGCTTCATGTGCCGCTCAATGAAGTAAGAGAATTTGAAGGAAAGCGTAAGGCGTCATTAACCCTCCCGTCAGTCAACCAATCCGAAACGGATCAAAGGCATGATGCGACCGAGCTAGTTTGCGCGGTGAAATCCGTGGGCAGTTGGAGTTAACAGATGAAGGTCTTGATTGTCGACGACTACAACACGATGCGCCGGATCATCCGGAATCTGTTGAACCAGATCGGTTACAACGATGTGGACGAGGCCGAGGACGGCAACGATGCGCTCAGCAAATTGCGCACCAAGGACTATGGCCTTGTGATTTCCGATTGGAACATGGAGCCGATGACGGGCTTCGAGCTGCTTCAGCACGTGCGCAACGACGAAAAGCTGAAAAAGATGCCCTTCATCATGGTGACCGCCGAGTCGAAGACCGAAAACGTCATCGCGGCGAAGAAAGCCGGCGTCGACAACTACATCGTGAAGCCGTTCAACGCGGCGACACTTCAGGCCAAGATCAACGCAGTGCTACCCAACGCCCCGAAATGACCCGAGCCCAAACACAAAAGCAGATCAACGACGAACAGTATTTCGCGTCGATCGAAGATGCCGTGATGCAAACGCCACGCGGCCGTTGGTTTCTGGCCGAATATGGCCGCCGCTGCCGCGCCATGGAAACCGAGCGTGTGCTTGAGGCCATTGGCCGCCTGCAAGAGCACATCTCGGATGACCGGGCAAACGCGCACATCGATATCCTGCGGCGCGAGTTGCAGGAAATGTCGGCGGCGATCGTCCAGACCCGCCGTGAAATCGCCAGCATCCGTCCGGACAGCGGTGGAGGCCCAAACCGCATCATGGCCGCAACGGAAGAACTCGATGCGATCGTGACGGCGACCGAGCGCGCGACGACGGACATCCTCAGTTGTGCGGAAAAGCTGACCTCTCTCATGACGGATATGCGCGCCCGTGGCGCCGACCCTTCCGATTGCGAGACGATCGAGAACATCACGACCGAGATATTTCTTGCCTGCTCGTTCCAGGACATCACCGGCCAGCGCACGACCAAGGTCGTCAATGTGCTGCGCTATCTGGAACAGCGCGTGAATTCGATGATTGAGATCTGGGGTATCGAGAAGGAAGATGAGGATCGAGCCTCGCCACTGAAGAAGTCGGACGACGCCAGGCCCGACGCCCACCTCCTGAACGGCCCCCAGCTGGAGGGTCAAGGTGTCAGTCAGGAAGACGTTGATGCCATGTTCGGTGGCCCCACCGGCCAGGCGAGCCAGGACGACATCGACAGCCTATTCCCTTAAGGCCGCAGGCGCGCCCGCTCGCATATTGACAAGCGGGCGCGCACTGCCTTCTGCTCATCGCCACGATGAGCCCTCCGACTATCGATACCTTCAGCTATGCCGCGCCAGGCGACCCCGCCTTGAAGCGCTTGGTCATCCGCCTTGTCGAGCGCTTGACGGGTCAGCCCCATCTCAAGCGCATGTACTTGGAAAACCAAGAAAATCCGCGCGCGGGAGAGACCTTCTGGGACGCCGCGGTCCGCCATTTGCGGCTCCACTTGCACCTATCTGGAGAAACACTCGACGCCTGGCCCCGCAAAGGCCCCCTGATCGTGATCGCCAATCACCCCTTCGGGGTACTGGACGGCATTCTGATCAGCCACCTCGTTCACAAGGTGCGTCCAGACTTCAAGATTCTCACAAATGCGGTGCTCAACCGCGCGCCGGAGGTGCGCGACTGGCTCCTGCCGATTGAGTTTGCTGAGACCAAGGAGGCGCTCGCGGGAAATCTGAAAAGCCGGGCGGCGGCGCGCGATCACCTGCTCGCGGGCGGCTGTGTCGTGGTCTTTCCGGCGGGCGGCATTTCGACCTCGCGGCACCCGCTTTACGGCAAAGCCGTCGATGCGGATTGGGGCACATTCACGGCCGGCCTCGTGCATCAGGCAAAGGCAGACATCGCGCCTGTATTCTTTGCAGGACAGAACAGCCGGCTCTTCCAGATCGCAAGCCATATGAGCATGACCCTGCGGCTGTCCCTCATCTTCAAGGAAGTGCATGACCGCATCGGATCGCAAATGGCGATCCGCATTGGCCGTGTCATACCCTACAAGGACTTGGCGGCGATCAAGGATCGCAAGGCGATGATGCGCATGCTGCGCCACCGCACCTATGCGCTCAGCGGCGACCGCCGGCTATTGCTCAACGAGGACGAATCGATAGGCGCCGTTACGACGTCCACTGATCCCGCTCACGGCGCGACGTGAAGGCGCTCGGCCTCGGCCTGAAGTATGGCGATGATCGCATCGAGCTGTCGGTTCATCGCAGGATCAAGCGCCCGCAGAAGCCTTGCCTCGATCGACAGCGCAAGGGGCGCGATCTCCGCATAGACGCTTTCCCCTTGCGCCGTGAGCGATAGCCGCCTCACCCTGCCATCATTGCCATCTCTGAGGCGCGCGATCCGCCCCTGCGACATGAGCCGCGAGACGGCCCGGCTGACCTGAACCTTGTCCATGGCAGTGCGCTCCGCGATCTCGTTCGCAGAGAGGCCCGGATATCGGCCAAGCGCGGCCATCACGCGCCATTCGGGTATCGAAAGCTGGAACCGTCGTGAGTAGAGCCGCGCGATCGCCGTCGAAATCGTGTTGGTGAGCACTGAAAGCCGGTAGGGCAAGAAGCGCTCGAGCTCGAGGCTCGCGCTATCGCAAGTCGCCGATGTGTCAGCCGGCATCGGGCTGCCTCTCTGGCGCGGCATCGGCAAAGGCCGGAAGCGCACGCAAGGCTTCATCGATACGCTTCAAGACAGGATAGGGATCAAGCGCAATCGAGAAGCGTCGCGCGTTGAAGACCTGCGGAACGAGAAACACATCGGCCATCGTCACGCTGTTGCCGTGACAATAGTGACCGGTGAGCGGCGAGCGCGCCAGCATGGTTTCGAGTGCTGAGAATCCTGTCTCGATCCAATGCCCATACCAGCGCGAAACGGCATGGGCGGGAAGCCCGGCCTCTCGTTCGAGATACTGACGCACCCGAAGATTGTTGAGTGGATGGATGTCGCAAGCGATGACCGCTGAAAGCGCGCGCACGCGTGCCCGTTCCGCGCTGTCGAATGGTAGAAGCGGCGGATCGGGATAGCGTTCGTTGAGGTACTCGATGATCGCCAGAGACTGCGTCAGCACCGCGCCATGATCTTCGAGCACGGGCACGAGCTCCTGCGGATTGAGCGCCTGGAAGCCGGGCAAATGCTGTTGCCCACCTTCCCGAGTGAGATGAACGGGGAACACCTCCGGCGCGAGTCCTTTGAGATTGAGCGCGATCCTGACCCGAAAGGCGGCCGATGAATGCGCGTAGCTCCAGAGTTTCACTTTTCCACCTCAAGCTGAACGACGCGTTGATCGATGGCGCCAAAGATTGAACGGCCCGCAGCGTCGGTCATCTCGATCCGCACGCGATCTCCGAATGATAGGAAGGGGGTCTTGGGCGCGCCGCCCGCGAGCACTTCGAGCATCCGGATTTCATGAAGACAGCACGAGCCGCGCGAGCGATCCCTGTTGGAAACGGTGCCCGAGCCGATGATCGTTCCCGCTTCGAGTTCCCGCGTCCGCGCGGCATGCGCGATCAGTTGCGGGAAGGAGAAGGTCATTTCCTCGCCCGCCTCGGGTGAGCCGATCCTCACGCCGTTCACATAGGCATGAAGAGGCAAATGCACCCGTCCGTCGTGCCACGCGGTGCCCAGCTCATCGGGGGTCACCGCAACGGGAGAGAACGATGTCGCCGGCTTTGATTGAAAGAAACCGAACCCCTTCTCCAGTTCTCCCGGTATGAGACCGCGCAAGGAGACGTCATTGAGCAACATGAGAAGCCTGATGTGGCCCGCCGCACGCGCTGGCTGAACCCCCATGGGCACATCATCGGTGATGACGGCGATCTCGGCCTCAAGATCAATACCGAAGGACTCATCCGCACACAGAATATCATCCATAGGCCCAAGCAGGCTGTCCGATCCACCCTGATAGATGAGAGGGTCGCTCCAGAAGCGCTCCGGCATCGGTACGCCGCGTGCTTTGCGCATCAATTCGACATGGCCCACATAGGCCGATCCATCCGCCCACTGATAGGCGCGCGGCAGCGGCGCCATGCATCGAGCCGGATCAAACGGCATCGCATGCTGGAGCGACCCTTGATTGAGTGCCTCGCTCACCGCTTGAAGCTGTGGGCTCACCAAGCTCCAGCGATCGAGCGCACTTTGGAGAGTTGGGGCGACGTCAGGAACGGTCACATGGGTTTCAAGGTGCCGCGAGACGACCGCGAGCATGCCATCCCGCCCACCTTTAAGCGAAGCCAGCTTCATCGCGCCTTCCAGCTGTTCACATAGTCATCGACCTCGCACGCGCGTCCGCCCTCCCCAACTTCCAGTGCATCGCGCGTATCGATCATGACCGCGTATTCATCAGTTGCATCCTTGCGAGGCTTGAAGGCGTTCTCAAGGGCCTTCGGATGCGGTCCATGCGTGAAGCCGCAAGGATGATAGGTGATCATGCCCGCCTTGATGTTGTCGCGGCTGAAGAAATCACCCGCATGATAGAAGAGTACTTCATCGAAATCGTCATTGTTGTGGAAGAACGGCACTTTGAGGGCGCCCGGATCGCTCTCGAATGGCCGTGGCACAAAGCTGCACACGACGAAGCGATCGGCGATGAAGGTGGAATGCGCGCTTGGCGGCACATGATAGCGGTGGCTCATGATCGGCCTGATGTCACGGACATTGATCCGCACAGGTGAAAGATCGCCATGCCAGCCAATGGCATCGAGCGGATTGAAGGGATAGGTGACGGTTGAGACGGCGCCCCCCCGCTTGATCGCGACCTGCCAGGGACGCTCATCCTGTTGCGCCTTGAAGGCTGCATTGATCGCCGGCACATCGAGCATCGCCGGATCGAAGATCGCATGCCGACCGAGAATGCCTTTGTCCGGCAGCCGGAAATGGGAGCCCGTCGCCTCGATAAGGAGGAGACGCGAAGGAACGGAGGGCGACAGTCGCCACATCGCGCCGCGCGGCATGACGATGTAGTCGCCCGGGCGATAGGACAGATGCCCCCAATCACAAAAGAGCGCCCCCTCCCCTTCATGCACGAAGAAGAGCTGATCGCCATCCGCATTGCGCGCAAGAGAGGTCATCTCCCGTTCGATCCCCCAAAAGGAAATGGCGACGGAGGCGTTGCGCAGCAAGACAGGCGCACGCCACGGCAAATCGCCACCCGCCCTCAAGGCGCCAAGATCAAAGGCATGCGGCCGCAAAGGCCCTGTGAATTCCGACCACGCGGTCGGCGGATGACGATGATGAAGATGCGCCGCGGGACCGAAAAATCCTTCCTGCCCAATTTCGCGCTCAAAGGTGCCATCGGGCAGATCCGCGTGCGCCTGGCGCGAAGCCTCCCCCTCGACACGCGAAAATGTAATCCAATCTCGGCCGGCCATGATGATCTCAGCTCCCCTTGCTCCCGCTGGCGTCAAGCACGCCGCGCCGGATTTGATCGAGTTCGATCGATTCAAAGAGCGCCTTGAAATTGCCCTCGCCGAACCCTTCATTGCCTTTGCGCTGAATGATCTCGAAAAAAATCGGCCCGATGGCATTCTGCGTGAAGATCTGCAGCAGCAGCCCTTCCTTGTTCGCATCGCCATCGATGAGAATCTGGTTGCGTTTGAGGCGGCCAAGGTCTTCGCCATGCCCGGGCACACGTGCATCGACCCCCTCGAAATAGGTGCCTGGCGTATCCTGAAAAAGAACGCCCTGTCCGCGCAACGCCTCGACCGTGCGATAGATGTCATCGCTCGACAGCGCGATATGCTGAATGCCCTCGCCGCGATACGCGCTGAGGAACTCGGCGATCTGCGATTTGTCGTCGGAGGATTCGTTGATCGGTATACGGATCTTCCCGCAAGGGCTCGTCATCGCCCGGCTTTTAAGGCCCGTCAGTTTCCCCTCGATATCGAAATAGCGGATCTCGCGGAAATTGAAGAGCCGTTCATAGAACCCAGCCCACTCGTCCATGTTGCCGCGAAACACATTATGCGTGACGTGATCGATTGATTTGAGGCCGGCGCCCGCATGGGTAAGTCCAAGCGAAGCATCGCTCGCCACGAAATCGACGTCGTAGATCGAAACCGGGCTATAGCGATCCACGAGGTAGATGACGCTGCCCCCAATGCCCATGATGGCGGGGATGTTGAGCTCCATCGGTCCGACAGGAGAATGGAACGGCTTTGCGCCAAGCTCGATCGCGCGGGCATAGGCCCGGGCCGCGTCCTTCACCCGAAATCCCATCGCGCAGGCTGAAGGGCCATGATTCTGGGCAAAGCGCGCCCCATGACTGCCGGGCTCGACATTGACGATGAAGTTGATTTCACCCTGACGATAAAGCGTCACCGCCTTGGACCGATGACGGCCCACGGCCCGAAACCCCATGCGCAGAAACAGCGCGTGCAGCGCTGTTGGGTCTGGCGCGGTGTATTCGACGAATTCGAACCCGTCCGTACCCATCGGATTGTCGAAGAGATCGGCCATGGCTTTCCTCCCGTTCTGCCACCTTGGATGGGTGGCCCCTGACGGAATCGAAGGATAGTTACACTTGAAACTAACCGCAAGCCCGCGACGCCAAGCCCCTTGTGGGATCGCCCCGGCTCTGGTTTTGTCTGCACGCAACATCGAGGATGACCATGGCAATCGACGCCCGCGGAGCAGGTTTGGCATTCGCACTTGGCGTGGCGGCATGCGCCGTCGTCGTCTTGGCAGCACCCCTTGTTGCCCCGCAGGCGGCGCGGCGCGTGCGGCCCCTTGCAAAATCGGCGCTGAAGAATGCGGCACTCGCTGCCGTCGCAGCGCGCCGCCACATGGCGCAGATGAGCGAAGCCTGGGACGATCTCTTGGCGGAGGTGGCTGTTGATTTGAGTGCCGCAACCGCTGCGGCCGGCGCCGCGGCACCTGCAAACGACGAAGCACCCGAGCCCCAAACCGAACCGGCCACGAATGTCCGCAAAGCAAAGCCGCGCCGCAAGCGCGATTGATCGCCCAAAGGCGGAGGTCGTTCACAGCCTGCCCGGGCGCATGCGCCTGCGCCTTGACGCGCGGCGTGGCGACGAGGCTTTCTTTGATCGCGTGGCGCATGCGCTGGGCGAGGTGCCAGGCATCCATGCGGTGACCGCCCGCCCCTTCACGGGCAGCCTTCTTGTTTTTCACGCGCTGGACGATGCCGCGCTCCTTGCACTTTGTGCGGAGCTTGACCTGTTCGATGTCCTTGCGGCTGAAGCGATTTTGGAACCCTTCGCGGTGAGGGTTGCACGCGGGGCGCTTGATCTTGATGCCAGGATCAAAAGCGCAACGGGCGACCGCCTCGATCTCACAAGCACGATTTCGGGCGGGCTTCTCGTGCTGGCCGGCGTTCAGACCTTGCGCGGTCAGATCATGTCGCCCGCGATCACCCTTGCCTTTCAGGCTGCAAGCCTGATGCGCGGGAAGTTCTGAAGAACTCCGCAAGCAGGAACGGCGCAAGGCCCGCGGCTGTGACGATGGGGATATCGGCGGCTGAAAGCGCGGAGATGCCAAGCAGTCGCTGCACCCCCGGCACGAACAGCGGCAACGCCTGAAGACCGGCAGAGGCTGCAACGGCAAGGTTGAGCGGGCGCGATTCGAACATGGCGGAAAGCCGCGCGGGCGCGCCAAGCTCGTGCCGGCAGGCATAGGTATAGGCAAGCTGCGCAAATACGAGGCTGGAGAAAGTCACGGCCCGCATGCGTGGCCCGACGCCATAGCGGCCCAAGGCATAGAGATGCGCGCCGAGCACGCTGGCGCCGATGACACCGGCTTCCGCGCCGATCTGCCTGAAATCCTGCCAGCTGAGGATCGGCGCGTTGGAGGGCCTTGGCGGGCGCGCCAACACGTCCTCATCGGGCGGCAGCATGGCAAGGCCAAGCCCGGGCAGAATATCGGTGACAAGGTTGATCCACAGCAGTTCGAGCGGCGTTTCAAGCTCGTTCTGTCCGTGCAGCGCCTCGCCCAGGGTCACAAGGATCTCGGAAAGATTGGTCGCAAGCAGGAAGCGCAGCGCCTTGCGGATATTGCCATAGATGGACCGCCCCTGCGCGATGCCGGAGATCAGCGTTTCCAGATTGTCATTGCGCAGCACGACATTGGCGATGTCCTTGGCGACATCCGTGCCGGAGCGCCCCATCGCGATGCCGATATCGGCCGCCTTGAGCGCCGGTCCGTCATTGACGCCATCGCCCGTCATGGCGACGACGAGCCCTGCGCGTTGCAGCGCCTGAACGATCTTCAGCTTGTGCGCCGGGCTCACCCGCGCGAACACGCTCGCTTTGGTTGCAAGATCGGAAAGCGCCGCATCGGAAAGCGTTTCGATGTCGGACGCAGTCGCCACGCGCACGATGCCCGAGCGCGAAAGGCCAAGCGAGCGCGCGACGGACGCCGCCGTTCCGGCCTGATCGACAGTGATCATGATCGTGCGGATGCCGGCCTGGTGAAAGCGGGAGAGAACCTCAGAAACGCCCTCACGCACGGGATCGGCAAGCCCTGCAAGCCCGTGCCAGGTGAGATGCTCCTCTTCCGGTCCGTCGCCCTCATAGGCATGGCGTGACGCAAAGCCGAGCACCCGCAACCCTTCCGCGGCGAGCTGATCGTTGGCCTCAAGGATCTGCGTCCGCAACTCAGGGTCCAACGGCGCGATGTCGCCGTGTACGAGGGCGGTGTCACAAAGGGAGAGGACTTCTTCAGGACTGCCCTTGACGGCTACGAACCGCTCTCCCTCTCCGAGCAGCACGTGCACGGTCGTCATCCGCTTCCGCGTGCCGTCGCGATAGGCCGTATCGAGGCACGGATATTCCTGGCGCATGGCGTCGATGTCGAAGCCATGTTCCTGCGCGAGTTGCAGCAGCGCCGCCTCGGTCGCCGAGCCCGTCAGATGATCGTGCCCATTGCCGTCATGGACGATGTGGGCCTCGCTGCACAATACGCCGACGCGCAAGAGGGCTGAGAGATCAACGCTTGGGCGGGGCTGTGCCCCCTCCTCTGGGCGCAGCGTCTCTCCCCGGATCTGCGCGGAAGGAAGAATGACCGCCTCGACCTGCATGGAGTTGGCGGTAAGCGTTCCCGTCTTGTCAAAGCATACGGTCTGAAGCGAACCCAGAGCCTCGACTGCATCAAGGCGCCGGATAAGGACGTCCTTCTTCTCCATTTGCTTGAGGCCGAGGGCAAGCGTCGTCGTTGCGACGGTGGGCAGCCCCTCAGGCACGGCCGCGACCGCCAGCGCAACCACATTCTTCAGCATCGAGAGCCGGGAATAGCCCCGCAGAATGCCGATCCCGAACATAACGGCACATATGCCGCCGGCAAGCAGCACAAGCTGCTTGCCGAGCGCATCGAGCTCTCGCTCGACGGGCGTCGGCGGCCGCTCCGCTTCGCCGGCAAGCGATTGAATATGCCCCAGCTCGGTCTTCTGGCCGGTTGCGATCGTGACGGCCTGGCCGCTCCCGCCGGACACGGACGTACCCATGAAGACCATGTTGCGCCGCTCCGCAAGCGGCAGGTCAGGCTCCGGCAAAGCCTGCTCGAACTTCAGCACAGGGACGCTCTCGCCCGTCAGCACGGCTTCATCGATGGTGAGATTATGGCTGGCAAAGACCCGGCCATCGGCCGCGACATAGTCCCCGGGCGTGAAGGAGAGCACATCGCCGGGCACGACCTCGTCGGTGTCCACAAGAGCGGGTGCCCCATCGCGAATGACGCAGACCTTGTGCGATTTGGGCGCCGCAAAATTGCGCAGCGTGCGCTCCGCCTGCCACTCGGTCATATAGCCGATGACGCCGTTCATGAGCGCGACCGCACCCGTCACCACGGCATCGGCGATCCCGCCTGTCGCCGCTGAAACGACGGCCGAAGCTCCAAGAAGACCGATCGGCAGGCTGGCGAACTGGGAGGCGAAGATCGCGACCTCGGATCGCGCCCGGCTCCGCTGCAGCGTATTGCGGCCAAAATTTCGAAGGCGCGCCTTCGCCTCTTCCGCCGACAGCCCCGTTATCGGATCGCTCGCAAACGCCTGAAGAATTTCGACGGCCTCGCGTGCGTGCCATGGCTGGTCGTTGGCGGGCGGCGACCATCGGGGAAGGGCGGCAGGCTTTTTGCGCGCCCCGTTCCGCAATGGGCGGCTTTTGCTTTGCGCCGGCGCGGCCGCCGAGGCGAGCACACGCGAGCGGGAGCGTTTTGGCGCCTTGCCGCCCCGCAGGAAGGCCTTGATGGACCGATGAATGCGCTCTTGCTCCAAGCCAGGCTCGAAGTCGACTACCACCGACCCCGTCACATTGTTCGCGCGCACGCAGCGAATCCCGGGCTCCTCGCTGAGCCATGCTTCCAGTTCGGACGAAAGCTCTGGCCTGTGCCTGAGCGCCGCAATGCCAAGGCGCACGCGGCCGGGCAGCAGGTGGAGAGTGAGGATATCGCGAGGAAAAAGGTCCATTGCCGCCGCTGGTCGCGAAGTTGGTCGCCGCATCAGATCAGGTGTTTGTGACAGTGGATGAATGGCTTACACGCCGGCATTCAAGGCTTCTTGCACTAGATCAATTCGAACGGGGAAACGTGTGCCAAGCGGACCATTTTTCGGCATTCGAGGGATGGGGCAATGCACGCATCGATCGAAAGCGCAGCCGAAGCGGGACACTGGTCAAGGTCGCCCCGTTGCACCACTATTGTGAGAGGATTGCATGATCGGAGGCACCTGAGATGCCCGAATTGTTCAGCGTTTACGTTATGGCCGTGACGGAAACGCACCCGATGACGGAAACGATAGGCTGGGTTTTGCTCCTGATGACGGGGTTGGTCATCGGGAATTTCGCGACAAGCGTTCTTGGCCTGTTGCTCCGTCCCGCCAATGGCAGGAATTCATTTTTGGCTCTGGCTCTCACCTGGCCGTTTCTCGCGCTAGCAGCCATGAGCGCGCTCGCCTACGCGCTCAGCACCCTGGCCTGACAAAAAGCATGTTCAGGCATGGGACGAAGTTTCGCCCCTCCAGGCGGCAGCTGGGCGACGACCCATGCGCCACCACACGCGCCTCAGTCGTCGAAGGCACAGCGCTTTCGCTTGCCAAAGCGCCGTGCGATCGCCTCATCGTTGATAAGCGCAACGATATGCGCCGCGCCGATCCAAAGGATCGATACAACGCCAAGGAATAGAACGATCCACGCAATGGCTGACATGGGGCACCCCTTATCGTCACTATAGCATGTATGAACCGGATTTAAGTCATTAAGAGGGCGGGACCGGATCGGATGCCATGGGCCTTTGCGCTTGATTAGCCTTGCGCCCGGACCAGTAGCCAATTTAGGACGAACAGAAACGGATGAATGGCCCGCCAAGCCTGAGCGAGGAGCAGAAGCAGTCATGACGATCGTTACGCTTGCCGCGACGCAAATGGCCTGCACGCACAGCCGCGATGAGAACATCGCCAGTGCCGAGCGCCTCGTCCGCACGGCCGCGCAAAAGGGGGCCAACATCATCCTCCTGCAGGAGCTCTTCGAGACGCCTTATTTCTGCAAGGAGCAGGAACCTGACCTGATGATGGGGGCACAAACCGTCGGTGAGAACCGCGCCATAAGGCACATGAGTGCCCTGGCCAAGTCGCTGGGCGTGGTCCTGCCCGTGTCCTTTTATGAGCGCGACAACAATGCGCGCTTCAACTCCGCCGCCATCATCGATGCAACGGGCGAGATCTTGGGGATTTATCGCAAATCCCACATTCCCGACGGTCCCGGCTATCGCGAGAAATACTATTTCACGCCCGGCGACACCGGCTTCAAGGTCTGGCCGACCAGGTTCGGCATGCTCGGGCTTGCCATTTGCTGGGACCAGTGGTTTCCCGAGGCTGCGCGCATTCTCGCCCTCAAGGGTGCTGACGTGATCTGCTACCCCACGGCGATCGGCTCTGAGCCGCACGACCCCACGATCAATTCGAGGGAACACTGGCAGCGCACCATGCAGGGCCATGCGGCTGCCAACCTGGTGCCCGTCATCGCGTCCAATCGTGTCGGGCGCGAGGAGCAGCGCGGGCTCGCCATCACCTTCTATGGCTCGTCCTTCATCACCGACGTCTTTGGCGCGAAGGTGGCGGAGGCGCCTGTTTCAGGAGAAGCCGTGCTGACCGCCGCCGCAGATTTCGTTGCCAACCGGCAAACACGCGCCAATTGGGGCATCTTCCGCGACCGCCGGCCCGATCTCTATGGCCCGCTTCTCACCCATGATGGCAAAGGCGCAGGGCGTGACGGGTGAGAACAAGGGGCCTAAAGGCTGTGCTCGCTTTGGAACCGTTCGTACCAGGCGAGATTGACCTCGTTTGCCAGCTTGGACGTCGCGGGAACTATACGCTCGACCGGCACCTGCGACGTCACGCCTATGAAGTCCAGGCATCGCCGGATCGTATCGGAAATGTTTTCCTCAAGATCCTCATACATGATGCGCAACGGCTCCACATTGTAGATGAGGAAGAATGACTCCCATTGCGCCTTTTGCAGCAGCAGCTCTTGGATGCGCATCTCCAGCGCATGGCGGCTGTACTGAGGGCCCGCCTTGGAGATCGAGCGAAATAGGTTTCCATCGGCATCGCGATGCCAGACCCCTGAGGTAATTGCGCTCTGAAGTGAAATGGCCTGCGCGAGCACGTCCTTGCGATCGAGATAGATAAATCGTGCGTTCGGCAGTATCTGCGAAAGCGGCGACACGTTCAAAAGCGGATGAAAGTCTCCATAGCTGATCTTCAAGGAAAACACGCCGTTCCCGGTCGCCTTCGATACCGTGACCTTCCGCCAGTAATCCGAAAAACAGGAGCTGTGCAGCTCGGATGCGAACATCTGCATCGGCCCGCGCGGATTTAAGTATTCATCCGGAAACCCGAAAACTTTTGTTTTCTCAAGAAGCGAGCAAAGCATGGTGCTGCCGACACGGGGGAGCATTGCGATGGCGCACACTGAAGAACAATTCAAATCACAATCACAATTATCGTTCCCAGAGTTAGGAATATCCTGGAAAATATTCTCGAAATAAGTATCCAAACTCATCCCGCGTTCAACCGCTTACACACAACTAGGAAAACAGTGCTGATTTGAAACGGCTGTTGAGTCGTAAAACAAAATACCCATACCCGCGATAAAGCACGCGCTTGATGCGCTTGGAAAGGCAAACCCAACCCATACAACGTTCCATCAGTTCTGGAACTGATTATCGAGCCAGATTCCGTCTGTCTAATGTCATTAAATTCAGGTCAGTGCGTTTGCCTGTCGCGGCACTTGCACGCTGGGTGCCATTTCCGTGCCAAGGACATAGACGTCCTGATGGCCCCACCAGAACGCTTCCTGTTGGAAAATGAGGGGCACGGCGAGACGTGCGACTTCGCGCTGCACAAATTCGGGCGTCACGATGGTCTGCCCATATTCGGCAAGATCGAGATCCTTCTGTTCGCTCTCGGCGCGAAACCAGAATCCATTTTCGGGGATTTCCGGGTTGCCGAAGAACCTGCGACTGGTGAGCCCTTGCGTCGTGAACACAAGATATCCGCCGGGCGCAGTATGGCGCAGAAGCGCTTCGACCCAGCGCCCCCAGCTTCGGAGCGGCATGTGAGAGAAGAATGAGAGGGCAAAGACGACATCGAACTGTCGGCCAAGGTTGAGTTCCTCGGGAACCGAACGAGAAAGGCGGGCCGGCACGGCAAGCTCGGCCTCGATGAAACCGATCGCCTCCTCGTGAATGTCGCACGCCACGATATCCGCCGAGGGAAACACATTGCGGAAATGGCGCGTGACACAGCCATAGCCGGACGCGAACTCAAGAAGCGAGAATGCGTCTTCCTTGAGACGAGAACCCGGCAGCAGCTTGAAAACGAGTTCGCGCAGACGTTCGGCCGATCGCCTGCCATCGCCAAAGTAATAGTGAGCGGCGGCGCGTTGATTGGCGAAGCTGCGATTCTCAACGAGAAAGCGGAAGATGAAATCCTGCTCATGGATGGCGCTCGGCACCTGCTGCTCGAACGCCCCTTCCCGCACATAGGAGAGCAATTCCTCCGTATACGGTGGTAATCGCGTTGTCGCGGCCTTCTTGGGAACGGCGGGTTTGGCCTTGTGCTCTTCAGCGACAGGCAGACTTTCGAACGCGACCGGGGGCGAAGCTTTGCGCTTCTGCGATCCAGCGCCGGAACTTGCGCCCGCCATGAGCGGCGCATAAGCCGGATTGAGGTCGATCTCCGGCACCGCATCGCTCGCCAGCCCCAGATAGCGATAGGCATGGCGCGCGAACGCATCTGCAAGAGCATCGAGATCTGGCGAAACGGCGACCGCATGGCGAACATGCGCCTGCAAGCCTAGAATCTCGCGCAAATGCTTATCGCTCTTGGTGCCCGTTGTCACGCTGCCCGCATGGCGGCGGTGATCATTGAGCGCCTCTGGGCTGAAGGCGACCCGCCCCTTCTTCAAAAGCTCCACATAGACGAGCCAGTCGCCGGCGACCTTGTAGTCGGGAAGCTGATCCTCCAATGCTCGCATCGTGGAAAGCAGTGCCGAACGCGAGAACACGCAGGCGCTCACATTGGGAATCGTGTTCTTGACCGAAAGCGCGCACGCGATTTCCTCAAGCCCCTCGACGACATAGGGCGCCGTCCATTTGGCGGGCGAAACATCACGCACATAGTCGAGATAATCGTTGGCAAGAATGGTACCGTCTTCGCCCATTTGCCGCGACTGGCAATAACTGAGGACAACGCCCTCCTTGACGGCCCCCGCCATGACTTCGGAAAGGAAGTGGGGAGAAGAAAGATCATCCGCCTCCGCAATCCAGACGACATCGCCACTCGCCAGCTCGACGCCCTTGCGCCATTGCTTGAACACGGAACCTGAGTTGCTGGCATTGACGACGAGCCGCGCTTCAGGGATGAGAGAAGCGAGGTTGGCCCTCAACCAGTCGGCGCTTCCATCGCTCGAGGCATCGTCAAGCACGATCACTTCATAGATGGGATAGGTTTGACTCGCGATCGAGCGCAGGCGTTCAAGCAAAAGCCCGGCATAGTTGTAGTTCGGAACGATGACCGACACGCGCCTGAAGTGAGGGTCGGCAAGCGCGGCAAGATCAAAGGCATAT
Source organism: Alphaproteobacteria bacterium (assembly GCA_013389115.1). Classification (GTDB taxonomy): domain Bacteria; phylum Pseudomonadota; class Alphaproteobacteria; order Micropepsales; family Micropepsaceae; genus JACADY01. Next base: position 89,737 of record JACADY010000036.1, read on the forward strand.
CGCCGGAACGAAAACCGCTCATCGATGATCACCTGAGCCGCCTTCACGCGCGGCGAACCCGCCTTGCGCTCATTCAACAGACGGTCAAGGGCAACCGCCATCGCCTGTGTGTCGAAGGCGGGTACGAGGGCGCCAAAGCCCTCCTCGATCAATGTGCCAAGCCCCGTCGTGCCATCGAAGGCAGCGACCGGAAGCCCCGCATCGAACGCTTCGAGCACGACAGAGGGAAACGGATCCTCGCGCGAGGTGAGCGCATAGGCATCCGCGCCGGCATAATATTCCCCGACTTCCGACAACTCGACCCGCCCGGGAAAGAGAATCCGCTCCTCGAGTTTTGCGTCCCGCACCCTTTTTCGGATGCTCGGCTCCAGATGCTGGTGCAACGCGCCAACCCAAAGGAGGGCGGCATCGCTCCGTAAACGGAGTAGTTTCTCCGCCGCATCGAGAAAGAGATCGATACCCTTGCGCTCATCGGCAAAGCCGACGCCAAGCACGATGAGTGTATCCGCACCTAGGCCAAGGCGGCTTCGCAAGCGAGCGCGGATTTGCGCGACGGGCGCCGGATCGCGCGGTGCCCGTGCCGCATAGAGACCTTGCGGACGGATCACGCAAGACCGCTCGCGCAAGGGTGCGATCGTCTCGAATTTCTCCTGCACGAATGCTGAGGCAAATACGACGTGGTCCGCGTGTTCCGCGATCGCCCGCGCGTGGCCTTCGAGCTTGTAGGATTGAATGAGGCCGGGCAATTCATGCACGAGCGAGACGACGCGAAACCCGGCCCCTTTCAGCACCCACGCGAAGTAGCCAGAGACGGTGGTGTTCGTGATGGCAAGGTGATGTCCTTGCGCTCGAAGGGCTTTGACGAGCGCCGCCGCGCGCTCGCCCGTGGCATCGCCCGTCAGATCATGCACGGTTCCCAGGGCCGCAAATTGCGGCAGAAGCGGCCCTGAGCCCAGGAGCACGATATCGACCGCGTAGCCAAGTTCGTTCTTCAGCGCCGTGATGATGCCGAGCGAGAGCATCTGCGCGCCATGCGGATAGGCATCGTGCGAGACATAAACGATGCGCCGCCGGGCGCGTTGCCCGGCCGCCCCTGGTTCCCGCTTGCTGCCCAGATCGGCGAGCGCATCGCGGGTCGCCTGGAGATAGGCATAGCCGCGCCGCCTGTCGGGTTCGAGGCATGCGCCTTCCGCCCACTCGTTCCAGGCATTGATGAAAACGCAGCGCCGCGAGGGCTCGCTGATCCGCTCCAGCGTGTCGCGCGCCGCATTCTCCAGCCATTCCCGGTAGCCGGCCGGCGAGGCATGGGCGAAAACCGTCCCACGCCCTGGACGGCGCGCTTCATTGTCCCAGGAGGGATTGACGCCGCGAAAGAGCCGGTCATCCGACGGCGCATAGGGTCGGCTGCGTTCAACGAGCGCACGCCAGTCATAGACACGTCCGGAAAACGAGGGGTTGATGCGCTCGATCTCACCGGTGATGTCAGTGGGCGGAATATTGTTGGGTGGAAACTCGATCGCGGCATCAAAGCCGATATCGGCCGGATCGAAACTGTCAAAGGATTGGGTAAAGGCGAGGAAGATCTCGCCGATTCCGTTCGCGCGCGCCAATGCACGCCAGCGCTCAGCCGTCTCGCGCGCCTGCGGCAGAAGCCCCGGCCGATAGACGACGAACAGTGGCTTGCCTTCGATCCGGATATAGCGCGGGTCTTGCAGATATTTTGCGATATGGGCGAACAGCGCTTCGTCATCCTCAGGGGAATGGTGCTGCGCCATAAGGATTTCGCTGTCGAGCCCGTCCCAGCGCCGCGACCAGTTCTCGTTCGCCCAGCAGAGGCAATACTCGATGTCGATATCGGGATTCTCGTAGAGCTGCTGGATCGGCGCCTCGAGCAGCGTCTTGCCCGCGAACCAATAGAAGTACATGCAAAAGCCCGCAATGCCATAGAGCCGCGCGAGTTCTGCCTGGCGGCGCTGCACATCGATCAGACGCAAATCGTAAAAGCCAAGCTCGCCGGGGAGTTTCGGCTGCTCATGGCCGACGAATTGCGGCTGAGCCTTACTGACATTCGTCCATTCGGTGAAACCGCGCCCCCACCAGCGATCATTCTCCGGAATCGGATGAAATTGGGGCAGATAGAATGCGATCAGCCGGACGGGCGGCGCGGGCGGCCGCTCGCTTTGCGGCGAGAGCACGGCGTCATCGCTGACAGCATCGCCCCCCGTCCGCGCCATGAGAAGGGGTCGGTTCGACAGATCGGAATACCCTTGAGCGCATTCGGCGTCCAACTGATCTGCCCCGCGCAGAAACCGCTTGGGATCGCGCTTGGCGAGCGACCGCTCCAGTTTCTTGCGCTGCGTCCCCGATGGGACGAGCCCCATGCGCAGGGCACTCTGGAGGATCTTGAACCCCGCATGGCGCGCAAGCGTGTTGAGCGGCCGTTTATGCGCCCGCGTCGCCTCGAACGCCATGTCTCGCGCCGCCGATTGCGCCTTGATGAGAAGCGTATGCTGGAGGCGGTTCGCGGCCCTCGCCTTTGTCAATTCCTCGGCCGCGGCTTGGCGCGCAGTGTCCAGGCGCCGATTTTCTTCCTGCCGCGTAGCAAGACTGTCCTGCGCCGCCTTGAGTTGCGCTTCCAACGCCGCTTCCCCCTCCAGGCGGCGCGAGGCACGGATCACGGCCTCCCGCTCTTCCTTCAAGGCCGCCTGATAGCGCGCGTTGAGCTCCGCAGCACCCTTGAGGTTCTGCTGGTGATGTTGTGTTGCTTGAGCCAGTTGCTCGGCGGCGTGATAGTATTTGCGGATCCACTTGAGCTGCGAAAGCTCGATGCCACTCATCACCTGCCCTACAGCCTCGGCCCGGTCATTGAACGGCGCGGCGATCCGATCGAATTGCGCATCGAACGCGCCCTCATGGGCGGAGATTTCATGCAGGAGCGCGGTTAATTCGTCAGTACCGGGAATATCGGCTCTGCCTGGCTCCAACGATTGGAAGTGATCACGCCCCTTCAATAGCTCTGGCGACAGGAACGCTTCGATCTCGCGCGCCCTTGCCTCGTCATCGCCATGCAGCGAAACGCCAAGGGCGCCCGCGATGCGATGAAGGCATTGCCGCCAATCCTCGATCAATGCCGCCACGGGAACGAACAGTCGGGGAACCCCCCGCGTGTGTTTTTCCGCGTCAAGCACGTGCCGCATCCACAGCATCATGCCGTGGGCAAAGCTGATACCGTCGCGATGCGCAAGGGAGGCGGCAACGTCCGCAACTGGCCGGAAAGGAATGAGTATGCGTGGCGCGACATCCATCCGCGCAAGCACGTCGCGCCACAAGGGAAAGAGCGTGCACAGACGGGGATCCTTGATCACCCATGCCGCATCCCCGCGCGCATATTCCGCACCGAGCACGTCTTCGATGCGGCGGCCATAGTCATCGGCCAAGGGCGTATGGAGGCGCGCTTCATCGAGCGGCTGCACGCTCTGCCAGGTGCGCCCGAGCTGCTCAAGTAGCGCATCATGCACGCGCACGAGCGGCTCGGATTCGAAATACCCTTTGGCATTGAATTCATTCGCGGGAAGAAGGGCCTTAGGCAGCGACAAACCTGCGGCGCCTAAAACGCCCGAAAACGCCGAAGTCCCGCTGCGATGCATTCCAAGAATTAGGACTGCGACTTGGCTCGCCATGCACCGAGTGATCCCATGATGGATGTTGGCTTTTTAAGACGATAGGAAGCGGGCGCCGCCCCGCTCGCGCCGCCATTTCGCCCTATAGCCTGCGGGCCATGGAACCTCAAGGATAAACAGTCGCGTGTAACCGCCTGCCACCAGACGGGTTTTGCCGCCTGTCCAGCGCGTGGATCAGAAGCCGAAATCTGTCCCGTCGATCTGGCCCGCAGCGCCGATGATCAGAAGCTGACCGCCCGCGAACAGCACCTGGACATCGGAGCCGACAGTCATGATCGTAAGATCGCTGAGACTGTTGACGGAGGAATGGCCCGAGAAATCGAAGATGTCGAAGCCATCCTCAAAGCCATAGATCGTGTCGTTGTCCGATCCGTCGGCCAGATAGACGGTATCACCGCCGCTTCCGCCGAAAATGGCATCATCGCCGGCGCCGCCGTAAATCGAATCGGCATCGTCATCGCCGAAGATTACGTCCGCGCCGCCGTTGCCGACAAGGATATCGGTGCCACTGCCGCCGCTGAGAACATCGGCCAGCGTGCCGCCATAGATCGTGTCGTTCCCCAAGGCGCCGCCCAGTGTCACCGCCGTCGTCAACGCGCTCGCATCGAACGTATCATCGCCCGTATAGCCCGCGACCAGTTCAACGCTGGTGCCGATCCCGATGCTCACCCCCGCCGCGTCGAGCACATAGACCCGGTCATAGCCTGTGCCGCCCTCAAGCGTGCTGTCATTCCCCACGACGTAAAGGCTGTCATCCCCGCCATCGCCGTAGAGCGCATCGGCGCCCGCATCGCCGAAGATGATATCATTGCCTTCCCCGCCATGGATCGTGTCCACGCCCGTGCCGCCGGCGAGGAGATCCCCCGCCGTTCCGCCGGTCAGCGTGTCGTTGCCTTCAGCCCCGCCGATCGTGATCGCCGTCGTCACGGCGCTCGCATTGAGCGTGTCGTCGCCCGTATAGCCGCCCGCAAACTCGATCCCCGTGCCGATCGTGATGCTCACCCCCGCGGCATCGAGCACGGTGATCACATCGTGACCCGCGCCGCCCTCAAGCAGGGCGTCGTTGCCCTCCACATAGAGCGTGTCGTTACCGTCTCCCCCTGAGAGATTGTCAACACCGGTTCCGCCGAACAGCAGATCACCGCCGCCGCCGCCATAGAGCGTGTCCGTTCCATCGATCCCCGCCAGCAGGTCGTTGTCGTCGTCGCCGAAGATGACGTCCGCGCCACCATTGCCGACGAGATAGTCCGCACCGCCGCCGCCGCTGATAATGTCGGCCTGCGAGCCGCCATAGATCGTGTCGTTCCCCAAGGCGCCGCCCAGCGTCAAAGCCGTCGTCAGCGCACTTGCATTGAACGTGTCATCGCCGGTATAGCCCGCGACCAGTTCAATGCCGGTGCCGATCCCGATGCTCACCCCCGCCGCGTCGAGCACATAGACCCGGTCATAGCCTGTGCCACCCTCAAGGGTCGTATCATTTCCCTGCACATAGAGATTGTCATCGCCGCCATCGCCGTAGAGCGCATCGGCCCCGGCATCGCCGAAGATGGTGTCGTTGCCTTCCCCGCCATGGATCGTGTCCACGCCCGTGCCGCCGGCGAGAAGATCCCCCGCCGTTCCGCCGGTCAGCGTGTCGTTGCCTTCAGCCCCGCCGATCGTGATCGCCGTCGTTAACGCGCTCGCATTGAGCGTGTCATTGCCCGTATAGCCGCCCGCAAATTCGATCCCCGTTCCGATCGTGACGCTCACCCCGGCGGCATCGAGCACGGTGACCACATCATAGCCCGCCCCGCCCGAGAGCAATGAGTCATTGCCTTCCACATAGAGCGTGTCGTCACCGTCTCCCCCTGAGAGCGAGTCAACGCCCGTCCCGCCAAAGAGCAGGTCGTTCCCCCCGCCCCCCTCCAGCGTGTCTGAACCCTCGATCCCCGCCAGCATATCCGCGCCGTCTCCGCCTTGCAGGAGATTGGCCGAACTGCTGCCGATCAGGTTGTCATTGAAGTCAGAGCCGATCAGGTTCTCAATGAAGCTGAGCGTGTCCGTGCCAAGCCCGCCCCCCACCGCCTGCGCGGTCGAGAGATGAAGCCCCACGCTGACGCCGGAGCTCGCATCAGCGTAGCTGGCCGTATCGGTCCCATTTCCCCCGTTCAGCACATCGTTCCCAGCGCCGCCGATCAGCGTGTCGTTGCCATTGTTTCCAGTAAGGCTGTTATTGGCCTGGTTGCCTGTGATCGCGTCGTTGCCCGAACCACCGATGGCGTTTTCGATGAGAGAAGCGGTGTCGCCCTCATAGAGCCAGGCATTGGCGATGTTTCCGCGCGCATATTGCAGGCCGCCAAGCGACACGTCATAGCCAAGGATGGCGAGCTGTGCGCTCGACACGGTCGACCATTCGCCCGGGTTGAGATCGATAGTGAGATTGGTCGTGTAGTTCGAGAAACTATAGGTATCTGTGCCGCCACCGTCCCAGATGGTTCGGAAGATGACATTCGCAACAGCAGCGCCCTGTCCAGCCCCGTTGATGAACATCTCGCCCGTCGTCGGGCTGAACGTATAGGTCGTATTGCCCGAATTGGTCGAATAATTCGCCCCATACATGTACTGGAGCGCTGCGATGTCGGACAGCATCAGGGTCTGCGGCGCATGGCCATTATAGGCCGTGTAATAGCTGCCAGGGCTCCCGACATAGGAGCGATAGGTCATGACCGAATATTCAAGACTGTCATGATCGGTGGGAAGGGCACCATACGTGTCGGTTTCATGGCCGTGCTTCAGCCCGAGCGTATGCCCCATCTCGTGCATGAAGGTGCTGAACGCATACGTCCCCATATCAGGGTCGTCATAGGTGCCGCTGGAATTGTTGTACCAGGAATCCCCCGCCTGCGCGTCATACCAGGGATAGCTCGCATAGGCGGTGCTTGGCTCGTCCGACATGGCAAAGCGCAAGTCCGCATGCGTCGTCGCGGTCTCGGTGATCTCGGTAAAGGTCAGCCCGCAGATGGACTCGATCATGTCGTAGAACGATCGCACCACCGCCTGCTGCTGCGCGTTCAGCGGCTCGAAATTGTTGGAGGCCTCGAGCGTGTACTCGTAGAAAAGGGCCGATGTCGGGAAACTGAAGGTGAGAGAGTTGGTGCTCCAGGCAAGGCTGGAGATGATCCCGTCGATGTCCTGGTTCCCCGATGCGGGAACGAACGAGGGGCTTGCGCTCACCGTGACGGCCTGGGCCGTGAACCCTCCCGAGGTGCTGTTGGTGGACTGCATTTGCAGATGCCCCAAGGCTCCGCAGCATGGACAGTTCGAGAGGCCGCCAAGTGACGGCGAGGAAGAGGAGGAGATCATCGGGCGCAAATCCTCGTTGGCGGCTGGGGTCAAACCTGAACGCGACGCGAAGGACAAGCCCCGCCTGTCCCAGCATTACGCCACAGCGCAAAGAAATCCTTCAAGCGCGGCTGTCACAACGCAATATGCCAAGCCAGATATGGAACAAATCGGGCGCGACGTGATTGTTTGAACCTGTTTCGAAATTCTGAGCGTCAATCGGAACGAGTGGTCAACGTCAATTAACGCTGTAGACGCAAAATTGCCGGCCGATGTGGCGGGGAGTCACCATAGCTACGCCAAATGGTGGACCAAACGGGGGAAGGTTCGACCCGAAGGGTGCGCAAGCGCGACTGCGCCGTGAGCAACAAGTTGGTGGGTGATAATGGACTCGAACCATTGACCCGCTGATTAAGAGTCAGCTGCTCTACCACCTGAGCTAATCACCCATCCAGGCCGTCATCGCGGTTGGCCCCGGCGCGTCTGTGGTTTCTGGAAGGCCAATCCGATGGGCTTCCGCAGCGCCGAAGGGAGCGGGTGATAGCAGAGCGCCAAGCCCCTGTCCAGGAGCCTCGCGCCCCCCTACCAGAAGGCGCCCGAATGCCGCGCGATTTCGACGTTCCGGTGCAAATGGACGCTCATGAGAAGGCCAAAGCCGAACATCACCGTCAGCATGGCGGTACCCCCATAGGACATCAGCGGCAGGGGGATGCCCACCACCGGAATAAGCCCCATGACCATCGAAACATTGATGAGGATATAGAGGAGGAAGTTGATGGTGACCCCCATCGCGACGAGCCGCGCGAACTGGCTTCTTGCCTGCAGCGCGATGGCCACGCCATAGGCAAGCGTCACCAGATAGAGCGAAAGCAGGAGGAAGCCGCCGAAAAGCCCGAATTCCTCGCCGAACATGACGAAGATGAAGTCGGTATGCTTCTCGGGCAGGAAGTTGAGCTGGCTCTGCGTCCCATTGAGGAACCCCTTGCCGAAAAGCCCGCCCGACCCGAGCGCGATCTTCGACTGGAGAATATTATAGCCCGCCCCCAAGGGATCATCCTCAGGGTTGAGGAACGTGAGCACACGCTGGCGCTGATAGTCGTGCAGGAACAGCCAGCCGATAGGCACGGCCGCAACCCCGCCCGCGATCAGCGGCACGATGTAGCGCCAGCTCAAGCCGGAAAGGAACAAAAGCCCGAACCCGACCAGCCCGAGGATCGTCGCGGTACCGAGATTGGGCTGCAAGAGAACAAGCCCGGCCGGAATCCCGATCATCAGCGCCGGCGGAATGAGATTGAAGAAGCGCGAAACCTCCTCGCGCGTCAGTCCGTGGAAATACCGGGCAAGGGCGAGAATGAGCGCGATCTTCATGAGTTCGGAGGGCTGAATCTGGATGAGGCCGAGATTGAGCCACCGCTCCGCCCCCTTCCCCGTCTCGCCCGCCACTTCGACGGCGACAAGGAGGATCAGCGAGAGCGCATAGGAGGGATAGGCAAGGCTCATCCAGATCCGGATGTCGATTAGGGCAACCGTGATGAGGATGACGAGCCCGGCGGCAAAGCGCGTCGCATGCCGGCTCGCCCAGGGATCGATGTTCCCTCCCGCGACCGAATAGAGCATCACGCAGCCCGTGAGCGAAATGATCGAGACGACGGCAATGAGGCCCCAGTTGAGATCGCCGAGCTTGTCGATGATCCGCGCTTCGCGCCCTGAATTGGTGAAAGTGAACCCGGCCATCCCTAGCCCTTCTCCTGGCCCGGTTTTTCCGATTCCGACGCGAGGCGCGAGGGATCCCGCTGCAGCGTCAGCAGCATGATGTCGCGCGCGGGCGGCGCGGCCGCCTTCGACCCGCCGCCGCCATGCTGCACGATGAGCGATATCGCATAGCGCGGCGCCGCGGTGGGGGCATAGGCGACGAACAGCGCATGATCGCGCAGGCGCCAGGGAAGGTCCTCGTTCTTCCGGATGCCCCGCGCGCGCTCATCGGCCGTGATGCGGCGCACCTGAGACGTGCCGGTCTTGCCCGCCATTTCAAAGCCTTCGATATCGATGCGCGAGCGCGCCGCCGTGCCGCCTTGATTGGTCACGGCATTCATGCCCGCCTGAACGATCTGGATCGCTCGCGCCGAAACCGCAAGCGGTGGCGGCTCGGGGAGATTGGCATCAAGCCCGGGCGCCGGCCGCACGAGACGCGGCACCACAGCCTTGGTGCCGTTCGCGACGCGCGCGGTCATCACACAAAGCTGCAAGGGCGTCGCCAGCAGCGCCCCCTGCCCGATCCCGGTGATGAGCGTTTCGCCTTGATGCCACTCCTCGCCCCTCGTCGCCAATTTCCACGCCCGGTCGGGCACGAGGCCCGGCCTTTCCCCGGGAAGCTCGAACCCATAGGTCTGCCCAAGTCCGAACCGCCGCGCCATCTCGGCCAGCTTGTCGATTCCGAGCCGCCGGGCGAGTTCATAGAAATAGACATCGCAGGAATTCTTGATCCCTGAGACCATGTTCATCGGGCCATGCCCGCCCCGCTTCCAGCAATGGAAGACATGGCTGCCAAATCCCATCGCGCCGCTGCAGGAGACGGTGGACTCCGGCGAAATGACATTGTTCTCGATCGCCGCGATCGCGACCACCATCTTGAAGGTGGAGCCCGGCGGGAACTGCCCCGCGATCGCCTTGTTGATGAGCGGCTTCTTCTCGTCGTTGAGCAGCGCCTGATAGCTCGCCTGGGTAATGCCCTTGTTGAACTCGTTTGGGTCGAAGCCGGGATTCGAGACGAAGGCGAGCACATCGCCGTTATGGACATCCATGACGACACAGGCCGCCGATTCCTCCGCGAGCCTTGCTTGCGCGAATTTCTGGATCTCCATATCGAGCGTCAGCTTCAAGTCCTCGCCCGGCTGGCCCGGCATGCGCGCCAATTCTCGGATGACCCGGCCCGAGGCATTGACCTCGATGCGCCGTGTTCCCGCCCGCCCGCGCAGGCGCTTTTCCTCGGTGCGCTCGATCCCGAGCTTGCCGATCCTGAACCCCGGCAGTTGCAGCAGCGGATCGGCATCCTCAAGGTCTTTTTCCGACACGGCCGCGACATAGCCAAGCACGTGCGACATCCGGTCCGCGAAGGGATAGTGCCGCGTCTCGCCGACCTGCGGCTGCAGCCCTTCAAGATCGGGGGTGTGGAAGTTGATCGCGGCGAACTGCTCCCAGGAGAGATTGTCGGCAACGAGGATGGGAACGAAGGCGCGGTTGCGCTTCGCTTCGCGCATCACCCGTTCGCGCTGCTTGTCGGTGAGCGGCACATAGCGCTCGAGCGCGGCAAGCGCCTTCTCCACCGACGGCGCGCGTTCGGGAATGAGGATGACGCCGAAATTCTGCCGGTTGGATGCGAGTTCCATCCCGAACCTGTCGAGGATGCGCCCCCGCGGCGGCGCGATCAGCTCGATATTGATCCGGTTGTCTTCGGCAAGGGTTGCGTATTTGTCGCGCTCAAGGATTTGCAATTGATACATGCGCCCGGCGAGCACGCCAAAGAGCGCAAGCGTGCCCGCCCCCGCCACAACGGTGCGGCGCGTCAGCATCTCATAGCGAAGATGATCCCGCCCATCGGAGAGCTGCGACATGACCTGTTACCCCAGCTCGCGCTGAATGCGGGTGTGAAGGAAAAGCAGCACCCGCGCGATGAGAGGATAGATCGCAATCGATAAGAGAGCCTGGATGAGGAGCGAAAGGGGCGACAGCACCATGCCATAGGCGGCCGATCCGATGGTCCAGGCAAAAAATGCGGCAAGCCCCATCACGATGGTGAAACCGGCCCAGGTTCTCCCCGCCATGACGCTGAGGAGGATGAGCCGCTGCGAGATGAGGAACATGTAGCAAAAGAGATAGACGGCCGGCCACAGGCCCAACGGCCCCGCCGTCACGAGATCCTGGAACAGCCCGATGCCGAACACCGCAAGCGGCGGCATCAGGTCGGGCCGGTACATGCCCCAGAAATAGATGGGCATCAGCGCAAAGGCGGGCGTGACGAAAAGCCCGCCCGAAACGCTGAACGGGATCATGGACACAAGCACGAAGGCGAGCCCTGTGAGGAAGGGCGTGATGAGCAGGAAGAATTGCGAAAGGCGGACGGCGATGGGTCCCATCCTGTGCCCCTATTGCGCGCTGGGTTGCGGCGGCTCTGAAGGCTGTGGGCTGCTCGACACCATCTCGCCGCTCGGATCCGCATCGAGCGTGCGGGGAAACTCGTATTGCAGCGTCCGCACGAAATCGAGCCGGTCCTGGTCGGCGAAGAGCGCGGCGCGATAATCGCCGGGCGTGCCCGCGACGATTCCAACCGGAATCCCAGGCGGCAGCAATCCGCCATCGCTCGTCGTCACGATCCGGTCGCCCGCACTGACGGTGACATTGGGCGGCAGATATTCGAGCCTCGGCTGCAGGCTGTTGTCCCCGATCAGGAACGCGCGCACATTGGTCGGCTCAACGACCACGGGGATGCGGCTGTTGAGGTCCTGAAGCAGGAGCGCCCGCGCCGAGCCATCGCCCACCGCGACCACATGGCCAACAAGGCCGGAATCGTTGACGACCGCCTGCCCCGGCCGAACGCCATCATCATCACCCGCGTTGAGAAGCACGGCATGAACGAAGGGGCCGCCCGTTTCCGCCACGACCTGAGCCGCCACATAGGAAACCGCCGGCGCGGTCTTCACATTGAGCAAAGCCTCATAGCGCGACACACGCTGCTCGAGCGAAAGCGCCGTGTGCTGCCACTGGCGCAAGCGCTCATTCTCCTCGCGCAGCCGCCGGTTCTCGGCATAGACGTTGAGCATCATCTCGCCGTCGCGCAGGCGGGCCGTAAACCAATCCGCCGGAGCCGAAGCGAGTTCATAGATAGGAATGCTCGCGTCCGCGATTTCCATGCGCACGCGTTCGATCCAGCTCGTGTCGGCCCGGTTGGAAAGCAGCAGGCCGCCGGAGACGATGAGCAGAATGACGATGGCGCCGCGATGCCACCAGGCATCGAAGGTGGTGCGAAGGCGATAGACCCGATGTTTCCGCTCGTTCGTGCGCACGTTGGTATTACGCCCCTGGCCTTACCCGAATCCCGGCCTACGCCGTGCTCAAGATACCCTTCATCGACTTGAAATGTTCAAGCGCCTTGCCTGTGCCCAAAGCGACGCAGGAAAGCGGCTCATCGGCAATGATAACAGGAAGGCCCGTCTCTTCGCGAATGACTTGATCAAGGTTCGCTAACAAAGAGCCCCCGCCGGTCAGCACGATACCCTTGTCGACAATGTCCGCCGCCAGTTCGGGCGGCGTCGCCTCGAGGGCGACCTTGACCGCCTCGACGATGGCCGAAACGGGCTCCGACAGGCTTTCGGCGATCTGGCGCTGGCTGATGGTGATCTCTTTTGGCACACCGTTGAGCAGGTCGCGGCCCTTGATCTCGATGGTAACGCCATTGCCGTCCGGCGGCGGCGCCGCCGATCCGACCTCTTTCTTGATGCGCTCGGCCGTCGCCTCACCGATGAGGAGATTATGGTGCCGGCGGATATAGGCGATGATGGCCTCGTCCATCTTATCGCCCCCGACCCGGACCGAGCGGCTATAGACGATGCCGCCGAGCGAAAGCACCGCCACCTCGGTCGTCCCCCCGCCGATATCGACGACCATGGAGCCCGTCGGCTCGGTGACGGGCAGGCCCGCCCCGATCGCCGCCGCCATTGGTTCCTCGATGAGGAACACCCGGCGCGCGCCCGCTGAAAGCGCTGAGTCCTGGATGGCGCGGCGCTCCACCGCGGTCGAGCCCGAGGGCACGCACACGATGATCATCGGATTGGCGAAGGAGCGGCCGTTATGCACCTTCCGGATGAAGTGCTTGATCATCTCCTCGGCAACCTCGAAATCCGCGATGACGCCGTCGCGCATCGGCCGGATCGCCTCGATATTGCCCGGCGTGCGGCCCAGCATCTGCTTGGCCTCGTTGCCGACGGCCAGCACCTGCTTCTTGCCGGCGCGGTTGATGATCGCAACGACGCTCGGTTCGTTAAGGACGATCCCCCGTCCCTTCACGTACACGAGCGTATTCGCCGTGCCGAGGTCGATAGCCATATCGCTCGACAACATGCCCAGGAGACCGCCCAGCATCTCGTTCGCCTCTTAGTTAATGGCCCACCCCATAATGGGACCATCGTCAACGATGATTAGGCGGCCAGAGCAAGAATGGCGCCGGCCGCCCGGTTTTTACGATCGCGAGAGGGAAAGCGCCTCAGGCGCCGTCTTCTCGCGTTTGATCAGAAGTTTGTTGAGCGCATTGATGTAAGCCTTTGCAGAGGCGACCAGAGTATCCGTGTCGGCCCCGCGGCCGGTCACACTCTTGCCTGCCTCTTCAAGCCGCACGCTCACTTCGGCCTGCGCATCGGTTCCCTCCGTCACGGCGTGCACCTGATAGAGCTGGAGCACCACCTCGTGCGGGAAGATCTTCTTGATGACATTGAGCACCGCATCGACCGGCCCGTCGCCGCGCGCCATCTCGCTGACGACCCTGCCATCGACCGAGAGGTCGACCTCGGCCGTTTGCGGCCCCCAGGTTCCAGCGACGACGCGCAGGTTGACGAGCTGGATGCGGTCCTGCCCGCGCGCCATCTCGTCATCGACGAGCGCGATGATGTCGTCGTCGAACACGTGCTTTTTCTTGTCCGCCAGATCCTTGAAGCGCCGGAACGCATCTTCAAGGGCATTGGCTCCCAACTCATATCCCATCGCGCTGAGCTTTTCCTTGAACGCGTGCCGTCCGGACAATTTGCCAAGCACCAATGAACTCTTTGCTACACCTACGTCTTCCGGGGCCATGATTTCGTAGGTTTGCGTGTTTTTCAGCATCCCGTCCTGATGGATACCCGATTCGTGCGCGAAAGCATTCTTGCCGACGATCGCCTTGTTGTATTGGACAGGAAATCCGGTGATGGTCGAGACGAGCTTTGAGGCTCTCGCGATCTGGGTCGCATCGATGCCGGTCGAGAAGGGCATGACGTCCCGGCGCACGCGCATCGCCATCACGATTTCCTCAAGCGCGGCATTGCCGGCCCGCTCGCCGATCCCATTGATCGTGCACTCGATTTGCCGCGCGCCGTTGATGACGCCGGCAAGGGAATTGGCGACCGCGAGCCCCAGGTCGTTGTGACAATGCGTTGAAAAGCGCACCGTCTCCGCGCCCGGCACCCGTGCGATCAGCCGCGCGATGAGCTCGCCATATTCCTGCGGCACGGTATAGCCGACCGTGTCGGGAATATTGATCGTCGTCGCGCCGTTCTTGATGGCGCTTTCGACACAGCGGCAGAGAAAATCGAATTCGGTACGGGTCGCATCCTCGGCCGACCACTCCACATCCGCGACATGATTGCGCGCGCGCGCAACG
>JACADY010000018.1 GCA_013389115.1 Alphaproteobacteria bacterium
AAGCGCGGCCACCTCTGGGTGAGGACTACTTATTCTCCCCATCCTGAGTGGGCGCTGAAAGCGCCCGCAAAGGGTGAGGGCGCCTGTGACAGAGGATCGCCCCATCCCCGCCTGCGCCGGGACAGGCTTCGCGCCGCGAAGCACTCTCTACGCCGTGGCGGCGGGGCCGTCCCCTACGCGCTTCCAGGCCCGCTCGTGCAGGAAGAAGGCAACCGTCTGCACACCCGGCTCGATCAGCGCGAGGCCGGTTGCCAGCGTCCAGGAGCCCGTCAGCAGATAAGCGATCGTGAAGGCAACGCTCACATGCATCAGGCCGTAAGTTGCGGTTTTCAGCAGATCGCGGCGCATGGTACACCTTTTGCGACTTGGAATTGATCTAATTAATAGCTATATGCGACTCGTTCGCAAGTGGGATTTTGGGCAACGCCACGAGGCAGAATTGACGGGGCGGGGCGCTGTGCCCTCCCGTCCGCGCTGAAATGGCGTTAACCTTTGAATTGCTTTGCAAAATGATGGGCAGAAAGCCATGCGGATTCTCGGCATCGTTGCGATTGGCGCCCTGTGCGGCGCTCTTGCCGCGTGCGCCAGCGATGAGGCCCCGGCGCAGCTCCAGGCGGCGCCGCAATTCGTCTCGCCCTCGCGCACGGCGCCTGCGACCAATCCCCAGCCCATTGCCGGTGCGCCCATCGGCGCCAGCCCGCGCGAGGCGGTGCTTGCGGCCTATGGGCTGCCGCTTGATCCTGTGCCCTATCGGATGGGTGTGCGCGAAAAGGCGCTCGAGACCGACAGGCTGCTCTATCCCGCCTGCATCGATCGGGAGGTCACAGCCTATCTCGAGCCAGCGCGCATTCTTGACCGCATCGCCGACACGATGGTGGAAGAGGCCGGCGCCCGGGAGTTCATCGTTTATCCGGTCATCGTCTCGGGCTGCGGGCTCAGCCCCCGGCGAATGAATACGCTCGTCGTCGTGCAGATGGGGCAGGAACCGCGCTATGTGCGCATGCTGACCGGGTACACGATCGCCTGGCCGGCGCTGCAATCGGATGTCGTCTCGGCGGTTGCGCTGGCGACTATGGCGACGGTCAAAGTTGTCGATCCCGCCTGCTATGACGCGGTGGGTCTTGGCCATGATCGCGCGCAGGTGACCGACACGCGCGTGCTCAGCGGCTCCTACCCCTCGCGCATGGAGCTCGGCGTCGCCTATGAGGGGTCGTGGCGGGAAGTGTGGACGGTCATGGCCTGCGGCAAGCGCTATGAGCCGCAGGTCCAGTTCACACCCGACGGCAAGGGCGGCGCGATTTTCGAGATCAGCGCGGGGCCTTCGTCTTAGGCGGCCTCGCCCTCTATCGGAATCGTCATGCCTTTGCCCGGACGAGCCAGCATGCGGCGCCAAGGGCGATACCGTCCTTGCCCTCATGGGCGCGCAGGCGGCCCTCGACCGCGGTGAGGATGCTTACCTTTGTCTCTTCATCAAGGCCGGCGACGGCGCGCGAAAGCGGGCCTATTTGCAGCATCTCCGCCGCCGCGGCCTTCGCATCGTCGCCGATGTAAGCGGAGCTGCGCAAGGGTTCGATCTCGACCTCGCGATAGCCGGCATGGGTGATGATCGCGCGCGTGCGGTCCTTGTCGGCAAAGGCAAAGGGCCCCGGTGTGCCGGGCGGCACTTCGGGCTGCGGGGGGAGAAAAGGAAGCGCGGCCAGCATCGGCTCCATCACCCAGGCATTCTCAGCTGCCGGTGCCCAGCAGACAAAGGCAAGCCGCCCCTTCGCCGAGGCCGCCTGGCGCAGATTGGCAAAGGCGCTGATCGGATCATCGAAAAACATCACGCCGAAGCGGGAGAAGAGAAGATCCGCGCCCAGGCCCGTCATATCCGCGCTCGCCGCGTCGGCGGCCGTGAAGGTGATGGGCAGGCCGGCCGTTGCGGCTCGGGTTCTTGCGACCGCCAGCATGGGCTCTGAAATATCAAGGCCGGTGACGCGGCCCTCAGCACCCACGGCGCGGGCCAGCGCAAGGCTGGTCGTGCCCGCGCCGCAGCCGATATCAAGGACGTGCTCGCCGGGAAGCGGCACGGCGGCCGCGAAAAGCGCGGATGAGATCCGCTCCAGCATCCTGTCCGTGCGCTCATAATGCGCGGCCCAGCGCGCGCCCACATCGCCGTTCCAGTATTCACGCTGGTCGATGGCGGGGCTTTGCGGGCTTGCGGACATGGCATTTCCTTTTGAAATGAATGGCTTGGCCAAGTAGTCCGGTCGTCAATCGTTCATTGCAACAAAAATCCAAATGGCGAGCGCAACGAATCCCAGGATGACCAGCTGTTTCCAGACCCGCCCAATGATGACGGCGGGGGCAAACACCAGCGCAAGCGGAATCCAGAACTCCACTTCGTACACATAGAGAATGGCGGCGACGCCCGCGACATAAGCAAGGAGAAACGCGACGGTGTTGGTGCGCGTCCAAGGCTCGGGCGGGGCGCCACCTCGCCCGCTTGGGGCGCGACGTCGAGGCTGTGAGCCGGCGCTGCCCCAGGTTTGTGTGTCCGCCACTGTGCCCGCGCCGCCGCAATTCCAGCAGGTGTTCCACTCGCGCTCATTCGAGCTGCCGCTGCCGCCACACGCCATGCAGGCCTGGTCCGTGAAGCCGCCATGGCCCGAACCGCCGCAGCGATAGCAGGACTTGTATCCGCCGTAAGTGCCGCCAGTACCGCCACAGGCCGAACACAATGCCATCGATCGCAGTGCCCCGATTTCCCCATTTTGATTTTCAGGCGGGGAAGCACGTAAGCCTGTCTTCTCATGCGATCCCAGTAAAGGTCAGCGGGCGGGGAAATCCCAACTCCTGTGACGCATCGCGCAAAAATTCTGAGAGCGACGCGGTCGCCCCTCGATGCGGTTGGGACGAATATGAGGGTCGCTCCCCACACCTGGAAAGATATCGGCGCGGGGTGGCCCAGATCGCCCATTGCGCGCGAGCCCAAGGTCTAAGAACATTTCGGCCTTGAGCAAACCGGGGGGGGGCATGGCATTGCTGCGCGATATCGCTCATGTGCTGCGCACCACCTGGCTGATCCTGACCTTTAGGCCCGTGCGGCCGAAACTCACCCGGCTTTGGCCCCATTATCTCGCGATGGGGCTGTTGTTCACCTGGCTCGCCGGGATCGGCAGGCATTGGGACAATCCCCGCGCAGAGCTTTGGCAGATGATGGGCCTTGGCTCGCTTGTCTATGTGTATGTGCTCTCGGGCTTTCTTTGGATCACGATCGCGCCGCTGCGGCCGAAGAACTGGCGCTATATGACGGTCCTCGTGTTCGTGATGCTGACTTCGCCGCCGGCCTTTCTCTATGCGGTGCCGGTTGAGCGGTTTCTCTCGGCGGAGGGGGCGCGGGCCGCCAATCTCACTTTCCTTGGCATCGTCGCCCTGTGGCGGGTCGTGATGCTCGGCTTTTTCCTGGAGCGGTCAGCAGGGTTCGGGCCGTTCAAGCTCGCCGTCGCGCTGCACTTTCCCTTGACCTTCGTCGTATGGGCGCTTGCGATCTTCAATCCGGATCATGCGGTTGCCTTTGAGATCGTGCGCGGCATGGCCGGGGCCGACCGGACGGCGGCGGCACCCACCTCGGCCGACAGCGCGTTCGCGGCCTTGAGGGTGATGTCGGTCTTCGCGCTGTTCGCCTTCCCGGTGCTTGCCCTTGCCTATGCCGGGATCGTCGTGGCGCGGGTGATCGCGTGGGCGAGGGGGAGGTGAAGCAAACACCCGCGCGCAGAATGGGCCGTGGACCGGTGAGGTTCACCGCTCAATTTTTGGAGAGGCCATTTACTCCAACGGGCCTTAAGATTTTCGTCCCCGTCCCCGCTTCCCCAATGTCCTCAACCGCAGCGCGTTCAGCTTGATAAAGCCTTCCGCGTCGCGGTGGTCATAGGCGACGGCGCCGTCCTCGAAGGTCACCAAATCCTGGTCGTAAAGCGAATAGGGCGATGACCGCCCCTCCACGATCACGTTGCCCTTGTAGAGCTTCAGCCGCACGGTGCCCGTCACCAGTTCCTGGCTCTTGTCGATCGCCGCCTGCAGCATCTCGCGCTCGGGCGCGAACCAGAAGCCGTTATAGATGAGCTCGGCATAGCGTGGCATCAGCTCATCCTTCAGATGCGCGGCGCCGCGGTCGAGCGTGATACTTTCCATCGCCCGGTGCGCGGCATGGAGGATCGTGCCGCCCGGCGTCTCATAGACACCGCGCGACTTCATGCCGACAAACCGGTTCTCCACAAGATCAAGGCGGCCGATGCCGTTGGCGCGGCCGAGTTCGTTCAGCTTCGTGAGGAGCGTGGCGGGGGAAAAAGGCTCGCCATCGATGCTCACGGCATCGCCCCGCTCAAATCCGACCGTGATCACCGTCGGCCGGTCGGGCGCGTCCATGGGCGAGAGCGTGCGCTGATAGACCATCTCGTCGGGCGCCACGTCCGGGTCTTCGAGCACCTTGCCCTCGCTCGATGAGTGGAGGAGGTTCGCATCCACCGAAAAGGGCGCCTCGCCGCGCTTGTCCTTCGCTATCGGGATCTGGTGCGCCTCGGCAAAGGCGATGAGCTTCGTTCGGCTGGAGAGGTCCCATTCGCGCCAGGGGGCGATGATGGTGACGTTCGGCTTCAGCGCGTAATAGGCAAGCTCAAAGCGCACCTGGTCGTTGCCCTTGCCCGTCGCGCCGTGGGCGACGGCGTCGGCGCCTGTCTTCGCCGCGATCTCGATCTGCTTTTTGGCGATCAAGGGCCGCGCGATCGAGGTGCCGAGCAGGTATTGTCCCTCATAGAGCGCGTTCGCGCGGAACATCGGGAAGACGTAGTCGCGGACGAATTCCTCGCGCACATCCTCGATGAAGATGTTCTCAGGCTTGATGCCGAGAAGCTCGGCCTTTTTCCGCGCCGGCTCCAGCTCCTCGCCCTGGCCCAAATCGGCGGTGAAGGTCACGACCTCGCAGCCATAAGCGGTTTGCAGCCATTTCAGGATGACGGAGGTGTCAAGGCCGCCGGAATAGGCTAGGACGACTTTCTTCACGCGCTCGGTCACGGGGCAGGTCTTTCCTCTTGGAATGATCAGGGCGCGGCGATCATAGGCATGCGCGGCGCGCGTGCAACCAATGCGAGGGCGAACCCATGCTGACCTTCTGGTACGAGTTTGCGTCGAGCTATTCCTACCCGGCCGCGATGCGCATCGAAGCGGCCGCGAAGGCGGCGGGCGTCGGGTTGCGCTGGCGGCCGTTCCTGCTGGGGCCGATCTTTGCCGCCCAAGGCTGGCAGGACAGCCCGTTCAACCTCTATCCCCTGAAGGGGCAGTATATGTGGCGCGATCTCGCCCGGATCTGCGCCAAAGAAGGCCTGCCCTTGCGGCGGCCGTCCCTATTTCCGCAGAACGGGCTCCTTGCCGCCAGGGTCGCCTTCGCTGGCCAGAACGAGCCATGGATCGGCGGCTTCACGCGCGCCATCTACAGCGCCAATTTCGCCGAGGGGGAGGATATCTCGAAGCCGGAGACGGTCTTGCGCTGTCTTGAAGTGGCGGGCGGTGAGGGCGAGGCCTGGCTTGCCTCGGCGGCCGATCCTGCGGTGAAGGCCGCCTTCAAGGCGCAGAACGATGAGGCAGCGGAACTGGGGCTGTTCGGGGCGCCCAGCTTCACGGTCGATGGCGAACTGTTCTGGGGCAATGACCGGCTGGAGCAGGCGATCGCCTGGGCGAAGGGGGAAAGACCCGTGGGAGCGCTGGCCCTCTCCCTTTCGTGAAAAGGGGGCGTTGGGACTTCGCCGTTCGGCTGCACCTCACCCTTCGCAGGCCCCGCGAAGGCTCGCTCCTTAAGGGTGAGGTCCATTTTGCGTCACAGACAGACCCCACCCGGACGCCTCGTGGCGTCCGACCTCCCCTAAGGGGAGGTGGTTGTCATGACCCCCCCCGTTCGCGGTGAGGGGCTGGGGTGGGGGCGCCCCGTGAAACTCATGACCCGCGCAGAAGAACAGCGCGCGGGCAAAGGAAAGGGCCCTTCCGGTTTTCCCGAAAGGGCCCTCTTCTCACTCCTGCTTCGTCCCGGCTCTAGAATCGGCCGGTGAACTCAACGCCCAGCAGGCGCGGGTTGCCGCGGATGAAGGTCGGCGAGCCGATCGTGTCGCCCGTGTTGCCGGCGTCGATGATGTAGTCCTCATCGAGCAGGTTGGTGCCGTAAAGCGTCGCCGTCACGGCGCCGCCTTCCATCTCAAGACCTGCGCGCAGGTTCAAGAGGCCAAAGCCGTCCTGCACGAAGCGGGGATCGTTGTCTTCCTCAAAGAAGACCTTCGACTTCCAGGTATAGGTGGGGACCACGAACAGCATCGTGCCGTCGCCCAGCGTGTAACCCGCCTCAAAGCCAATCGAGAAGGCATGGTCGGGCGAAAGGCGTAACTGGTTTTCGCTGAAGGCGCTGTCCTCATCGAAACGGCCATGATTCCAGGCATAGGTGGCAAAGGCCTGGAGGTTGTCGGTGAGGCGGGTGCGCACCTGTCCCTCAAGGCCGTAAGAGGTCGCCTGTCCGGCGTTCACATAGACGGGGAAGCCGCCGGGGCCCGTCACCGTCGTCTGGTAGTTGTCATAGGTGTAGTAGAAGGCCGAACCCTCAAGGTTCAGCCGGCGGTCAAGGAGCGTCGACTTCGCACCCACTTCAAAGCTGTCGACCGTCTCGTCGGGGAGGACGGCAAAGCCCGCGAAGGTGCCAACGCTGTTCACGTCCGCCACTTCGATGATGTCGGGGCGGCGGCCGCGCGCATAGGAGGCGTAGAGGTTGAGATTGTCGGCGGGCTCATACTCAGCGATGAGGCGCCAGGTAAAGCCGTCGAACTCACCTGATTGCGCGAAGGTCGCGCCGCCCGTGTTGGCAACGGCGAGCGTCTGAACGAGGCCGCCCGAGAGGTACATGGCAAGTGCGGAGGAGCCGTTCACCGGATAGCCCGCATAGGCGGTGGTCTTGTCCTCATACGACCAGCGCAGACCGCCCGTGACCGAGAAATCATCGGTGATGTCGACAGTGATGTCACCGAAGAGGTCAAGCGCTTTGGTCTCATTCGAATTGATGTATTCCTCGACGTGATAGGACTTGAAGCCGAGCGCGCCGAGATAGGGCGCAAGGATCGAGGGGTCGCCGCTGGCAAAGGCGAGGGTGGCAAGGCCCTGAAGCGCGGGCACGGGCCCGTTTGCCGGGTCACCGTTGTTCCAGAGCGCAAAGAGGCGCTCGTCCGTTGCCAGGGGGGCGCGCTGCGAACCTTCTTCGTCCGCATAGTTCACGCCGATGAAGCCGCGAATGCCCTCACCCTCATAGTTGAGGCGGACCTCCTGGCTCCATTCATGGCCGCGCGCGTCCTCGGCGGCTTCGAGCAGGTTGAAGGCCGAGCCGTCGGCATCGAAGATTTCGAGCGATTCAAAGCGGCGATAGGCGGTGATGGTCGAAAGCGAGAATTCGGCGTTGATGTCGATGTCGCCCAGCAGCGTCACGCCCCAGACCTCGCGATCGATCGAGAGCTCCTTGCCGCCTTCAAAGCCGCCAAAGGTGTTGAGCGAGGCGAAGGAGAAGGGGTCGGTGTCGCCGTAATAGGCCGGAATGACGCCCGACTTGAACGAGGTGCCGGTGGGCGTGTCCTGTTGGAAATTGGCAATGAGGTCGAAGGTGACGCCCGGCGCGTTGAACTCCATCGCGCCGCGCACGGCCCACAGATCGGTGCCGCTCAAGTCATCGGGACCCTCGATGCCGGAGGGAAGCACGTTCTCGACGAAGCCGTCATTCTCGCGCGTGATGCCGGCGATGCGCATGTTCAGGCTGTCTTCGATGACGGGGGTATTGAACACGAACTCGCCCAGGCGCTGGCCTTCATCGCCGATGCCCGCAGTCAGCGTCGCAGAGAGCTCGTCGTCCGGCTTGTTCTGAATGACGTTGATGGCGCCGATCAGGGCCGAGCGGCCGAACAGGGTCGATTGCGGGCCTTTGAGCACCTCGATGCGCTCCACATCGAAGAGCTCAACGACGGAGCCGCGCGAACGGGAGATGGAGACGCCGTCCTGATAGACGGACACGCGCGGCTCGATGTTCGATTCGCCCGAGTCCGAGGTGAGGCCGCGGATCACGAAGCCGGGATTGTTGGGGCTCTGCTCCTGCACAATGAGGCCGGGCGTGAAGGCCGAAAGGGCCTCGAAATCGCGCACGCCAAGGGCGCCGAGTTGGCTGCCCGTATAGGCGGTGATGTTGATGGGAACCTCGAGATTGCGCTCGGACCGCTTCTGCGCGGTCACGACGACCTGTTCCACCTCACTTGAGGCCTCAACCGGAGCGGCGGCGGCTTCTTGTGCCTTTGCCTCTCCCGCGACAACCAATGCCATCGCGCTCGCCGCGCACAAGAGTGCGCGCTTCATCGTCATCGTCATGGTAACCCCCAACCCGATCCCTTGCGCCGCCTTCAAATGGAAGGCCGACTAAGCGTCGGGTATTCTCATGGGTGCGCGACAGGCACATGACAGAATCTGAAGTTCCATTCATATTCCGGCCAGTGTGGTTTTTGTGCGCCGCAATGCGGCGCGTCGGACCCTTGCCGGCGCAGAATTGTTCCCTATATAGTTGCAATTAGAGTCCCCAAAATGTCCGACAATCAGCGTTTTGCCATTGCGATCCACCTGCTGCTCGTCCTTGCCCATACAAGGGCGATGGAGCCCAAGGCTGCGCGCAGCTCACGCGAGCTCAGCCAGAGCATCGAGGCCAATCCGGTCGTCGTTCGCCGGGTGATGGCGATGCTGGCGGAGGCGGGGATCATCAAGACGCGCACGGGCATGTTCGGGGGCGCCTGGCTTGCCAAGCCCGCCTGGGAAATCAGCACCGCTGCTGTCTACAAGGCGGTCGAGCCACATTCGACGCTGAAGATCCGGAAGGGCTGTCCTGAGCATTGTCCCGTCGCCAGGGCGGCGCCGGGGCTGATCGCGGGACTGGCGGCGCGGGCGGACGCGGCTGTCGCCGGCGCGCTCGAAGGCGTCACCATCGCCGATCTTGAGAAATCCATCGTCGCTTAAGGAGCACATTGTGTGAGGAGGTCACTGGAAAAACTTCTCTTGCGTCTTATCTCTCGCAAAACTGTAACAGAAACAACGTCAGTATCATTTGGAGTTTCTCCCATGTCCCGCATCGCCATCGTCTATCACTCCGGTTATGGCCATAATGCTGCCCTTGCCGCCGCCGTCGTAGAAGGGGTGAACGCAGTTCCAGGCGCGAGCGCCGATCTGCTGCGCATCGAAGGGGCGGACCAGGACTTCGCGCCGCTGCTCAAGGATATCGAGGGCGCGGACGCCGTCATCTTCGGCTCGCCCACCTATATGGGCAGCGTGTCAGCGCCCTTCAAAGCCTTCATGGATGCCTCATCCAAGCCCTGGTCAGAGGCGCGCTGGGCGAACAAGCTCGCCGCCGGGTTCACGATCTCGGCAAGCTGGAGCGGGGATAAGCTCAACACGCTGCAGACCCTTGCCGTCTTTGCCGCCCAGCACGGGATGCTGTGGGTGAGCGTCGGCCTGCCGCCGGGCAACAACAACAGCCAGGGCTCGCATTAGGATCTGAACCGGGTCGGCTCGTTCCTTGGCGTGATGGCGCAGGCGAACGCGGATCAGGGCGCCGAGGTCGCGCCGCCCCCTTCCGACAAGAAGACCGCCGCTCATCTGGGGCGGCGGGTCGCCGAAGCCGCTCTTCGCTGGAAACGCGGCGCCTAAAGGGGTCCTGTCGACCCTTATGGGTGACGCGCTTGTGCGGGGCCGCCTCTTCCATCTCCCTGGGGGCGGCCCCCATCCTTTTCAGCCGGCGCCGGCTTCGTCGGCGAGGCGTTCCTTCGCCCGCAGCTTGATGCTCTCGCTCTTCAACTGGCCGCAGGCGGCCATGATGTCGCGGCCGCGCGGCGTGCGGATGGGCGAGGCATAGCCGGCGCGGTTCACGATCTCGGCGAATTCCTCGATCCGCTCCCAATCGGAGCATGCATAGGGCGCGCCCGGCCAGGGATTGAACGGGATCAGGTTGATCTTGGAGGGGATGCCCTGGATCAGCCGCACCAATTCCTTCGCGTCGGCGTTGCTGTCGTTGACGCCTTTCAGCATCACATATTCCCAGGTGACGCGGCGCGCGTTGGAGAGGCCGGGATAGGCGCGGACCGCCGCGACCAGTTCCCGGATCGGGTATTTCTTGTTCAGCGGCACGATGACGTCCCGGATCTCATCGCGCACCGCGTGCAGCGAGATCGCCAGCATGGAGCCGATCTCCTCGCCAGCCCGGGCGATCATCGGCACGACGCCGGCGGTCGAGAGCGTGATGCGGCGCTTGGAGAGTGACAGGCCTTCGCCGTCGGCGAGGATCAGGATCGCGTCGCGCACATTCTCAAAATTGTAGAGCGGCTCGCCCATGCCCATCATGACGATGTTGGTGATGGCGCGGGTGTCCGCGTTGCGGCCGGCGCGGGGCCATTCGCGCAAGGCGTCCTTGGCGATCATCACCTGCGCCACGATCTCGCCCGCCGTCAGATTGCGCACCAGTTTCTGCGTGCCGGTGTGGCAGAAGCGGCAGGTGAGGGTGCAGCCGACCTGCGATGAAATGCACAGCGTGCCGCGGTCTTCCTCGGGGATGAAGACCGTCTCGACCTCGATGCCGGGGCCAAAGCGCAAGAGCCATTTGCGCGTGCCGTCGGCGGAGAGCTGCTCGGTCACCACCTCGGGGCGGGCGATCTCCAGATGCTGCGCAAGGGTCGCGCGCGCGTCCTTGGCCAGCGTCGTGATGCCGCTGAAATCGGTCAGGCCCTGGACATAGGCCGCGTTCCAGATCTGGCTTGCCCGCATGCGCAGGGATCTTTCAGGCAGGCCGGCCGCGCCCAGCGCCGCGATGAGGCCCTGGCGGGTGAGGCCGATGAGGTTCACCTTGTCGTTCATTGGCAGAGGAGATACGGACTTGCGGCCGCAGCGGCAAGGGCGGGCGGGGCGGGAATGACATGAAAGTTAAGGCTTATCTTGCGGGGCCAGAGGTTTTCCTGCCCCAAGCGGCCGAAATCGGGCGCGAGAAAGTGGCCATCTGCGCCCGCCATGGGATCGAGGGGATCTATCCGCTCGATGCCGCGCTCGACCTTTCGCGGCTCCCCAAGCCCTTGGCGGCGGACGCGATTTTCCGCGCGAACCGGGCGGCGATGGCGCGGGCGGACCTCATCATCGCCAATATGACGCCGTTCCGGGGGATCTCCATGGATCCAGGCACCGCGTTCGAAATGGGGTTCTGCTCAGCGCTTGAAAAACCCGTCCTTGCCTATACGAACAGATGCGGCAGCTATCTCATGCGGGCGCTGGCGGCGGGGCTGTGCCGGGGCGGGGCCGACCCCGACGGGCTCCTCATCGAGGATTTCGACCTTGCCGAATAATCTGATGATGGCCTGCGCGGTGCGGGCGGCGGGGTTCGAGGTGCTGGCGCGGCATGAAGGCGGGCTGTCGGGCGCGGCGCTCATCGCCGATCTCAGCCTGTTCAAGGCCTGCTGCACCCATGCGGCGGGACTTTGGGAGGGATCGCCAAGCGCATGAGCGGCCCGATCGGGGCTGCTCAGGCGCAGACGGGTGCGCCGTTCCAGGCGGCGATGGCCTCAACGATCCCGCGCGAGAGGAGGAGCAAGGTTTCGCCGATCCAGGGTACCCATTGCGGAACCATGACGACGAGATAGACGAACCCAGCGGTTACGAGGATCACCGGAGCGACATCAAGGATGGTCAGCCAAAGGGCGGGCCAAATGCGCCTATAGCTGTGATCGGCATGGGCCTCCATCTGGCGGGCCACCCATTCGGGTGGAATGATCCAGCTGAACCCCAGCGCGCCGATGGCGAGCGCATAGTGCACGGCTGTCGGGATGAGCGTCGATAACAGCATCGCATAGACCCACCACCATTTCGGCGCCCAGGGATTGGCGGCGATGTCGTCGAGATAGGCGTTGAGGTCATAGAAGCCGGAGCCGCCGCAGGTCTCGTGCAGACGGTCGAAGAGGGCGGCCGCGGCCACGGTCAGGAGGGCGACCGCAAAGAGGAGGGCAATGGCGATCACGGTATCAAAAAGGGCCCAGAGAAACGCGGCGGCCCCGCCTTCGTCGTGAAAGGCGATGCGGCCGAGAAGACGGCGGGTGATGCCCAGCGAAAGCCAATCGAGAAGGGCATTGGCGGCGGGTAGCAGCAGCAGGAAGAGCACGAGCGGCGCGGCGATGTCGTCCGGTCGCTTGGGATTTCTGGGTTCGGTGAGGCTTAACGCCGCGCTGCCCGGATCGGCGATGGCCAGCCAGAGCGGCAGAAGGATGAGCGCGAGGCCCAGCAGCACCGCGAGCGGCCAGGTCGTCTTGAAGCGGCGGTCGAGGAAGTGGCCAGCGAAAGCGCCAGCGACAGCGACAGCGAAAGCGAAAGCGACAGCGAGGAGAGACCTACCCCAGGAGGCCAAAAAAATTAAAAAATCATGGCCATCCCATACGCCACCACGGCGATCTGGCGCAGCCAGACCGGGATGTCTTCGGAGAATACGGGGACTGTTCCGATTTTTCCGGGGGTGCCGAAAAAGGCCCAGGCGATGGTGAAGAAGACGAGCGGATAGACGACGGCCAAACCGACACAGAGCCAATAGGCGGAAAGGGTGAAGGCCTTGGGGCTCAGGCGCCTATCATCCGGCAGATCGCCAATGAACCAGGCAAGATACAGCAGCGCCCGCCCCAGCCACGAACGATAGCGCGCAAAGGGACTTCCCGCCCTCAGCCAGGCGAGCTTTTCCTCAAACCCCCGCCCGCGTTCCTCCATCGCCTGGACATGCTGCCAATAGCGGAGCCCCAAGCAGGAGAGCGCAACGCCGGCGGCGGCGCCATAGGGCCCAAACAACAAATTCAGGAAGTCTTCCACCGCTCGCTCCCCTCGCCTATTCCAGACGTTCATCCGAAGGCTGTGGTCCGTGCAAGTTGTATTGTCCCTGCCGGGATCAATCCTTTTCCGCTGTGGCGGGTGGGCCATAGACCGCCGCCCCGGTTCCGAGGCGGATGGGACCTCCTTGTTGCCAGGGTTGCCGGGGAGTTTTAGTTTCAAACCATGAGTGGTCCGCTGCAGCTTGCGTTGGATATCGTCTCCCGGTTCGAGTTGGCGCGGACGCCTGCGGCGGCGGGGCGCCTCTTCTATGAAGCGTTGCAGCCGCTGGGCGCCAACGGCTTTGGGGCGCGCATCTATCAAACGGGCGATGATGCGGCGGGATCGGACGCGACCGCGGTCGTGCTCGCCCAGATCCTGCCCGCGCAGTGGCGGGGAAGCGAATCCGCTGCGCTGATCGAGCGGCTCAATCCCCTGCCCGGCGCCGCGCGCCGGCTCTGCCGGCCCTCGTTCCAGTGGAGCGATGCCTCGCCTAAGACAACAAAGGCCTGGGGGGCCTATTGGGAGGCCTTTGCCGAGCACCGGATCTCCGATGGGATCGCCGTGCACCAGTTCTCGCCCGATGGCCGCATCTCGCGCGTCTCGGTGGGGTTCGAGCGGATGGCGCTTTCCCCGCGCGAGCGCAAGGCGATCGACCTTGTCGCCTATGCGCTCATGGATCAGCTGCGCGCAACAAGCCCCAGGGCCGAAATGCCAAAGCCCAAGCTGACCCCTAGGGAGCGGGACTGCCTTGCCCTCGCGGCGCAGGGGTTCGCCGATCCGGCGATCGGGGACGCGCTTGGCATCGCTACGACGACGGCGCATTTCCATGTGGAGAATGCCAAGCGCAAGCTGGGCGCCGTGACGCGCGCACAGGCCGTCGCGCGCTATGTGCTCATGGGAGAGCTTTAGGTGGGGGTGCTCTCTCCCTCCCGTTGGAAAGGGAGAGGGCAGAAGACCTCACCCTTCGCGGCTCGGCTTCGCCTCGCACCTCTGGGTGAGGACCATTTTTTTCCTCATCCTGAGGCGGCCCTCGAAGGATGAGGCCATCGGATCAGATGGATGGCCCGCTTGCGCTGGCCATGACAGCTGGGGGATGTGAGCACATGGCCTCCTTCCCCTCCTCTGTCATGGCCCGGCTTCGACCGGGCCATCCATCTGATCCGATGGCCTCATCCTTCGAGGGCCGCGAAGGCGGCCGCCTCAGGATGAGGAATATCCATAAGCCCTCACCCTTGGTGCGAGCCCTTGCAAGCCTCGAAGGGTGAGGCGAACCCCTACCCTCGCCACTCCTTGGAGAGGCCCTTGGTCAACTTCGCATAGACCTTGGCCGCCGCTTCGCCCTTCGTCACCTGGCCATCTTTGTTGGCATCGAGGCCCTTGTTCTGCTCATAGGCCTTTTGCGGCGGCGGGAAGATGACCGTCGCGTCGGGCATGCCGACCGCGCGCGGCCAGAGGATCGTCATATAGACATCCGACACCGAGCCCATCCTGCCCAGGAACGGCTTCAGGTACTTCTCCACCCAGTCGAGCTGCTCAGGTGCCGTCATCGCCTTGAGCGCCGCCGTGCTGGTGCCAAGCGCCTCGGCGGTTGCAGGGATAAACTGAATGAGCCCCGTTGCGCCCGAGGCGGCATTGACGATATCGGGCCGAAAGCTCTCGCCCGTCTCGAACGCCATCGCGGCCATCAGATGGCTGGGGTCGCATTGAAGGCGGCCGCTGATCGCGATCACCTTCTGTTTGAAGGCCTTGGTGACCTTCTTGCCCCAGGCGATCGTGCTTGGCGGCTTTGGCGCTGGCCCGTTGAGTGCGGCAACTGCGGCCGCGTCGTCCTTGCGGATTTTATCGAGCGCGAGCGCCGCGCCGCGTGTCTTGCTGGGGGGCATGTTCTTAAGCCGTCTCCTCGAAAAGCTCCCGTCCGATGAGCCAGCGGCGGATTTCCGAGGTGCCCGCGCCGATCTCATAGAGCTTAGCATCGCGCAGGAGACGCGCTGTGGGATAATCATTGATATAGCCGTTGCCGCCCAGCATCTGGATGGCATCGAGGGCGAGCTTCGTCGCCGTCTCGGCCGCATAGAGAATGGCCCCCGCCGCGTCCTTGCGTGTCGTCTCGCCCCGGTCACAGGCCCGCGCCACGGTATAGACGTAGGACTTTGCCGCGTTCATCTGCGTGTACATGTCGGCAAGCTTGCCTTGCATGAGCTGGAACGAGCCGATGGGCTGGCCGAATTGCCGGCGTTCATGCACGTAGGGAAGAACCGTATCGAGGCAGGACTGCATGATGCCGAGCGGCCCGGCCGCCAGCACCACGCGCTCATAGTCGAGCCCGCTCATGAGCACAGTGACGCCGCCGCCGACGCGCCCCAGCACGTTCTCCTCCGGCACCTCGCAATCCTCGAAAACGAGTTCGCAGGTATCCGAGCCGCGCATGCCCATTTTGTCGAGCTTTTGCGCGGTCGAGAAACCCTTCATGCCCTTCTCGATGAGGAACGCCGTGATCCCCCGTGGCCCCGCCGCCATGTCGGTCTTGGCATAGACGACAAGCACATCCGCTCCCGGGCCGTTCGTGATCCAGAACTTGCTGCCGTTGAGGATGAAGCGATCGCCCCGCTTCTCGGCCCTACAGCGCATGGAGACGACATCCGAGCCAGCCCCCGGCTCACTCATGGCAAGCGCCCCCAGATGCTCACCCGAGATCAGCTTGGGCAGGTAACGCTCCTTTTGTGCCGCGCTCGCATTGCGCCGGATCTGATTGACGCAAAGATTGGAATGCGCGCCATAGGAAAGCCCGATGGCCGCAGAGCCCCGGCTGATCTCCTCCATCGCCACGCAATGCTCAAGATAGCCGAGCCCCGCCCCGCCCCACTCTTCCTCGACCG
The DNA here is from genome assembly GCA_013389115.1 of Alphaproteobacteria bacterium. GTDB lineage: Bacteria > Pseudomonadota > Alphaproteobacteria > Micropepsales > Micropepsaceae > JACADY01. The sequence goes on from JACADY010000018.1 coordinate 15,795, forward strand.
TGACGCCAAGAAGGCCGAGCGCGCCAAGTCGTGGCCAGAGATCGCGAGGAAACGCATTGTCGCGGTCGATATCGGCCGCGCGGGGAGAAATGGCCTCCTCAGTGAATCGGCGGGTCGTGTCGCGGATGGCATCGGCGATCTCGCCGAGCCCGAAATTCATGCCTGCCCGCGCATTGGGGATCATGGCGTATAGACCTCAACGGCATCCGATGCCGTGAACACGGTGAAGAATCCGGCGCCAACGCCGCCGCCAAAGACATACCACTTCCCGCCCACGACCGCCGAGGCCGGGCTGTGCCTTGCCGTCGGCATCGACGCGCCCTTGCGCCAGGATAGGGCGGCAGGATCATAGATGTCATGCAGATCATAGGTCTTCATGCTGTCCAGCGATACGCCGCCCACGACATGCAGCTGGCCGTCGAGGATCGCCGCTGTCATCCCCGCCCGCGCGACGGGGAGTTCGGGTCCTGCCGACCAGCTCCCATCGGCGATGGTGAAGATGTCGAGCCGCGCGCTTGCCTTGCCATAGTTCGTCTGCCCGCCCACCAGAAAGATGCGCTTGCCGTCGCTTGCTGCGCCCATGAGCGCGCGCGGCGCCTCCATTGTGCCGGCCTTGCTCCAGCGGTCGCTTTCGGCGTCATAGACGCTGACCGACCCGGCGCCGGCACCGGTGCCGCCAAAGGCATAGAGTTTGCCGCCGGCCGCGATCAGCACATGGCCATAGCGCGCCTCAGGCAGGCTCGCGCGCTTGTCCCAGCTTCCGGTCTCGATATCGTAGGCCCAGACGCCTTTGGAGGGCTTGGCGTCCTTACCCTCAAGTCCGCCCGCGACATAGATGCGTGAGCCAAGCGCGGCCATGCCGAATTGCTGCATCCCTAAAGGAAGCGGTGTCACCGGGCGGAACATGTCCTTGGCCGTATTGAAGGCATCGAAATCCGAGCGCGGACCCGTCACCCCCGCGCCGCCCGCAAGATAGATATCCTCGCCCACCGCGGCGGCGTTGAGATAGGCGACCGCCCCGTCGAGTTCCGCCGGAGAAGTCCACTCTTCCGCCGAAACGCCCGAGGGGAAAAGGGCGATGAGCGAGAATATGAACGCAGGAAGCATGCGAACCATGAACGGCCTCGATGGAAGGGGCGAGAGGAAAGCCTAGTGTGGCACGCTACAACTTAGCAAATCGCGTGCGCCCGCGCACATAACCTCTCGAGGCGCGCGAGAGGATCCGGATGCTGATGGAACCGTCCTTGTGGATTCTCTTCGCCCGCAATTGCACGCGCGAGAATGACAAGCGAGAGACTGAAAGGACGGCGCCGGCAATAATCCCGCCCCTTGGGGGACCCATGGACTGGTGCGGTCGAGAGGACTCGAACCTCCACGCCTCGCGGCGCTACCACCTCAAGGTAGTGCGTCTACCAATTCCGCCACGACCGCAAATCGCATGGGAGAGATGAGGGGGCAGCGTGTAACAAATCAAAGGCGCCTTGTGAAGGGCCAAGCCTCAGGTGATGCGCTTGAGCGTGTCAGTGACCGAAACGGCGATCCGCTCCCCCTGGACCATGATCTCGCCGCGTGCGACCGGCTTGTTGTTCGCAAGGATCCAGACCTCATCGTTGACATTCGCATCAAGCTCGATGACGGCGCCACGGCCCATGCGCAAGAGCTGGTGCATGGGGATTTTCGACCGCCCGATGACAACCGAAATTTCTACCTTGACGGTCTCGACCGATGCCATGCTGCGCTCCATGTCGCGGCGGGTTGTCCCGCCCGAGGTCTTGACCCTAAGGCTGTAACATTTACCTCCTGGTAAACATGACGCACGCCCCCGTTGATTGGATGACTTCTAAAGAGCCGGTCCCCTATCCGGCCGCCCTGGGTGCAATGGAGGCGCGCGCCGCTGCCATCGCGGAAGGCACCGCGAGAGAGGCGGTCTGGCTGCTGGAGCACCCCCCGCTCTACACGGCTGGGACAAGCGCGAGGGGCGAGGATCTTCTCGCCCCGTCGCGCTTTCCGGTTTTCCCGGCCGGGCGCGGCGGCCAATTCACCTATCACGGCCCTGGCCAGCGCGTTGCCTATGTGATGCTTGACCTAAAGGCGCGCGGCGGCGATGTCCGCCGGTTCGTCCATGATCTTGAGGAATGGATCATCCGCGCCCTCTCCCGTTTCGATGTGAAGGGAGAACGCCGCGAGGGCCGCGTCGGCATCTGGATCGCGCGGGCGGGCGGGCGCGAGGACAAGATCGCCGCCATCGGCATCCGCGTGCGCAAGGGCGTGAGCTTTCATGGCATCAGCCTCAATGTCGCCCCCGACCTCGCCCATTTCTCCGGCATCGTCCCCTGCGGCATCGCCGATGCGGGTGTGACGAGCCTTGCTGATCTGGGATCGCCCGCGACGATGGCGGATGCTGACCGCGCGCTGCGATCGGCCTTTGAAGAGGTGTTCGGACCATTGACCGATGCACCGGCGCCACAGGCACGGGAAAGAGAAAAAACGCAGGCGCGCTAACCATTTCGCTTCACGGCCCGCTAACGCCCCTTGTTTGAAATCCCCCCGCGGGTGATTTCGGGGTGGCGTCGTGATGAGTGCGGGGTATCGCACGTTCGGTGTGACGGGCAGAGTGAAGGACGAGCTGAGCATCTTCAGCGCGCGCCTTGTTCTTGTGGATGAGTATGGCCGCGAGCGCACGATCGCGCTGGAGGAGCCATCGCTTTTCGCATCGCCCGGCGACCGGCTCACCGCCATCTATGCCGCGCGCGGAGAAGACCGCGAGGGCAAGCTCCTGCGCCTCATCAATCGCTCGAACGGCAAGGAGAGGCTGTTCGAGGACCGGCTCTATTCATTGCGCGGGCGAAGGTTATTTAGGGCCCTGCCAGTGGCGATTGTCTGGACACTGATCTTCGCGCTCGCCTTCGCGGTCTTCTGCCAGATCAACGGCAACCCCATCGACACGCACATCGAATTCCAGGTGATGGCCGCAACGGTGGGCATGAGCTTCTTGGCATTCCTCATTCTCTTCTGGATCTGCCGCGATGTCGCGACCCACAGCATCGACCGCCTGATCAAGGATGGCTGCGAGAGGGAAATCCAGAGCCAGCGGATTAACGAGATCTTGGCGCCCGGCGAATAGGATGGGGCCTCTGGCAGGCATAAGGGGCAGCCATGCAGGACTACACGACGTTCTCACATTCCGGCCGCGCGGCGGGCGTCGCCAACTGGTCCGACAGCTATGTTCACGGCTCCAGCAGCGGTGGCGGCGGCTATCTGCACAACGGCTCGGGCCATGTTCACGGCCCCAGCACGCGCATCTCAACGACCGTCGTTGAGCGCCAGCGCTTCTTTGTCGTTAACGACAATGGCTATGAGCAGCCCATCACGCTTTCAAATGGGCAGATGCCCGTGCGCGATGGCCACCGGATCACGATCGTCTATGGCACGATCGAGGGCAAGGATACGGGCTGGGCGCTGATGGCGCGCAACCATGACACCGGCCAGACGGCCGAGTTCAGGGATTCGCTCATCTCGATTCGTGGTTCGTTGTCATCGAAGGCCTGGGCCTCAGGCATGGCGATCGCGACTGTGTGCCTTGCAATCCTCGTCCTGTTCGCCGCGCTCGTCGATGGCCCGGCGATTGCGATCGGCCAATTCTTCGAGAACTTCTTCTCCATTCTGATCGCCTGGGGCGTGGTGACCGTGCTTGGTGCCCTGATCGCGGGGATCTGGCTCGTCATCAGATATTCAGGCGTCGACAAGCGCATCATTCGCATGGCGCGCGAGGCGATGGACGAGGAAACAAAGCTCCTGCGCCAGATGTGGCAGGACGCGCGCGATGCCAATCCCCCGGCCGAGCGTTGAGACGAGGAGGGCCTTGACGCTCAGGTGAATTCGAGGATCACCGCATCGACGGCAAGGCTGTCGCCCTTTTTCGCATTGATCTTCTTCACCGTGCCATCGCGTTCCGCGCGCAGCACGTTTTCCATCTTCATCGCTTCGACGACGGCCAGCGTTTCCCCGGCCTTCACTTCCTGACCCTCTTCGAAATTGATCGAAACGACGAGGCCGGGCATCGGGCACAGCAGCAGCTTTGATGTGTCCGCAGCCTTCTTGACGGGCATCAGCTTGCGCAGCTCGGCTTCGCGCGGCCTCAGGACCTGCGCCATCAGCGTGGCACCGCGATGCACCATGCGCAGGCCGGCCGGCGTCTTTGTGATCTGAATGGCGACCACCGCCCCATCGACGACACCGGTGAAGACAGGCTCCCCCGGCACCCAGCCGGAATGGATGACGGTGGCGATTTCCTTGCCGCCCTTGCCTTTCATCGTCACATCGATGCGATTGGCATCCTCCGCGATCACATGGACCGCGTATTCCTTGTTGTCGAGTACGACCACCCAGTCGGGCTGATAGACGGGCGTTGCCCCCACCCGGCCATTGAGCTGACGCAGGCGCACCTGATCGCGCGTATGGGCAAACGCCGCGACCGCTGCCAGCATCTCCTCCGTCTTCTTCGACAAGCTGACGCCATGGAAGCCGTCCGGGAACTCTTCCTTGATGAAGCCCGTCGTCAGCGCGCCCTTGCGAAAGCGCGGGTTCTGCATCACCGCCTGCAGGAAGGGAATGTTCTGCTGAATGCCCGCGATGTGAAAACTGTCGAGCGCGCGCGCCTGCAGATCGATCGCCCCCTCGCGCGTTTCGGCGTAGGAGCAAAGCTTGGCGATCATGGGATCATAGAACATCGAGATCTCGCCGCCCTCGAACACGCCCGTATCGTTGCGAATGAGACCGCCTTCGGTCTTGCCCTCCGCCGGCGGCTGATAGCGCACGAGGCGCCCGATCGAGGGCAGGAAATTGCGATAGGGATCCTCCGCATAGATGCGGCTTTCGATCGCCCAGCCATCCCAGCTGATGTCGTCCTGCGAAAGCTTGAGCCGCTCGCCCGCCGCGACGCGGATCATCTGTTCGACAAGATCGACCCCGGTGATGAGCTCGGTCACGGGATGTTCGACCTGCAGGCGTGTATTCATCTCAAGGAAATAGAAGTTCCGCTCGCCATCGACGATGAACTCGACCGTGCCCGCGCTGTCGTACTTGACGGCTTTGGCCAGCGAGACTGCCTGCGCACCCATCGCCATGCGCGTCGCCATGTCGAGGAATGGCGAGGGCGCCTCCTCGATCACCTTCTGGTGCCGCCGCTGGATCGAGCACTCACGCTCGCCCAGGTGAATGACATTGCCGTGCTTGTCGCCCAGCACCTGGATTTCGATATGGCGTGGCTGATTGACGAATTTCTCGATGAAGATGCGGTCATCGCCGAACGAGGCCCGCGCCTCGTTCATCGCCGACTGGAAGGCCTGCGCCATTTCATCGGCATTCTCAACGATACGAAGCCCCTTGCCGCCACCGCCCGCCGAGGCCTTGACCATCACGGGATAGCCGATCTCATCGGCGATCTTGACCGCCTGCTTCACGTCCGCGATCTCGCCGATATAGCCCGGAACCGTGTTCACCTTCGCCTTGGCGGCGAGTTTTTTGGATTTGATCTTGTCCCCCATCGCATGGATGGCCTTGGGGTTGGGCCCGATGAAGACGACGCCCGCCTTTTCCAGCGCCTTGGGAAACGCCTGCCGCTCTGAAAGGAAGCCATAGCCGGGATGCACCGCCTCGGCCTTGGTCTTTTTGCAGGCCTCGACGATCTTCTCGATGATCAGATAGGACTGCGCCGCCGGTGGCGGTCCGATATGCACCGCCTCGTCCGCCATCTCGACATGCAACGCATCCTTGTCGGCATCCGAATAGACCGCCACCGACTTGATACCCATTTTGCGGGCCGTCTTGATGACGCGGCAGGCGATTTCACCGCGATTGGCGATGAGGATTTTCTTGAACATGGCGGCTCGTCTATCCGGCGGGTTTCGTGGATCTCATTGTTATCCCAGCGTCAGGCCGTGGCCGGAAACGCGGGTTAAAGGGCGGGCGTCACGTCTGTGTGCAGGAAATCATCGCCTTTGAAAAGAAGCGGTTCGCGTTTGTCCTTGGCGAGTGCATAGGAAAAGCAATCACCGAAATTGAGCCGCGCCGGATGACCTGAATGCTTGCCGAAGAACCGATAGGCATCCCGTGCAAGCCTGGCTTGGACAGGGGAGACGGGCTCGATGGCAATAGCAAGCTCGGCGATGAGTTCATCAAGGCGTCGCCCGACAATGGGATCGGGGTCGCGATCAAGCACGATGCCGGATTCGAGATAGGTCGCGGCAGACATGCGCAAAACGGACGCCGCCGCGACGGCTTCGAAAAAAACCTCGGCGTCCTGCTCGGACGTGATGAGGGCGATCAATGCTGAGGTCTCGAGGATCACTTCGGCAGACCATTCTCATCATACAAGAGCTCGCCATGCGCGACAGCGAGGGTTTCAGGAGAAAGTCGCCGGCGCATATCATCAACGATCGCCCGGGCCCGCTTGATGCGCGCCGCAATCACTTCGCCGCGTTCGCCCCCCAGGCGCTCCAGCCGCTCCTTCAGAGCCGCGATCACGGCCTGGGACATGGATTCACCCGTCAGCTCGGCAAGGCGATGCGCCAGGGCATGGGCTTCCGGGTTCTTGATGTTCAAGCTCATGGTAGAAATGTACCTAACGAATGGTAGAAGTCAACCATTTCCCCTCGTCGTCAGTCTTCACCGCGGATCGCCCTTCGCGTCATAAAGGAAATCGGCCGGGTCGAGGGAGCTGACCGGAAGGATGGGCCGCGTGCGGATATCGCCCGATATTGCGATCGCCCGCTCGATGCGGCGCGAGAGTTCGGCCTGCTTCTCGGCCATTTGGCGCGCATTCAGCCGCTGTTGATGGGAGCTCATGCTTTAAGTCCTTCCCTTGATCCGGTGCCGTTGCCATCCCTCACAGCGGGATGTTGTCGTGTTTCTTCCAGGGCATCTCGACCTTCTTCGTGCGCAGCATGCGCAAGGCCCGAGCGAGGCGGAATCGTGTGCGATGCGGTGTGATCACCTCATCGATATAGCCGCGCTGGGCCGCGATGAAGGGATTGAGGAAACGGTCCTCATATTCCTTCGTGCGCTCCGCGATCTTCTCAGGGTTGCCCATATCGGCGCGGAAGATGATCTCGACCGCCCCCTTGGCCCCCATGACCGCGATTTGCGCGGTCGGCCAGGCATAGTTGATGTCGGCCCGCATATGCTTTGAGGCCATGACGTCATAGGCCCCGCCATAAGCCTTGCGCGTGATGACGGTCACCTTCGGCACCGTTGCCTCGGTAAAGGCAAAGAGCAGCTTCGCGCCGTGCTTGATGATGCCGTTATGCTCCTGCGCCGTGCCCGGCATGAAGCCCGGCACATCGACGAAGGTGATGATGGGAATGTTGAAGCAGTCGCAGAAGCGCACGAAACGCGCCGCCTTGCGGCTCGCATCGTTGTCGAGCACGCCGGCAAGCACCATCGGTTGATTGGCGACAAACCCCACCGTGTGCCCTTCGATGCGGCCAAAGCCCGTGATGATGTTCTTCGCGAAATTCTCCTGGATCTCGAAGAAATCGCCCTCATCCGCGACCTTGAGGATGAGCTCCTTCATGTCATAGGGCTTGTTGGGATTATCGGGCACGAGCGTGTCGAGCGAGATTTCCTCGCGCTCCCAGGAATCAAAGCTGGGTCGCGCGGGCGCCTTTTCGCGATTGTTGAGGGGAAGAAAATCGATCAGCCGGCGCATCTGCTGCAGGCAGATGAGATCGTTCTCATAGGCGCCGTCCGCAACCGAGGTCTTGGTCGAGTGCACCTTCGCGCCGCCGAGATCTTCCGCCGTCACCGCTTCCTGCGTCACGGTCTTCACCACATCAGGACCCGTGATGAACATGTAGGAGGTGTCGCGCACCATGAAGATGAAATCGGTCATGGCGGGCGAATAGACATCCCCGCCCGCGCAAGGACCCATGATGACGCTGATCTGCGGAATGACACCGGAGGCGAGCACATTCATCTTGAAGACTTCGCCATAGCCCGCGAGCGAGGCGACACCTTCTTGAATGCGCGCGCCGCCCGCATCGAACAGTCCGATGCAGGGCGCACCCATGCGCATCGCCATGTCCTGGATCTTCACGATCTTCTGCGCGTGCGTCTCAGAGAGCGAACCGCCGAATACCGTGAAGTCTTTGGCAAACACGTAAGTGAGCCGGCCATTGACCGTGCCCCAGCCGGTAACGACGCCATCGCCGGGGATGCGGTTCTTGTCCGCGCCGAAATCGGTGTTGCGATGCTCGACGAACATGTCGAACTCTTCAAACGAGCCTTCATCGAGCAGGAGGTCGATGCGCTCGCGCGCGGTCAGCTTGCCGCGCTTGTGCTGCGCGTCGATACGCTCTTGGCCGCCGCCAACGCGGGCGCGCTCGCGGCGCTCTTCAAGCTGACGCAGGATATGCTTCATGGCGCAAACGACGCCCCCTTGTGTCCGGATGCGGATGATCTTGGGATTGGCCGGGAGACGGCCGTCCTCGACACGCGTCAATTGGCACAAGAACGTCTGGACTGGCAAGGGCTTAGAGCAACGAGAGGAAAGGTGAAGGCCGCTTTTTGGCAATAAGGTTTCAGCTGCGGAAAGCCCGTCCTGCCGCGCAATATCCCTAAATCAACCTCAAGAACCGCTCCGCGAGGACGAGTTCCGCCTCCATCGCCCGTGCCCGCCTTGTCGCTTCGGCATCGATCCCCCAGGCCTCTTCCTGGAAGGTCTCATCGAGCCGGGCAAGCGCGAAGGCCTCCACGGCGCCCAGCCGCCCTTCCCTCAAGGCAAGGCCAAGCACGACGGAGCCAAGGAGCGTCACGGCCGAGGTCAATCCCGCCAATGCGAAGGCGCCATGCCCCTCAAGCGCCCGCGATATGGCCGCGATCGTTGCCTCCGGCTGCGCGACAGGCATGACGCCGGACTGCAAGGCGAAATGCGCGCCGAACCGCTCCGCTGCCCAAAGAAGCAGCGGGTCCCAAGCCTCGCGCTGGCGCGCGATCAGAGCCTCTGGCCCTTCTGCGCGATAGCAAAGAAGATCGCTGCATGCGAACCCGAGAAGGTCCTCGGCAAAGCGCTGGCGCGCGGGCGAGATGTGATCGATCGCAGCATTGGCAAGTCCGGTCAGCGGCAACGCCTGGGGCTTGATTTCGCCTTCCTGCGCGCGCCACTCCGCGCCGATCGCCTCGGCCAGCGCAAGGCTTGGAACAACGAAGGCCTGCCCCTTCGGTGTCCTGATCCCCCGCCCGTCGAGCACAACCCGATAGCCATCGGCCAGCGGCTCGACACCCACGTCCTTATAGAACCGCCTGAAGCTGCGAAGCGTCATTTTCTCTTGTTCCCGCGTTCAAAATCGATGAACGGGTCCTTGGTGTCATCGGCACTGAATCCGAACAGGGCCCAGCTTTTCTTCATATGCGGCGGCAGCGGTGCCACCACCTCCAGAATGCCGCCTTTGGGATGCTTGATCTGGATCGAGCGGGCATGCAGGTGCAGCATCTTTGGCACCTCGCCCGACAGGCGCGATTCCGATCCGCCATACTTGAAGTCACCGACGATAGGACAGCCGATCGCCGCCATATGCGCGCGCAGTTGATGGGTGCGGCCGGTAATGGGCATCAGCGCCACCCAGGCGCACGCACTCGCTGCAGCATCGAGCACGGCATAGTGCGTGACCGCCCGTTTTGCGTCCTCTCGATCATCGCCCGCGGCAAGCGGCACCATGCGCTCATCGCGCCCATGCTTGCCGTGCCCGCCTTCCTTGGCGAGCGACAGCGCCACTTTGCCCCTGTGGGGCCTTGGCACGCCGTTGACGAGGGCCCAATAGATCTTGCGGGTCTCGCGCGCCCGGAAGGCTTCGGACAGCGCCGCCGCCGCGGAGGGTGTCCGCGCGATCACGAGCACGCCCGTCGTGTCCCGGTCGAGCCGGTGCACGAGGCGCGGGCGGTGGCTCTTGCCGAGGCTGAGGGCATCCAAAAGGCCATCGACGCTGCGCTCGATACCGCTGCCGCCTTGGGCGGCAAGCCCATGCGGCTTGTTAAGCACGATTACGTCCGGATCCTGGTGGAGGATCAGCCCCCGGATGAAGGCCGCATCCTTGTCACTAACGGGCATACCGGGCTTGGCGATCTTCTTTTTCGGCGGCGCCACATGCGCCGTTGGCGGCACGCGGATTGCCTGCCCCGCCTCCAGCCGGTCGGCCGCCATCGCCCGCCCGCCATCGACCCGCACCTGGCCGGTGCGCAGCAGCTTTTCCAGGATCACGTGCGGCAGGTCGGGATAGTGCCGCTTGAACCAGCGGTCGAGCCTGATTCCGGTCTCATCCTCGCCGACCGTCAAGGTCTTGACAGCGCTCATATCGCCGCCCTCAAGATGTAGAGCCCCAGAAACAGGGCGCCGACCGAGAGCACCACCGAGGCCGCCATATATGCACCCGCGACCACCCATTCCCCCCGCTCGATCATCAGCGCCGCCTCGAGCGAGAAGGCGGAGAATGTCGTGAACCCGCCGAGCAGGCCGGTGGTCAGAAGCGCGCGGATTTCAGGGCTCGCCGAGTATTTCAGCGCCATCGCCTCGACGAGGACCCCCATCAGGAATCCGCCCAGGACATTGACGCCGAGCGTGCCCCAGGGAAGCGTATCGCCAAGGACGTGGGCCGCGGCCCTCGAAAAAAGAAGGCGCGCTACCGAACCGGCAGCGCCGCCAAGTGCAACCAAGAAGATCATCTGCATGCGCCTGCTATAGGGTGTTTCCCTGGAGGCGTCACGCCCCCCCGGCGCCCCCTCAGCCGCGCCCAATAGTCCAGACGCTTCTGAATCTCACGCTCAAATCCCGCTTCCACCGGCGTATAGAATTTCTGCCGCGCCATTTCCTCGGGAAAATAGTTCTGCCCCGAGAAGCCCGCCTCGGCGTCCGGGTCATAGACATAGCCCTCGCCATAGCCGAGCGACTTCATCAGCTTGGTGGGTGCGTTGAGGATGTGCTTGGACGGCATCAAGGAGCCCGTCTCATGGGCCGCCCGCCTCGCCGCGCCAAAAGCGAGATAGCCCGCATTCGATTTGGGCGCGGTCGCAAGATAGATGACGGCCTGGGCGATCGCGAGTTCGCCTTCCGGGCTGCCCAGGAAATCATAGGCCTCCTTGGCCGCATTGGCCTGAAGGAGCGCCTGTGGATCGGCAAGCCCGATATCCTCCACCGCCATGCGCACGACGCGACGCGCAATATAGAGCGGGTCCTCGCCGCCCGCGAGCATCCGCGCCAGCCAGTAAAGCGCCGCGTCGCAATCAGAGCCGCGCACCGACTTATGCAGCGCACTGATGAGATTGTAGTGCTCCTCCCGGTCGCGGTCATAGACGGGCGCGCGCCGCTGCACGGTCTCGACCAGCCGCGCCGTATCGAGCGGCGCTACTTCGCCCAGCGCGAACAATTCCTCCGCGAGCGACAGCACGAACCGCCCATCGCCATCCGCCATCGCGATGAGGCTGTCCCGCGCTTCGGGCATCAAGGGCAAGGCACGGCCCATCACAGCCTCCGCGCGCGCAAGGAGCGCTTCGAGGGCGGCATGATCAAGGCGCTTCAGCACCAGCACCTGCGCCCGCGAAAGAAGGGCGGCATTGAGCGCGAATGAAGGGTTCTCGGTCGTCGCGCCGACAAGCACGATCGTGCCGTCCTCCATCACGGGCAGGAATGCGTCCTGCTGCGAGCGGTTGAAGCGGTGGATCTCATCGACGAAGAGCAGCGTCCCCTTGCCCGTCTGGCGCTGCGCCCTGGCGGCATCGAACACCTTCTTCAGATCCGCGACGCCTGAAAAAATCGCCGAGAGCTGCGCGAAATGAAGGTCGGTGCCGTGCGCAAGCAACCGTGCGAGCGTCGTCTTGCCGGTGCCGGGCGGGCCCCAGAAGATGAGCGAGGGAATGCGCCCCGATGCCGCCATCCGGCCGATCGGCGCATCCATTGCCGTCAGATGCTCCTGGCCGACGACATCGCTCAAGCGTGTCGGGCGCAACCGGTCTGCAAGCGGACGCGGGGCCTCTTCGGCCATACCCGCAGCTTCGAACAAATTCGTCATGGAAGGCACTATAGCGCAAAATCGCGCCAGAACCGTCCGCCCGCAGCGATAGAAGGGAGGAAACGGGGGGCAAGAGCGGTCCCCGCCTCGGCGTCAGCTTCCGATCGTCAGCGTCAGCATCTCGCCGCCCCGCTTGATGTGGAAGACCCAGCGATCGGTTTCGATTGCGACGAGCGACTTGAGCACATCGACATCCCTCACCTCTTCGCCATTGACGCTGGCGATGATGTCGCCGGGACGGATGCGCACCCGTGCCGCGGGCGAGCCGCGCTCGGTGCGCAAGACAACGACGCCCTCGGTCTCCTCCACCCGCAGCTCTTCGGCGAAGGCGGGCGAGAGATTGGCAACCGTCGCGCCCGCAAGCGGATTGCGCCCTTCGATGAGCGTGATGTTGCGCGGTGGATTTTCGGGCGGTTTCGACAACAGCACCTCGACACCCGCGCGCTTGCCGTCGCGCAGATACTCCACCTTGATCTTCTTGTCCACCCCCGCCGTCGTCACGCGATAGCGCAGCGATTGGGGATCGTTGATTTCAAAGCCGTTGATCTTGAGGATCACATCGCCGACGCGCAGACCCGCCTCCGCCGCCGGGCTTCCCGAGCGCACTTCGCGCAGGATCACCCCTTGCGGTCGGTCAAGACCCAGCGACTGCGCGATGTGGGGCGTAACCGACTGGGCGCCGACGCCGATCCAGGGCCGCTCACCCTTGCCGCCCCCCGTCGCCATCTCGACGATCGTGCTCACCATGTTCGAGGGGATGGCAAAGCCGATGCCGATCGATCCGCCCGTGCGGGTGAAGATCGCGGTGTTGATGCCCGCAAGCCGGCCGTCGAGCGTGATGAGCGCGCCGCCCGAATTGCCGGGATTCACCGCCGCATCCGTCTGAATGAAGAACTGATAGTCGGAGATGCCGACCTGCGTGCGGGCGAGCGCCGAGACGATGCCGCTGGTCACCGTCTGCCCCACGCCGAACGGATTGCCGATCGCGAGCACGAGATCGCCCACCTGCAGCGTATCGGAATCGCGGAATTGCAGGAAAGGCAGCTTCTCGCCCTTGGTATCGATGCGCAGCACCGCGAGATCGACGCGCTCATCGGTGAAGATGACTTCGGCCTCATACTCGCGCCGGTCCGACAGCGCGACGATGAACTCATCCCCGCCCGCGATCACATGATTGTTGGTGACGATGATCCCGTCCGCCTGCACGATCACGCCCGAGCCGAGAGAGGCCTGGATGCGCTCGCGCGGCATCGAGGGGCCATCTGGCAATCCAAAGAAATGCCGGAAGAAGGGGTCATCATAGAAAGGCGATTGCGAACGCTCGACGACACGGCGTGTATAGACGTTGACGACCGCGGGCGCCGCCTGCTGCACCACGGGAGCAAAGGACATCACCATCTGCTCGCGGCTTTGCGGGACGGGAGCGACGGCGGAAGGCTTGGGCTGCGCCGGCGCGGCGGCAGGCTTCGTGGTCGCTTGTGTTTCTGGCAATGCCGCGCCGCCACCTTCGGGCTGTTCGGTGACGACCGGCGCGGACACCCAGAAATAGAGAGAGACGAAAGCAACCCCAGCCGCGATCCAGATCGCGAGGCTCCATGGTTCACGCATCAGCATGTCGATATCCATTCGCGCGAGCCCCCGGAACGTCCCATTCCCCGGCCGGATTATAGCGCCAACCGATGTCCTGTCAGTGTCAGGATTGCGTTGGCGCACCGTCTGTCACCCAAAGAGCACGGAGCATTCTTGGAATTTGTGATTGGTTAGCGCGAACACGCTGGGGGACGTTGGATGGCGGATCAAGACGGTAACTCGGGCGCCTATAGCGGCATTGCAACCGCGCTGAAGAGCTATGCGGCACTGTTCTGGAACCTCGATGCCGTGGCAGTGATGGCCGCCGCCACGGGGGGTGGTGCGATGCTGGCGCTCTCCAACACCTCCGCCATCGCCAGCTTTTGGTTGGAAACCTTTCCCCCTCTGGCGTCCAGTAATTATCAGGAGCTGACGCTGCTCAGCATCCTGCCGTTCCTCATCTTCGTCGTGATGATGAACCTCAGCGTATGGGTGGCCACGGTGCGGCTTATCGCGGAGAACCGCTTTCCCTCGCCCCTCACGCTGCCGGGATGGCGGGCGCTGAAGTTACTCGGCTTCAACATCGTGTTGATCCTGACCTTCATCATACCCATCATCACGGTCTGGCTGGGAATATTGTTCCTTGTCGGCCTGGCGACGATCGCCCAGCCCGCGCGGCTGCAAAATCCCGAAGCGATGCAGCCGGTGTTCTGGACCCTGAGCCTTGTCCTGCTTGTCTTCCTGCCGGGGATCTTCTTCATCATGGCCAGGTCCATTCCCTACGCCGCCGCCATTGCCACGGCAGACCGCGCGATGACCCTGTCGCGTTCATGGGCGATCACGGCGGGAAAACCCGGCTCGATCATCCTCGGCATGATTTTGGTGAACCTGCCGTCCAACATCCTCAGCAATGCGCTGGAGAGGTGGCGCGGCACATTCCCGGATGAGATCGTGAGTGTGGAAGCCGACCTACTGTTGACGGCCCTCTACCTGGCGATCGGGGTTTGTGGCGGGGTCATTACAGCCATCTTCATGGCCAAGACCTATCTGCATTTCCGCATTCAGGGCTGAAGCCGCGTGCCAAAAAACGAGCTCCCGCGCGGGCGGGGATGCCTCCAGTTTGCCAAGAAGCGCTTCAGTTCGGTGATTAGGCCGCCTCAGCCTCTTCGCTCACCTGCACCGGGCCGGAATCCTGCCCTTTGGCGGAGACGTCGCGCTCAACGAATTCGATGATCGCCATCGGCGCCATGTCGCCATAGCGGAATCCTGCCTTCAGCACCCGCGTATAGCCGCCCGAGCGCCCTGCATAGCGCGCCGCCAGGGTGTCGAAGAGCTTGCGCACCATCGCTTCATCTTGAAGCTGCGCGATCGCAAGGCGGCGGGCATGGAGATTCCCCTGCCCGCGCTTGGCCAGCGTCACCAGCCGTTCCACGTAAGGGCGAAGATCCTTCGCCTTGGGAAGCGTTGTCTTGATCTGCTCATGCTTGATGAGCGCGTTCGCGAGATTGGCGAACAGCGCCTTGCGGTGAGCGCTCGTGCGGTTCAGCCGGCGGCCGGATTTCGCGTGACGCATTTTTCCCTCGTTTCACCTGGGCAGGCAGACAGGCCGCCGCCTTGCTCCTTAAAGTTGATCCTCGAAGCGCTTGGCCAGGTCTTCGATGTTTTCAGGCGGCCATCCCGGCACTTCCATGCCCAGATGCAGCCCCATGCTGGCCAGCACTTCCTTGATTTCGTTGAGCGACTTGCGCCCGAAATTCGGCGTGCGAAGCATCTCCTGCTCCGTCTTTTGAATGAGGTCGCCGATATAGACGATATTGTCGTTCTTCAGGCAGTTGGCCGAGCGCACCGAGAGCTCCAGCTCGTCCACCTTCTTCAGAAGCGCCGGATTGAAGGGAAGATCGGCCTTCACCTCTTCGCGCTTTGCCTCGCGCGGTTCTTCGAAATTGATGAAGATCTGCAGTTGGTCTTGCAGGATGCGCGCGGCATAGGCGACCGCGTTCTCAGGCGTGATGGCGCCGTTCGTCTCGACCATCATGATCAGCTTGTCATAGTCGAGGATCTGCCCTTCGCGCGTATTCTCAACCTTGTAGGAGACTTTTTTCACAGGCGAGAAGAGCGAGTCGACAGGGATGAGCCCGATCGGCGCATCATCCGGGCGGTTACGGTCCGCCGGCACATAGCCTTTGCCCATCGCCACCGTCAGTTCCATGCGGATCGAGGCGCCCTGATCGAGCGTGCAGATGACGAGGTCGGGGTTCAACACCTCAAGATCGCCCACCGTCTGGATCTGGCGCGCGCGCACTTCGCCTGGACCATCCGCCTTCAGCGTCAGCCGCTTCGGCCCGTCCGTCGCGCCCTTGAGCGCCAGGCTCTTGATGTTGAGAACGATATCGGTGACGTCTTCGCGCACGCCCGGGATCGAGGAGAACTCGTGCAGCACGCCATCGATCTGGATCGCGGTGACGCCCGCGCCCTGCAGCGAGGAGAGCAGCACGCGGCGAAGAGAATTGCCAAGCGTCGTGCCGAAGCCGCGCTCGAGCGGCTCAGCGATCAGCGTTGCGACGCGCCGGACGTCGTGCCCGGCTTCGACCTGAAGCTTCGCGGGCTTGATCAGCTCTTGCCAGTTCTTCTGGATCACGGAGTTCATGGGGGCGCCTTTCTCTCAAGACCCGTGTCTGCCTGAAAAGTGGGCGGCGACTTCGGGTCGGACGTAACGAAGGATAGGGTTAGACGCGCCGGCGCTTGGGCGGACGGCAGCCATTATGCGGGATAGGCGTCACATCGCGGATCGAGGTGATGGTAAAGCCGACCGACTGCAGCGCGCGCAGGGCCGATTCACGGCCAGAACCGGGGCCGGTGACCTCGACCTCCAGCGTCTTCACGCCATGCTCGGCCGCCTTCTTGCCGGCATCTTCGGCCGCGACCTGCGCCGCATAGGGCGTTGACTTGCGCGAACCCTTAAAGCCGAGCGCGCCCGCGGACGACCAGGAGATCGTGTTCCCCTGCGCGTCGGTGATCGTGATCATCGTATTGTTGAACGAGGCATTCACATGGGCAACGCCCGAGGTGATGTTCTTGCGCTCTTTCTTGCGGGGGCGGCCCTTTTTCTCAGCCATGGGATGTCTGCCTTCTTCCTATTCTCTTGGTCAGCGCCTGTCCGGAGCGTTCCGGCCGCACTGGTGAATGTTATTTCTTCTTACCGGCGATCGGCTTGGCCGGACCCTTCCGGGTACGGGCATTGGTGTGCGTCCGCTGCCCCCGAACAGGCAAGCTCTTGCGGTGACGCAGGCCCCGATAGGCGCCCAGATCCATCAAGCGCTTGATGTTCATCGCCACTTCGCGGCGAAGGTCGCCCTCCACCACAAATTCGCGGTCGATCGTCTCGCGGATCTGGATGATTTCGGTTTCGGAAAGCTGGCTGACGCGGCGGCTTTCCTCAATCCCGAGCCGGTTGCAGATATCAACGGCGTTCTTGGGGCCGATTCCATGGATATAGCGCAGCGCGATGTGAACGCGCTTGTTCGAAGGAATATTGACGCCAGCGATGCGCGCCACGGGGTTTCTCCAATCAAATCAGAAAGTTGCGTCAACGCCGCGCGAGGGACAGAACCAGGCCCGGGCAAGCGCGAAGCGGCGGATTATAGGAAAAGTCATCGTCCAGTCAACCATTTCAAGATCGACCCGCGCTTCTTCAGGAAAGGCTCCAGCACGGCTTCGATCTGGCGGGAGACCTCGTCCATCGAGGCCATGCCATCAACACCCTTCAGCTTGCCCGTGCGCTCGTAATAGGCGATGAGCGGCGCGGTGTCCCTGTGATAGACCTCAAGCCGTGTCTTCAGCGTCTCGGGCGTGTCATCCGGGCGGACCGTGCCGCCCTGGGCAAGCGTTTCCTCGGCGCGCTTCTTCACCCGCTCGACCAGGATGGAATCGTCCACCTTGAGCTGAATGACCGCATCGAGGCTCTGTCCCCGCCCTGCCAGCATGGCGTCCAGCGCCTCGGCCTGAGCAACGGTGCGGGGAAATCCATCGAAAATGACGCCCTTGGCGCAATCGGGCTGCGCGATCCGCTCGGAAACGGCGCCGATCACGACTGCATCGGGAACAAGCTTGCCCGCATCCATGAACGCCTTGGCCTGCTTGCCGATTTCGGTTCCCGCCGCCACCGCCGCGCGCAGCATGTCACCGGTTGAAAGCTGCTTGAGGCCGTGAGCCTCTTCCAGCCGTTTGGCCTGCGTCCCCTTCCCCGCACCCGGGGGACCCAGCAAGATCAGATTCATTTACGCGCCCCCCTGAGGCGTGCCTTCTTGATGAGGCCTTCATACTGATGAGCCAGAAGATGGCTCTGTACCTGCGCCACCGTGTCCATCGTAACCGACACGAGGATGAGAAGCGAGGTGCCGACCAGGAGGTAGAACTGGGTGCCCAGCTCTGCAATCACCAGCTCGGGCAGCAGGCAAACGGCCGTGATGTAGATGGCCCCGACGACGGTGAGCCGCGTGAGCACATAGTCGATGTGCTCCGCTGTCCGCTTACCGGGCCGGATGCCTGGAATGAAGCCGCCATATTTCTTCAAATTGTCGGCCGTGTCGTTCGGATTGACGATGATCGCCGTATAGAAAAAGCAGAAGAAGATGATGAGCGCGGCATAAAGCGCCATGTACAGCGGCTGGCCATGATTGAGCAGCGTTGTCACGGTCGTGAGCCATTCGGGTGCCC
Organism: Alphaproteobacteria bacterium; assembly: GCA_013389115.1. Classification (GTDB taxonomy): domain Bacteria; phylum Pseudomonadota; class Alphaproteobacteria; order Micropepsales; family Micropepsaceae; genus JACADY01. The sequence continues at coordinate 34,139 of JACADY010000018.1, forward strand.
ATTGCGGATTGAAGCTGGCAAAGGTCGCCGGCAGCAACAAGAGCGAGGACGCAAAAATGGGTGGAATGACGCCGGCCGCGTTCAGCTTCATGGGCAAATGCGAGGTCTCGCCCTGGACCATCCGGTTCCCCTGCTGGCGCTTGGGGTACTGAACGAGAAGGCGCCGCTGCGCGCGTTCCATGAACACGATCGCGACCACGACGACGACCATGACGACGAGGAGCAGCGCAAGGAACAAGCCCGAGATCGACCCCGTCCGCGCCATCTCGAACGCCCGGAAGAACGAGCCGGGAAACTCCGCGACAATGCCAGCGAAGATGATGAGGGAGGTACCGTTTCCGATGCCGCGCTGCGTGATCTGCTCGCCCAGCCACATCAGGAACACCGTCCCGCCCGTCAGCGTGATGACCGTCGAAATGCGGAACATCCAGCCCGGATCGATGACATAGTTGCTTGAGTTTTCAAGGCCGATCGCGATGCCGAAGGCCTGGACGACGGCAAGCAGCACCGTGCCATACCGCGTGTACTGGTTGATCTGCTTGCGCCCCGATTCGCCCTCTTTCTTCAAGGCTTCCAGATGCGGCGAAACCGTCGTCATCAGCTGAACGATGATCGAGGCCGAGATGTAAGGCATGATGTTGAGGGCAAAGATCGCCATGCGGCCGACGGCGCCGCCGGCGAGCATGTTGAACATCTCAAGCAGCCCGCCCGCGCCTTGCGACATTGACTGCGCAAGAGCGACGGGATCGATGCCGGGCATCGGGATATAGGTCCCAAGCCTGTAGATCACCAGTGCGCCAAGCGTAAACCAGATGCGCTGCTTAAGCTCGGTCGCTTTCGCGAAAGAGGAGAAATTCAGATTCGCGACAAGCTGCTCGGCCGCTGATGCCATGATCCACTCCGGGCGTCCGCGAAGGGCCGCCAAACGCCCTACAGGACTTTAAGATGCACTTCCCTTACGTTCGGCCCGCTTTGACGCGGCCTTTTCACGCCGTTCCGTGCGCTTTCCCTTCGCGTTCGGGCGGCCCTTGTTGACGGGTTTCGGCTTATGTCCCGTCACCGTGACACTGCCGCCAGCCTTGGCGACGGCCGCGATAGCCGCCTCTGACGCGCCGGTCACGGTTATCGTATACTTATGATCGACCGTGCCATCCGCCAACAGGCGCACGCCGTTCTTGCCGCCCCGGACGAGCCCCGCGTCGCGCAAGGTCTGCTCGGTGATCGGCGCATCGACGCTCAGCTTGCCCGCCGCAATCGCAGCCGAGATCTTGCCGACATTGATGATCGCCATGTCCTTGGCGAAGATATTGTTGAAGCCGCGTTTCGGCACGCGCATATGCAGCGGCATCTGGCCGCCCTCGAACCCATGCGTCGTCGTGCCGGTGCGCGCCTTGTCGCCCTTGACGCCGCGGCCCGAAGTCTTGCCCTTGCCCGAGCCCGAGCCGCGCCCGAGGCGCTTGAACTTCTTCCGCGAGCCGGGATTGTCCCGCAATTCATTGAGCCGCATGAGCGTAAGTCCTAACGAAGCTGTGAGCTACTCAACCCGGATGAGGTGAGCGACTTTGTTGATCATCCCCCGCACGGCCGGCGTATCTTCCAGCGTGCGGCGTGCATTGATTTTGCCAAGCCCAAGGCCACGAAGGGTCGCGCGGATATCATCCGTCTTCTTCGCTTGACTTCGGATCTGGATCACCGTGACGGTCTTCTCGGACATGATGGCGTTCCTTTACTCGACGGTCTCGGCGGACTGAACCTGGCGGCGCGAAAGGATTTCGGCCACGGTCTTGCTGCGCTTAGCCGCGATGCCCTTGGGCGCCAGTTCCTGCTTCAGGGCATCGAACGTGGCCCGCACCATGTTGTAGGGATTGGACGTGCCGACCGACTTGGCAACCACGTCCTGCACGCCCAGCGATTCAAAGATCGCGCGCAGCGGGCCTCCGGCGATGATGCCCGTGCCTTGCGGCGCCGGACGCAGCACGACCCGGCCCGCGCCCCAATGGCCTTGCACGTCGTGATGCAGCGTGCGGCCCTCGCGCAAGGGCACGCGCACCATGCTGCGCTTGGCCGCTTCGGTCGCCTTGCGGATCGCCTCGGGAACCTCGCGCGCCTTGCCATGACCAAAGCCGACGCGTCCCTTTTGATCGCCAACAACGACGAGCGCGGCAAAGCCGAAACGCTTGCCGCCCTTCACCACCTTCGCCACACGGTTGATGTGGACGAGTTTCTCGGTGAATTCGCTGTCCCGCTCATCGCGGTCGCCGCGTTCACGCTCTCTGCCTTCGCGAGCCATACGAAATTCCTTAACGGTTAGAAGCTGAGGCCGCCGTCACGCGCCGCGTCGGCAAGCGCCTTGACACGGCCGTGAAAGAGATAGGCCCCACGGTCGAACACGACTTCCCTAACGCCGGCCTCGATGGCGCGCGCCGAGATGAGCTTGCCCACCTGCGCGGCCGCGTCGGTATCGGCGCCGGTCTTAAGGTCGCCCTTCACGGTCTTCTCAAGTGTCGAGGCCGCCGCGAGCGTCACGCCTTTCGCATCATCGATCACCTGAGCATAGATGTTCCGCCCCGAGCGGAACACCGAAAGACGGATGCGCCCATGGCTCTTGTGACGGAGCTGGTAGCGATTGCGGCGCTTGCGGCGCTCAAAGAGTTCTTTGGGGGTTGCCATGGGTGATGCGCCTTATTTCTTCTTGCCTTCTTTGCGGCGGATCGTCTCTTCCGCATACTTGATGCCCTTGCCGCCATAGGGTTCAGGCTCACGGAAACCGCGGATCTGCGCCGCCACCTGGCCGACACGCTGCCTGTCAAAGCCGCTGACCGCGATCAGCGTCGGCTTCTCGCACTTGATGTCGATACCGGCCGGGATCGGGAAATTGATGTCATGGCTGAAGCCGAGCTGCAGGTTGAGCACCTTGCCCTGCACCGCCGCCTTGTAGCCAACACCCGAAACTTCAAGGTTCTGCGTGAACCCCTTGGAGACGCCTTGCACCATGTTGGCAATCTGCGTACGGCTCATGCCCCACATCGCGCGGGCGCGGCGCAGATCGTCCACATCCGCGCGCGGAGCGACGTGGATCCCGTCCTTTTCCATCTGGGCGATGAGCTCCTCGACGAGCTTGAAGGAAAGCTCGCCCTTGGGGCCTTTCACCTTGATTTCCTGGCCGTTGATCGTCGCCGTCACGCCCTGCGGCACGGCAATCGGCTTCTTTCCAATTCGCGACATCGCACGCTTTCCTCAAAAGTTGAAGGCACCGCGGAAATCCGCCGCGGCCGCCTTCGTCCTTTAGAACACCTGGCACAAGAGCTCGCCGCCCACATTCGCGTCCCGGGCCGCAGCATCCGACATCACGCCCTTGGGCGTCGACAGGATGGAGATGCCAAGGCCGTTGCGCACGGGCTTCAAATCCCTCACGGCGGAGTAGACGCGCCGTCCTGGCGTCGACACCCGCTTGATTTCCTTGATGACCGGCCGGCCATCGTAATACTTCAGCTCGATCTCAAGATCGCGCTTGCCGTCCCGCTCGACTTCGGTGAAGCCGCGGATATAGCCCTCCGCCACCAGCACCTCGAGCACATGGGCCCGCAGCTTCGATGCCGGGCAATGCGTGCGGGCAAGACCCCGCAACTGCGCATTCCGGATGCGGGTGAGCATATCGCCCAAAGGATCCGTCACCATCTTGCTACCTCACCAGCTCGACTTGACCATGCCCGGCACCTGCCCCATCGAGGCGAGGTCGCGAAGCATGATGCGCGACAATTTCAGCTTCCGGTAGAACGCCCGCGGACGCCCCGTCAGTTCGCAACGATTGCGGATGCGCACGCGGGAGGAATTGCGCGGCAGGCGGGCCAGCTTCAGCCGGGCCGCGAACCGCTCCTCCGGCGGACGGTTCATGTCATCCGCGATTGCCTTCAAGGCCGCGCGCTTCGCCGCAAATTTCTTCACGAGGCGCTCGCGCTTCTTGTTCCGTTCAACGGCGCTCAACTTCGCCATTTCTGTCTCCTCGCAACGCCGCTAGTTCAGGAACGGGAATTGGAAGCCGCGAAGCAATTCCTTCGCTTCGTCATCCGTCTTCGCCGTCGTGCAAATGATGATGTCCATGCCCCAGACCTGTTCGACCTTGTCATAGTCGATCTCTGGGAACACGATGTGTTCCTTAAGCCCGAGCGCATAATTCCCGCGCCCGTCAAAGCTCTTGCCATTCAGCCCGCGGAAGTCGCGCACCCGTGGCAGCGCCATGGTGATGAGCCGGTCAAGAAACTCATACATCCGCGCCTTGCGAAGCGTGACCTTGCAGCCAAGCGGCATGTTCTCGCGCACCTTGAAGGTCGCGATCGATTTGCGCGCCTTGGTGATGACGGGCTTCTGGCCGGCGATCAGCATCAGATCGCGCGCCGCGGCCTGCGCCTTTTTCGTATCGGCCGTTGTCTCGCCGACGCCCATGTTGAGCACGATCTTGTCGAGCTGGGGCACCTGCATGATGTTCTTATAGCCGAACTTCTCCATCAGCTGCGGGCGGATGGTCGAGAGGTAGCGCGACTTGAAGCGCGGCTGGTACTCGCCCATCGCCGGCGGCGTCGCCTTTTCCCGTGCGCCGTCCGGCCCCGCGGCCTTGGCTTCTTCGCCCTTCGCCTTGCCCTTGGCGGACTTCTCGCCCTTGGCGGCCTTTTCGCCCTTCGCCGACTTGCTCTCGCCGGCGTCGGCCTTGGCCTTCTTCTTCTTGTCTTCCTCAGCCATCGATGACCTCTCCGGACTTCTTCGCGACCCGAACCTTGCGGCCGTCCGTCAATATCTTGAACCCAACCCGCGTCGGTTCTCCCGACTTGGGATCGACATGCGCCAGGTTCGAGAGATGAATCGGCGCTTCCTTGGAGATGATGCCGCCTTGTGCGCGCGGGGTCTGGCGCTGATGGCGTTTCACCATGTTGATGCCCTGCACGATAGCGCGCTCCTCATCGGGGATCACCTTGAGGACCTCGCCCTTCTTGCCCTTGTCGCGCCCCGTGATCACGACGACCTTGTCGCCCTTGCGGATTTTAGCGGCCATGATTCAAAGAACCTCCGGCGCCAGCGAGACGATCTTCATGTGGTTCTTCGCGCGCAGCTCGCGCGTCACCGGTCCGAAGATGCGCGTGCCCACAGGCTCGCCCTGATTGTTGATGAGAACGGCTGCATTCCGGTCGAACCGGATGATCGAGCCGTCGGGACGGCGGATGCTCGCGGCCGTGCGCACGACGACCGCCTTCATCACATCACCCTTCTTCACGCGGCCGCGCGGGATCGCGTCCTTGACCGAAACCACGATGGTGTCGCCGATCGAGGCGTATTTCCGCTTCGAGCCGCCGAGCACCTTGATGCACATCACGCGCCTGGCGCCCGAATTGTCCGCGACGTCCAGATCGGTCGTCTGCTGAATCATGGGGGTATCTCCTAAAGCCGACGGGTCAGAGCATCAGCTCTGGTCCGTCACGACCTCCCAGCGCTTGAGTTTCGACATCGGACGGCACTCGCGGATCTTCACGGTGTCGCCCACCTTGAACTGACCCGTTTCGTCATGCGCGTGATACTTCTTCGAGGTGCGCACGGTCTTGCCATAGAGCGGGTGGCGATAGCGCCGCTCGACTTCGACGACGACCGTCTTGACGTTCTTGTCGCTGACGACGGTGCCTTGCAGAATGCGTTTGGGCATGGGGGCTTCTCTTCTTCTCTCTCGTCTTTAGGCCGCGGAGCCCGCTGCTTTGCTTTTCTGGTTAAGGACCGTCATCACCCGCGCGATCGAGCGGCGCACTTCGCGCACGCGCGTCGTGTTCTCGAGTTGGCCGCTCGCCTTCTGAAAGCGCAGATTGAACTGCTCCTTCTTCAGCTTGGTGAGTTCGGTGGTCAATTCGTCCACCGTCATGCCCTTCATATCAGCCGCCGTCTGCTTCTTCGCCATGATCGCACCAACCTCTTAAACGTGGCCGAGCCGCGAGATGAACTTGCACTTGATCGGCAGCTTGCGCTCGCCTAGCCGCATGGCCTCGCGCGCGACATCTTCAGGAACGCCGTCGACCTCGAAAAGAATGCGGCCCGGTTTGATCCGCGCCACCCAGTACTCGGGCGTACCCTTGCCCGAACCCATGCGCACTTCGGCTGGCTTGCGCGAAACGGGCACATCGGGGAACACCCGGATCCAGAGCCGACCCGCGCGCTTCATCTGGCGCACGATCGCGCGGCGAGCTGCCTCGATCTGACGCGCGGTGATGCGCTCCGGCTCCAAGGCCTTCAGCCCGAACTCGCCGAAATTGAGCGCGGTTCCGCCCTTCGCCTTGCCGTGGATGCGGCCCTTATGCGCCTTGCGGAATTTGGTGCGTTTTGGTTGCAGCATGACGTCTCAATTCCTTGCCGATCAGGAGGCCGGCGCTTGGCGGCCGCGGGTCTGCTCTGGAGCCTCGTTCATGCGCTTGTCTTGCGCCATCGGGTCATGCTCCATGATCTCGCCCTTGAAAATCCAAACCTTCACCCCGCACGTGCCCATGGCCGTGTGCGCGGTCGAGCGGCCGAAATCGATATCGGCGCGCAGCGTGTGCAGCGGCACCCGGCCCTCGCGATACCATTCGACCCGCGCAATCTCCGCCCCGCCCAGGCGCCCGCCGCAATTGATGCGGATGCCCTTGGCGCCAAGCCGGATCGCCGACTGCACCGCCCGCTTCATCGCCCGGCGGAACGACACGCGCCGCGCCAGCTGCTGCGCGATCGAATCGGCGACGAGGCGCGCATCGATCTCGGGCTTGCGCACTTCGACGATGTTGAGGATGACCTCGCTCTCCGTCATGCGGCCGAGATCTTGCTTCATCTTCTCGATGTCCGCGCCCTTTTTGCCAATGACGACGCCCGGCCTAGCCGAATAGATCGTCACCCGGCACTTCTTGTGCGGACGCTCGATGATGACCCGGCTGACGCCCGCAAGCTTCAAGCGCTCGTGGATCAGCTTGCGGATCGCGAGATCCTCATGCAGGTGCTTGGCGTACTCGCCCTTCTTCGCGTACCAGCGCGAATCCCACGTGCGGTTGATGCCGAGGCGCAAGCCAACGGGATTGATCTTCTGGCCCATCAGGCGGCCTCCTCGGCTTGGTGCACGATGATCGTGATCATGCTGAACGGCTTCAAAACCCTCGCGCCACGGCCGCGGCCACGCGCATGGAAACGCTTCATCACAAGGCTCTTGCCCACGAACGCCTCTTTGACGACGAGCGCGTCGACATCGAGGTTGTGGTTGTTCTCCGCATTGGCGACGGCCGATTGCAGCACCTTCTTCACCGAACGCGCGATGCGCTTCTCGGAGAATGTGAGCTCGGCCAGCGCCGTCTGCACCTTCTTGCCCCGGATCAGCTGCGCCACGAGGTTCAGCTTGCGTGGGCTCGTGCGAAGCAGCCGGCCAATGGCCTGGGCTTCGTTATCGGCGAGGCTAGCCTCGCGGGGACGAGCGGATTTTCCCATGACGTGAGCCCTTATTTGCCTTTCTTCGCCTTCTTGTCGGCCGCATGACCGTAGAAGGTGCGCGTCGGCGCGAACTCGCCAAACTTGTGTCCGACCATGTCCTCGGTGACGAGCACGGGAATATGTTTCTGCCCGTTATAGACACCGAAGGTGAGGCCAACGAATTGCGGCAGGATCGTGGAGCGACGGCTCCAGATCTTGATCGTATCTTTCCGCGTGGAGGCCCGCGCGGTCTCTGCCTTCTTCAGCAGAAACCCATCGACGAACGGGCCTTTCCAGACTGAACGCGCCATCCCGAGTTCTCCTTAATCCTTCGACTTCTTCGCGTGACGGCTGCGAATGATGAGCTTGTCGGTACGCTTGTTGTTGCGCGTCCTGTTACCCTTCGTGCCCTTACCCCAGGGCGTAACGGGATTGCGTCCGCCCTTGGTGCGGCCTTCACCGCCGCCATGCGGGTGATCGATGGGGTTCATCGCCGTGCCGCGCACCGAAGGACGCTTGCCCTTCCACACGTTGCGGCCCGCCTTGCCGATCACCTGGTTGAAATGATCCGGGTTCGACACGGCGCCCACCGTCGCCATGCACTCAAGCCGCACCTTGCGCGTCTCGCCCGAGGAAAGCCGCAGGATCGCATAGCCCTGGTCACGGCCGACGAACTGCGCATAGGTGCCCGCCGAACGCGCGATCTTGCCGCCCGCACCCGGCTTGAACTCCACATTGTGCACGATCGTGCCGACCGGCATCGCGCCAAGCGGCATCGCATTGCCCGGCTTCACATCGACCTTTTCGCCCGAGATGACGGTATCGCCAACCGCAAGACGCTGCGGCGCGATGATATAGGTGAAGAGGCCGTCCTCATACTTGATGAGCGCGATGAACGCCGAACGGTTCGGATCATATTCAAGCCGCTCGACAACCGCCGGCACGTCGAACTTGCGGCGCCTGAAATCGATGACGCGATAGGCCTTCTTGTGCCCGCCGCCGCGCCAGCGCATCGTCACGCAGCCAAGGTTGTTCCGGCCGGCATATTCCTTCTGGCCCTCGGTCAGCCACTTCAGCGGCTTGCCCTTGTAGAGGCCCGAGCGATCGATCAGCACGAGCTGACGCGTACCGGGCGTAGTGGGATTGAATGTCTTCAGCGCCATGGCGGTGTCTCAGCTTCCCTTAAAGGCCCGTCGTCACGTCGATCGATTGGCCTTCCTCAAGCGTGACGATCGCCTTCTTCACGTCGATGCGCTTATAGCGCGTCCCACGGAACTGCTTCGTCTTGCCCTTGGTCGTGACCGTATTCACCGCCTTCACCTTGACCTTCGGCCAAAGCTTCTCGATGGCGGCTTTGATTTGCGGCTTTGTCGCATCGATCGCCACGCGGAACACAACCTGATTGTGTTCCGACACGCGCGTCGACTTTTCTGTGATCACCGGCGAGCGGATGATGTCATAGGCCGATAGCTCGCTCATTGCAGCCGCTCCGCGATCTGCGCCACCGCCGCCTTGGTGAGGACAAGCGTGTCGCGCTTCAAGATGTCGTAGACGTTAAGCCCTTGCGAGGGCAGCGCCTGGAAATGAACGAGATTGCGCACCGCGCGCTCGAACATGGCATCGACCTGCGCGCCATCGACGATGAGCGCCGAGCTGAGCCCCAGCTTCTTGAACGAGGAGGCGAGCAGCTTCGTTTTCGCTTCAGCGACGCTGGCCGCCTCGACGATGACGAGCTTGTCGGCGCGCGCCTTGCTCGACAGGGCAAGCTTGAGGCCGAGCCGGCGAACCTTTTTCGGCAGATCGAACTCATGGCTGCGCACGACAGGACCCATCGCCCGGCCACCGCCCCGGAACTGCGGCACGCGGGCAGAGCCGTGACGCGCCTGGCCCGTGCCCTTCTGCTTGTAGATCTTCTTCTTCGTGCGGTTGATCTCCGCGCGCGTCATCGTCCGGCGCGTACCGGCCCGGCGCTTGGAGAGCTGCCAATTGACCACGCGGTGCAAAATATCCGCCCGCGGCTCAAGTCCGAAGATCGCATCATCGAGTTCAATGTCGCCGGCCGGCGCGCCGTCAAGCGTAATGACTGGCTTCTTCATGACGCCTCTCCTTCGGCCTTCACTGCCTCGCGCGCACGAAATGCGGCCGGCTTCGGCGCGTCCTTGTGCAGCGGCACCTTCACCGCGTCGCGCACCATGATCCACGCGCCCTTCACACCCGGCACCGAGCCCTTGATGAGAATGAGGCCGCGCTCAGGATCCGTGCGCACGACTTCGACATTCTGCGTGGTGACGACCGTGGTGCCCAGATGGCCGGCCATCTTCTTGTTCTTGAACGTCTTGCCAGGATCCTGGCGGCCACCCGTCGAACCATGGCTGCGGTGGCTGATCGAGACGCCGTGCGAGGCTTCAAGGCCGCGAAAGTTCCACCGCTTCATCGGTCCGGCAAAACCCTTGCCGAGCGTCGCGCCGGACACATCGACAAGCTGCCCGGCGACGAAGTGGTTCGCCGTGATCTCAACCCCGACATCGAGAAGATTGTCAGGGCTGACGCGGAACTCGGCGAGCTTGCGCTTGGGCTCGACTTCCGCCTTTGCGAAGTGTCCGCGCATCGGCTGCGTCACCCGCCGTGCCTTTTGCAGGCCGGCGCCGAGTTGCAGGGCGGTATAGCCATCCTTGTCAGCCGTGCGCTGCGCGACAACCTGAACGTTGTCGACCTTAAGGACGGTCACCGGCACATGACGGCCATCTTCGGTGAAGATGCGCATCATGCCCAGTTTCTGTGTAATGAGGCCGGTTCTCATGCGTGTGGGGCCTTCATGAACCTTAGAGTTGCTCGACCTGAACATCGACGCCGGCCGCAAGGTCAAGCTTCATCAGCGCATCGACGGTCTGCGGGTTCCAGTCAACGATGTCGAGGAGACGCTTGTGTGTCCTGATTTCGAACTGCTCGCGGCTCTTCTTGTCGACATGCACCGAGCGGTTCACCGTGAACTTCTCGATGCGGTTGGGAATGGGAATGGGTCCGCGCACCTTGGCACCAGTGCGCTTCGCCGTGTTCACGATCTCACGCGTCGAGCTGTCGAGCACGCGATGATCATAGGCTTTGAGCCGGATTCGGATCACTTGAGGCTGCATGTCTTCTTCTTTCCTTCGTGCGGCCGCTCCGGCCTCGCCCGCTTCCGGCTGGTTACTTCACGATTTTAGCGACGACGCCTGCGCCGACGGTCCGGCCGCCCTCGCGGATGGCGAAGCGCAGCTTCTCTTCCATCGCGATCGGCACGATCAGCTCCACATCCATCGTCACATTG
>JACADY010000028.1 GCA_013389115.1 Alphaproteobacteria bacterium
CAACACCTTCGTGATCGCAGCCGTCAAAGACGTCTTCCCGTGATCAACATGACCAATCGTCCCGATGTTGCAGTGCGGCTTGGTCCGCTCAAACTTCGCTTTCGCCATCGTCGTAACTCAATCCTGAAGGTTTAACGTCATTCATCGCCCGCGGCGGCAATCAGGGGGCCCCTGGGCAGGTCTAAGTTTTGGAGCGGGTGAAGGGAATCGAACCCTCGTCGTAAGCTTGGAAGGCTTCTGCTCTACCATTGAGCTACACCCGCAACGCTCCGATACGACACCTCGCCTTGTGCATCGCGACACCGCCGCGCCGCCGGTGAGGCATTGGTAAACCCGTCGCCTTCGTGGTGGGAGAGGTAGGACTCGAACCTACGAAGGCGTCAGCCAGGGGATTTACAGTCCCCCCCCTTTGCCGCTCGGGACACTCTCCCCCGACCAGGAAACCTTTGATCCGCCACGCTAAAAGGGGGCGATCGCGACGCCACCTGGCGCCGGCCTGCAACCTCGTTCCGAAGAAACTTGCAACCTCGTTCCAAAGAAAATCGTGCCGCAAAGGACCACCCCTTGCGGCGGAAGGCGCATATTCGTGATTTAAGAAACCATGTCAATACGATCACGGTGCCCCGCGCAAGAATCCTCAGCGCGCCACGCCAAAGGGTTAACGCCATGTCAAGAAGGCCCGGCCGCCACGACGCCAACCGTTCCCGCCATGCCCCCGGACAGTCCGGCGCGAAAGACCCTGCGAGTGAGTGGGTGTTCGGTACACACGCGGCATTGGCAGCGCTTTCCAATCCGCGCCGCGAGATCAGGCGAATCGTTGCCTCGCACCAATCAGCGCCCGCCTGGCGCGAGAAGGTGGCGGCGCGCGGCCTGAAACTGGAAGAGACCTCGCCCGAGGCCATGACCCAGCTCCTCGGCCGCGATACCGTCCATCAAGGGATAGCCGTCTTCGCCGGCCCGCCGGCCGAGACGAGCCTTGAGGACATGATCGACGAGGCGCCGCGCAAGGACGCGCTCCTCGTCGTGCTCGACCAGGTGACCGACCCCCATAATGTGGGGGCCATCCTGCGCTCGGCCGCAGCCTTTGGTGCTTCGGGCCTCATCATGCAGGACCGCCACGCACCCCCTCTCAACGGCACCGTGGCTAAGGCCGCCTCGGGCGGCGCCGACCTCGTGCCCGTCGCGCGCGTCGTGAACATCGCCCGAACGCTGGAGGAGCTGAAGCAGGCGGGCTTCACCGTCATCGGCCTTGCAGGAGAAACGGACAAGCCGTTGAAGGATCTCGTGCCCGAAGGCCCCGTCGCGCTGGTGCTCGGCGCGGAGGGACCAGGGCTGCGCCGTCTCGTGCGCGAGCAATGCGATGCCCTCGCCCGCATCGACATGGCCCCTGCCATGGAAAGTCTCAACGTCTCCAATGCCGCGGCGATCGCCCTTTACGAGCTGCGCCGGGGCAAGCGACTGCGATAGGGCCTGCGGACCCCCGTCCTACATGAGGGATGCAACGGCATCGACGCCTGAAGGCGCCTCGGGCCCGCCCTCGAAATTCTCGATGAGGAGCAGCACGCGATAGCCCTTGCGGGTCACCATATCGCCGCGGGCATTATACATCGCCTGCCCGTCAAGCGCGGTTGAATCCGTCTCCTCGTCATAGGCAAAGACGGGAACGCGGCCGCGCATCTCCTTCTGGATCTTGCGGAAAAGCATCTCTGCATGCTCAGGGTGGAGACGAATGCAGCCCGCCGACGCCCGCATGCCGAGCGCCGCCACGTCTTCAGGCCGCGACGCGCCGTGAATGGCATAGCCCGTTGCCTGACGGGCGAACTCCGCATCGAAGAACATGGTCGAGGGCATGGGCGTACCCCATTGATTGGACATGCGGAAGGAATAGAAGCGCGACGGATCGAGCTTGAAGATCCCATCCGGCGTTCCGGTCCAATGCTTTTCCTGCTGCTCGCGTCCGGTCGAAATGAGCCATTGCGCGAAGGGCTGAAGCTCCCCTGTGTCGCGATTGCGCTCAAACACATAGAGACGCTGGCCATAAGGCCCTTCGCTCGCCCGGCTCACATACATGAAGAGATCGAAGTAACCCTCGATATCATCGGGGATAATATTGAGCATCCGCTCTTCGATATAGGCGATCCGCTCGGGCGTCGCCCCGGCGCTCCGGCCCGCGCGCGCGGGCCGCGAGGCCGCAGGCACATCGACGAGAAAGGCAAGGTCGAACAAGGGCTCAGAGCCCGTCTTGAGGATACCGGCTGAGGATCCAGAGAGCCCCGCCAGCACGAAAGTGCCGATCTCGGTCTCGCTGGGCAAGGCGTCGGCGCCAAGCCCGACTACCGCCGGGCGGATCGTGGCCGAAGGCCGGTCGGGGGCGGTGAGGATCACGCCCAGCGCGGCCGCGCTCATGACTAAGGCGGCCGTGCCCGCCAGACGCCAGAACCCCATGTCAGTCTCTCCCAACTGCCTTCTGCAGCGGCTCAACGCATCAAACTGTAGCCTGCTTCAGGCCCGTTCGCCATCGCCACCAAGGGCGCGACGACAGGTTCGGGGCTGCCGTCGAAATCTTCAACGAAAAAGAGCACTTTGAGCCCATCGCGAAGCACAATCTGGCCCTTTTCATCGCGCAAAGCGGCCCCGTCGCGTACGGTCGAACCCCGCATGGCGTCATAGGGAAACATGGGCACCTTGCCGACCATGCGCGCCTGCACATAGCGGAACAGAGCTTCTGCGTGCAAAGGGTGCAGCCTCACACAACCACCAGAGGCGCGCGAACCCAGCTTAGGGATGTCCCGGCGCCCCGATGCATGAAAGGCGATCCCGGCCTTGCCGCTACCGATCGTCAGATCCCAGAAGATGGCATAAGGCATGGGCGCATCCCAGCGCCGCGACAACCAGCGTTCGAACATCCGCTCGCGGTCGAGCTGGAAAAGGCCCGTGGGCGTTGCAGTAAAGTACTTTTCCGCCCGCTCCCGCCCCGTGGAGACGAGCCAGGTGAGGCGGTGCGAAACGGAGCCATCCGCCCCGCGCTCGAAGATGAACATGCGCTGCTTGAGGGCACCCGAGCGCGCCTTTGAGATGTAGAGGAAGAGATCGAAGAAGGGCTCGACCTCCGTAGGCACGGCGGCAAAGAGCCGCTCCTGTGCGAGCGCGATTTCCTCGGGCGTCGCAACCACCTGGCCATCGGGGAGATCAGAGTGCACACGCTTGCGGGTAAAACCCGTCTCCGCCTTGTCGGAGGGGATGAGCTGGCCAAAGAGAGTCGTGAAATAACGGCCCGCCTGCCCTCCCTCCTGGCTCAGACCGGGGGCGGTGAGAGCCAGCACGAGCGCGAGTGTGAACAGCAGCGGCGTCCTCATGAATGTCCCCGATAAGGATCAGTGCGGCCTTTAACCTCTGTTAACAGATGACACGCACGCGGAAAAGCCGAGAGAAGGGTTACCCCCCGCCGGTTCCTGCGAATTGTTCCTTCCAGGCAACGACTTGCGCGTCCTCGATTTTCTGGAAGAGCACATCCGGCACGCTGAACGCATGCCCGCCCGCAAGGCGCGAGAATTCTTCCCGGACATGGCCGACGGGCCAGCGATCCTCCCCTTCAGGGAGATGGAGCGCCTTGAGGATTCGCGCCGCCGTATCCGGGATGAAGGGCTTGGAGAGCACCGCCATCAGCCGGATGAGATTGAACGCCGTGCGCACGGCAACGGCGGCCTCGGCCCGGTCGGTCTTGATGAGCGTCCAGGGCGCGCGCGAGGCGGCATACTCGTTCCCCGCAACCCAGATCGCGCGCAACTCCGCTGCCGCCTTGCGGAACTGCATGTCTTCCATGAGCGCCGTATAGATGCCGACATGACGCTCAAGCCGCAGGATCAGGTCTTCCTCTGCCGGCCCCGGCCTGCCTTCCTCGGGGATTGCCGCGCCGAATCGGCTCTGCGTGAATTTGAGTACCCGGTTGATGAAATTGCCAAGGACATCGGCAAGGTCCTTGTTCACGCTCGCCGCGAAATGGTCCCAGGTGAAGGAGCTGTCCGCGCTTTCAGGCGCGTTCGCCATCAGATACCAGCGCCACAGATCCGCCGGCAGGATCTCAAGCGCGGTGTCCATGAAGATGCCGCGCTTCTGCGAGGTCGAGAACTTGCCCGCGTCATAGTTGAGCCAGTTGAAACCCTTAAGCTTGTCGACGAGCTTCCACGGCCGGTTCGTGGCGGGTTGCCAGGTCCCGTCCACGCGCCGCTCGTTAAGCCCGAGCAGGGTGCAAGGAAACCCGACCGTATGGAAAGGGACGTTATCCTTCCCCATGAACTCGACATAGGTGACATCGCCCGCCTCCGGCAGCCGCCACCAGCGCTCCCACCCGCCGCGCGCCGGATTGGCATCGGCCCATTCAGAGGAGGCGCCGATATAGGCGATCGGGGCATCGAACCAGACATAGAAGACCTTGCCCTTGAGCCCCGTCACATCGGGCCGCACCCCGTCGGGATTGGGGCCCCAGGCTTCGGCATTGACAGGCACGCCCCAGGAGAGGTCGCGGGTAATGCCCCGGTCCTGCAGCCCTTCATCGAGCCACTTGAGCGCGATCGAGGTGACAAGATGCGGCCACTCGGCCTGCTTCCCCTCGATCCAGGCGCGTAGCTTGCCCTCGAACAGGGATTGGCGCAGGAACAGGTGCTTTGAATCCCGGATCTCGATTTCCGCCGACCCCGAGAGCGCCGAGCGCGGCGCGATGAGATCGACAGGGTCAAGCACCCGCGTGCAGTTCTCGCATTGATCGCCGCGCGCTCGCTCATACCCGCAATGAGGACATGTCCCCACCACATAGCGATCGGGAAGGAAGCGGTTCTCGGCCCGGCTGAACACCTGCCGCGTCACACGCTCCTCGATGAAGCCGGCCTCCCACAAGGTTTGGGCGAAGCCTTGCGTCAAGCGGTGATTCTGTGCCGAGGACGAGCGCCCAAAATAGTCGAACGAGAGAAGAAAACCGCGGCAGAGTTCCGCCTGGATCGCATGCCATTTGGCGCAATAGGCCGCGACATCGAGGCCCTCATCGAGCGCCGCCAATTCCGCCGGCGTGCCGTGCTCATCGGTTGCGCAGATGAAAAGCACGTTCTGGGCGCCCCTGCGCTGGCGCTGAAACCGTGCATAGACGTCCGCCGGCAGCATCGAGCCGACGAGATTGCCCAGATGCTTGACGCCATTGATATAGGGAAGCGCGGAGGTGATGAGGATGCGTGTCATGAGGCAGACATAAATCCGTTAAAGGGAAAATGCGAGCAGAGCCCTCCCCTCACATCATGCGCACGGCCACATGGCCCTTTTCCGTGGCAAAGCCCAGATAGCGATAGCGCCGCCCGCTCGCCGCGATCCATTCCTGGAAGGCCTTGAACTCGTGCTGCCGCCAGCCGGGATAGTTGAAATACTCATCGAACACGATCGTCGCGCCGGGCTGTAGGCGCTCGCCCACTTGATCGAACACCGTCTTGGTCGAGGGATAGATGTCACAATCGACATGGAGCACGGCGATGGGCTCGGCATTGGCGGCAAGAAAGCCCGGCAGCGTATCGTTGAACCAGCCCACGTGCAGCCGCGCATTGGCCTCGACGTCGGGCGGTTTGCCGCTCATGGAGAACTTGCCCCGCTGCTCGAAGGTGCCGGTCCAGTGATCAGGAAGCCCCAGAAAGGCGTCGAAACCGTGCACGATACGCGGCGCCGCCTGGCGCGCCAGCACGCGCAGCGAGGCGCCCTTTTCGACCCCGAATTCCAGAATCAGCCCCGGCACCTGCGTATCGCGCACGGCAAAGGCGAGCAGCGCGTCCCGGTCCTTGAACATGAGCGCATCCGCCATGTGCTGCTGGATGTAGTCGATTGCCTCGCGCTTGGCGGCAAGCTTCAGATCGATCAGCAGATCCTGGGCGTAATATTTGTGCATGAAACGCCAATAGAGCCGCTGAAAGATGCCGGATTCGAAAATCGCCACGATATGCCTGCCTGAAATGCCGCTGTTTGTGGGGGATGGAAGGGCCGGGACTTTACCGGACCGAGCAAAGATGCGCTACAAGAAGGGATACGACAGAGACCTTAATTCCAGCGATCCTCCGATGACGGACGAAGCCCCGCCCACTCCCCGGCACAGCCTCGACATGAATCTCAGCGGCAACATCCTTGCAGGGATATTTACCGTGATCCCGCTTTTTGCGGTGTGGTTCGTGTTGGACCTGCTTTTCAATTTCCTCAGCGAGGCGGGCAAGCCCATCATCCGCGCCTTTGCCGATTGGGTCACCCCCGCCTGGCCCAATGTCGCCGACCTGCTCCTCAACCCTGTCGTCTTGAGCGCCTTTGCCGTCCTTTCTGTCCTTGTCATCCTTTATTTCGTGGGGCTCCTCGCCACCTTCGTCATCGGTCAGCAGCTGATCGCGCTCGTTGAGCGCATGATCGGCCAGATCCCGGTCGTCAAGGCGATCTATGGCTCCGCCAAGCAGTTGGTCGGCGCCATTCAGACGAAACCGGGCAATTCCCAGCGCGTCGTGCTCATCGCCTTCCCGACGCCGGAAATGCGTGCCATTGGCTTTGTCATGAAGACTTTTCAGGAAAAGACGAGCGGCAAGGAGATGGCCGCGGTCTTCGTACCCACCGCCCCCAACCCGACCTCGGGCTACCTGGAGCTGATTGCGGTCGATCAGCTCACGGCGACCGACATGACGATGGAACAGGCGATGACGATGGTCCTCTCCGGCGGCACCGCGACGCCCGACGCCGTCAGGTTCGGCGATGAGCGCAAGGAATGACTGCCCCCCTCCTCTCCGCCCTCATTGTCGCCCATAACGAAGAGGCTCAGCTTGAGGCCTGTCTTCGATCCTGCGCCTTCGCCGATGAGGTCGTCGTCGTTCTTGACCGCTGCACCGACGGCTCAAAGGCAATCGCCGAGCGCCTGGGCGCACGCCTCATCGAGGGCGCCTGGCCGCAGGAAGGAGACCGCCGCCACGCCGGCATCGATGCCTGCAAGGGCCCCTGGATCCTCGAAGTCGATGCCGATGAGCGCGTGCCCCCCGCCCTTGCCGTCGAGATCCGTAAGGTGCTGGATGGTGCCGAGCCTGGCTGCATTCAGATCCCGTTCGACAACTACATCGGCAACCGTCACATCCGGCATGGCTGGGGCGCCTATAACGGCATCTCGGTCAAATGGAGCCTTTTCTGGAAGGGCTGCAAGCGATGGGGCAATCAGCGCGTCCATCCCTCGATCTCGATCGAGGGCGCGAAGGGCCGCGTATCGGCCGCAATGACGCATTATGTCGACAAGGACATCACCGATCTCTTCGCCCGCCTCAACCGCTACAGCACGCTTGCGGCGGCAGATCTCATCGCCAAGGGTGAGAGGCCGGGACGCCTTGGCTCCATACGCCGCTTCTTTTCCCGCTTCTTCAAGTCCTATGTCTCCCGCCGCGGCTACCGCGAGGGCTATCACGGGCTCGCTCTCGCACTGTTCGCGGGGCTCTACCCCCTCCTCACCCATCTGAAGGTGGAAGAGGCGCGCTATCAGCGGCGTCAAGTGTCGTTATTTTTAAGTCCGCTTCATTCTCGACATCAGCACCAGCGCCGACTTCAAAATCGAAACGACACTAGAATCAATGAGTTGCTAGTGTCCAATCGCTTCCGAAATTCGCTAAATGCCGATATCAGTATCAAGCGAAATTCGGAATCGGGACACTAGGCGGCCATGCGCATCATCCTCGCTGACGACGGCATGCCTTTTGAGGGCCGCATGGCGGACGAGCGCCCCCTGGGCGGCGCCGAATCGGCGGTCGTCAACCTGCTGAACGCACTGGCCGCCCGCGGCAACGACGTCGCCGCCTATACGAGCATCAAGGAACCCGTCACGCACCGCGGAGTAGCCTGGCAGCCGATCACAGACCTGCCAGAGGCCGCGCCCGATCTCTTCATCGCCAATCGAAGCTGGCGTCTGCTGCGCCGCATGCCGGATGCCCGTCGCACAGTTTTCTGGATCCACAATCCGGCCCACTATCTCCTCAAATGGCGCTTTCTCTGGCGCCTCGCGCTCACACGCCCCGCCATTGTTTTCTCCGGCGAGTACCACGCCTCGACCTATCCGGCCTGGGCGCCCGCGGGCACGCGTCTGATCATCCCCTATGGCATCGATGAGCGCTTCAGGAGCGCCGCGGTGACGGACGCGACGCCCCCGCCCCGCGCGATCTTTACCTCAAACCCTTTGCGCGGCCTCGACTGGCTGCTTGATCTTTGGGCGGCGCGCATCTGGCCCGAATTGCCCGAGGCCGAGTTGCACATCTTCGCCGGCGCCGCCGTCTATGGCGGCGAGGCGAACCCCAAGGCAAGTTCGATGGCCATGGTCCTGGCCCGTGCAGAGGGCATGGCCAATCGGGGCGTTCGCGTGCGTGGCGCTGTCCCCAAATCCGCGCTGGTGGAAGAGCTGGCGAAGGCCCGCGTCATGCTCTATCGCGGCGATCCGGGCGAGACCTTCTGCCTGGCGGTCGGCGAAGCGCAGGCCATGGGCGTTCCCGCCGTCGTCCAGCCGATCGGCTCGCTTGCCGAGCGCGTGAGGGATGGCGAAACGGGCGCAGTCGCTTCGAGCGATGAGGCCTTCGCGCGCGCCGCTCTTCATCTGTTGAAGGATGAGGGCGCCTGGGAGCGCGCGCATCGCAATGCGCTTTTGACACAGCGCCAATGGAGTTGGAACGACTGTGCCCTCGCCTTTGAGGCACTGGAGCAACGAACGGAAAAGTGGGGACCGGTTTTCCGCTAAACGTTGCGACAATTTAAAAAGTTGGAGCGGCGTGACGCTTCCGATTGAGGGCACGCCGCCCTTGCCGCCAAACCCTATTCGGCGGGTGCCTGATCGACGCCCTTGGGGTGGTCGTGTTCCCAGGCTTCGATTTCCCTTCCTACCCGTCCGGTCGGCCGCGAATAGCGCGCAAAGACGTCGTACATCACCGGAATGATGAAGAGCGACAGCAGCGTCGCGACGATCACACCAGCGAACACGACCATGCCGATCGTGAAGCGGCTCGCCGCGCCCGCGCCGCCCGCCAGCACGAGCGGCAGCGCCCCCATCGCCGTTGAGATGTTCGTCATCAGGATCGGCCGCAGGCGGATCAGCGCCGCCTCTGTCACGGCGTCGCGGATCGATCGCCCTTCATCGCGCAATTGATTGGCGAACTCGACGATCAGAATGCCGTTCTTGGTCGCAAGGCCGATCAGCATCACGATGCCGATCTGGCTGTAGATATTGAGCGAGGAGCCGCTGATCCACAGCCCATAGAGCGCGCCCGTCACGGCGAGGGGAACGGTCAGGATGATGATGAACGGATGGACGAAGCTCTCGAATTGCGCGGCAAGCACGAGAAACACGATGACGAGCGCCAACGCGAAGGTCGTGATGATCTCCGACCCCGCCTCTTTCAGTTCGCGCGATTGGCCCTTGTAGTCGATCTGCGCCGTGACCGGCAGTTCCTCATGCGCGATCCGCTCGAGATATTTGAGCGCCTCACCCAGGGGATAGCCGGGCGCAAGCCCCGCCGATAGCGTCACCGAACGCAGGCGATTGAAACGGTTGAGCGTGCTGGGCGCCGCCACCTCGTTCAGCGTGACGAGGTTGGAAAGGGGAATGAGCGCGCCCGTGCGTTCAGACTTGACGAAAATGTTGGTGAGATCCCGCGGGCTGCGCCGGTCCGAGAGCTGGCCTTGCAGGACGACGTCATATTCCTCGCCCCTGTCGATATAGGTCGTCACTTGGCGAGAGCCGAGCATGGTCTCGAGCGTCCGCCCGATCACCTGCACCGAGACGCCGAGATCCGCCGCCCGGTCCCGGTCGATCTCCACGCGGAATTGCGGCTTGGTCTCCCGCAGGTCGGAATCAAGTCCGATGATGTTCTCGTTTTCAGAAGCCCGCGCGATGATGCGGTCGCGCCATTGCGCCAGCTCCTCATAGGAGGTGCCACCCAGCACGAACTGCACCGGCTGCCCGCCGCCTCTCCCGCCGCCGAAACCCTGCCGCGCGAAGGCAAGCACGCGCGCGCCCGGTATCACCGACAGCTTGCGGGTCATGTCCTGGATGATGTCATCGGTCGAACGCTGGCGATTGTCCCAGTCGACCAGCATCACGGTGCCGAAGCCGCCGTTGAAGTCTTCCGTCGACCCGAAGGATGCGGGCGCCCGCACGAGCACGCGTGAAGCTTCGCCGCGCGTGACAAGTTCCATCAGTATCGCCTCGGCCTGCTTCACGATTTTCACCGTCTCCTCGAAACTCTGTCCCTCAGGGCCAGTGATGTTGATGAAGAAACTGCCGCGGTCCTCATTGGGTGCAAGTTCGGAAGGCACCTGCGTATAGAGCGCATAGGCCGTGAAGATGACCCCCGCAAAGAGCATGAGCGCAAGCGAGGAATGGCGCAAAAACACCTTGAGCAGGGCGCCATAGCCGCGCCCCAGCCAATCGGTGAACACCATTGTCGCACGCTCGATGATACCCTCGGACTCGCGCGGCCTCAGCAGATTGGAGGTCATCATGGCTGACAGCGTCAGGGCGACGAAGGCGGAAATGGCGACCGCCCCCGCGATGCTGATCGCAAGCTCTGAGAACAGCCGCCCGATATTCCCCTGCAGGAACGCGATCGGCACGAACACGGTGATGAGCACGATCGTGGTGGCAAGCACAGCGAACATGACCTGCCGCGTCCCATGCGCCGCCGCCACGACGGGCGGCTCGTGCAGGTCGATGCGCCGCTGCACGTTCTCAAGCACGATGATCGCGTCATCAACGACGAGCCCGATCGCGAGCACGAGCGCGAGCAGCGTGATCAGGTTGAGCGACAGGCCAAAGAGGTCCAGGAAGAAGAAGGTGCCAAGGATGCAGACCGGCACCGTGACGGCGGGGATGAGCGCAGCCCGGAAGCTGCCCAGAAAGAAATAGATGACGCCGACGACGAACATGATCGCGATGAACAGCGTGAAATAGACTTCTTCGATCGCCTTGGCGATGAAGACCGAGCTGTCATAGCTGAAATGAAGCTCTGTCCCCTCCGGCAGAGTCTCGCGCAGTTTGAGGATTTCCGCCGTGGTCGCCTCCACCACGGCGACGGTGTTGGCCTGCGATTGCTTGATGATGCCAAGACCGATTTGCGAGGTCCCGTTGCCTTGAAAGAAGACGTAAGGGTTGGAGGGACCGAACTCGACCTGCGCCACCTCGCCCAGCCGCACGATATGGCCATCGCTGCCCCGCGTGAGCGTGAGTTCAGCGAAGTCGGTGGGTGTCGTAAAGCCGCGTTGGACGCGCACTGTGAAATTGCGCTCGGTCGATTCAAGCCGGCCCGCGGGCAGTTCGATGTTTTCCCGCCTGAGCGCCGCCTCGACGTCGTTGACCGTCAGCCCGCGCGCGGCGAGCGCCCGCCTATCGAGCCAGATGCGGATCGCATAGCGCTGTCCCCCGCCCAGATTGACGCGCGCGACGCCATCGATGACCGAGAGCCGGTCGACGAGATAGCGATCCGCATATTCGGTCAGCTCCAGCAGGTTCATCGTCGTCGAGGTCAGGTTGTACCAGACGATGACGTCGGAATCGGCATCGACCTTCGACACTTCGGGCGGGTCGACCTCTTCGGGCAGATTGCCGAGCGCACGGCTGACCGCATTGCGCACATCGTTCGCCGCCGCCTCGATATCGCGCGACAAGGAGAATTCGATCGTGATTTGCGAGCGGCCATCCCGGCTGCTCGAGGTAACGGTCTTGATGCCCTCGATACCCGAAATACGGCTTTCCAGAAGCTGCGTGACGCGGGTCTCGACGATGTCGGCCGAGGCACCAGGATAGGTCGTATCGATGGAAACGATGGGCGGATCGATGTCGGGCAGCTCGCGCACCGGCAGGCGCAGGAACGACATCACGCCGGCAACGATGATGAGCAGGCTCATGACGGCCGCAAAGACGGGCCGGCGGACCGACAGTTCCGCGATGTTCATGTGGCTCCGCCTTTTGGCGTTGCCGCGACGCCATCATTCGGCTTGGGTGCGGGGGCAAGCTTGACCGTGATCCCCGGGCGCACCTTGTTCGTACCTTCGGTCACGACGAGATCCCCGACATCGAGGCCGGAGAGGATTTCGACATAGCCCGGTTTCCGCGCGCCGGTGCGCACTTCGACCCGCTCCGCCTTGAGGTCCGCATCGAGGCGGAAGGCGAAGCGCTGGGTCTGGACGGGTACGATCGCGCCTTCGGGCACCGCGGCGGCCTCGCGGCTGCGGCGCACCAGCTCGACGCTCATCAGCATCCCGGGCTTGAGCTGACCTTCAGTGTTGGGAATTTCGGCCCGCACGATGACGGCGCGGGTGACGGGGTCGACCCGGCTGTCGATGGATGTGACCGTCCCCGCAAAGCGGGTCTCGGGATAGGCTTCGCTCGCGGCATTGATCGTCTGGCCGACGGCAAGTGCGGAGAGGTAGGTCTCAGGAACCGTGAAATCGACCTTGATGATCGAGACGTCATCGAGCGTGGTGATGACATCGCCGGGCTTGACGAGCGTACCCGTGCTCACATTGCGCAGGCCAAGGACGCCGGCGAAGGGCGCGCGGATGAGCCGGTCGGCCAGCCGCGCCTCGATCGCGCTCACCCGCCCCTTGGCGGAATCGCGCGTCCCGCGCTGCTGGTCGAGCCGCGACTGCGATGCTGACCCCGTTCGGGCAAGTTCGATGAGGCGCAAAAGCTGCTTTTCCGCTTCCGCCAGTTCCGCCCGCGCCGAGGAGAGATCGGCATCCTCTTCCGTGCTCGTCAGCTCGATCAGAATCTGGTCCTTTTCGACCCGGTCGCCGTCCTTGAAGGAGATCCGCGCCACCGTGTCGGTGGTTTGCGCGGTGATGTCGACGCTTTCGTTCGCGCGGGCGGTGCCCAGCGCCTCGATGGAATCGACAAAGACCGTCATCGCGACGGTTTCGGCCACCACGACCGGAACATTCCCCTTCCGCTCGCTAACGCCCTCGCCGGAAAGGTTGAAAAGCCTGGATCCGAAAAGGAGCGCGATGACAATGGCTCCCGCCACTGCCGCGCCCGCCGACAACCGTGTCAACAACCTGGACATGGAGAGAGTATGCCTCATGGACGCAACTGTGGGATAGGCGCGTAACATAGATGCTTGTGATTAACCGGCAATCCACGGATTCGTGAAATTGCGCGATCTCCGCCGTTGTGGCGCCGTTGCACGCCCCGCTAAGCTGAGGTATGGCCTGCCCTATTGCCGGTTTAGCTCAGGGGTAGAGCAACCGCCTTGTAAGCGGTAGGTCGTGAGTTCAAATCCCACAACCGGCACCACGCACCAATGGGGGATAAGGCAACACCCCGGATGAGGATCGCCCATGTCGGCTACACCCGCGGATGAACGCAGAGGGCACAATCCCGCAGGCGATTTGGGCGTATTCGACTGGCAGGACCCTTTGTGCCTTGACGGGGCCTTGACCGAGGATGAACGCCTCACCCGCGACACCGCCCGGGGCTTTGCTGCGGACCGCCTCATGACGCGTGTGCGCGACGGTTTCCGTAACGAAACCTTTGACCGCGCGATCATGAACGAGATGGGTGAGCTTGGTCTGCTGGGCCCGACGCTGCCAGAGGCCTATGGCTGTGCTGGTCTTGGCTATGTCGCCTATGGGCTTATCGCGCGGGAGATCGAGCGCGTCGACAGCGGCTATCGCTCCGCGATGAGCGTGCAGTCGAGCCTCGTCATGCACCCCATCTATGCCTACGGAACCGAGGAACAGCGCCGCCGTTACCTGCCGAAACTCGCAAGCGGCGAATTCGTGGGCTGCTTTGGCCTCACTGAGCCTGACCACGGGTCCGACCCCGGCAGCATGGTAACCCGGGCGCGTAAGGTCGAGGGTGGTTTTGCGATTTCGGGCGCCAAGACCTGGATCACCAACGCACCCATCGCCGATGTGCTCATCGTCTGGGCAAAGACCGATGACGGTGTCATCCGCGGCTTCATCGTGGAACGGGATTCGAAGGGCCTCGCGACCCCCAAGATCGAGGGCAAGTTTTCCTTGCGGGCATCGATCACCGGCCAGATCCTGTTGGATGAAGTTTTCGTCGCGGAGACTGCGCTGCTGCCCCACGTGAAGGGCCTCAAGGGACCCTTTGGCTGCCTCAACAAGGCGCGCTACGGCATCGCCTGGGGCGCAATGGGTGCCGCGGAGTTCTGCTTTGAGGCGGCACGAAACTATACGCTCGAGCGCAAGCAGTTCGGCCGTCCTTTGGCCGCCAATCAGCTCATCCAGAAGAAGCTCGCCGACATGCAGACGGAGATTGCGCTCGGCCTTTCAGGTGCGCTTCAGCTCGGCCGCCTCATGGAGCGGGGAGGCAGCGCCCCGCCCATGATCTCGCTCATGAAGCGCAACAATTGCGGCAAGGCCCTCGTCATTGCCCGCGACGCGCGCGACATGCTGGGCGGCAACGGCATCTCGGATGAGTACAACGTCATCCGCCACGTCCTTAACCTTGAAGCGGTCAACACTTATGAGGGCACGCACGACGTCCACGCGCTGATCCTTGGCCGCGAGATTACCGGGCTCCAGGCCTTTTCCGGCTAAAACATCGTGACGAATTGCATGTCCCCGCGAAGGATGAGGGTGCGCAGGTCTCTCTCCTGAATGACGTTCGCTCTTAAAGCGAATAGCGCCACCAAAGCCCCAGCATCGCACCCCGCTCGGCGATGACCTCGCGCCCATAGAGCGTTGCGCTGAGCCCGGCCTGGATCGAAACCCCGTCAAAGACTTCGTAGACGGCGCTGGCCTGCAATTTCACCTGGTCATAGGCAAGAAACGGCGGCTCCGCCTCGCCAACCCCGATGACCGTGAAACTCTGCAGGAGCAGATGAAGCTGAGGAAAGACGGTGGCGCCCGCGGTCAGATCGAGCCGCAACTCATCCGCCTCGCCCCCGAACCGGTAGCGATAGGCCGCCTGCGCGTCCATGAACATCGGCAGGCCGAACAGGGTCTCGTTGTGTCCGAACAGCACCCGCGTCTCGATGTCGTATCCTTGCGAGCCGTAAGGGCCGATGACCGTCCCGCCGAGCTCTCCCGGGACGCGCAGCAAAGGCTGAACGGAGATGACGCTCGATCCTTCCGCATAAAGACGAATGCGCGCGCCGATCTCGGTGGGCTCGATAGTGGCGATGAGGAGAGTATCATCGCTCCTCCCCGATTGCCGCCACAGATAGCCGCCGCCCGTGATCGCGGTCAGCCAATCCCTGACCCCATAGGCACCATAGAACTGTACGAGTGCGGCATTGAACGGGATCGCCGCTTCCCTGCCGCCATCCGTGGAGAAGCGTTCATCGGCGTCGCTGAGAAAGCCGGAAGTGATCGACAACCCCTCGCCTTCCTTCTGCGTCCAGGCGGCAAGAGCGGAGGAAAGCCCCACGATGAACAGTGCCGTGAGGAGGAAGACGCAACAAAAAACTGAGCGCAGCACCTCACGCCCTCCGCGCTTGTGGATGGACTCGGGATACGCCGTGCTCCGTCTTCGCCCAGTAAGATGCTGAGCTCGCAAGCTCAAGGAGCGCGAGATAGGCGGCGAGCGAAATCAGCATCCAGTAAAGGGGGGTGAGCACGGCAAAGGGGATGAGCCCCCACCATCCCCGCCGCAGAGGCGCGAGCAAGGAGAGGAAGACGAGCGCGGCGTTCCCGGCGAACAGGCTCATGGTCGAGATGAGCGCGACGGGCGGCGCGAACACTGCCGCGATCGCGGGAAACTCACCCGCAGCGGACACCGCGAAGAGCAACCAAAAAACGGGATTGATGAGCGCACAGGCAACCGCTCCGCCGAGGAACAGCTGGACGCTGAAGAATCCCATGCCGCCCAATTCGCGCCAGAGCCGCAAGGGATCGCGCATATGGACAAGATAGGTCACCATGAACCCCTTCATCCAACGCGTGCGTTGGCGAAGCCAGCCGGAAAGCGTGGGACAGGCCTCTTCGAAGGTAGTTGAGGGAAGGACGCCAACCTTGAGCCCGAGCCGCGCAAGGCGCAGGCCGAGATCGGCATCCTCGGTGACGTTGAAAGGGTCCCAGCCGCCGGCTTCCTTGAGGGCGCGCGTGCGGAAATGATTAGAAGTGCCGCCAAGCGGAATGGGCAGCGCGCGTGACGCCAAGCCGGGCTGCATCACATCGAACCATAAGGCATATTCAAGCGCGAAGAGCCGTGTCAGCGGGTTCTCGCGCGCATTGTAGAAATTGAGCCGGGCTTGCAGGCAGGCGCAATCCTGGGCCTCTCGCCCGAAGGTGGCCGCCGCCTCCCGCAATTGCAAGGGTTCGGGCGCGTCCTCCGCGTCATAGACGGTGATGAGGCCGCCGCGCGCGGATTGAAGGCCTATGTTCAGCGCCTTCGGCTTGGTGCGCGGCGCGGCCACCGGCACAACGATGATGTCGAAGGGACAACCGGCCGCATGCGCGCGCGCCGCCGCGATCGTCGGGGCGTCATCGGCTTCGAGCAGGATCTTGATGTCGAGTTTCGCCACCGGGTAGTCGAGCGCGCGCATCGAGGCGACGAATGCGGGGAGAACCCCCGCCTCCCCGCGCATGGGCGCAAGGATCGTATAGACGGGCAGCAAGTCCTCGGGGACGAAGGGCGTGTCCGCATCCTTGAACGCGTGAAGGCCCCTCCAGGAAAGCCAGACCTTGAACGTCGCCGAAGCGACATAGTAAAGGCCCGCGATCGCGGCCAGGAGCGACGCGGTCAACATCGGCGCCAGGATGGCAGCAACGATGCCCATGCTCGCAAACACCAATCCCGCCGCCGCCTGCGCGGGCGTGAGCACATCCCGGGCCGAAAAGTGGGGCGCGTGGCGGTGAAGCGCATGGATTGCGCTATCCAGATCAGGCGAAGGGACCGGGGGAATGGACCCTTTGCTTACGCCCTCGCTCACCTTCTCCCGTGGCGTGGCGAGGCTAAACCCATGGCCAGTCCCGAACCTGAACGAGGCCTGGCGCCGCCGGACGCACGTAAGGCAAAGGCGGCCCCGTGACCGCGACCGTTGATGATCATCTATCCCCCCGAGCGCGAAGCCTCTCCCCCGAAAGGCGCGCGCTGACCCTAGCCAACCGGGGGGGGAGCCTATCGCGGACACGAAGGTCTCCGCAACCGGAAGCTGTCGTCCGGCATGGAGACGGACGATGCCCCTATTGGAATTTTGGGCGCGCGGGCTTGAAATCCGCCGGCGCCCGCAATGTGGTGAGCGCCGCCTCCACCTGCGCGCGACAGCCGGCGACGGCCATTTGCGCGACCTGCTGGGCGGGGTTGTCCGTCTCGGACGTGACCCGCAAGGTGAAGGTGACAGGCCCCGCCCCGGGCCGGCGAAGCTGATAGACGGCGCCGTCTTCGGGCGGCAATTGCTGAGGCCATGGCGTGGCGCGCGCACCCTCGGCCCATTCGATGGCGACCGTCCGGTCCTCGTTCAGCGCCGTAAGCTGACCGCCCTGGGTCTGCGTTGCGAGACCACGGGTCAGCATCACGGGCTGACCTTTGGCGATGCACCACGTACCCCCCGATGAAATATCGAGGCTTGCCCCGGGATCCGCCCGGAAATTACGCTGCGGCATGCCATAGTCGACGGTCATCTCAGCCGTGCCGAAAATGACACTGGCAAGGAGCACGAGCTTGTTTTCTTCCGGCGGGCTGCCCTCCCCGCCTGGAAAGCCAACAAACGGCCCCTTAACCACGATCTCCCGACCGGTCAGCGTGAATAACTGAACCGATGCGCCTTCAGGGACTTTGATACTCTCCCCGTCGCGAATGACATCGCCAGGCTTCAGATCGGGCGCGTCGGAGGCAACGACGGTCATCGGCCCGGCGAGGGCCGCTCCCGCCCCCAACGCCAGGGCAATGGCGGCGCAGCAGGAAAGAAGGGTTGGCAAACGCATCGGTGCGGCTTCCTTCTGTGGACGGATTCTCAAGAATAGAATTCTATCGGTTGGATTAGGGGCGGCGCAAACGCAGTATTGGTGATGAAGGTTACGCATTGGCTGCAAGCACGAAGCCTGTCGCTCAACCGCGACACGATAGCCCTTGCCGCCTTGATCGTTTCTTTCGCGGTGCTTTGTGTTGCGCTGCCGCGAATTCTCCCGGCCCTCGCGGCGCTGGAAGAATGGACCCGTGACGTCCGCATCGCCGCCCTCACCCCCTCAGAGCCCCAGAATACGCAGATTGTCATCGTCGCGATCGACGAACCCAGCCTCTCGATTTCACCTTACCGTTTGCCAGCGGACCGAGGCCAAATTGCGGCGCTCGTGACCCGCCTGTCGGCAGCAGGTGCCGGCGCGATCGGGATCAACATCCCCCTCGACAGCCTGACAGAGCCCGCCAAGGACAAGGCCCTCAAAAGCGCGCTCTTGGCCGCCAAAGTGCCCGTCATCCTCGCCGCGCGGCGCGGCAATGATGAACAGAACGCGATCCAGCGCGCCTTTTCGCAAGGGCTGAAGAGCGGCGATGCCGCCCTTCCCCGCGACACCTTCGACGGCACGCTGCGGTTTGTACGGACGCAGCTCGCAGCCGATCGCGACGGCATTAACGAGAGCTTTGCCGCCGCGATCGCCGCCACTCTCGGCACACCCCAAAAGGAAGCCCGCTTGCGGATCAGCTGGCATGGCCGGCCCGATGGCGAGACAAGACCGTTCGCCTCATTTCCTGCCTATGTCGTGAAAAGCCTGCCTTCCGAATGGTTCACGGGGAAGATCGTGCTCATCGGCTATGATCTTCCCGAGTTCGACCGCCACCCGACGCCCTTCAACGTGGCAGGCCTCAACGCCCAAATGGCCTCGACGGAGATCCAGGCCCATATCCTCGCGCAATTGCTGGAAGGGCGCGATCTCGCAACATTGCCGCTTTGGCTCGAGGCCTTGAGCGCGCTCATCATCTGTCTGCTCGCCGCCGCCATCGCCCGCTCGCCCTCGAACCTTTGGGTGAAGATCCTTGCCGGTATCGGCCTCATCATCGCCGTTTGGACGGGGTCGTTCATGCTCTACTCATGGGGC
The DNA here is from genome assembly GCA_013389115.1 of Alphaproteobacteria bacterium. Lineage (GTDB taxonomy): Bacteria > Pseudomonadota > Alphaproteobacteria > Micropepsales > Micropepsaceae > JACADY01. Next base: position 19,027 of record JACADY010000028.1, read on the forward strand.
GGACCGCTCGCGCCCGTCGTGATGCCGACGCTTGCGATAGCAGGCGTGACAAGCGTGACGACAACCTATCTCGGCCGTCAGGAGCGTGAGCGTCGCGCGATGATCCGCCATGCCTTCGCGCGCTACGTCCCTCCCGCCGTCGTGGCCCGCCTCGAGCGCGATCCCGCCAAGCTGGAACTGGGCGGCGAGCGGCGCGAGCTCACCATCCTCTTTACCGATCTCTCCGGCTTCACGACGCTAGCTGAAAACACCGATCCCCATCTGATCGCGGATTTCCTCAACGACTATCTCGATGTGATGGCGAACGCGGTCCTCGCTCACGGCGGCACAATCGATAAGTTCATCGGCGACGGCGTCATGTGCTTTTTCGGCGCGCCTGAGCCCCAGGACGACGCGGCCGCGCGCGCGATCGCCTGCGCGGCGGAGATGGATGAAAGGGCGCGCGAGGTCGAGGCCGCCTGGCGCGAGAAGGGCCTCGATGTCGGGATCACCCGCATCGGTATTCACACCGGCCCCGTGATCGTCGGCAATTTCGGCGGACGCCAGCGTTTCGACTACACGGCGCTTGGCGACACCGTCAATGTCGCGGCGCGCATCGAAGGCGCGAACAAGATCTTCGGCACCCGTATTCTACTGAGCGCCGAAACCATCGCTCATGCGCCAGGCGCCAATGTGCGCCCGGCCGGCGATGTTGTGCTAAAGGGGAGAGGTCAGGCGATGCGCCTTTATGAACTCTGCACGCCCGCACGCGATACGAGGGACTATGCCGCCTATTTTTCGCGTCTCGCGGCTGGCGACATGGCACCCGATGAGATGCGCGCGCTCGCCGCGAAGGCGCCATCCGACCCCCTCATTGCCTTTCACCTGTCCCGCGTCGAACAAGGCATCAAGGGCACGCTGATCGCGCCGGGTTACAAATAGGTAAGGGGGTGACAATACCCCTAAGATTTTACGCGTCTTTAAGTCTTTGTCTTGGAGAGTCGCCGAAAGCTTCGATCCCCAATGGGGACGTTTGCGCAAGGTCTCCAAAATGGACGTTGGCCATTTCTTTCTGACGCTCTGGTCGCTTTGGCTGAACCTCTTCAGCGGCCTGCCCTACAAGACCGAGTTCGCCTCGCTGGCGATCATCATCGTGCTGCTCGCGCTGGGTCAGGTGATCAAGTCCATCTTCGGGCGCAGCTGAGAGAGCGCCTGGGCAAGCCCTGACCCAGCCCTACCCTTGCAAAGGGTTAGGTGCACATGTCATGGCCCCGCGTGGCCGGG
>JACADY010000037.1 GCA_013389115.1 Alphaproteobacteria bacterium
CCCTTGGACACTGAAGCTTCGCAACCTCAGCTTCCTCGGTCGGGACCGAATGGACAACCTACTGAAAGCTCACATCTAGGGCACCCATGGACACATCCCCTATCGCCGAGCCGACCCGAGCCACCGCCGTGTCGCCCGCCACATCAGCTTGGCGCGCGCAAGCCCCCGCGCCCCGCGATGGATGGGCGCATAGTGCCACCACACACCGAGGAGTCCCTCGCCGGGCACTTCAGGGAGCTCATAGCCAAGCTCTCCCGCAAGCGCGCCGACGCGTGACCAAAGGGCGGCAGATTCCGCCCGCAAGGGATTGATGCCCGGCAGGCGGTACTGGTCGAACACCGCTGCGCGCGCGCCGGGCGCGGAAAGCCCCATCCCCGTGTGAACCTGCGCCAAGGCGTTGTTGTCCTCGCCGAACAGATCCTCGAAGCGCACGCGCAAAAGCGGCGCAAGGGAAGGCTGACATGCCAGCTCTATCCCATAGGCGTTGATTTCGAGCCATTGGAAGAGGCATTTCTCGAACGCGCTGAGGTGAGCCCAGTCCGGCCCAAGGTCGCTGCGAAGCACACCCGGATCGCAAGGTGTGAGTGCCCCCAGGGCGGGCAGATCATCCGTCCGCGTCTCATCGTAATAGCGATGCGTTTGCAATGAGGCAGCAACGAAGAGCGGATGGCGCACGATGTGGATCCATCGGAACTCCGCGCCCAGTAATTCGCTGAGATAGGGATACCAGCCAAGCGCCGGCCAGCCCGTCTCCACATAGTGCCGCCCGCTCGCCACGCCCGCGCAGATATGATCGAGGTGCCGGTCGACCTGCGGCATCTCGCGGCGCAGGGCGCCAAGATCGCCGTGACGCAAGGCAAGGCGCGGCGCCCAACCCATCCCGATCGGCTCGTGCACAACCTCGGCCGTCCCGCCCATCGCGGCGGCGAGGTGCCGGGTCAGCCATTGCGTGCCGCACCGTCCAGTCGAATAAAAGAAGTATGCCGTCATGCCGGGAGTTTCAGTTCCAACCGAGGAAGTGACGCCAAGGCAACAGAATCACCAGGACGACCATTTTAGATGAACGCGTAAGCCGCGCGAATTCCGTCGCGCAATTCGCTCAGCAAAGGGCGTTACAATTTGTGCGTTTGATTTGAAACGTTGCCACTTGGCGGGCACTTCGGTGCACGCGCAACAAGACTTGTGCCCACGCATACTCCCGCAAACATCGCTTTTTCTGGGCAATGAGGACAACGGGACTGTCAACTAATCCAACACCCCCAAGCGCGGCCGCATTCTCGCGTCCGATAGCGAGGGTTGGGTCATGGATGTGTTTGGAATTTTCGAGGGCGGCGGCGCGAAGGGCCTTGCCCATGTGGGGGCCCTGAAGGCTTCGGAAGAGCGGGGTCTCACCTTCAAGGCTTTGGCGGGCGCCTCGGCCGGTGCGCTCGTCGCGGGATTGTCGGCGGCAGGCTTCGCCGCCGATGAGCTTTACGATCCGCGCAACGGACGCGGCGTCCTTGCGATTCATCCCGCGCTCGTCTTCGGGGCTGAGGATTGGGAGATCATCGCCCACGCCCGTGCCGATCTTGAAAGCCTGCGCAAGGCTTCCGCCATGGGCTTTTGGCTGCGCCTGCCGCGCCTGTGGTGGACCTATCGCCGCGCGCTTGCGAACAAGGGCGGCATCGGCATCCTGAACAGCGGACGCTTCGTCGAATGGCTGAACGGACACCTCGCGCGAAAGCTGGGGCTCGGCCGCCCGCCCCGCTTCGATGACCTTGCCCGCCCGCTGAAGGTTATCGCCACCAACATCGACACGGGCGATGCGCATATCTTCGGCCCCGCCGAAACGCCCGAGACGCCGCTCGCCGAGGCGATCGCAGCCTCGCTTGCGATCCCATACGTGCTCTCGCCCATCGCCTCTGGCACAAGTCATCTCGTTGATGGCGGCGTCGTTTCCAACTTTCCCGTCTGGCTGCTCGACCGTGAGCGTTTCGAGGCCGGCCCCGCCACGCCCACCTTCGGCTTCAGCCTGACGGGCACCCCGATGACGGGAGAGGCCGGCCCGCCGCGCACCCTGATCGACTTCACTGAGGGCCTCGTCCGCGCAGCGCTTTTCGGCGGGGGCTATCTGGAGCTGCGGGGTGTTGAGAATTTCCACCGCGTGGTCATGCCGGTACGCACAGGCGCGCTTGACCTCGACATGGGACCCTCAGAGCGTCACAGGGTCTACACTCAAGGCCGCGACAGCGCGCATCAGTTCTTTCGCACCTGCATTGGCCCGCGCCCGGCGGATGAGATGCGCCTGGCGCTCGGCGTCATCTGCGATCACATACGCACCGCCCTCGCCGCGCGTTTCGGCCAAACGGTTAGCCATTTGCGCGCAGGCCTCATGGCACCGGTCAGCGAGTTCGGCCTGCGCAATCTTTACGCCGCCGGCATGGAGGAGGACGGCGATGATCGCCTGCTCATCCGCCAGGGATCGGGCGGCCCGGGTCTTGCGTTCACGAACCGCGACATCGTGCTCACCGACATGCAGGTGGCATTGGCCCGCGCGGGCAGCCATTTCGCGCTCGATAAATATCTCTGCGCGCTCATAAGGCCGAGCCTGCGCACGCTGCTCTCGCTGCCCCTTTTTGCCGATGACGGGCAATGGGCGCTGGCCCCACCCGCAAGGAGCGCGCCCATCGCGGTCCTCAACATCGACAGCGACGAGGATCTGCTTGCGCCTTTCGCCGATCCGTCCATGGCCGAGCCCCTGGCCGCGATCGCCCAGTTCACCGCCCGGCAATTGAGAGGTTGACGATGACAAAGCCGAAACCGCGCCGCCGCCAGAAGAAGGCGCAAGGAAAACCCGCCAAATGGACGCCCGTCGCCGCCACACCCGGCGCCTATCTGGCAGAAAATTCGCCCCGATCGAACGGCAAGGGCGAAGCGCAACAGACCTTGAGCGACCTCAACGCAAGACTGGCCACCGCCAAGGCACGCAGCAAGGGATGACGCACGGGGTGTCTTTCGCCCCCAAGCGCGTTCGGGGGCGCCTCCCCCAATTGTCATGGCCCGGCTTGACCGGGCCATCCATGATTCACGGTCGGACCCCGTACGTCAAAAATCGCTGATGATTCCCTTTTTCTCCCAATCGCCGAAGCGGGTCGGCTCGGCGCCTTCCCTGCCGCCGATCTCTTTGGGGAGCACCGCGTGCCGCGCCGCCTCGCGCCGTGCCGCGGCCTCCGCGAGCGCCCGTTCAGCTTCCGGGCTGAGGCGCTTTCGAGAGGGTTTGGAAGATGACGGCGCGTTTTCGTCCATGCCTTGAAGCTAGCACCGCAAGCCCGCATATCAACAGTCGGCGCGGGGTCCAATGCCTCGCAAAAGCCCCTTGAAGGAGTGGGGACAAGAGATGAACATGATGAAGACCGGAATTCTGATGGCGGGCATGACGGCGCTTTTTCTGGCGCTGGGTGCCGTCATTGGCGGCTCGGGCGGCATGATGGTCGCGTTTCTCTTTGCGCTGGCGACGAATGCCTTCGCCTATTGGAACGCCGATAAGATGGTGCTGCGCATGTATGGCGCGCGCGAGGTCGATGCGCATCTGGCGCCGGAGCTCTATGCCATGGTGGCGCAGCTTGCCCGCAATGCAGGGCTTCCCATGCCACGCGTCTATGTCATGGACAATCCCCAGCCCAACGCCTTCGCGACCGGCCGCGACCCGGAGCATGCGGCGGTTGCGGTGACGACGGGCCTCATGGAGCGGCTGAACGCCGATGAGATCGAAGGCGTCCTTGCCCATGAACTTGCCCATATCAAGAACCGTGACACGCTGACGATGACCGTGACGGCAACGATTGCGGGCGCCATTTCGATGCTGGCCAATTTCGGCCTGTTCTTCGGCTCGAACCGCGACAATCCCTTGGGCGCGTTGGGCACGATCCTGATGGTGATCCTGGCCCCCATCGCCGCGATGCTGGTGCAATTCGCCATCAGCCGCGCGCGCGAATATGAGGCCGACCGCGTGGGCGCGGAGATTTCGGGCAGACCCATGGCGCTCGCTTCAGCCTTGGCACGGATTTCGGGCCAGGCGCAGCGCATCGACAACCCAGAGGCGGAGATGAACCCCGCGACCGCGCATATGTTCATCATCAACCCGCTGCATGGCAGCGGCATGGACAGCCTGTTCTCGACCCATCCCTCGACCGAGAACCGGATCGCGCAGCTCGAGCAGATCGCGGCCGGCATGGCGCACGGGATGGAAGTCCCCCGCCGCCGCCGCCGCGGACCATGGGGATAAGGGAAAAACTGGACCTCACCCTGAGGCGCAAGCGCTTGCGAGCCTCGAAGGGTGAGGCAAAGACAGTCACCGGCCCCGAAGGCGTCCACCTCCTGGGGGAGAAAAAGCAAGGCTAGCCCGCCATTCCGCGCAGACCTTTCATTGGCGGGCCGTGAAAACTCAGCTTAGCGTGCCGCGCATGTCAGAAGGCCTTGATTCGCGTGCCGCGGCGGCAGTCGCGCTTGACACCGTTCTTGCAAGGAAATTGCCCCTCGACGAGGGCCTCGCCCGCGCGAGGCTCGAACGCCTGGCGCCGCGCGACACCGCCTTTGCCCGCGCGCTGGTGATGGCGGCCCTGCGCCACAAGGGCCAGATCGACGACATTCTTTCTCGCTTCATGGAGAAGCGACTGCCGAAAAAGGCGGGCCTCGCGCAGGGCATTCTCCTCGTCGGCGCGGCCGAGCTGCTTGTGCTGAAGACGGCGGCCCATGCCGCAGTTGATTGCGCCAACCGCATCGCGATGTCCGACAAGGACGCTCGCCATTTCCGCCCGCTCATCAACGCCGTCTTGCGCCGCGCGGCAGGCGAAGGAGCAGCCGCCTTCAGCGCCCAGGACGCCGCCCGCCTCAACACGCCGGCTTGGCTGTGGCAGCGCTGGTGCGCCGCCATGGGCGAAACGGGCGCCCGTGCCTTGGCGGCGGTGCATCAGCAAGAGCCGCCGACCGACATCACGGTGAAGGCAGACACAGCGCATTGGGCAACGGAGCTTGAAGCCGAGATCCTGCCGACCGGCACGCTGCGCACCCGCCGCTCCGGGCGGATTGAGGACTGGCCCGGCTTTGCTGACGGCGCCTGGTGGATACAGGACGCAGCCGCGGCGCTGCCCGCGCGCCTCTTGCGCCCCAAGGCGGGCGAGGAGGTGATCGACCTGTGCGCCGCACCCGGGGGAAAGACCGCCCAGCTGGCGGCCGCGGGCGCCAAGGTCACCGCCATCGATGTCTCGGCCAAGCGGCTTGCCCGCCTGCGCGAGAACCTCGCCCGCCTGCGCCTCCCCGCCCGTCTCATCACGGCCGATGCGGCCATGTGGCAACCGGAAAACCTGGCAGACGCCGTATTGCTCGATGCGCCCTGCTCGGCGACGGGCACGATCCGCCGGCATCCCGACCTCCCCTGGATCAAGAGCGAGGCCGATATAGCCGCCATGGCCGCGCTGCAGCGCCGCCTCATTGAGAACGCGGCCCGGATGCTGAAGCCGGGAGGCCGCCTCGTCTATGCCACCTGCTCGCTCGAGCGAGAAGAGGGCGAGAACCATGCACAGGATTTCGAACGCTGCGGTTTCATCACCGAACCGATTGAAAGTGAAGAACTTCCCGGCCTCTCATCTGCCATTGATCCACAATTGGGTGCACGGATTTATCCACAGGCCTGGGCGGCGCAAGGCGGGCTCGATGGTTTCTTCATTCTGCGGGCACGAAAGGCTTGAGCTCTGGGAAATCGCGATGACGCATCGACACGCGCACCTCTCGCTTCTTGTCATACACCTTGCGGATCGCGCGCCCCTGCGCCACGGCGTAAAAACAAAGCGTCACACAAGGTTGCACCCCCTGATTCGGGGTGTTAAGCAGCAAAGATGCTCTCCCCTGTTAAGATAGCGCCTTCCATCCTGGCTGCAGATTTCTCGCGATTGGGCGAAGAGATTCGTGCGGTTGATGCGGGCGGCGCCGATTACATCCATATCGATGTGATGGATGGGCATTTCGTGCCCAATATCACGATCGGTCCCGACGTCATCAAGGCCTTGCGCAAGACGACGGCGAAGCCCTTCGATGTGCATTTGATGATCGCGCCTGTCGATCCTCACCTTGCCGCCTTCATCGAGGCAGGCGCCAACATCATCACCGTCCACCTGGAGGCTGGCCCCCATCTCCACCGCACGGTCCAGATCATCAAGAAGGCGGGCCTGAAGGCAGGCGTTGCGCTCAACCCCGCCACACCTGTCGATGTGCTCGACTACATCCTTCCCGATCTCGACCTCGTGCTCGTCATGTCGGTCAATCCCGGCTTTGGCGGACAGAGCTTCATCGATGGCCAGCTGAGGAAGATCGAGGCCATCCGCGCACGCATCGATGCGCTGGGTCTTGCCACCGAGCTTGAGGTCGACGGCGGCATCAATGCCGAGACGGCAAGGCGCGCGCGCGCGGCGGGCGCAACGGTGCTCGTCGCGGGAACGGCCGTTTTCAGGGGCGGAGAAGCGGCCTATGCGGCCAATATCCGGCAGCTGCGTGAGTAGTCTTGGCATGGACGAATTGGCCCCCTTGCGCACCGGCTCCTATGCGGGCATGTGGCGCGATCTCCTCGAAAGCGCGTTTCTGCACCAATGGCAGGGCGTGAAGGAGTTCTGGCGCGCGAATGCCCTTTACCGGCTGACACTCAACGGTCCGATGCCGGATCGCCTCTCGCTCGCCCCGGAGGATTTTCAGGCCCAGCGCCTTGAGGACGCCGATGCGATGTTTCGCGGCCGGTTCCGGCTGCCCGGCGGCACCGTGCTCATCAAGGACGGCGCGCTGTGGGACGCCGAAAGCCCGAACGAATCCTGGGCCGAGGAGTTGCACGGCTTTGGCTGGATCCGCCATTTCGCGCTCGCAGGGGGCGAGGCCTCCAGCACCTTTGTGAGAAATGCGGTGCACGACTGGCTGAAGCGTTATGCGGAGGCCTCTGGCCTTTCCTGGCGCCCCCATGTGATCGCCCGGCGCCTTGCTGCCTGGAGCACCTATACGCGTCTCGTCATTTCCAGCAATGACATGCTTTGGCGCTCCCAGGTGCTGCATTCGATGGCGCGCCAGGCCCGCCATCTTGCCCGCACGCTGCATGAGGCACCGCAAGGCGAGCCGCGCCTTGCCGCCGCCATTGGCCTTGCACTGATGGGCATCGTGCTGCCCGATGGTGCCCACCGCTTGAAACTGGGGCTCGATGCGACCGCGCGTGAGCTGGCGCGTCAGATCCTGCCCGATGGCGGCCATGTGAGCCGCAATCCCGAGGCGCTGCTGCGCATCCTGATGGACCTGATGACGCTGGCCGTCGCGCTGCGCAATCAGAACCGCCCCGTGCCGGACGAGATCCAGTCGGCGATCGACCGCATGGCGCCGATGCTGCGCTTCTTCCGCCATGGCGATGGACGCCTTGCCGTGTTCAATGGTGGCGGCCAAGGCACGGAAAAGTCGATCGATGCCGTGCTCGCGCGCGATGATGCGCAGGGCCGCCCCTTCGGCTTTGCCCCCCATTCGGGCTATCAGCGCCTCAGCGCGGCCAAGACTCTGGTGCTGATGGACACGGGCGCCCCGCCCGCCCCCGCCTTCAGCCAGAACGCCCATGCTGGCGCGCTTTCCTTTGAGATGAGTTCAGGCCCGCATCGCATCATCGTCAATTGCGGCACGACCTTGCTGCGCGGCCCCGAGTGGCGCGAGGCCTGCCGCCAGACGCAAGGTCATTCAACGCTGGGCCTTGACGGCGTCTCTTCGGCCGAGACCGTCTCAGGCGGCGTGATCGGGAGGCTGCTTGGCCCCCGCCTCGTGCTCAAGGGCGGCGTCTCCTCGCGCCGCAAGGAAGAGGAGAATGGCATCTTCATCGACGCGGGCCATCGCGGCTATGCGGCCAGCCACGGCCTCATCCATGAGCGCCGCCTGTTCCTCTCGAGCGCCGGCGATGATCTGCGCGGCGAGGATACTCTGGTGAGCGACCCCGATGCCCGGGCAAAGGCGCAAGGCCGCGTGCGCTTTTCGGTGCGCTTTCACATCCATCCCGATGTCCGCGCCTCGATGGCGCAGGATGGCTCGGTGCTCTTGCGCCTGCCGGGCGGCGAAGGCTGGCGTTTCCGCGCGGCCGGCGGCACGGTCGGACTTGAGGAAAGCATCTATCTGGGCGCGGGCGATCCCATCCGCCGCACCGAGCAGATTGTTGTCACGGGCGACGGCCTGGCCGAGCCGCCTTGCGTCAAATGGGCCATCAGGCAGATCGCCCCCGAATAGCAGGTGAACCAATGAGTCATGGCGTCAGGCGCATCGCGCGCGCGCTTCTATCCGTTTCGGACAAGACGGGCCTTGTCGAATTCGCAGCGAAACTGAGTGAAGGCGGCGTCACGCTGATCTCGACGGGTGGCACCGCCGCAGCCTTGCGTGCCGCGGGGCTCTCCGTGACCGATGTCGCCGAGGTGACGGGCTTCCCTGAGATGATGGATGGCCGCATCAAGACGCTCCACCCCAAGATCCATGGCGGTCTTCTCGCATTGCGCGGGGACGAGGCGCATCAAAAGGCGATGCGCGAGCACGGCATCGAGGGCATCGATCTGCTGGTGGTGAACCTCTACCCCTTCGAGGAAACGGCCGCGAGGAATGTGGGTGAAGCCGAGACCATCGAGAACATCGATATCGGCGGCCCGGCGATGATCCGCGCAGCCGCGAAGAACCACGCCGCCGTGGCCGTGGTCATCGATCCGGCGGACTATGACGGCGTGCTGCGCGAGATGGCCGCGCATGGCGGCGGCACGACGCTGGCGACGAGACGCGCGCTCGCGGCCCGTGCCTATGCCCGCACCGCCGCCTATGACGCGGCGATCGCGGCCTGGTTCGCGCGCGATGGGAAAGGCGGCGCCAGCTTCCCGCCGCCCCGGCACACGCTGGGCGGCAGCTTGCGCCAACCCTTGCGCTATGGCGAGAATCCGCATCAGCGCGCGGCCTTTTACGTGACGGGCGATCGCCGCTTTGGCGTTGCCACGGCGGAACAGGTCCAGGGCAAGGAACTTTCCTACAACAACATCAACGACACCGACGCCGCCTATGAGCTGGTCGCGGAGTTCGATCCCCGGCACCATGCGGCGGTTGCGATCATCAAGCACGCCAATCCCTGCGGTGTCGCCATCGGCATGGACCTGAAGGATGCCTATCGCCGGGCGCTGGCCTGCGATCCGGTAAGCGCCTTTGGCGGCATCATCGCACTCAACCGCGCGCTTGACGGCGCCGCGGCCGAGGAGATCGCGAAGATCTTCACCGAGGTCATCATCGCACCCGATGCCGATGAAGACGCCCGGCGGATCCTCAGTACAAAGAAGAATCTGCGCCTGCTGATCGCCGGCGGCCTGCCTGATGCAGGCGCGAAGGGAGAGACGGTCCGCCAGGTCTCTGGCGGCTTCCTGTTGCAGGATCGCGATAATGGCAGGGTCGCGCGCGAGACCTTGCGCGTCGTGACGAAGCGCACCCCCAGCGAGGCAGAGATCGCCGACATGCTCTTTGCCTTTGTCGTTGCCAAGCACGTGAAGTCGAACGCTATCGTCTATGCGAACGCTTTGGCGACGGTCGGCATTGGCGCAGGCCAGATGAGCCGCGTCGACAGCGCCCGCATCGCCGCCTGGAAGGCACAGGAAGCGGCGCGGGAAGGCGGTTACGCCGAACCCTTGACACGCGGATCATCGGTTGCCTCGGACGCGTTCTTCCCCTTCCCCGACGGACTCCTCGAAACGGCGAAGGCAGGTGCGACGGCCGTCATCCAGCCCGGCGGTTCGGTGCGCGATGATGAGGTGATCAAGGCCGCCGACGAGGCCGGCCTCGCCATGGTCTTCACCGGCATGCGCCATTTCAGGCACTGAGAACGTGCTCCTCGAGCCCCCCTCACCCTTGCGCCAGGTCGCGCAACTGCCCGACCGCCAGCATGAGCTTGGCCACGGTGAAGGGTCCTGAGCGCTCCAGATCCTGAATGAGCGCGCGCGCCTGCGCGAGCCGCACATCCGAGCCTTCCGTCCAGCGTTTGACCGCCGCGACCCCTTCATCGCGCTTGGCGTCCCCGCCCAGTGAGCCGCATTGCCGCAAGGCAAGCGAGGCGAGCGCGCGCTGCGACGCGTTGAGGTCATCCCCGATCCGCTGCAGGGCGAGCCGGTCCCAATGTCCGCCAGGGCGGACCTTGGCCGCCGCCGCGCGCAGGCGATCGATACCGGCCGCCTCGCCGGCTTCGAAAAAGGCGCCCGCGACCGCATCGATGGGAGCGCCCGCATCCGCGCTGATCCGCACGATATCGGTGACAGCGGCGATGACAGGCAGAATGCCGATCGCCTCCGCCAGGTCGTGGGGCACACCCTTCTCGCGCAGGTCTCGAATGACGGCGTCGATCCACTCGAACTCGATCGGCGAGACGAGCGTCGAGAAGGTGTCCTTGAGCGCTTCGGCACCCCTGCCATAGAGCGCGGCGGTCTCGGCGATGTCTGGCGCATGCCCGGCATTGCGCAGCATCCAGAGCGTTTGGCGCTGCAAGAGCGAGACGACATCGTGATGCATCGCGATCTGCACGCTCGCCTCGATCCGCCCGTCGAGCGCGTTGATGCGCGCACGCAATTGGTCGATGCCGAAGGCAAGGGTCGCAATGCCATAGGCCCGCACGATGGCCGGCGCCCCCGCCCCGCTCGCCTGCTGCGCGAGATGCATGAACAGCGGCCCGCCCTCATTGACGAGGCGGTTGACGAGCACCGTGCCGATGATCTCCCGCTTCAGCCGGTGCTTGGGCAGATAGGCGGCGAAGCGCGCCGATGCGGCCGGCGGGAAATAGGCGGCAAGCAACGGCGCGAAGGCCGGATCATCGGGCAGGTCCGAGGCGATCACCTCCTCGAACAGCGTGAGCTTGGCATAGGCAAGCAGCACGGCAAGTTCGGGCCGCGTCAGACCCTCGCCCTTCTGTGCACGCTCCCGCGCAACATCATCGTTGGGAAGCCCCTCGACGGCCCGATTGAGCTTTCCCCGCCGCTCGAGCTCGTGGATCATCCGCATCGCGTCATCGAACTCGGCCGGAGCGTTTGCCTGCGCGATCGAAAGCGCGAGCGTCTGCTCGTAATTGTCCAAAAGCACGTGCGCGGCGACAGAATCGGTCAGCTCCGACAGGACCGCGTCGCGCTCATCCATCGTGAGTGCGTTTTCCGTGATTGCGGCGTTGAGAAGGATCTTCAGATTGACCTCGTGATCCGAGGTATCGACGCCCGCCGAATTATCGATGGCATCGGTATTGATCCGCCCGCCGGCCTGCGCGAACGCGATGCGCCCGGCCTGCGTAACGCCGAGATTGGCACCCTCGCCGATGACCTTGGCCCTCACTTCCGGCGCATCGACGCGAATGGCATCGTTCGCCCGGTCGCCCGCATCCCCATGCGATTGGTGGACTGCCTTGATGAAGGTGCCGATGCCACCGAACCACAAGAGATCGGCCGGAGATTTGAGCAGCGCGCGCATCAGCTCTTGCGGCGTAACCGCATCGAAACTGAGCCCCGTCAGCGCCTTCACCTGCGCCGTCAGCTTGATGGATTTGAGACTGCGCTAATAAACGCCGCCGCCCGGCGAGATGAGCGCGCGATCATAATCCGCCCAGGACGAGCGCGGCAGGGCAAAGAGGCGCTGCCGCTCGCGGAAAGACACCGCCATATCGGGGTCAGGGTCAAGGAAGATGTCGCGATGATCAAAGGCGGCGATGAGCCTGATCTTGTCCGAGAGCAGCATGCCGTTGCCGAACACGTCGCCCGACATGTCGCCGACCCCGATAACGCTGAAGGGTTCGCTCTGCGTGTCATGGCCCATTTCGCGGAAATGGCGTTTGACCGCTTCCCAGGCGCCACGCGCCGTGATGCCCATCTTCTTGTGGTCATAGCCCTTCGAGCCGCCCGAGGCGAAGGCATCGCCAAGCCAGAAGCCGCGCGCGGTCGCAATCCCGTTCGCCGTGTCGGAAAAGGTGGCCGTGCCCTTGTCCGCCGCGACGACGAGATAGGGATCATCCCCGTCATGGCGCACGGTGAGGGCGGGCGGCACGATCTCACCGGCGACGAGATTGTCGGTAAGGTCGAGCAGCGTCGAGACGAACATCTTGTAGGCAGCGATACCCTCTGCCTGGAATTCCTCTCGCGTGCCGCCCAGCGGCAATTGCTTGGGGAAGAAACCGCCCTTGGCGCCGACGGGCACGATGACGGCGTTCTTCACCTGCTGGGCCTTCACAAGGCTGAGCACCTCGGTGCGGAAATCTTCCCGCCGGTCCGACCAGCGTAAGCCCCCGCGCGCGACGCGTCCGAAGCGCAGATGCACGCCCTCGACGCGCGGATGATAGACGAAGATTTCATAGAGCGGCCGCGGCGCCGGCAGGTCATCGAGCAGATGGCTGTCGAACTTGAACGCGATGACGGGATGGGGCACGCCGTGCTCGCTTGTTTGGTAATAGGTCGTGCGCAGCATCGCCGAGACCGCATTGACGAAGCGCCGCAGGATGCGGTCTTCATCGAGGCTCTTGACATCGAGCAACGCGGCATTGATCCGCTCACTGATCGTTTCTGTTTCCTGCATGCGCGCTTCGAGTCCAAGGCCCGGATCGAAGCGCGCCTTGAACAGGCGCAGCACAAGTCCCGCGACATCGGGATTGCGGGCGAGCGCATCCTCCATATAGGCCTGGCTATAGGTGAGCCCCGCCTGGCGCAGGAATTTGGCGATCGCCCTGAGCGCCGAAACCTCCCGCACGCTGAGCGCCGCCTGCAGGACGAGCCTGTTGAAACTGTCGTTCTCGACCTCTCCCGTCCAGACGGCCTTGAAGGCCTCCTCGAAACGCGCCTTGACGGCCGCAAGATCGATGGGCTGCGGCGTTGAGAGCGCGAGGCGATAATCATGGATCATCGAGAAGAAGCCGCCCGCATCGCGCGGGGTGACGCGATAGGGCCGCTCCTCGATCGCGCGTAGCCCGAAATTCTCGAACACGGGCAAGGCGGTGCTCAGCTCCGCCTGCGCCGAGGCGACGAACAGCTTGGCGTGCAGCGCCTGGGAAGGGGAACCGGCGCCTTGCGCCAACGCGATCGCGATGGAGCCCGGCCCCGCCCCCGATTGGCGCAAGCCCTCGATGATTTCGACGTCCCTAACGGCCTCGCCGGCCTCGACCTCATCGCGATAGGCCGCCTCGAACGCCTCGCCATAGCGCCGTGCGAGCGAACGCGCCGCCGGCAGATGCGAACTGGCGAGCGCCGCGCCAAGACTGTCGTTCCAGCTGCGCAGCGACGCGGCAATCTTTTCCTGCAACGCACTCTGATCGACTTCGGGCCTCTGGCCAGCGTGGCGCGCGATGATGACATAGGCGCGGGCAACCGGCGCATCGCCGAACTGGGGATAGCTTGCCGCCACATGGCCGTTGAAGGCATCCGCGATGATATGGGACGCCTTATCGACCGCCTCGGCGCTGAAACGCTCGCGCGGCATGAAGAGCAGCGCCGAGATCGTACGGTCGAACTTGTCAAAGCGCAGGAACACGCGTGTCTGCGGACGCTCCGTTATATGCAGAATGCCCATCGCGATGTCGTGGAGCTCATCTTCCGAGACTTGGAAAAGCTCGTCGCGCGGATAGGTGTCGAGCACATTGGCGAGCGCCTTGCCCGAATGGGACTGGGGCGGCAGGCCCGAGCGTGCGACGACGGATTCCACCTTGCGGCGCAGCAGGGGAATGTCGCTGGGATTGCGGTGATACGCGGCGGAGGTGAAAAGGCCGACGAAGCGCCGCTCGCCGGCAAGAGCGCCATCCGGGCCGAAACGCTTCACGCCGATGTAGTCGAGATGCACCCGGCGATGCACGCTCGAGCGCACGGCGCCCTTGGTGATGATGATGGGTTGCGGCTGCATGAGGAACTCACGCACCTCCGGCGTCAGCGCCGTGCGGTCGCTGCCCTGGCGGATGACGCGTCGCTCTGGATCGCTGAGAAGCCCGAGCCCGCTCTCGGCGAGCGGCTTGAGGCCGCCTTCGCCCTTGGCTTCAAAGACATAATCCCGGCAGCCGAGAAACGTGAAATGGTTGTCGAGCAGCCAGGAGAGAAACGCATCGCTCTCCGCAAGGTCATCGGCGCCAAGCCCGGCAGGCGGATGCTTTTTCAACTCCCGCGCCGATTCCTCCATGCGCCCGAGCATGGTGCGCCAATCGCGCACGGCCGCGGACACATCCGCGAGCACCTGTTCGACGCCGTTTAGGACATCCTGCTCGCGCGACACGCCAACGCTGTCCATCAGTACACAGATGAAAGACTCGCGCCGCGCCCCTTCCCCGCCAACGCCGGTCCGCTTGCCCGAGGCATCCCGCCTGATGGCGATGATGGGATGGAAGGCGGCGCGGATCCCCGCGCCTTGCGCATTGAGCTCATTCATGAGGGAATCGAACAGGAACGGCATGTCGTCATTGACGGCAAGCAGAATGTCCTGCCCGTGCGCGGCCTCTGGCGCGGCGCGCACGATGAGAATGCGCCCGCCCGGCTTGCGCTCGGCGGAAGCCTGCCAGGCATGGCGCGCAAGCGTGATCAAAAGGTCGGGCGGATAGGCCTCAAGATCCTGCGGCGAGGCATGCTGAAAGAACTGGACGACGAAACTTGCAAGGTCGGCGTCGGTTTGCTGCAGGCGCGAAAGCGCTGAGCTCAAGGGGAGATAACCGGCTGAAACAAGAAGCGTATTCACGGGTGGCGAACCTCATCTTAAGAGCGCTTCTGGGGCGAAGTGGATACTGGTTCGCCGTAAAGAAGCGCGGCCAAACAAAGACTTGGGTGCATTTCCCGGTCCGGCCTGGGCGTGAAATGCGCTCATTGGGCGGCGGACCGCGAACGGCCCGCGCGTCTTATTCCGGTCGCGAGTGCTAGATACTCTGTTTCGACAAGCCGAAGCGAATCATGGGATCGTTAAACTATGCCTCTTTCGCGACAGATACACGCGCCGGCCCCCTTGATCGACGACCTCGTCATTTTCGATACCGAGTTCACGGCATGGGAGGGTTCGGTGGCGCGCGGCTGGTCAGGCCCGGGCGAGCACCGCGAGATCGTGCAGATTGGCGCCATTAGGCTTTGCTATCCCCATCTTGAGGAACAGGAAAGCTTCGAAATTCTCATCCGTCCGCGGATTAATTCGGTTCTGTCCGACTATTTCGTCGCGCTGACGGGCATCACGAACGAGCGCCTGACGCAAGAGGCGGTCGACTTCGCGGATGCAGCAAAGCGCTTCCTCAAGTTTCTGGGCTCATCGCCCTATATGTGCTTCGGCCGTGACGATCGCATCATGGCGGAAAATGCCGCGCTCTATGGCCTTCATGAGGAAATCCGCTTTCCCGAGGCAAGCGACATTGCGCTGTGGATGATGCGTGCCGGCCTTGACGTCAGGGGCCTCAACTCCTGCAACCTGGCAAGGGCGGCGGGCGCGAAGTTTGACGGCCGGCCGCATTGGGCGATCGATGATGCGCGCTCGATTGCAGCGGCGATGCGCGCGCTGAAGGAGAAGGGCGCGCCCAAACTCTTTTGAGCACGCCTGTCTCACGACGGGACCGTTTCAAGCGCCAGCGGCCCCAAAATTAAAGCGGGATTGACGGCACCGGCCCGGGAATCGTCAGGATTGCCAAGGACAAGGCTAATCCTTTGATTCAAATTGATTTTGTTGACGTCAGGGTAAGCCGGGCGACAATAGCGGCATGACCACCGACGCACTCACATATGCCCAATCGGGCATGAAGGCTGCGGAGACCCGCGTGGCGATCCGCGCCGAGAACATTGCCAATCTTCAAACCCCCAACTATGTGCCGCAGACACCCGTACAGACCGAAACGGCCGTGGGACCTGTCGTCCGCGCCGAGCCGGTTGGAGGCGCAAGAGCCCCCGCCGCCTTCATCCCGGGCGGCCTCACCGCGGCTTCGCAGGTGAACCTCGCCGAGCAGTTCGTGGACATGCGTGTGGCCTCGCGCGCCTATAGCGCATCGGTGGCCGTGTTCGACACGGCCAACCGCATGACGGACGAACTCCTCAACGTCGTCAGCTGAGGCGCAGGGAATTACTGGCCTGAGGGCGCGGGCGCCTCGGCGGGCTGAGAAGGCTGCTCGGCCAGCAGCATCTCCATCTCGTCCATGATCGTGTTCATGCGCCGCAGCAAGGCCTGATAGGGCTCGGAGCTGGCCATGTCGAGACCGGCGCGCTTGTAGAGCTCATAGGGAAAGTCCGAGCCGCCCGCCTTCAACAGGTTGAGATAGTTCTGCGCCGCCGGCTCGCCCTTCTGGGAGATCTGCTCGGCGAAATAGGCCGCGCCCGTCATCGAGGTGGCGTACTGATAGACATAAAACCCATAGTAGAAGTGCGGCACGAAGGTCCACTCGGCGCAATAGGTGGGGTCGATTTTCATCACGCCCTCTTTCTCGCCGTGATAGCGCTTGAGAAGATCGCAATAGATCGCCGTCATCTTCTCGCCTGAGAGCTGCTCGCCCTTTTCCACCGCATCGTGGAGATTGGCCTGGAATTCAGCGAACATCACCTGCCGAAAGAACGTACCGCGCAGGGTCTCCAGCGCCTCCCCCAGATAGAACAGCTTGTCCTCGCGCGTCGTTGCGTTCTTGTAGAGATAGTCCTGCAGCAGGATCTCATTGGTGATCGCGGCGGTTTCCGCCGTGAACGTCGAATAGTCGGATTTCTCGAACGGCTGATACTTGTTCGAGAACACCGAATGGATCGCGTGCCCCCATTCATGCGCCAGTGTCGAGAGCGAGTCGTAGTCGTCGTTGTGATTGAGCAACACGTAAGGGTGAACGTCATAGGCGCCGCCGCTCATATAGGCGCCCGAGGCCTTGCCCTCCTGCGGAAAGACGTGTTGCCACTCGGCCGAAAAGCCGTTCGTCAGCGCCTCGACATATTCAAGCCCCAAGGGCTGCACCGCCGCCAGCGTCAAGTCCATCGACTCCTTCAGCGGGAAGGCCTTGTCGTTTTTGAACATGGGCGGATAGATGTCGTAATAGCCCATGTCGTCCGTGATCCCGAGCAGACGCTTGCGCAGCCGCAAATAGCGATGAAGCGTCGGCAGCCCGGCATTCACCTGCGCGACGAGCTGGCGATAGACGGCTTCAGGCATGTTGTCGCCGAAGAGCGCGGCCGAAAGCGCATTGGGGAAGTGCCGTGCCCTAGCCATCGTCACATTGCGGATGACATAGGCGGCAAGATTGGCGCCCAGCGTGTTTTGATAGGACTTCCACATCGACCAGAAGCCGTCGAACACGCGCTTGCGGTCGGCCCTGTCGGGCAGCGCGCGCAGGCGAGAATAGGCCGCCTGATCGAGCCGCACCGGCTTGCCATCGGAGAGCGTCACCGTCGGAAACGGCAATTCCGAATTGGCAAGGATGCGATAGACATTGCCCGGTTGCGCGAACACATCGCCGAACATGGCGATGAGGTTTTCCTCATCCGGGCTCAGCGTGTGCGGCGCCGCGCGCAAGGTGTCCGCGAGCATGAAGCCATGGACGTCCTTCAGCTTCGGCGCCTCCGCTTCGAACCGCGCGATGGTCTCCGCCCCGAGCGCCAGGATCTCGGGCTGCATCCAGGAGGTCGCCTCGTTGAACTTGGTGAGCAACGTCTGAGCCTTTTGCTTGCGCTCGAGATTTGCCGCGTTGCTGATGTTCTCATCCGAAATGAGATTGGCATAAATGGTCAGCCGCGCCCCGCGCTTCAGCACCAGCGAGCGCGCGTCGAGAAAGGCAAGAAGCGTGGCGGCGTCCTTGCCCAGCGTACCCTTCGCCGTCGCAAGCTTGGGGATCATCGCTTCGAGCGCCTGATACTCCTCCCCCCACGCCGCGTCGCTCGCAAAGAGGTCCTTCGTGCTCCACACCTTGGCCGGCTCGGCCGGGACGGCAACCGCGGAAGCGGGCTCCTCAGAACAGCCCGCAAGCATCAGCTGCGACAGAGCAAGCGCGGCGAACGCCGCGCGGCGGCAGGAACGAACGACCATGGAACACCCTCAAGACCAGATACTGGCCCGAACCTATCCAATACAGAGCGTCTCCGTAAACCTGATTCCGGAAGAGCGCCCGGTCCATGCAGGCCCGGCCGGGGCAGGAGGGTGGCTATAAATCGTTAACATCGCCCTTGGTTGCATCATCGTTCAGGGGTTGAAAAACCCGCCGCTCTTTGAAGGGCTGAAACGTCAGCGAAAGCGGACCATACTCCTTGCCCGTCATCCGCGAAGCCCCTCACCCGTCGCGAGCCTCGAAGAGTGAGAGGACACCCTCTTTTCTCCACCCCGTGAAAGGGGGAGGGGGTTATTCATGGCCCTCCCCTGAGGGGAGGTCGAAGCGCCCTACGGCGCTTCGGGCGGGGTCTGTCTGAGAAGCATGGATGATGGCCCGGCTCTTCCGCCGCATCTGCGGTTATTTCCGTTCCGATTGATCTGGATTGTGGACGCAGACAGCGTGTCATGCAACATGCGGCTCGCGCGATGAGGAGCATCCCTCATTCTCGCCGTAGTACTATCGTCAAGTTTCGCGCGCAGACTCCGCTCACCCCCCGAAGGAGCCCTGGAACTCGCATGTCTCAGCCTGACAAGAAGCCCGGTTCAGAGAACCCCATTCCGGCGCCGCAGAACGGTTCGGCCGCGGTGATCCCCTTGCCGCGCCCCGCGACGGCGCAACCCGCGAAATCCGATTGGCCCTCCACCCGGGCTCCACATGACGGTTTTACGACGCTTGATCGCGGCTACCGGGCGGTACTTGCCCGAATGACGGATGGGACATCGCCGACCTCCATCATGATGGCGATCCAGGATTGGGCGATCCACCTTGCCCGCTCGCCGGGCAAGCAACTGGAGCTGGCTCAGCTCGCGATGCAGGATGCGGTCCGGCTAACCGTCTTTGCCTCGGACGCGATCATGCAGCGCGCGCCCGAACCGGTTTATGAGCCGAGCGAGGATGATCACCGTTTCACGTCCGCTGATTGGAACACATTTCCCTTCAGCGTCGCCAAGCAGAATTTCCTGGCGACCGAGAACTGGTGGGATTGCGCCACCCGCAACATTCGCGGCATGAGCGACAGGCGGGGCGACCGCGTGCGCTTCCTGACGCACAATGCCCTTGATGTCGTCTCCCCTTCGAACATCCCCTGCCTCAACCCCGACATCATCCGCAGGACATTCGCCGAGGCCGGCAAGAACCTGCAGCGCGGCTATCGCAACGCGGCTGAGGATTTCCGCCGCGTGCTCAACCATCAGCCGCCCCCGGGCGTGGAGAATTTTCGCCCCGGCATCGAGGTGGCGGCAACGCCCGGCAAGGTCGTTTACCGCAACCGTCTGATGGAGCTTATTCAGTACACGCCCCAAACGGACGAGGTCTGCGCAGAGCCCGTGCTGATCGTGCCGGCCTGGATCATGAAGTACTACATCCTCGACCTGTCGCAGAGGAATTCGCTCATCCGCTATTTGGTCTCCAAGGGCCATACGGTGTTCATGATCTCCTGGCACAACCCGACGCGCGAGGATCGGGATCTTGGCATCGATGAGTATCGCCGGCTCGGCGTCATGGCGGCGCTCGACGCGGTGAACGCGATCTGCGGCAAGGAGGCGAAGGTTCACGCGGCCGGCTATTGCCTGGGCGGCACGCTGCTCTCGATCGCGGCGGCGGCGATGGCCCGCGATCGCGATGAACGCCTCAGCTCCCTCACACTCATCGCCGCGCAGACCGATTTCGCGCAGGCCGGGGAACTGATGCTCTTCGTCGATGAGAGCCAACTCGCCATGCTCGAGGACATGATGTGGAGTCAAGGTTTCCTTGATACTCGCCAGATGTCGGGCGCCTTTTCGGCCTTGCGCTCGAATGATCTTGTCTGGTCGCGCCTCATCAGGAACTACATCCTGGGCGAGCGCGACAAGCTCAACGATCTGATGGCCTGGAACGCCGACCAGACCCGCATGCCTTATCGCATGCACTCGGAATATCTGCGTGGCCTTTTCCTGGAGAACCGTCTCTCGGCCGGTCGCTTCGCGGTTGATGGCCGCCCGGTCGTGCTCTCCGATATCTCGGTGCCCATTTTCGCCATCGGCACGGTGAAGGACCACATCGCGCCCTGGCAGTCCGTCTACAAGATCAACCTGCCGACCGATACCGAAGTGACGTTCCTGTTGACGACGGGCGGAAACAACGCCGGCATTGTGAGTGAGCCCGGCCGCCCGGGACGCTCCTATCAGGTCGCGACCCGAGGCGCGAATGACCGCTACATCGATCCCGACACCTGGGTGGCAACCGCGCCGCGCAAGGACGGCTCCTGGTGGCCCGAATGGGAGGCGTGGCTTTGCGCGAAGGCAGAGGGCAGGAAGATCGCGCCGCCCCCCATGGGCGCGCCGGCGAAGGGCTATCCTGCGCTCATGGATGCGCCCGGCGCCTTCGTTCATGAGCATTGAGCCGCGTTCGGCTTTGCACAATAGGCCATCGCTGTTGCGCATGCGCCATAGATGGGAACTGGTCGCAGCACGAAGCCACGTGCTAGCCTGCGGCGATGCAAAAATTATCACCATTGGGGCGCATGGCTGCTTTGTTATGCGCCGGAGTGGCGCTTGCCACCGCTGTTCCCGCCACCGCGCAGACCGGGGATACAGGCGCGCCCGCGCCCCCGGCTTTGAGCCCTGGCCGCTATCTCTGCAGCCAGGAAATCATGGTCGAGATTGGCTTTGAGAACGGCGAATGGACCGTTGAAAAACAGAAGACCGACGGCGAGTTCATGCTCGAGGTCGAAGACGTGGTCGTCGAAGGCAAGGGCGTGCAGCAACGCCTGCGCGTGCTGGATCGCAAGAACAGCGTGATCGAGCCCGAGGAATGGTTCTACTATTTCGACAAGGCAAGTCCTGAGCAGGGCTTCAAACTCGCGCCGGAGATCGAGCACAATCGCCGTCTGTTCGCCTCGCCCAACGGGCAGATCTGGGTTTATGACAGCCCCGTGAACGAAGGCGTGATGATGTTGTTCAGCGGCCTGCTCCTCACCGGCCAGGGTTCTGGCACGGTGGCGGGGCTTTGCACCTATATCGATCTGCCTTCCTGATACCGTCCCTCAAAAACGATAGCCAAGCCCAACCATGAAGCTGGGCTGGAGTTCGTTTTGGGTGATCGGGCTGTCGGCCGCATCCCCGAAGAGATAGCCCACCTTCGCCTCGCTGCGCACGAACCAGGTCTCCGTCATGTTCCAAATAAGGCCAACCGACACATCCGCGCGCTTGAACCCCGCGCCCGCCTCGTAGATGGGCAGGCCCGAATTGAGCGATTGCGTGGGCGTCACACCGAAATAGCTTTCCATATAGGCATCGTCCGCCCAGGTCGCCGAGACGCCACCCGTCAGCCTGAGATCATCGCTCACGGGAATCATCGACTGGAGGCCGAGCTCGGCCTGCGTCCCCTCGCTGCCGCCAAGGTCGCGCGACACGGACGCCCGCAGCCGCGCAAATCCGAGTGAATAGGAAGCGAAGATCTGCGCGCGCGCCGCAGGATCGATATCCCCAAGGCCGCGCAGTATCTCCGCGTCGTCCTCTTCCCGTCCCGGTGCATAGCCGATGGCCGCGCCCACTTGGAAATCCTTGGTGTGAATGACGTTTATGCCAAGACCGCGGCCATCGAGGAAGATGAAGTCCCGCCAGGAAATGGAGACGAGCGGAAAGGGTGAGACCTCGAGTTCATCGCCGCCCTCGTATTCAGGGACGAGCGCAACGCCGCCACCCAGAACGATCTTCCAATCGCTGACAGCCGCTTCGGCCGCCGCATCCTCGCGCGCTTCACCAGGCGGCAGGATATCGGCATGAGCGGGCGCAAGCGCTGCGCCGGCAAGCATTGTGCACAGTGAAACCTTTAGCGCGCTGCGGTGCAGGCTCATGAAACCCTCTCCCCGACGGATGCGAGGCGAGGATAGGAAATGGCAGGTCAAATGTCGATTTAAGAATTGGCAAGAAGAATATCCGCACACGGAATACACGTGTTTGGAACATACCCTCGCAAGGCCGCATTCAGGTGCCGGCCGGCACCGGCACCGGCACCAGGATCGCCTCGGCCGTTGCGACGAGTTTCGGGTTATCCCCTGAAACGGCGAAGAGATGTGCAGCGGCGAAAATCTGCTGCGCCCCGCCTTGATGACACGGCCGCGCGCAAGGAAGCGCTCGCCGATCGCAGGCGCGAGGCAATTGACCGAGAAATGAGAGGTTAGTCCCGGCCCTGACTGTGTATAGGCGGCATAGCCGCAGACGGTTTCGGTGAGGGCACCGATCATTCCGGCATGGAGATAGCCGGCATACTGGCCAAACTCCTCCCGCCAGACCATTTCAAGCGCGACTTCCCCATCATCCGCTTCGGTCACGCGAAAATCCGCCCAGCGGTTGAAGTCTGCAAAGGCGTTCACCTCCCGCAGCGCCTCGAGATGGTGGGACCCTTTCATGGGACCTCCGGCTTGGTGGCGCGGAAGGTGGCGTTTGCACGGGCGCACAGCGCGCCGTCCGCGTGTATGGTTGCGATGGAGAAGCACAGGCCAGGGCCGGCCTTGAGCACGGCGGGCCGGATCTCGATCCATTGGCCAAGCTGCGCCGAGGCGATGAAATCGACGCTAAGCCCGACGGTCACGAACCGCGACAGGCTTGCTTGCGCGCGCTCAGGCGGTTTTTGCGCTTTTTCATGCCCGGAAGGGGCGCCGGCGATGGCGATCTGCGCAACGCAGCTCAGCCCCATGGCATTGTCGGCAAGCGCCGTCAGCAGCCCGCCATGCACGAACCCCCGCGAATTGGCATGCGCGGGGCCGGCCCGAAAGCCGATCTCGACCGCCGCTTCTGTCTGTCGCGAGTAAAGCGGCTCCCAAGGGTCGGTGAGCCCGCTCTTCTTGAAATGAGGAACAAAGCCCTCCGGGATAGGCTCGCTCATGCCGCGCACCCTCGATTAGAGCGATAGTGCTTCACGGCGAACCTGTACGCACGTTGCCGAGGAGCTCGCATCTGGACAATCATGACACGACCATGTAGACCAGTCTACATAGAATCTGATGAGACCCATGCCAACACCGCCCGGGCACCGCGCCGCCCTGCTGGAAAGCGCCATCCGCCTCTTTCGCAAGCAAGGTTATGCCGCCACTGGTCTCAATGAGATTTTGAAGGAAAGCGGCGCCCCCAAAGGCTCCCTCTATCACTATTTCCCTCACGGAAAGGCACAGATCGGCGTCATGGCTGTGCGCGCGGCGGGGAAGAAGGTGGCCGAGACACTGGAAACGCTCGCCATTGAGGCGGACGGCCCTGGCAGCCTCCTCATCCGCTATTGCGGCGCTTTGGCGGGCTGGATGCGCCAGTCGGACTTCCATGACGGCTGCCCGATCACGACGACGCTGCTTGAGACTGTGCCGGCCGATGATGCGATCCGCGAGGCGGGAGAAACGGCCTTTGCCGCCTGGGCCGCCATCATCGCCGCGAAGGCGGAGTCAGTCGGCATTCCCGCCCATCGTGCCGGACCGCTTTCGAGGCTCGCCGTCGCCGCGATCGAGGGCGCCCTCATCCAATGCCGCCTTGCCCGTAGCGAAGAGCCCCTGCGCGAGACAGCGGAGGAGCTGGCAAGGATGCTCGATGCGGCTGCCGGTTGAGTGGCACGGCCCGAACTCGTGACGAGAGAAACTTGGAGCGGGCGAAGGGATTCGAACCCTCGACCCCGACCTTGGCAAGGTCGTGCTCTACCCCTGAGCTACACCCGCATCCGAAAACGGCCATGAGGTAACGGGCCGCGCGAAGAGCGGTGTTATGGCGCAAGGCGCTTCGCGATGCAAGCGCCTGATCGCTGGAGCCCAGCCTGATCGCGCCGCCGTCGGGAATGCCCGGACCCCGCCCCTTCCCTTGAAGCGCGCCAAAAGCCATGGTGCCAACAACGAAAAAGGAGCGCCCCCCGTCATGCTGACCGCCCTTATCCTTGCCGCCGCCCTTGACAGCACCGGGATCGCGGTCGTGCGGGGCGCGATCGATTTCTCCGCCAAGGAGGGAACCCCGGCCTTTGAGGAAAGCCGGACGCTTCTGGAGCAATTCCCCACAAGCCCGGGAGTCATCTATCTTGATTTGGTCATCCATCCAGAGACGGCGGCGGGGGCAGGGGCGCCGCCCGACTACCACACGGACGCAACGGGCCGGGAGGGCAAACCCGCAAGCCCACTTTCCTGCGAGGCAGGCGCCGCCGCCCTGATCGATGACAGTGTGAGCGCACTCTCCATTTCGGCAGGCACGATCTACCCGCATATCGTGCTCGATATCCTCATTGCCGCGCCAGGCGAGCACCCGTTCAACGCCCTTGCCTGCACCTATTCGCCCGCGAGCGAGGCGATGGCCGCCATATCGGTCACGGGCTTCTTTGCCGTGAACACCTATGCGATCCCCACCGCCAACGGCGTGCGCCTCCAACCCATAACGCCGCCCCTCGCCCTGGCCCTGCCGGTGCTTGAAAAAGCGCAAGAGCCTTGAGACGCGATGGCGCATGCAACGCCCGCCGACCTCTTTGCGCGGCTCGAGGCCTTGGGGCTCAAGCACCGTACAGTTGAGCACCCGCCCGTCTTCACGGTCGAGGAGGCACGCGAAACCAAGAACGCCCTGCCCGGCGCGCACACCAAGAACCTGTTCCTCAAGGACAGGAAGGACCGGCTTTTTCTCTGCGTGGCCGAGGCCGAGCGGCGCGCGGACCTGAAATCCCTGGCACAGCGCCTCGGCGCCGGACGCTTTTCGTTTGGCAGCGCGGCGCTTCTGCTTGAGAAGCTGGGCGTCACCCCCGGCTCTGTGACGCCCTTTGCGCTGATGAACGATGCGGCCGCCGAGGTGACCCCGATCATCGACAAGGCGCTGCTGGAAGCTGAGGTCGTGAACGCCCACCCGCTCATCAACACGGCCACGACAGCCATTTCGCCTGAAGGATTGCTGGCATTTCTTGCAAGCCTGGGGCGCACCCCCTTGATCTTCGACTTTGAAGCCTGAGTTTGCGCATCCTATATAGGGTGATGCGTTGAATGCCGCCGCAACGGGTGGCCAAGAGGAACGGCTAAAGGAATGGCCATGGAAACCATCATCGGAAAGACCCAAGCAGCGCCAGACGCCGGCGATCTCATCAAGAACGCCACGACGCGCAGCTTTGCCGCCGATGTGATCGACGCCTCGATGGATGCAGCCGTCATTGTCGATTTCTGGGCGCCCTGGTGCGGGCCTTGCCGCCAGCTCACCCCCGCGCTTGAAAAGGCGACGCGCGAGGCAAAGGGCGCCGTCAAGCTCGTCAAGGTCAACATTGACGAGAACCCCGACATCGCCCGCCAGTTCCGCATTCAATCGATCCCCGCCGTTTTTGCCTTCAGGAACGGCCAGCCGGTGGACGGCTTCATGGGCGCGCTGCCGGAAGGTCAGGTGCGCCAGTTCGTCCAACGCCTTGCGGCGACGGCGGGCGGCAAGGGCGGCCCCTCGCCCATCGAGGAGGTCTTGGGGCTTGCGCGTGACGCTTTGGCCGCCGGCGATCTGAGCACCGCGGCGCAGGGCTTTGCCCAGATTCTGCAGGTGGAAAAAGGTCATCCCCAGGCCCTTGCGGGGCTTGCCCGCTGCTATCTGATGAGCGGCGATCTTGAGCGCGCGCGCCAGACGATTGAGCAGGTGGCCGAGGACAAGCGCGCCGACGCCGATGTCGCCTCTGTGATCGCGACGCTCGCTTTGGCCGAGAAGGCTGGCAATCCCGGCGATGTGGCGCGCCTCACCGAGGCGGTCGCGCGCAACCCCGCCGATCATCAGGCACGCTATGATCTGGGCCTTGCGCTTTTGGGCGCCGATGATCGTGAAGGCGCGGTGCGCGAGCTTCTCGAAATCGTCCGCCGCGACCGCAATTGGGACGATCAAAAGGCCCGCAAGGAGCTGCTCAACCTGTTCGAGGCCTTCGGGCCGGAAGATCCCGTGACGAAGGACGCGCGCCGCAAGCTCTCCTCCATTCTTTTCTCCTGACGCCAAAGGGAAAGGAGGCCGCCGTGCCGGGTCCTGCCGCCTATCGCACGATCGCCGATCTCCCGCCCCTCCTTCCCATCTTCCCGCTGAGTCTCGCGGTAGTGCTGCCGCGCATGCGCCTGCCCCTCAACATCTTTGAGCCGCGTTACTTGACGATGCTCGATGACGCGCTGAAATCAGCCCGCATGATCGGCATGATCCAGCCCGCCATGGGCGCGGAGGGTCACAGCCCGGAGATCTATCCGATCGGCTGCGCGGCGCGGATCACACAGTTCGGCGAGACCGAGGATGGGCGCTATCTCATCACCCTGACGGGCATTTGCCGCTTCCGCGTCGGCGCGGAGGCAAAGGCGATGACGCCCTATCGCTTCGTGCATCCTGACTATCGCGAGTTTGAGGACGACCTTTATGAGGCCGAGCCGATCGGCATCGACCGGGAGCGTTTGGGCACCGCCCTCAATCTCTATTTGAAGGGTCAAAATTTCGAAGCGGATATGAGCCTTGTTGCCCGCGCGCCCGAGGAGATGCTCATCAATTCGCTGGCCATGATCTGTCCCTTTTCGGTATCGGAGAAACAGGCGCTGCTTGAGGCCCCGACCCTTGCCGACCGCGCCAGCACGCTTTTGATGCTCCTGGAAATGGCCGTGGCCGCGCGCGACAGCGGCGGCTCGCACTCGCTGCAATAGGAACCGCGATGGATATCGACCCGAAGCTTCTTGAGATCCTCGTCTGCCCGGTGACAAAGACGGCGCTCCACTATGACCGCGAGAGGCAGGAACTGGTCAGCCGCCAGGCGGGCCTTGCCTATCCGGTGCGCGACGGCATTCCCATCATGTTGCCTGATGAGGCGCGCGAGCTCTCCTACGCCGAGCGCCGCGGATGACCGCTTCCAGCGCCCGTCCCTGGCCGAGGGAGCTGCGCTATCGCCGGGCCGATCGCATCCTTGAGATCGATTTCGACACGGGCGAGCATGTGGCGCTGCCGGCCGAATTGCTGCGCGTCGAATCGCCCAGCGCCGAGGTGCAAGGTCACGGCACCGCGCACAAGGTGATTGTGAGCGGCAAGAGGCAGGTTGGCATCAATGCCATCGATCCTGTCGGCAACTATGCCGTGCGCATCCATTTCGATGACGGTCATGCCAGCGGGCTTTACTCCTGGGACTACCTCCATGAGCTCGGCCGCAACCAGGATCGTCTGTGGGCGGATTATTTGACCGCCCTCGCGCAAAGGAACCTCTCGCGCGAGCCCTGAGGGGACGGAGCCGCCCCTCCCCTAAATGGCTTCGCCCCGTAGGAGCCGGGGCAGCGCACCGACATCGCCGCCCGCAAGCCGCATGAAGAAACGCCGCACAGGCGGCAGCCGGTCGGTGATCGCAAGCCCGACATCCCGCGCGAGCCTCAGCGGCGCGATGTCGTTGGAGAACAGCACGTTGAGCGCGTCCATCGACAGCCCCATCAGCGTATTGTCGAAACGACGCCATTTTTCGTACTCGGCAAGAACATCGGGCGCACCGATATCCCGCCCGAGCCGCGCCGCTTCGATGAGCACCTGCGCAAGCGCCGCGACATCGCGCAGCCCGAGATTGAACCCTTGGCCCGCGATCGGGTGCACGCCATGCGCGGCATCGCCCGCAAGCACGAAGCGCGGGGCCGTATAGCGCCGCGCAAGATTGAGCGTGAGCGGATAGGACCATCGCGGTCCGACCGGGCGCACATCGCCCAGATAGTCGGTGAAACGCAACCGGACCTGGTGCGCGAAATCCTCATCGCTGAGTGCCATCATGCGTGGCGCGATGTCTTCGCGCTCGGTCCATACAAGCGAGGAGCGATTACCGACCATCGGCAGGATCGCGAAGGGGCCCGAGGGCAGGAAATATTCCTGCGCGACGCCTTGATGCGGCCGCTCATGTTCGACCGTCGTCACGATGCCATGCTGCCCGCAGGGCCAGCCGATCGACTTGATGCCCATGAGCGCGCGCAAGGGCGAGCCCCGCCCATCGGCGGCGATGCACAGCGAAGCCTTCGCCGACCGCCCGTCTCGAAGCAGCGCGCGGGTATATCCCGGGTGAACCTCAAGATTGGCGACGGTGGCAGGCGCGATCTGCGTCAAATGCGCCGTGTGCTGGGCAACCGCCTGCTGCGCGATGCGCGTGTGGCGGTTCTCGATGAGGTGGCCGAGTGGTTCGCCGATTTCTGTGTGATCGAAATGCAAGAACAGCGGCGAGGCGCCCTTTTCGACCGTCCCGTCCGACACGATGATGTCGAGAATGGGCTGGGCGTGTTCCCGAAGATGCGGCCACATTCCCAGCGCCTCGAACATCCGGCACGACGCATAGGCGATCGCGCTCACACGTCCATCGAAGCGGGCACCGGTGGCGACTTCTGGCGCGAGTGTATCGACGACCGCTGTTTCAAGACCGCCCTTGGCCAGGGCAATGCCAAGCGTGAGCCCGACAAGGCCGCCGCCCGCGATCACGACATCGAAGGAAAGGTCTGTGCTCATGGCAAGGCACCATGCGCTCTGACGCGTCTTTCGCCAACGCGGCAAAAAAACCCGGAAGCAAGCGCAATGTTGCATGTTTTATAGGCACATACACGAATCTGACGCATAATTGAGCGCCCATTAAGTGCGGGTGAAGCGTCCGGCCGCGACTTGTAACAAAAAGCTTCATCAAATCAACGCGTTGTAACTTTCATGCGTCGCGGCACGCTTTTTGATTCCTCAATGGCGCGAAACCGGCCGAGACCGTTCCTGCGCGTGGCGTAACGCAGTCCCGGGATAGGGCCAAGAAAGGAGAAGCACATGAAACTGGTCACGGCCATCATCAAGCCATTCAAGCTGGACGAAGTCCGCGAGGCGCTGATGGCGCTCGGGGTCCAGGGCCTAACAGTCACGGAAGTCAAGGGCTTTGGGCGACAGAAGGGCCACACGGAGATCTACCGTGGGGCCGAATACAAGGTGAGCTTCCTTCCAAAAATCAAGATCGAAGTCGCGGTGAAATCCGACCTCGTGGATGCGGTGACAGAAGCCATCGTTTCCAAGGCGAAGACGGGCCAGATCGGCGATGGAAAGATCTTCGTCTACCCAATCGATCACGTCGTGCGCATCCGCACGGGCGAGACCGATTCGGCGGCGCTTTAGCGGCTGAGCGGGATGTCACGTGGGTTTGGGGGAATTCGCACTCGTTCTGATCACGACGCTGATCATTGCGTTCGTGGGCCTCGGCTTTGTGTTCGGTTGGGGACGCAAGGACGAGAACGCCACGTCGAGCAGGCGCCGGGGGACGGATATACAGGCGGCGACGGGGAAATCCCGGCCGCTTTATCGCTTCATTTCAAGTCGGCACCCAAAGTCAGGGGGCACAAGCGGGAGACTGGTCTATGGAACTAACAAGCCTATCAGGAACAACAAAAAGGTCGGCGGCAAGCTCAAGAAACGCCGCCCGGACTTTGTTCGCAAGCCTCGCCACCTTGAGCGCGGGCTTGCTGTTGGCAAGCCCCGCGCTCGCTGACGCGCCGGCCATCACGGTCGACAAGGGCGATGTCTCGTGGATGTTGACCTCCACGGTGCTCGTCCTCTTGATGACGGTGCCCGGCCTTGCCCTGTTCTACGGCGGCCTTGTCCGCACTAAGAACATGCTCTCGATGCTGACGCAGATACTCGCGATTGTCTGCCTCGTGTGCATCGTGTGGTTCCTTTATGGCTACAGCCTAGCCTTCACGGACGGCGGTTCGCTGAATGCCTTCGTAGGCGGTTTCAGCAAGGCCTTCCTTGCGGGCGTGAACACCTCGAGCGTGGTTGAGACATTCTCGGTCGGCGTCGGTCTGCCTGAGCTTGTCTTCGTCTGCTTTCAGATGACCTTCGCGGCCATCACGACGGCGCTCGTTGTGGGCGGTTTTGCCGAACGGATGAAGTTCGGCTCGCTCATGGTGTTCGCCGTTCTCTGGTCGACTTTTGTCTACTTCCCCATCGCGCACATGGTGTGGTGGTGGCCAGGTCCGATCGCGATCGCAACCAACCCCACGATGGACGCAGCCGCTGCCGCCGGCATGTCATGGGCCTTTGGCGCCATCGACTTCGCGGGCGGTACGGTCGTTCACATCAACGCCGGCATCGCCGGATTTGTGGGGGCGATCCTTCTGGGCCGCCGCATCGGCTATGGCCGGGAACCCATGCCGCCGCACTCGCTCACGCTCACGATGACGGGCGCTGCGCTGCTGTGGGTAGGCTGGTTCGGCTTCAACGCCGGTTCGAACCTTGAATCGAACGCCTACGCGGCCCTCGCCATGGCCAACACCTTCATCGCGACGGCGGGTGCGGGTTTCAGCTGGATGATGATCGAGTGGATCTTCAAAGGTAAGCCGAGCCTGCTTGGCCTTGCCTCGGGCGTCGTGGCGGGTCTTGTGGCCGTCACCCCCGCCTGCGGCTTTGCCGGGCCAATGGGGGCGCTGGTGCTTGGCCTCATCGCGGGCGTCGTGTCGTACTTCTTCTGCTCGGCGGTGAAGAACGCGCTGGGCTATGACGACACGCTCGACGTCTTCGGTGTGCATGCCATCGCCGGCATCATCGGCGCGATCGGCACGGGCATCCTCGTTGATCCCGCGCTCGGTGGCGCCGGCATCGTCGACTACGCGTCCTGCGCGGCCGATGGCGACATCACGACCTGCGATGTGGCGGCCTATGACATGGCGACCCAAGTGATGGCGCAGGCCAAGGGCGTGCTCCTTACCATCGTGTGGTCGGGCGTGGGCAGCACGGTCATCTTCCTGCTCATCGGCATGGTCTTCGGCCTGCGCGTGAGCGAAGAGACGGAGCGTGAGGGCCTCGACATCGCCGAACATGGCGAGCGCGCCTACAACATGTAAGGCGAACAGGGCTGGACCGGTTCTGTGGCCTCTTCCCCGAAGCCACGTAACTGGAGAGGGGCGATGGACATCCATCGCCCCTTTTTTTGTCCCGTACCTGTCGTTGTCGTTCTAAAGCCCGCTCAGGCGATGATATTGGGAAGGAAACAAAACTCGAAGACACGACACGCGCGCCGAACACGATTACCTTGCCCCCATGCACAACGCCGACCGCTTCGCCGATATTCCAAATTCGCCCTTCGTTCGTTTGACGCGCCTGCTCGAGGGAACAGCTCCCGGCC
Source organism: Alphaproteobacteria bacterium (assembly GCA_013389115.1). Classification (GTDB taxonomy): domain Bacteria; phylum Pseudomonadota; class Alphaproteobacteria; order Micropepsales; family Micropepsaceae; genus JACADY01. The sequence goes on from JACADY010000037.1 coordinate 31,169, forward strand.
AGCCGCCGATCTCGATGGCCGTGGGCGAGCCGCAGCACAAGATCCCCGATTTCGTGCCGCGCATCATCGCGGCCCATGGCGCCGAGTTCGCCCGCTATCCCTTGACCGCGGGCACCGAATCCTACCGCGCAGCGGTCGCGGATTGGCTGGAGCGGCGCTATGCCCTGCCCCGCCCCCTGAACCCGGCGACGCAGGTCCTGCCCCTCGCCGGCTCGCGCGAGGGATTGTTCTCGGCCGTGATCGCCCTCACCCCTGCGCACAAGCAGGGCCAGCGCCCGGCGATCCTGCTGCCGAACCCGTTTTACCAGTGCTATGCGGCCGCCGCGCTCGCGGCCGGTGCCGAGCCCATCTATGTGAATGCGACCCAGGCGACGGGCTATTTGCCTGATTTTGAGGCTGTGCCGGAAAATGTCTGGGCGCGGACCTCGTCCGTCTTCATGTGCTCGCCCTCCAATCCCGAAGGAGCGGTCTATGGCAAGGAGGATTGGCGCCGCCTCTTCGCGCGGGCGGATCATCATGACTGCCTCGTCCTCGCCGATGAATGCTATAGCGAGATCTACGATGAGACCCCGCCGCATGGCGCGCTTGAGGTGCGTGCGCGGATGGATGAGGCCTTGAGCCGGGTCCTTGTCTTTCACTCGCTCTCAAAGCGCTCGAGTCTGCCGGGCCTGCGCGCGGGATTTGTGGCGGGCGATGCCGCGCTGATCGCAAGGTTTCGCGAATTGCGCAACCTGATCGCGCCGGTCGTGCCGCTTCCGCTTCTGGCGGCGGCCGAGGCCTGCTGGCGCGACGAAGCGCATGTGGAGGAGAACCGCGCGCTTTACCGGGCGAAATTCGACCTTGCGGATCGGGTCCTGGGCAATCGTCCGGGCTATTTCCGCCCCGCCGGGGGCTTTTTCCTCTGGCTCGATGTGGGGGATGGCGAACGGGCGGCGTTGCGGCTGTGGCAGCAGGCGGGCATTCGCGTCATTCCAGGCGCTTACCTTGCGAAGGAGACACCCTCGCCCTCAGGACCCCTCAACCCGGGCGCCGCCTACATCCGGATCGCCCTGGTTAACGATTTGGAAACGACGAAGGCCGCACTTTTAAGGATTGCTGAGGCCCTTTCTTAGGGGCACGGCCAGCATGGGGGATGCGGCGATGACCGATATGGGTCTAGGGCGCTGGCGTGGTGGCGAGCGCGGTGAGCGCTCTGTCATGGCCGTGATCCGCCTGCTCGCCGCAACGGCGCTTGCCACCTTGCGCGCCTGGACGTTGCAGGCGCTCGGCCTTGCCCTCATCGCTGCCGGCTGCGCCTGTCTCATAGCCTTGCTTTCCTGGTCGCCGCTCGATCCCAGCTTCAACGTCGCGACAGGGAAAACACCCCAAAATCTTTTAGGCGAAGGCGGCTCGTACTTCGCCGACGCCGCCCTGGCGATGCTCGGCTGGGCGGCCATCCTGATCGGACTGCCGCCCGTCGTCTGGGGCCTTCGTCTCCTGCTCCTCAAGGAAGAGGCAAGCTGGCGCACGCGCTTCATCGCCTGGCTGCCCGCGATGCTGATGGCGTCCGCCGCGCTCGGCTTCATCGTGGCGCCGTCCATTTGGCCCATGCGCCTTGGTCTTGGCGGCATCGCCGGGGATGCCTCGGCTTGGCTCATCCATCTCATGGTAGACCCCGCGCCGCTCCTGGATCTGGCCTTTGCAGGTGGCTTCACCACTGCAGCGTTCATCCTCACAGCACTGACCTGCGGCCTTCGCATGACCCATCTGCGCGAGGCCTCCGGCGCCATTGGCGCGGGCTTGACCGCGCTCAAGGAGCGTTTCGCGTCCAAGGAGAATGCGCAAGACGGCGATGATGATGAGGGCATGGCGGCCGCGCTCAACGACGATGACGAAGACGATGATGAGGAGGACGACAGCCTTGCCGGCATCGTGCCCGAGCGCCTCGTTCCTGCCAATGATGCAAGCCCCAAGAACCGCAATGAGCGCCGCGTCGAGCGCCCGAAGATCGTCAAGTCTGGGAAGAAGGCGCATGCGGGCACGCAAGCCCGGCTGAGGCTCGATGACGCGGATCGCTTCGAGCTGCCCCCGCTGACATTGCTCGCCAAGCCCAAGCCCGCCGCCGAAACCCCGCGCGAGTCCGACGAGGCGCTGGAGCAGAACGCGCGCCTGCTGGAAACGGTGCTTGGCGATTTTGGCGTGCGTGGGATCATCACCAGCGTGCGCCCCGGCCCCGTCGTCACCCTTTACGAGTTGGAGCCGGCCGCCGGCATCAAGGCGAGCCGCGTCATCAGCCTTGCCGATGACATCGCCCGCTCGATGAGCGCCCTTTCCGCCCGCGTGGCCGTCGTTCAGGGCCGAAACGTCATCGGCATCGAGCTGCCCAACCGCAAGCGCGAGACGGTGCTGCTGCGCGAGCTGCTTTCGGGCCAGGACTATGACACGCCGGCGGATCAGCTCACCCTCGCGCTCGGCAAGGACATCTCGGGCGCGAACGTGATGGCCGATCTTGCCCGCATGCCGCATCTTTTGATCGCCGGCACGACGGGCTCGGGCAAGTCGGTTGCCATCAACACGATGATCCTTTCGCTGCTCTACCGCCTCACGCCTGCGCAGTGCCGGCTGATCCTGATCGACCCCAAGATGCTGGAATTATCCGTGTACGACGGAATTCCACACCTCCTGACCCCGGTTGTGACCGAGCCGAAAAAGGCCATCACCGCGCTGAAATGGGCTGTGCGCGATATGGAGGACCGCTATCGCAAGATGTCCAAGCTGGGCGTGCGCAACATCAGCGGCTACAACGAGCGCGTGACGAAGGCGAAGGCGAACGGCGAAACCCTTTCGCGCAAGGTGCAGACGGGCTTTGACCGCGAGTCGGGCGAACCCATCTATGAGACCGAGAAGCTGGAGCTGGAGCGCCTGCCCTTCATCGTCGTCGTCGTGGACGAAATGGCAGATCTCATGCTTGTCGCGGGCAAGGAGATCGAGGGGCTCGTCCAGCGCCTTGCCCAGATGGCGCGAGCCGCCGGCATCCACCTCATCACCGCCACGCAGCGGCCCAGCGTCGATGTCATCACCGGCACCATCAAGGCGAACTTCCCGACCCGCATCTCGTTCCAGGTGACATCGAAAATCGACAGCCGCACGATCCTGGGCGAGCAGGGCGCCGAACAGCTCCTGGGCCAGGGCGATATGCTCTATATGGCCGGCGGCGGACGCATCCGCCGCGTCCATGGTCCCTTTGTCAGCGACGATGAGGTTGAGC
>JACADY010000022.1 GCA_013389115.1 Alphaproteobacteria bacterium
CCCGGGGGGGGGGCCCATGACCGTTGAGGGGAAGCCGAACCCCAGGCAAGGGTTACTGATCCCCACCCCTTGCCCTCCCCTTTGCAAGGGGAGGGAGGGAGCGGGTCAGCCCTCGAGCGCCTGTTGGGCGCGCTTGCGAAGATGCGGCACGCGTTCACGCTTGCGCAGGCGGATCGATTGCGGCGTCACCTCAACCAGCTCATCATCGCCGATATAGGCGATCGCCTGCTCGAGCGTCATCAGGCGGGGCGGGGTCAGCTTGATCGCATCGTCCTTGCCCGCCGCGCGCACGTTCGAGAGCTGCTTTGACTTCAGCGGGTTCACATCAAGGTCATTGTCGCGGCTATGCTCGCCGATGATCATGCCCTCATAGACCTTGACGCCCGGATTGATGAAGAGGAAGCCGCGCTCCTCCAGGTACCACAGGGCATAGGCGACGGCATCACCGTCCTCGGTCGAGATGAGCACGCCGTTGCGGCGGCCTTCAATGGGGCCGCGATAGGCCTCATAGCCATGGAAGACCCGGTTCATGACGCCCGTGCCGCGGGTGTCGGTGAGGAACTGGCCGTGATAGCCGATCAGGCCGCGCGAAGGGGCGTTGAAGACGATGCGCGTCTTGCCGCCGCCCGAGGGGCGCATGTCCTTCATCTCGGCCTTGCGCAGCGCCAGTTTCTCGATGACGACGCCCGTATAGGCGTCATCGACATCGATCGTCACTTCCTCGATCGGCTCCTGGCGCTCGCCTGTCGCTTCGTCCTTCTGGTAGAGCACGCGGGGGCGGCTGATCGACATTTCAAAGCCTTCGCGGCGCATCGTTTCGATGAGCACACCCAACTGAAGCTCACCACGGCCGGCAACCTCATAGGCATCGCCCTGGGGTGCATCCTGCACCTTGATGGCGACATTGCCTTCGGCCTCCTGCAGCAGCCGGGCGCGGATGACACGGCTTTGCACCTTGTCGCCTTCGCGGCCGGCAAGGGGAGAATCATTGACGCTGATCGTGATCGAGATCGTCGGGGGATCGATGGGGATCGCCTGCAAAGGCTGTTCGACCGCAACATCGCACAGCGTGTCGGCGACGGTTGCCGTCTGCAGGCCGGCGATGGCGACAATGTCGCCCGCCTCGGCCCGATCGATGGGCGTGCGGGCAAGGCCGCGGAACGCGAGCAGCTTGCTCACGCGCGCGCGCTCCACCGTCTCGCCCGCGCGCGAGAGCGCCTTGATGTTGCGGTTGATGGTGACAGCGCCCGATTCGATGCGGCCGGTTAGGATGCGGCCCAGATAGGGATCGCTCTGGATCGTCGTCACCAGCATCTTGAAGGGGTGCTCATCCCCTGCAAGCTCGAGCACCTTGGGCGGGCGGATGTGGCCGACGATGCGCTTGAAGAGCGGGGTCAGATCCTTCTTCTCGTCCTCCATCTTCTCCACCGCCCAGCCTTGGCGGCCGCTGGCGTAGAGAATGGGGAAGTCGAGCTGGTCGTCATTGGCCTCGAGCGCGAGGAAGAGGTCGAAGATCTCTTCTAGAACCTCGGCCGGGCGGGCGTCGGAGCGGTCGATCTTGTTGATGAGCACAATGGGGCGCAGGCCGAGGCGCAGCGCCTTGGAGAGCACGAATTTCGTCTGCGGCATCACGCTTTCCGCCGCATCGACAAGCAGGACGACGCCATCGACCATGGAGAGGATGCGCTCCACCTCGCCGCCGAAATCGGCGTGGCCGGGGGTGTCGACGATGTTGATGCGGGTGCCTTCCCAGTCAACGCTCGTGCATTTGGCCAGGATGGTGATGCCGCGCTCGCGCTCCAGCTCGTTGGAGTCCATGGCGCGTTCCTGAACCTGCTGGTTCTCGCGGAAGGTGCCCGATTGCTTGAGCAATTGGTCGACAAGGGTGGTCTTGCCGTGGTCGACGTGGGCGATAATGGCAATGTTGCGCAGCTGCATGGGACCTCGCGAAGGGACGCGCGGCTTATACGCGGCTTGTTGCGGTGCGGCAAGGCGCACTGGTTAACGGTCCAAACGCCCTTAGAGGGAAGCCGCCTTCAGCGCCCGCTCGAGGTTCTTGAACATCTCCACCTCAAGGCCCATGCCGGCGATCACATCGCCGACCGCGGGCTTCACGCCCGAGAGCATCACCCTTGTCCCATGCCGGTGGCAGGTCGCGATGAAACTGCGCAGGGCGTGCACGCCCGAGGCGTCGATGAGCGGCACCCGGCCCATGCGCAGGATGAAGACCCGGGGCTTCAGCCGCATGCGATCAAGCACGTCCGAGAGCCGATTGGCGGCGCCGAAGAAGAAGGGGCCGTTGATCTGAAAGACCTCAATGTCGGGGGGCAGGCTCTGGCGGGCGAGGGCGTCGGGGCGCTCGGCCGCGAAATCGTCGATATCCTCGTCGATCAGCTTCGCGCCGGTGCCGATTTCGACTGCCTTTGCCATGCGGTGCATGAAGAGGAAGGCGGCCATGACCATGCCGACCTCGATGGCGGCGGTCAGGTCGACGAAAACGGTGAGCAGGAAGGTTGAAAGCAGAACCAGGCGCTCGCCCACCGGTGCCTTCATCAGTTCGCGGAACTGGCGCACCTCGCTCATGTTCCAGGCGACGACAATGAGCACGGCGCCAAGGCTCGCCAGCGGCAGATAGGAGGCGAATGGCGCCAGGAACAGCATCGCAACGAGGATGAAGGCGGAATGGAGCATTCCGGCGACGGGGGAGGTGGCTCCGGCGCGGATATTGGTTGCGGTGCGGGCAATCGTTCCCGTTGCCGGAATGCCGCCCATGGTCACCGAGGCGACATTGGCTACCCCTTGCGCCACCAGCTCCAGGTTGGAGCGGTGCCGGCGGCCGGTCATGCCGTCGGCGACGACAGCGCACAGAAGCGATTCGATGCCCGCAAGAAAGGCGATGGTGAAGGCGGAAGGGACGAGTGCCGCCAGTCGCTCGCCGCTGAAGGAAGGCAGGGCCGGCGCAGGAAAGGTCGAGGGAATGCCGCCGAAACGGGTCCCGATCGTCTCGACCTGGAGGTCCGAAACCGCGACGATGATGGCCGCCAAGACTATCGCAATGAGGAACCCCGGCCAGGCAGGCCGGTAGCGGCGCAAGGCGAGGATGACCAGAAGCGCGCCCGCCGCGATGGCCATGGTCACAGGCTCAACCCGCGCGATGTGCTGCGCATAGGCCATCCATTTGCCAAGGACATCGGCCGGCACATTCTCGAGCCTCAGGCCCAGGACCTCGCCCACCTGGCTGGTAAAGATGATGACGGCGATGCCGGAGGTGAAGCCCGTCACCACCGGATGCGGGATGTACTTGATGTAGGTGCCAAAGCGCAGGAGACCGGCGGCCACCAGCATCAGGCCTGCCATGATCGTTGCGATGACGAGGCCGTCATAGCCGTGCTGATTGACGATGTTGGCGACGACGACGACGAAGGCACCGGCCGGGCCGCCGATCTGCTGGCGCACGCCGCCCAGCGCCGAGATCAGGAAGCCGCCGATGATCGCGGTGTAAAGACCACGCTCGGGCGGCACGCCGCTTGCGATCGCCAGCGCCATCGACAAGGGAAGGGCGACGATCGCCACCGTGAGGCCCGCGATCGCATCGGCCTGGAAGTTCTTGAGGGAATAACCCTCCTTGAGGGCCACATAGAGCTTTGGAACGAAAAGGTGCCAATCGCGCGTGGCAGTACTCGACATCACCATGTCTTTTCGAAAATCAAGCCAGAATCAAATAAGGATATCAATCTTTGCACTCCGCCCATGGCGTTGCCAATGCGCTTGGGCAGTGCGATGTCGCCGCAGCTGAAACGAGGCGCTCATGGCCCAGGAACGGTCGCAGCCTCGGGCCTTTGGGGCGAGAGATTGGACAGGAACTGCCGCGTGCAGGCTTCCCACGAGAAATTCATCGCGAATTCGCGTGCATCCGCGCCCGAAACCGTCAGGGCGCGGGCACAGGCGCGCGCGAGGTCTTCGTCAAGCGCGCCGACAGGCGCCTCGCCGATAACATCGAGCGGCCCCTGAACGGGATAGGCGGCCACAGGAATGCCGCTTGCCAGCGCCTCGAGGATGACAAGGCCGAACGTGTCGGTCTTACTTGGGAAAACAAAGACATCCGAGGCCGAGTAATAGCGCGCCAGTTCCTCGCCGAATTTTGGCCCGGTGAAGTGGGCGGCGGGGAATTTAACCTTCAGCTCGGTCAGCATCGGTCCATCGCCGATGATGAGCTTGGTTCCGGGGAGATCGAGCGCGAGAAAGGATTCAACATTTTTCTCGACCGCGACACGGCCCACATAGAGCCAGATCGGACGCGGCAGATCGAGGCAATCCTTCGGGCGCGGCTTGAACAGCTCGACATCGACGCCGCGCGACCACAGGCGCAGGTTGAAGAAGCCGCGCGCGTGAAGCTCATCCTTTAGCGAATGGGTCGCGACCATGACGGCGCTTGAGGGGTTGTGAAACCAGCGCAACGCCGCGTAGCTCCAGCTCGTCGGCACGCCGAAGCGCGCATGGACATATTCAGGAAAACGGGTGTGGAACGAGGTCGTGAAGCGGATGCCGCGCAGGCGGCAATAGCGGCGCACGGCAAGGCCGATCGGCCCTTCGGTCGCGATATGGACCGTATCGGCGCCATAGGCATTCATGATGCGACGCACCTTTGATCCGGGGAAGATCGCAAGCTTGATTTCGGGATAGGTGGGCATCGGCACCGTGCTGAACAGCTCCGGCGTGATCATCCGCACATCGTGACCCATGCGCAAAAGCTCGCTGCGCAGGGTCTCCAGCGTACGGACAACCCCGTTCACCTGTGGGGTCCAGGCATCGGTGGCGATGAGAATACGGAGCGGACGCTCCTGCCCCAGTTGGGGGTCCAACGGCGCCGTCAACCCGCGCATGGCGGATCGCCCGCCTTCCGCAAGCGCATGGGTCATTCACTACTCTTCAGGACGTCAGGCGGCCCTGGCGCGCCGATCCGCGCCTGTCTCTGCCATCACGTCGGTCCAGCGGACAATCTCTAGATTTCCGAGAGAATCTTCAACCAGCGCTGTGCAGCTTTCAACCCAATCGCCGTCATTGCAGTAAAGAATGCCGTCCATCATCTTGATTTCGGCATAGTGGATGTGACCGCATACCACACCATCAACGCCGCGCTCGCGCGCTTCACGCGCCACGGCGGTCTGATAGTTGGAGATGTATTCTACGGCGTTTTTCACTTTGTGCTTGAGATAGGCCGACAACGACCAATAGGGCAGGCCAAAGCGCCGGCGCACCGCGTTGAAACCGTCGTTGGCCGACAAGGCCGCGGCATACGCCCAATCTCCCAAATGGGCGAGCCATTTGGCATATTTCACAACGCCATCGAAATGATCGCCATGAATAACGAGAAGACGGCGGTTATCGGCCGTCTCGTGAATGACCTCGTATTTGAGCTCGATGCCCGCGACATTCAGGTTGACGTAGTCGCGCAAGACCTCGTCGTGATTGCCCGGCACATAGATCACCTTGGTGCCGTTCTGGGCCTTGCCCAGCACCTCCTGGATCACGGCGTCATGGGTCTTGTTCCAGAACCAATGGCGCTGGAGGCGCCAGCCATCGATGATGTCGCCGACGAGGTAGAGCGTCTCGCACTCATTGTGGCGCAGGAAGTCGAGCAGATAGTTCGCCTTTGCGCCCCGCGTGCCCAAATGCGTGTCCGAAATGAAGATCGTGCGATGATGCTTGGGATCGTGGCGGCGTGCCGGAGGGGCAGGGCGATTCGCGGCCAACCCCGAAAGCGCGCCGCCGATCCGGGGCACGCGCTTTTGGGAGGCAGGGTTCTGCTTTGGTCTGTCGTCCAGATTTTGTGCATCGCGGCGAACGCCGAGGCGACCCAGTGCCGATCCCAGAAAGGCCATGCCCATCCCCTCCGCCGAAAATTCCGAATCAATATTCCCCTCACTTCCACATGGCATGGCGGGGTCTCGTGACTCTTTAATGTCCGGTTCGTGATTCATTTGTTGAATCAGCCTATTAGCCTAAAACGTTGTTAACGCGCATCAGGCCGCTTGCGCCGCCGCCGATGGGCTCATGCCCCTGTGCGCCCCTGCTTGCGCTGGCGCGACTTGGGCGTCAAACCGTTCGTCGGTTTTGTTTCGCTTCGATGTCTTTACCATTACAGCTTGCTCATGTCCCTGGTTGATTTGTGCATTGCACAATTAGTCGCCAGAGTAGTAATTAACTGACTGATTTTTCTGCAAAAATTGGTTGGTGAGGCAGGCCGTCACACCCCCAAACAAACGCAAAAAAAGGGCTTGCTTTGGGTGCGGTGCAGTGACATCTTTTTGCAGCGCGGCAAACGGAACTTTCGGCTTCGTCTGCCGCGGCCCTTCCTGGGCGTTTCCTCCCTAAACTTGGGCCGCTCCTCGTGAGCGGCCCCTTTCTTTTGTGGGGGGCTTAGTGTCCGCGTAAGGGGCTCAAGGGGCATTAAGACTGCGCTGCAGGATGACGACATCAAGCCAGCGGCCGAACTTCCAGCCCACGGCCTTGAGCAGGCCCGCGTCGTGAAAACCGCAAGCGCGATGAAGGCCGATCGAGGCGGCATTCTCTGAACCGCCGATCAACGCCAGCATTTCCCGCGCGCCTTGGTGTTCCGCCTCGCGGAGAACCTGCTCGAGCAGTTGGCGGCCAACGCCCTTGGCGAGCCAATCCTTGTGGACGTAGATCGAATCCTCAAGCGTATAGCGATAGGCGGGACGGGCCCGGAAGGGGGCCGCATAGGCATAGCCGCAGATCGCCCCATCCTCTTCCGCGACCAGGTAAGGCAGGCCAGAACCCGCAATCTCCTGCCAGCGCGCCTTGAATGCGGGAAAAGGCGGCGCCTCCTCATCAAAGGTGCCAATACCCGTACGGGCATGGTGATCATAGATTGCCCGCGCGGCCTCAAGGTCGCCCTCCCGCGCTGGGCGCAGGCCGATCATGCGGCGGAAGAGGCGCGCAGGGCGTTCAGCTCCGTCGTGCCGATGGCCTCCACGGCCTCGGCCATATGCGCGCCGAGGATCGCCATGGCCCTCGGCCGGCGCTCAATCCGCTCCTCATCCATATAAAGGGCGCGGTTGATCTCAATCTGCAAAGCGTGGAAGCCCAGGCGCGGGCGGCCGTAATGCTCGGTCGAGAAGCCGCCGGCATAAGGCTGATTGCGCTTAACCCGGTAGCCAAGGCGGCGGAACACCGCCTCCGCGGCGCGGATGATCTCGGGATGGCAAGCGGCGCCGAAACGGTCGCCCAGCACGATGTCGGCGCGCAGGTCGGCCATGGCGCTCATCGGCGGGAGGGAGGGCATCGAGTGCACATCGATGAGAACCGCACAACCAAAGTGCGCGTGGGTCTCCTCCAGCAGCCGGGCAAGAGTGTCGTGATAGGGGATGTAAAGGGCGCGAATGCGCCGCTCCGCCTCAGCCACGGTCAGCTTGCGGCGGTAGATCTCAACCCCCTCACGCACGATCCGGGCAATCGTGCCAAGCCCGGAGGTCACACGCAGCGAGCGCGTATTCATGTGCGCGGGCAGCGGATCGGCGAACATCGCCGGGTCAAGCTCGAAGGGTTCGCGGTTCACATCGAGATAGGCGCGCGGAAAGTTGGCCGCGAGAAGCGGGCAGCCGCGCTCATGGGCGGGCCACAACAATTCATCGATGAAGGCATCCTCCGACCGCCTGATGCCAACGGCGTCGAGCTTGGACGCGGCCAGGAACTCAAGCGGATAGAGGCGACCGCTATGCGGCGATGCCAGGACGACGGGAAGGGCCGGGGCGGCCGGGTGACAAAGTTGCAGGGGATCGGGGAAAAGCGCGTCCGCGCCCCCTTGGCGCGGCCCTGCCTCGGGGGTGTGGTCCTCGAACACCCGTAATCCCAGCATTTGCATTTGTTGCAGTGGAGCACCAAGTCTGCCCTTTCGCAAGGCGTGACATTACGGTCACGGCGCGGGCCCTTAGGGTTCGTTTAGATTTACAAGGCAGTGTAACCGTATCTTGTCTTTGGGCTTTTCGGCCGGAGCAAGGCGTTGTATGAGGGGTTCCAGGGGATTTTTGACAAATGGCACGGATCCTACTCGCGGAAGATGACGATTCGCTGCGCAGCTTTCTCTCAGCCGCGCTGGCGAAGGCCGGTCATGATGTGGTCTCCTATGGCCAGGGCGACCTTGCCTATGACCATTTGCGCACCGAATCATTTGACTTGCTTCTGACCGATATCGTCATGCCGGCGATGGACGGGATCGAGCTCGCCCGGCGTGCAACCGAGATCGACCCGGCGATGAAAATTCTTTTCATCACGGGGTTCGCTGCCGTCGCGCTCAATCCCTCGAACGCGGCACCCAAGAGCGCGAAGATCCTGTCCAAGCCGTTCCACCTGCGCGATCTGGTGCGGGAGATCGACCGGATGCTGGAAGCGGCCTGACGCGAGCGCTCTTGCTCTTTGCGCATACCGCCCTTATACCCTTCGCTCCCCACGACAAGGCGGGCGCGTAGCTCAGCGGGAGAGCACTACGTTGACATCGTAGGGGTCACAGGTTCAATCCCTGTCGCGCCCACCATTTGTTCCCAGTCACCCTTCATCTCTTGTCGCCACCTTCCCAATCGCTGTCCGCGACCTTGTGTCCAGTGGTTCTTGCGGGAATCGGGTTTGGTGGGATGCGCGTTCCTGCGTTGGGCTCAGGGGTGCGCCGTCGGCGCGGCGATGCTCAGGCCCCTCCGCCCCCGCGTGTTGGCGCAAATCCTGTCAATCTGTTAGTGATTGAAACGCAATTGCTGCACTAACGCGCGTGCCTGCTCCCATCAAGCAAGAGAGGCGCCTCATGACCCAACCACAAGAAGACCGACTCAATCAGCTCATCGGACGCATGCTCGGTGATCTGGGCGGCGCATTCAGCGTTCCGACCGTTCGCATGGGGCTTCGGCTCGGGCTCTTTGAGGCCTTGCACACTCATGGTCCCCTCCCAGCCGAAGCGCTCGCGCAGAAAGCTGGAGGACTTGCGCCACGCTATGTGCGTGAATGGGCGCTGGCTCAGTCCGCCAACGGATACATCGACTATGACGCCGAGCGGGAAGTCTTCAGCCTCTCGCCCGAACAGGCCATGATTTTCGTCGTCAAGGACAGCCCCGTCTATCTTGCGGGCGCGTTCGATCTCGTCGCGGCCATGATCGAGGGCGAGCCTAAGGTCGAAAACTCGTTCAGGACGGGCGACGGCGTGCGCTGGGGGGATTCGGCGGGCTGTCTTTTTTGTGCGACCGGCGCCTTTTTCCGGCCAGGCTATGTCAACAACATCGTTCAGCAATGGCTGCCCGCACTTGAGGGCGTCACCGAAAAACTGGAATCAGGTGCGAAGGTTGCCGATGTGGGATGCGGCGTTGGGTTCTCCACCCTCCTCATGGCGAAAGCCTTCCCCAAGAGTTCGTTCATTGGCTATGATTTTCACGAACCCTCCATCACCGCGGCGCGCGAGCATGCGCGCGAACACAAGCTTGGAGACCAGGTTCGGTTCGAGTGCAGAACCGCCAAAACGATCGGCGAAACGGGCTTTGACCTCGTCACCTCGTTCGATTGCCTGCATGACATGGGGGATCCGCGCGGCTGCGCGAAGCAGGTACGGCGCATGCTCAAGGAGAACGGAACCTGGATGATCGTAGAACCCATTGCCGGTGATCGCGCCAAAGACAATATGAACCCGGTTGGCCGGCTCTATTACAACGCCTCCACCATGATCTGCGTCCCTACCTCCCTTGATCAGGAGGTCGGCGAAGGTCTTGGGGCGCAGGCGGGCCAAGCCAAGCTCACGGAAGTGATCCGCGAAGGCGGGTTCACCTCCATCAAACGGGCGACGGAAGGTCCCTTCAACATGGTGATCGAAGCGCGGGCCTGATCTCCCCTTGGGGTTTCAACGCCGGAAACCGCTTTTCGAGGGCTCGCACGGGCCTGGGTTTCTCCTCTAGATGTGGAGCCTCAATAGGTTGTTCTCGGTGAGGCCGAGTCGGCTGATGGGTGTAGTTGCCTTCAAGCTACCATGTGGGCGGTGCCAGTTGTAGCGATGGAGCCAGCGCGGCA
>JACADY010000032.1 GCA_013389115.1 Alphaproteobacteria bacterium
CCCTTGGACACTGAAGCTTCGCAACCTCAGCTTCCTCGGTCGGGACCGAATGGACAACCTACTGAAAGCTCACAACTAGAGCAAGATGCGTTCAAATTGAATCGGCATCTTGCTCTGTGGTCTTTGACTGTCGCGTGATTTTGCGGAAAACCGGTACCCATCCCCGCCTTCGCGGGGACATGCTTTTCCGCATCACGCTCTAAGCGGGCGCGGCGCGGCCTCGCTTCAGGCCGCCTGCGTCGTCGAATTCTTCTCGGTCAGCAGCGCATAGAGCGCGGCGCGGTCTTCGGCCGTGCGCAGCTTCTCGCAGGTCGTCTGATTGCGCAGCAGGCGTGAAACGCGTGCGAGCGCCTTCAGGTGATCGGCGCCGGCGCCTTCGGGCGCCAGGAGCAGGAAGACCAGATCCACCGGCTGATCATCGATCGAATCAAAGTCGATCGGCTCCGACAGGCGGACGAACAGCCCGTGGATCTTTGGCAGCCCCGCAAGCTTTCCGTGCGGGATCGCGATGCCCTTGCCAACGCCCGTGGTGCCCAGGCGCTCGCGCTCCAGCAATGTTTCGAAAATCAGCCGGTCGGGCAACCCGCACAATGCGCTTGCGCGTGTCGCCAGCTCCTGAAGCAATTGCTTCTTCGTGGACACTTTGAGCTGTGCCACAACAGCCTGAGGGCTTAGCAAGTCGGATAGGTCCATCACCAACGCATCCTATTTGCCCTTGCCCGGGTCAAAGCTTGGGTCGATCCAGCCGATGTTACCGTCTGCACGCCGATAGACGATGTTGAGACCCCCGTGGGCACTATTCCTGAACATCAGCGCGGGCTTGTCCATCAGATTCAGCTGCATCACCGCCTCACCTACGGTGAATGTGCGCACCTCGGACGGGGCCTCGGCGATGATGAGGGGCTCCAGCGAGCCCGGCTCCTCCAGCTCTTCGGATTCCGCCGCGATCACATAGCTCTGCGCCGGCGTCGCGGGCGAGGCGCGGCCAGGACCGTGATGCTGCTTCAAGCGCTGTTTGTAGCGGCTTAAGCGCTTTTCCATGCGGTCAACCGCCATGTCAAAGCTTGCATAAATATCGGGCGACTTGCCTTGTGCATGAAGCGTCATACCGGAGCTCAAGTGCACCGTGCAGTCGGCGCGATAGTCAAAACCATCGCGTGCAAACAGCACCCCGCCATCCACCGGATTGTCGAAGTACTTCGCCACCGAAGCATTGAGACGCGCCGCAACGTGGTTACGAAGCGCGCCTCCGATATCGATCTGCTTACCGCTTACCTGAATCTGCATGAAGCTTCTGAACCGGGCTTACATTCCACCGTCACGCGCTTCCCGATTGAAGCGCCTGTCACGACATGAAGCGGCCCGAATTCTTCCAACCCCGCCTATCGAGGCGCCGGAAAGTATGGAGGGCCGATCCTCATGTCAACCAGCTTCCTGTCCCGGTTTTCTCCTTTCGATTCTTCTTTCCTGATCAACGGGTTGTGATCATGCGGATTGCTTGAGACGGCGGCGCTCCACCGAGGAAGGGATGCGCATCGCCTCGCGATACTTCGCCACCGTGCGCCTTGCAATATCAACGCCAGATTGCTTCAAAAGCTCCACGATGCGGTCATCGGAGAGGATTTCCCTGGGCGTTTCGTTGTCGATGAGGTCCCGAATTTTGTAGCGCACCGATTCGGCAGAATGCGCCTCGCTACCGTTCGTGGAGGCGATGGCCGAGGTGAAAAAGTACTTCAGCTCGAACACGCCGCGCGGCGTTGCCATGTACTTGTTCGCGGTCACGCGGGAGACGGTGGATTCATGCATCGCAATCGCCTCGGCCACCACACGCAGGTTCAAGGGGCGCAAGTGCTGAATGCCGCGGACAAGGAAACCATCCTGCTGGCGCACGATCTCGGCAGCAACTTTCAAAATCGTCTTGGCCCGCTGATCAAGGCTCTTCACCAGCCAATTGGCGTTGTTGAGACACTCCGTAAGATAGGCCTTCTCGTCCTTGGAGCGAGCCTTTGTACACACTTTGCTGTAGTAGCGCGCGTTAACCAGAACGCGCGGCAGCGTGTCGGTGTTCAGCTCCACATGCCAGGAGCCGTCGGCACTGGGGCGCACATGAATGTCGGGCACAACCGGCTGGATCGGCTCGCCCCCGAAGGCAAGGCCCGGCTTTGGCACCAATGCGCGGATCTCGGCGATCATGTCGGCGAGGTCCTCGGCATCGACGCCGCAAATGCGCAACAATCCCGTCAGATCACGCTTTGCCAAGAGTTCCAGATGGGAGACGAGCGCTTCCATCGCGGGATCGAAACGATTTTTTTCCTTCAGCTGTATAGCCAGACACTCGGCCAGGTTGCGCGCGCAAACTCCTGAAGGATCAAGCGTCTGAAGCGTGCGCAAGACCCGCTCGACATCGTCTTCGGCCGCGCCCAGGCGCTCCGCCACGCCCGCCACGCCGTCCAACAAGTAGCCTGTCTCATCGACGAGATCGATGAGATGGGCCGCGATGATCCGGTCGGCCGGATCCTTCAGAACCACCTGCATCTGCTCCGTCAAATGATCATGCAGCGTCTCGCCCTTGACGAGCACGCCCTCGAGATCGGGATCATCGGCATCGAAACTGCCGCCGCGCGATGAAACACCCGACCAGTCAAGCGCCGGCATCGCCGCCGGTTCAGCGACACCCGACTGCGTCTCGCCGCCATAGACATTGTCATACTCGGTGTCGTTCGCCTGCGGCGCGTCGGCGGGCATCGCCTCGCCCTTCAAAGTGACATCGAGCGCCGTCAGCCCGTCGGCACCCCGTTCCGCCGCGGCGGCATCAACGCCGCCCTCGCGGGCATCCGGCGGACCTTGCTGCTCATCGCGCTCGAGCAGCGGATTTTTCTGCAGTTCTTCCTCGACGAAGGCCGAGAGCTCAAGATTGGAAAGCTGCAGCAGCTTGATCGCCTGCTGCAGTTGCGGCGTCATGACCAGGGATTGTCCCTGGCGCATTTCCAGACGCGGCGTCAGAGCCATTCTTGTACCCCACCCAGCAACCTTTCGCCGGCTACAGACTGAAACGATCGCCGAGATAGACCCGGCGGACGTCCTTGTTGCCGACGATTTCATCCGGAGGCCCTTCCATCAGGACCTGACCGTCGTGAATGATGTAGGCGCGATCGATGATATCGAGCGTCTCGCGCACATTGTGATCGGTGATGAGCACGCCGATGCCGCGATCCTTCAGGTGCCACACGAGTTCGCGGATATCCGCGATCGCGATGGGATCGATGCCGGCGAAGGGCTCATCCAACAGAATGAAGGCCGGGTGCGAGGCGAGCGCGCGCGCAATCTCGACGCGGCGGCGCTCACCGCCCGACAGCGCGATCGAGGGCGTGCGGCGCAAATGGGTGATCGAGAACTCAGCAAGCAGGTCCTCGACAAGCTGATCGCGGCGCTCGGGCGCGTCCTCGACGACCTCGGCCACCGCGCGGATGTTCTGCTCAACCGTCAGCCCACGGAAGATCGAAGCCTCCTGGGGCAGGTAGCCAATGCCAAGCCGTGCCCGCCGGTACATCGGCAGACGCGTGACATTCGTCCCGTCCAGTTCGATCTCACCATAGTCCACAGGTATCAGCCCCGTGATCATGTAAAAACACGTCGTCTTGCCGGCACCGTTCGGTCCCAACAATCCCACAACCTCGCCGCGCTGGACCTGAAGGCTGACACCCCGGACAACGGGCCGGCGATGAAAGCTCTTGCCGATGCGCGTCGCGACGAGCCCCGTCGCCTCGGCTACAACCTGCAACCCCGACCATTCGTTCTCACCAGAGCCGTTCATTCCCGGCGTGGTATTGGTCTTGCTCATGTAGCCTCATTGTCACTTAAGGTTTGGCTAAAGCGCCCCCGGGGAGCCCAGGGACGTTTACTCACGGGCAGGCTTTGCAACCGGTACCGGCAGCGGCTGCTGCGGGGCCGAGCCTTGTGCCTGCGGGGCGGCAGCACCTGGCTGCTGACCGGTTGCCGGATTGAAGAGGCCGCGCACGCGGCCGGGTTTGCCTTGCGGACCCAATTCGCCAATCAGCTTTGCCTCGCCCGAGACGAGGTCGACGGTGAGGCCCGAGCCGCGCATGACGTTGTCCTCATGCGTGAGGATGACGCCGCCGTTGAGCGTGACGACGCGCGGCACAACGTCGTAAACAGCGGTTGCGCTTTGCGCGGAGCCGGTGGGCGAGCTCAAGACGACATTCCCCGCCGCTTCGATGCGCGAAATCTCGCCCTTGGGGGCAAAGATCTTCAGCGTATCGGAGCGCATCAGCATTTCGCCCTGCTTTACAACGACGTTGCCGCTATAGGTCGCGGTCGAGGCGTCGAAATCGGCAACGACATTGTTGGCGGCGATGTTGATGGGCTCGTTCGTGTCCTTCGAGAGCGCGGCGAAAGGATTGGGGGCGCTCTGAGCGCCTGCGGCTCCACCTCGAATCACCAAGAGCGCGGCGAGGGCGAGTACGCGCCCCATGTCCTTGCGTGAACCCAGCCCCTTGATCCCCATCATCGCCCCCTCACTTCGCCTTCTTGTGCGGCGGCGGGATATATGTCGTCTCCACGCCGCCCGTGAAGGTGACAAGCTCCTTTTCCTGGTCGACCGTAAAGCCGTTGCCTTTGATGACGCCCAAGGGCCCCTGGCCCTCGACCGGCTTGTCGCCCGAGATCATGCCATTGCCGAAATCGACGAGCGCGGCGCTGGTGCGCATCTCATAACCACGATCTGAAAACACGTTGATGTCACCGGTGAGGGTGAGTGTCTCCTTTGCGCTATCAAGCTCTCCACGCCCTGCGGAAATCGACACCCATTGCCCGTCCTTCAGCGTCACATCGGCCTGCATGTTGTAGAGCGTGACGAAATCCGCGCGGCCCTTGATCTGCTGCGCATAATCGGCGGTGACCGTATAGGGGCGGCCCTCCTTGTCGACCCCGTTCAATTTGGGGTTCAACATCTTCAGGTCGTCTTCCTGCGCCTCGATCTCATCGAAGGCAAAGGTGATGTCGTTGCGCGAGGCGTTGATGCTGGAAAAGGTGACGACCGCAAGCACGATCACCAGCGCACCGGCAGGCAGCAATACCTTCAGCTGCTGCACGAAACGGGTATAACGGGCGGCGGCCGCGATGCTCCTGCGGCGGCGGGCCTGCGTCCACTGGGCGGCGTAGTCGGCGGTGTGCCTTTCCTCGCCCCGGTGGGCAGGCTCGCCGCGCCTTGGCCCCTTGAAGGCGCGCTTACCGGGAGCAGCGGTGATACTGGCGGCCATGGATCAGGAATACCCTGCGTGCAGGCAGTCATGGATACGCAGGAAGCCAACCGGGCGGCGATCGCCCGCCCCTTCCTCAAGCACAAAGACGGCCGTGATCTTGCGCGCGTTCATAAAGCCCAGCGCCTCGGCGACAAGCGCGCCCGTGCGGACCGTTTTGGGCGCGGGAGTCATCACCTCGCTCGCCTGCCGCCGAAGCAACTCGGGCGCCATGTGGCGGCGAAGATCGCCATCCGTGATGATGCCCGTCAGGCGTCCCTCGCCATCCGTGACACCGGCGCAGCCAAAGGTCTTCCTCGTCATTTCCAGGATGACCTCGGACATGGGCGCATCCTCGCGCACAATCGGCAGCGCCTCGCCCCGGTGCATGATGTCGGCGACCCGCAGCAGCTTCTTTCCCAAGGAGCCGCCCGGATGCAAAACGCGATAGTCTTCTGCGGAAAATCCGCGCCGCCCCATCAAAGCCACGGCCAGCGCATCGCCCAGCGCAATCTGCAGCGTCGTCGAGGTCGTTGGCGCAAGCCCGTTCGGACAAGCTTCGGGTGCTTGGGGCAGGACAAGTGCGACGTCGGCACGGGTGAGCAGCGTTGATCCCGCCCTGCTCGCCATCCCGACAAGCGGGATCTGATAGCGGCGCGTGTGCTCAATGAGGTCGGCAAGCTCACGCGTCTCGCCCGAATTGGAGAGCAGCATCACCGCATCTTGCGGCGTGATCATGCCGAGATCGCCGTGGCTTGCCTCGGCCGGGTGCACGAAATAGGCCGGGGTGCCGGTCGAGGCGAGGGTTGCGGCGATCTTGCGCGCCACATGGCCGCTCTTGCCCATGCCGGAGACGATCACGCGCCCCTTCACATGCAGGAGAATGTCGACTGCCCTGGTAAAGGCGCCATCCAGGAGAGCGGCCAAGGAATCCAGTGCGCGCGCCTCGATCTGGAGCACGCGGCGGGCGGCGGCGAGATCCTGCGCTTCCGCGCCGGACGGCGTACGAACCAACTCAGTCACAGATAGCCAGCGCCTTTCCGCTCAATGATTGCCCCCCACACTTGGGGAGAGCGGGCGCGAGGTCAAGGCCCCTGCCCATGCGAAGTTCGTGCCAAACCTATCACGATTGTCATGTCAACGCTTCAATCAGCGTTAAATTTTCGTTAATGAGACAGGACATCCTCTTCCGCCCAGCCGGCGAGATCCAGCTCGGCCCGGACGGGGATGAAGTCGAAGCAGGCCTTGGCAAAGGCCTCCCGCCCCTCTCGCGCCAGCATCATGTCCAGTTGCTGCTTCAGTCGATGCAGGTGAAGGACATCGGACGCGGCATAGGCGAGCTGTGCGTCCGAAAGCTTCCCTGCTCCCCAGTCCGAGCTTTGCTGCTGCTTGGAGAGGTCCACGTCCAGCAGCTCGCGCACCAGATCCTTCAATCCGTGCTTGTCGGTGTAGGTGCGGGTGAGCTTGGAGGCGATTTTGGTGCAGTAGACGGGCCGGGTCGTGATGCCCAGATAACGCTTCATCACCGCGATGTCGAAACGCGCATAGTGAAACAGCTTCGTCACGCCCGGGTTTGCCAGAAGCGCCTTCATGTTCGGGCAGTCATAGGTCTTGCGGTCGAACTGCACGAGGTGCACATCGCCGTCGCCGCGCGATAGCTGCGCGAGGCAAAGGGGATCGCGATGGGGTTTAAGGCCGAGGGTCTCGGTGTCGATGGCGACAATGTCCCCCAGATCGAGGCCGGAGGGCAGGTCGCCCTTGTGCAGGTGTAACTTCATGGGGCGCTTTCCCTTGGCAAACACGGGCGATGTTTATTCGCCCGTGTCTCCAGGGTCAAACGCGCGCCCCTTCCGGATCAGCCGCGCATATCGAAGAGAAGGACCTCGGCGTCGGACCGCGCGATGATCTCGATCTTGGGTTCATCCTCGATGGCGATGCCATCGCCCTGCTCCAGCACGATGCCGTTGACCGCGACGTTACCTTGCGCAACCTGGAGCCAGAGCCTGCGACCAGGTTTTGGCTCATGGGTCACGGACTTACCCTTGGTGAGCAGGGAAGCATAGAGATCGATGTCCTGGAAAATCGTCACCGCGCCTTCCCGCCCATCGCGCGCGCCGATGAGGCGCAGCCGGTCGCGCTTCTCGGCATCATCGAAGCGGGTCTGCTGGTAGCGGGGCGCGAGGCCCTTCACCTCCGGGATCATCCAGATCTGGAGAAGATGGGATTCATCCTGGTCTGAGGCATTGAACTCGCTGTGCTCGATGCCCGTCCCGGCCGACATGATCTGCACATCGCCCGGGCGAATGGTCGAACCCATGCCCAACGAGTCCTGGTGGCTGACACCGCCTTTGAGCACATAGGTGAGGATTTCCATGTCCTTGTGTCCGTGCCGGCCGAAACCGGCGCCCGGGCGGATGATGTCCTCATTGATGACGCGCAACGGGCCATAGCCCATGTGACGCTGATCAAAGTATTCACCAAACGAAAAACTGTGCTTGCTCTTGAGCCAACTGATCTCAAACTGACCGCGGTCAGCGGAGCGGCGGGGAAACATCATGGCCATACTCCTTTCCATTTTTGGGGAAACAGGCGAATACCTGTCCGTGTCCTGTGGCTAGATGGTTCACCTGTGGCGTTTGCGCAACCCGTCCCTGTCTAGAGTGCGATAAAGTAACAAATTCACTGTCCGTCGCTTCGCGTTTCATTCAACCGACCGTTTCCAGGTTGCGCGCCATGGTCCCTTGCGCACGCGGCCGCACGTTCCTTGCCAATTGAGGCTCATCATCGGGCGTCGGGAGCGACCGGCCGATTGCCCGATACCGCGCTGCAAAATATCGCCGGCTATTGCAGCCGCCGCACAGACAGCGTGACCTCGAGGATGCCAAAAGGATGGTGCGCGCCCGCTCGTTTCTCTTTGAGGTTTCATGGCCACGCCATCCCCTATCCAGGAGGCTCCCCACGGGCTCACGCGATGGGAGCTGCTCTTTCTTGCGGGCGCTGTCGCCGCGTCCGCACTCTACGCAGTGTGGCTGGGCAAGAGTTCGGGATGGGATTTCCGCAATTATCACTGGTATGACGCCTATGCCTTCCTGAACGGGAGCCTCGGCTATGACCTCGCGGTCGCGCATCACGCCACCTATTACAATCCGCTGCTGGACGTGCCCTTCTTTGTACTGGCGACGGCGGGC
The DNA here is from genome assembly GCA_013389115.1 of Alphaproteobacteria bacterium. GTDB lineage: Bacteria > Pseudomonadota > Alphaproteobacteria > Micropepsales > Micropepsaceae > JACADY01. Next base: position 8,447 of record JACADY010000032.1, read on the forward strand.
ACATCATGGTTTGCCATCCTCGTTTTGGGCGCAGTGCAAGGGCTCAACATCGTGCCCCTCTATCTCATGGCGCGCAGCGCGCTCGTGCAGCCCATTCCCCTCCCCGGCAAGGCGGCGCCGGCCGTGCTCGCCCTTCTTTGCGCCACCGGCAGCACCGCCGTCTCGATGGTGGGAAAGACCACCTATGACAATGTCGCAAGTGTGCTCGTGCTCAGCGGACTTGCCGCGATCGTGATCCACCGCGACGCCCTCGCCCGCGAAGAGCGGGGTTTCTGGCCTGCCGCCCTCGGCGCGGGGATGCTGCTTGGCATGGCGCTCGGGTTCAAGCTCGTCGAAGCGCCATTCGCGGTCGGGGGCGCGGCCGCGATGCTCGCCCTGGGCGGCCGTCTCCCTGTTCAGGCCAAGCGCCTCCTTGCCCTTGCGCTCGGCGGGCTTGCAGGCGCTTTGCTGACCGGCGGCTATTGGCATTTCACGCTATGGCAGGAGACGGGCAATCCCATCTTCCCCTATTTCAATCACATCATCGGCTCGCCGCTCGCCACCGAGGGGAGCTATCGCGACGCGCGCTTCATTCCCCCGACATTGCTCGACGCGCTCAGCGTCCCCTTCCGCTATCTCATCGATTATCGCGTGTCGGATGATGGCGCGTTCAGGGATATACGCATCACCATCGCCTATGTCCTCGTGCCATTGGCGGCGCTGCTTTGGGCTGCGGGCGCGCGGGCGCGCGACAGTTTCACCGAGGCCCAATGCACGCGCGTGCTCTTTGCCTTTGCCGGCGTCTCCTATGTCGCCTGGCTTTCCATCTTCGGCATCTATCGCTACATGATCGCGCTTGAGATGCTGGCGCCGCTTCTCATCCTTGCTGCCTGCGCGCTTCTGCCGCTTCGTCTTTCCTTTCGCCTTGGCCTTGCCCTCTTCCTCATCATCGGCTCGGCGTTTGCTGGACGCTATGAGCTGGAAGGGCGCCTCCCTTTGAGCGATCCCTACATCAGGGTCGAAGGTGCGCGGCTCGTCCCGCGGGCGGATGCGATGATCCTGATGACCGGCAAGGAGCCGATGGCGTTCATGATCCCGGATCTTGCCCCTTCAAGCCCCGTGCTTCGCATCGATGGCTGGCTTGCCTCGCCCGCCGACGGATCGGGGCTGACCCAGCGCATGCGGGCGCGCGTTGCGGCGCATCAAGGTCCTTTGCTCGTTCTCTTCGCGCCTTATGAAGCGCCAGCCGCAGCAAAGGCGACAGCGGCTTATGGCCTCGCCATCGAAGAGGACGCGTGCGATACGATTACGACCAATCTGGGCGGACCTTACCGGCTTTGCCCGCTCTCAACGCCAAGGGCGACGCCATGACAGAAGGGCGCCTGCCGCGGATCGCAGTGCTGCTTCCCTGCTATAACGAAGAGGCCGCGATCGGCGGCGTCGTCCAGGGCTTTGCCGCCGCGCTTCCCGGCGCTGCGATCTATGTCTACGACAACAACTCGCGCGACAAGACGATGGCGGTCGCACGCGAGGCGGGCGCCATCGTGCGCAGCGAACCGCGCCAGGGCAAAGGCAATGTCGTGCGCCGCATGTTCGCCGACATCGATGCCGACATCTATGTGCTTGCCGATGGCGACGGCACCTATGATGCCCAGAGTGCGCCCGGCATGGTCAGCCGGCTCATCGCAGAAGGGCTCGACCTCGTCTCGGGGCGGCGCGTGCCGAAGTCTGAAACCGCCTCCCGCGCGGGGCATGATTTCGGCAATTTCGTGCTGACGCGGCTGACCGAGGTGCTCTTTGGCGCGCAGGTGGGCGACATGCTGACAGGCTATCGCGTGATGTCGCGCCGGTTCGTCAAGTCCCTGCCGTTCACCGCACAGGGCTTTGCCATCGAGACAGAGCTCGTCGTGCACGCCATCCGCCTGATGGTGCCCATGACAAGCCTCGATACGCCCTATTTCCAGCGCGCCGCGGGCACGCAAAGCAAGCTGCGCACCTTTCGCGACGGGTTCGTCATCCTTGGCACCATTCTCACCCTCGTGCGCGAGGAACGGCCGCTTGCCTTTTTCAGCTTCTGGTTCGCGGTCCTCGTTGCGCTCTCGATCGGGCTTGGCATTCCCGTCGTCGCCGAATTCTTCCGCACGGGCCTCGTGCCGCGCCTGCCGACCGCCGTGCTCGCGATGGGGCTGATGCTGCTCGGCTTTCTTTCGCTTGGCTGCGGGCTCATCCTCGACACGGTGTCGCGCGGGCGGTGGGAGCTGAAGCGGCTCGCCTATCTGGCGCTTCCCGGCATTCAGGCGCGACACTGATGCGGGCGCGCCTCGTCCGCCTCAGCCAATCTCGCTTCATACGCTTTGCCTTTGTGGGCGCGGGCGGGTTCCTGGTCGAGCTTGCGGGCCTTGCCCTGTTCATCAACGCGCTGTCGTTCGATCCCTATTCGGCGCGGATCATCTCGTTCCTCACGGCCGCGACCTTTACCTGGGCCGCCAATCGCACGCTCACCTTTCAGGCGCCGTGGCCCGAAACCTTCCGTGGGCTGATCGATGAATGGGGCAAGTTCGTCGCGGCGAACGGCATCGGCGGCAGCATCAACTATGCCATCTATTCCCTGCTTGTCGCCCTCGCACCGCTGCCATTCGGGCACCCCTTCGCGGCGCTGGGCGCAGGCTCGCTCACCGGCCTTGTCTTCAACTTCCTCAGCTCCAAGCACTTCGTCTTCAAGGATTGAGCGGCAGGGTCCTCGTGTTCCGCGCGGGAGGTGCTGTAGAGCGGCCTCGCCCTCAATCGGAATCGTCACGCCGCTCTATCCCTTTGTATTGCCACAACGTTTTTTTTCGGCAAAACCCGTACCCATCCCCGCCTTCGCGGGGACATGCTTTTTGCGCACGCTGCTCTAATCCTCTTCCTGTTCCTCGGCGCTCTCCATGCTGGAGAATTCGTGCCACATGCCGTTCAGTATGCCGAAGGCGACGGCGAGACCAACGCCGAGGATCCAGCTGAAATACCACATGCGCTTTCTCCTCAGTACATGCTGGGGTTGGAGGTGACATCCCGTGTCGTCACCCGGCCCCACAGGACCTTGTAGACCCAGGCCGTGTAAGCGAGCACGAGCGGCAGGAAGATGACAGTCAGGATCAGCATGACAAAGAGTGTCAGGTGGCTCGATGACGCGTTCCACACCGTGAGGCTGGATCTTGGATCGATCGTGCTGGGCAGGATGTAGGGGAACATCGAGAGGCCCACGGTCGCAATGATCCCCGCCACCGCGAGGGTCGAACCTGAAAAGGCCAATGCTTCGATCGCGAGGGCGACACCCAAGACGGCGATCGCGAGGCCCGCATATCCCAGCACGGGTGCAATCCACATCCAGCTGTGCTGAGCGAAGTTCGAAAGCCACGCGCCGGGCGCTGCTTCGCTCAGCATGCGCAGCGGGTTCGAAGCGCCAGCCGGATCGACCCCCTCCACGATGCGGAAGCCCAGATCGCCATGAGCGGCCCACAGATTGCCGCCGGCAAAGCACAGGATCGCAAGGAGGCCCGCGAACATGCCGTAAAGCCGGGCGCGGTCGCGCACCGGACCCTTCTCGGCCTTCATGGTGAGCCAGGCCGCGCCATGCAGCACGAGCATCGCGACCGACAGCACGCCGCAAAGAAGCGTGAAAGGTGTGAAGAGCCCGAGGAACGTGCCCTCATAAAATGCGCGCAGATCGGCATCGAGGCGGAACGGCACACCCGTCAAGACATTGCCGACCGCAACGCCGAAGACGAGCGCTGGAACAAAGCCGCCCGTGAACAAGGCCCAATCCCAAAAGGCGCGCCAGCGCTCATCCTCGCGCTTGGAGCGATATTTGAAGCCGACGGGCCGTAGGATCAGCGCGCAAAGCACCACGAACATCGCCAGGTAGAAACCGGAGAAGCTGACCGCATAGACGAACGGCCAGGCCGCGAATATCGCCCCACCCCCTAAGATGAACCATACCTGATTGCCTTCCCAGGTCGGGCCGATGGTGTTGATCACCATGCGCCGCTCCGCATCCGTATGGGCGATGAAGGGCAGAAGCGCGGCGACCCCAAGGTCAAAGCCATCCGTCGCAGCAAAGGCGATGAGCAAGACGCCCATCAGGCCCCACCAGATCACCCGCAAGCTCTCATAGTCGATGGGGATTTCCATGGAACTTGCCTCCTATTCAGCCGGTATGCTCGCCGCCCGGGCACCATGGCCCGATGGCTCTCGTTGTTCCCCGGCATGCGCGTATGGCCCCATCTTGACCGTGCGGATGATGAGCCCAACCTCCACCACGGCGAGCGCGCCATAGAGCAAGGTGAAGCCGATGATCGTTATGATCACCTCGGTCACGGTCAGGCTCGATGCGCCAAGAAAGGTCGGCAGCACGCCGTCGATCGCCCAGGGCTGGCGGCCCATCTCGGCCAGTACCCAGCCCATTTCCGCCGCGATCCAGGGCAGCGGGATGCTGAGGACGGCGAGCCTCAAGAACCATTTGTTGTCGAAGGCATGCAGCGTGCTCAGCCAGAATGCGAGAGCAAAAAGGGCAATGAAGTAAAAGCCTATTCCGGCCATGAAGCGGAACGCCCAGAAGAGAAGCGGGACGTTGGGAACCGTGTCCCATGCCGCCTTCTTGATCATGGCGGCATCCGCCTGGCGCGGATCGTTGACATAGCGCTTGAGGAGCAGCGCGTAACCGAGGTCGCGCTTGTGCGCCTCGAATTGCGCGCGCGCGGCCGTGTCCGCAGGGCTCGCCCGCAGGCGCTGAACGGCATCATAGGCGATGATACCGGATTCGATCCGGGTCTCGGCAATCGCGACAAGCGCAAGAATGCCCGTCACTTCTTTGTCGATGCTGCGCGTCGCGATGAGACCCAAGGCCCAAGGGACATGCACGCCGTAATAGGTCTCCCGGGCTTCCATGTCGGGCCAGCCGATAAGCGTGAGGCCGGCGGGCGGAGGCTCCGTCTCCCACATCGCCTCGAGCGCGGCGAGCTTCATCTTCTGATTGTCGGTGAGCGTATAGCCGCTTTCATCGCCGAGCACGACGACAGACAGTGCCGAGGCAAGGCCGAAGGCGGAGGCAACTGCCATCGAGCGTTTTGCAAAGCCGCGCCATTTTCCCTGCAGCAGATAGATCGCCGAAATGCCCAGCACGAAGGCTGCCGCCGTCACGTAACCGGCGCTGACGGTGTGCACGAATTTCGCCTGCGCCACGGGATTGAAGAGCACCGCGCCGAAATCGATCACCTCCATGCGCATGGTTTCGGGATTGAACTGCGCGCCGACCGGGTTCTGCATCCAGCCATTCGCGACGAGTATCCACAGCGCGGAAAGATTGGAGCCGAGCGCCACCATGAAGGTCACTCCCAAATGGGCGACCCTCGATAGCTTGTCCCAGCCAAAAAACATCAGGCCAACGAAGGTCGCCTCCAGAAAGAAGGCCATCAATCCTTCGATCGCGAGCGGTGCACCGAATATGTCGCCAACATAGTGAGAGAAGTAGGACCAATTGGTCCCGAACTCGAACTCCATCGTGATGCCGGTCGCAACGCCGAGCACGAAGTTGATGCCGAAGATCATGCCCCAGAACTTCGTGATCGTGCGCCAGATGGGCTTGCCCGTCATCACATAGACCGCTTCCATGATGACGAGGATGAAGGAAAGACCGAGTGTCAGCGGCACGAACAGGAAATGATACATCGCCGTCAGCGCGAACTGCAGACGTGAGAGTTCCGCAACCGTGAAATCCATGGCCAGCGCCCCAAGGGTGAAAGACGCGATGACGCGATCCGTGCACTGCCGCGACAGTGCGTCGCCGCAACTCGCATTGTTGGAATATCTTCTCGCGCTAATTTAGCGGATGCTCAAGGAGGCTCAATGTCGCAGACGCCAATCCAGGCCGGGGACCGCCATCCGGCACGCGCGGCCGCCTGGCTCAAGGATATGGCGCGGCCGGCGAAAATTTCCATCCGCGTCGCCAGCGTGCTCACACTTCTCGATGCGGCGGCGGGCATTGCCTTCGCGGCCTTCCTTGCCCTGACAATCGCGCGCCTGCCCGATGGGCTTTCGGCGATGACCCTTGCGCTTCTGGGATTAATCGCGAGCGCTGCGCTTCGCGCCGGCCTTGCCCTTCTTGCGGCAGAGGCAGGCTCACGGGCGGGGCGAAGGGCGATGCTTGTTGCGCGGCGATCGCTCACACAGGCAATCCTTGCACGGCCCGAGGGAGAATTGGGGCCGAGCGTACAGGCGGTGTGCGAAGATGCCGAAGCGCTCTCAGGATATGTCGGGCGCTATCTTCCCGCGCGTTTCGCAACCGCCGCCGGCCCCCTGCTCGTTCTGGCCGCCGCCGCGCCTGCCAGTTTCTTCGCGGCGGGGATTTTCGTCGCAACACTCATCCCGCTCGTCTTGGCGCTCTTTCTTACCGGATCGGCGGCGGCCGCCGCTTCGCGCCAGCAGTTCCTCGCCCTTGAGCGCCTGTCCGGATTTTTCATGGATCGCCTGAGGATCCTTCCAGCCGTGCTCGCCTTTCAGGCCGAGGCCCGCACGCAGGCCCGCATCGCGCTTGCCGCGGAGGAATTGCAGGAGCGGACCATGCAGGTGCTGCGCCGGGCGTTCCTTTCCTCGGCGGCGCTCGAGTTCTTCGCCGCATTGTCGGTTGCCCTCGTCGCCGTCTATACGGGATTTTCCCTTCTCGGCCTGCTTCCTTTTCCCGCGCCAGAATCTCTTAGCCTTTGGCAGGCCTTCTTCGTTCTTTCGCTCGCGCCGGAATTCTATGCGCCCTTCCGGCGGTTGGCGGCGGCCTATCACGACAAGCAGCTGGGAGAGGCGGCGGCCGAGCGGTTGGCGCCGCTTGCAACCGCACCCGAGCGGCATGAAGCGCCCTCCCTTTGCGCGCCGCCCACGATCCGGTTCGAAGACGTCGCGGTGCTGCATGAGGGCTCGCCCTTGCGCTTTTCATTCACGGCGGCGGCGGGCGAGATCACCGTGCTCGTCGGTCCCACAGGCACCGGCAAGACGACCGCACTCAATCTCTTGTTGGGACTTGCCGTTCCTTGCGCGGGCGTCATCACGCTTGAGGGCGAAGCGCTTCCTCAGGCGCACACGCTCGCGAGCGCCATTGCCTGGGCCGGACAGGATGCGCTGATCCTGCCGGGCACGATCGCGCAGAACCTGCGGCTTGCGCATGCAGGGGCGAGCGATGCGGCGATCACATCCGCGCTGGAAAGGGTCGGTCTTGACGCGCTCGTCGCTGAGCGCGGCGGTCTTGAGGCGCCGCTGGATGAGAGGGGCAGCGGGCTTTCAGGCGGCGAGCGGCGGCGGATCGGCCTTGCGCGCGCGCTCCTGAAACCTGCGCCCATCCTGCTGCTCGATGAACCCACAGCCGATCTCGATGCCCGGTCGGAAGCCCTTGCGATCGCGGCCATCCGCGCGGCTGCGAAGGGCCGCACGACCCTCATCGCCACCCATTCGCCGGCGCTTGCGGCCATCGGCGATCATCTCGTGAGGCTTGCGTGAACCGGCTCGATGATCTCATCGGCTCCTCCCTCGCACAGGAGCGCCTCAGGCTTGCCGCCGCCATCCTTGCCGGCGCGCTCGCGGGCTCGGCGGCCGTCACGCTTCTTGGCCTTTCAGGGTGGTTCTTGACGGCGGCGGCCCTTGCAGGGTCGGCCGGACCTGCCGCCGCGGCCGCGTTCAACTATCTTCTGCCGAGCGCCGCGATCCGCTTGCTTGCGATATTGCGCACCGCGTCGCGCTATGGGGAGCGCGTGTTGGGCCATGAGGCGGCGTTGCGGGCGCTTGCACGCATTCGCCCTGCGCTTTTTGCCGCCATCGCGCATGGTCCGCCCGAAGCCGCGATGCGGTTGAGCCTTGGCGAAGCCAGCGCGCGCCTCGTTCAGGATATCGATGCGCTTGAAAACCGGATCGTGCGACGCCCGGGCGAATGGGGCGCCTTTGCCGCCATCATTGCCGGCGCCGGCCTTGCCAGTCTTGCCGGTCTTGCGCCCGCTCTCATGCTCTTGATGTGCGTTGCGGCGACGGCACTTCTGGGACGGCGCCTCGCGCGCATTGCGGGCGAGCGATTTGCAATGCAGGCGCAGATCGCGTCGGGCCATCTCAAAGAACGTGCGGCTGCCCTTCTCTCCCATGGCGCCGAGGTGAGGGTCTTTGGCCTTGCAGAACAGGTGAGCGCGGAAATTGCCGCGGCCGGCGAGAGGCTCGACAAAGCGAGCGCAGAGCGCGCCAGGGCGGAAGCGGCGGCCTCCGGCTTTCTCTTGGTAGCGGGCGGGATTGCCTGCGCGCTCGTCCTTGCCGCATCGACAGCGAGCACACAGGCACTCGCGGCGCTTGCTGGCCTTGGCGTGCTTGCCGGCTTCGATGCGATGGGCGGCGCGCTCAAAGCCCAGATCGATGCCTCGCGCGTCGCGGCAGGGGCGCGGCGCCTTGCGCCCCTCTTCGCGCAAGGTCCTGTCGCGGGCGAGCCGCCGCCTGCCCTTGCACCCATCACGCTATGCGGGTGCGTGCTTGCTCCTGGCACGCGGGTCGCCCTCACAGGACCCAGCGGCGCGGGGAAGACCCGGCTCTTTGAAGCACTGCTCGGATTGCAGCCCTGTCACGATGTGGAAGCGGCGTGCCTTCAATCGGAATCGTCACGCCGCTCACTCTCTTTCAGTTGTCACAACGTTCAGCGGAAAACCGGTACCATCCCCGCCTTCGCGGGGACATGCTTTTCCGCACGTTGCTCAAGCGTCCTCATCAATGGCAAGGCGCCGCTTCCCGCAAGCCGAGCCCTCTTTTCCCATGCGCCCCAATCCGCGCTTCTGCCTGCGGACACTGTGCGCAACGTCTTGCTGCTGGCCGGCGCGTGCGCGGAGGACGCGCTTTGGCGCGCGCTCGAAGATGCTTGCCTTTCAGATCGGGTTCGCGCCCTGCCCCGGGGGCTCGACACCTGGATCGGCCCCAGCGGCGTCAGGCTTTCAGGGGGCGAGCGCAAGCGGCTGGCGCTTGCGCGTGCCTATTTGCGGCCCTCGCCCTGGCTGCTGCTCGATGAGCCGACCGAGGGCCTTGATGCGCAAACGGAGCGTGCGGTGCTCGCCCGCCTCGTCGCGCGGCTCGATCAAACAGGCCAGGGGCTCATCCTAGCGAGCCATAGCGACGCGGCGCTTGAGACTTGCGCCTTGCGCTTGCATCTTGGTCAGCATCAGGCGTGTTCAGATACCGGGCCGCCCGGCGCTCAGCCCGAAAGCAGCGAATGGGCGAGCACGTAGAGACCGGCGACGACAACGATCCAGCCAAATACCTGCGTGAGGAGACCGCGACGTTCGGCGAGACTTTTGGCCGCCCTAATCCCTGCAAGACTGCCGAAGAAGCCGCCAGCGACAAAGAGGGTGGCGATGTGCCAATCAACGAGGCCCGAAACCGCGTAGTTGGCCGCCGTCGCGGCGCCCAGCGCGAAAACAGAGACGAGCGAAGATCCGACCGCATTCAGCATCGCCATACCAGAGCCCATCATCAGCCCCGGCACTATGAGGAAACCGCCGCCGATGCCAAAGAAACCAGCCGCGATACCGGTCGCGCCACCAAGACCCAGAAGCTTTGCCGCGATGCGAGGATTGATCGCAACATCGGCATCGCCGTCGGCTTTTCTTGCCAGCAGGGTGTTCACGCCGACGGCGATCATCGCCACGGCAAACAACGAAAGCAGCGCCTTGCCGTCCACTGCCTTGCCCAGGCTGGAGCCCAGCCACGCGCCAAGGATGCCCGCGCCCGCAAAGGTCGCCGCGCAAGGCCATTTGACCGTGCCTGAATGTGCGTGCCCCACAAGGCCCATCAAGGCATTGGCGGAAACCGCAACAGCGCTTGTTCCGATCGCAAGATGCGTGCTCTCCATTCCCACGCCATAGAGCAGCAGCGGCACAGCAAGAATTGAGCCGCCACCGCCAATTAGGCCGAGAACGAAGCCGACGACAGCGCCACTCAAAACCGCCAAAGCATCCGCAAGCTCAGACATGCATTCGCCCTGACCCTTGCCTCAATCCTCGCCCGAGCAGGGCGGCGATCCCGTCTATCCAACGAAAAGTTCGTGCAGCGTTTGCAGGATCCGGGCGGCCCTTGGATCGCTGATGCGATACCAGATGGTCTGACTTTCACGCCTGAACGTAACCAACCCATCTTCTCGCATCTTGGCAAGATGCTGGGAGAGTGCTGATTGCGCTAGATCCACCGCCTCTGCAAGCTGGGTGACGTTCATCTCACCTTCCTCGATCAGCCGGCAGAGAATGAGCAGACGCCTTTCATTCGCAAGCAGCTTCAAGAGGCGCGCCGCCATCTTGGCACGGGCGCCCAGCGCCTTCGCCTTGTCGCGCGAGAGCGGCGCCTTCAGCCTTCGCGTCTTTACGAGCATCAGCAGATCCTAATGTCTATTTATTAGATTTAGCTAAATAAGCTTTCGCTCGCGCTGTGACGTTGCGCCGCATTTTCCGGCATCATTTTGTGCGCGGCATTATTTTAGAATATCCTAATCTAATGGCGGTCCGAGGCAAAGCGTTTAACGCCGTGCCGGTGCCCGCCTTCCCGCACGCTGGCGCAGGCCTTGCGATCAATTGGAAAAGAGGGGAGTGCCATGACGCTGAACATTGAAAGCTTTTTCGATGAGGCCACGTTTACCGCCTCCCATCTCGTGTGGGACGCGGTCACGCGCGAGGCGGCCGTCATCGATACAGTGCTCGATCTCGATGCACGCTCGGGCAAGGTGTGCGCGACATCCGCGGACAAGATCTTGTCGGCGATCAGGAGCCATGACCTTGCCCTTGCCTATGTTCTTGAAACCCATGCGCATGCGGATCACCTCAGCGCCGCGCAAACGATCAAGGCGCATACGGGGGCCAAAATCGTCATTGGCGCTGCGATCGAAGGTGTATCGGCCTTTTTCACGCCGCTTCTCAATCTGCCGCCGACCAGCGTCGGTGAGCTGGGCTTCGACCGCCTCGTGCGCGATGGCGATATCTTGCCTCTTGGCGAGCACAGGGTCGCGGTCATCGCGACGCCCGGGCACACGCCGGCCTGCGTCACCTATCGGATCGGCGATGCGCTCTTTGTCGGGGATACGCTGTTCATGCCCGACTATGGCACTGCGCGATGCGATTTTCCGGGCGGCGATGCCACGCAGCTCTATCGCTCGATCCGCCGCCTGCTCAATTTTCCGCTCGAGACACGGATGTTCTTGTGCCACGACTACAAGGCGCCGGGGCGCGATGAATTCCGCTTCGAGACGACGGTTGGCGCCCAGCGCGAGGGCAACATCCATGCTCGCGACGGGATTTCGGAAGCGGACTTCGTCGCCATGCGCCAAGCCCGTGATGCGACACTTGTGACGCCCGCATTGCTTTACCCCTCCTTGCAGGTGAATGTGAGGGCGGGCCGGCTGCCACCTGCTGAAGCGAATGGGAGACGCTATCTCAAGATCCCGCTGACCATCGGCGCAGGTGTGACGGCCTGAGCCGCTTGGGCGCAACCCTGCGGCACAGGTCACACTCTGCCTTCACGAACGAGAAGGAGCGCCCCATGGAGAATGATCGCACGCAGCATATTCCCACGCGGGCGGCACCATGCGCCACGACGAAGACGGCGATCATCGCGTGGCCGTTCGAGGACCATCCCTTGCGGGCCTCGCTGCAGGAAGAGGCCCATGCGCGCCCGCCGCTGCCGATCGGAGCGGACGAAGCAACCGTGCTCAGCTGGGCGCTCACGCCCGCGGGCGAAGGGGATGCGTGGCCAGCGCCCATCGATGCCAGCCAGCGCCACCAGGTCATGCGGTTCGGCACACACACGCTGCGCTTCGAGCGGCACACCGAATTCGCCGCGCTGACGGCTTTGTGCGATGGCTCGCCGTCCGAGGCCATGCGCGCGGTGATCGCGGCCTGTCCCGGACAGCTCCTCAGCGGCACGGAAATCGTCTTCTCCCCGCGCGCGGATGCGGCGATCATGGCGCGGCTCTTCGGGCAGGCGCCCATCTTCGGCGGCGCCATTCGCGGCGGGCGGATCTCGCTTGCCACGCATTTCGTGGCGGGAGCGGACGGGCTGACACGGTTTCTCGTGACGGGCGCGATCGAGACGGCGGAGGAGCGCGGGCTCATTGCCAAGCTCATCATCGATCTTGAAACCTATCGGATCGCCTCGCTGCTTGCCCTGCCGCTCGTGCGCAGCCTGTCGGGCGAGCTTGCCTCGCTTGAGGACAGGGCGGGCGCGGCCATCCAGAATCTGCGCGGCGATGCTTCGCTCCACGCGACGATCGAAGCCTTCAGCGGCCTTCTTGGCGAGCTGACGGCCATGCAGCGGCGCGTGCGGTTCCGCCTTTCGGCGTCGGCCGCCTATGAGGAGATCGTGCGGATGCGGCTCGACAGTCTTGGCGAGACGCCTATCGGGGCGCGGCAGACCTTGGGGGATTTCATCACGCATCGCCTGGCGCCTGCGTTGAAGACGGTCGGCGCCTTCGACAGGCGCATGCGCGACCTCTCCGAGGCGCTGGCGGCGGCAATGGCCCTTGCCCGCACGCGCATCGATCTCACCGTGCAGGCGCAGAACCAGAGCCTCCTTGCCTCGATGGAGCGCCGCGCGCGCCAGCAGGTGCATCTGGCCCAGGCGGTCGAGGGGTTCTCGATCGTCGCGCTCACCTATTACGGTGTGGGGCTGCTTTCCTATTTCCTGAAGGCGCTGCCTGATTTCGGGCTGCACGATGAGGCGATCGCCGCGATCTGCGCGCCTGTGATCGCCGGCGCCATCGCCTTTTTTGCCCGCCGTGCCCGCCGGGCGCTCGATGAGATCTAGGCGCAAAGGCCCTCATCCTTCGAGGCTCGCGAAGCTTCGCTCCTCAGGATGAGGCAACGAAGCACCCTCGCCCTGAGGTGGCGCGTCTGCGCCCTCGAAGGGTGAGGCGCCGCCACAAAGCCGAACGCTCAATGCCCTATCGGCAGAATGGTGCCCAGAAGAGGACTCGAACCTCCACGCCTCGCGGCGCTAGTACCTGAAACTAGTGCGTCTACCAATTCCGCCATCTGGGCAACGGCTTTGCGAGCGGGGATTGCTACTCTTGCGCACAGTGCCTTGTCAACGCAGGGCCGCTTTGGCTATTGCATGGCCCTCCTTATCTTCACGAATCGCCTCTTCTTCACGACACGCCTCCTGGGGAAAAATCATGACAGAGCGGATCGTTACGGTCTTCGGCGGCTCCGGATTCCTCGGGCGGCACACCGTGCGCGCGCTCGCCAAGGCTGGGTTCCGCATCCGCGTCGCCGTGCGCCGGCCGCATGCCGCGCTCTTCCTCAAGCCCATGGGGGATGTCGGGCAGATCGAACTCATCCATGCCGATGTCACCGACGCGGCGCAGGTGGCAAAGGCGCTTAGAGGTGCAACCCATGCCGTCAACCTGGTCGGTATCCTTGCCGAGAGCTGGAGCCGGTCGTTCGATACAATCCATGCCGAGGCGGCAGGCCATATCGCGGGCGCGGCCAAGGCGGCGGGCGTGCAGCATCTCACCCATGTCTCGGCGCTGGGCGCCTCTTCCACCTCCCCTTCGGCCTATGCGCGCAGCAAGGCGCAAGGCGAGGCCAATTTGCGCGAAGCCTTCCCCAACGCCGTCATCCTGCGCCCTTCCGTGGTGTTCGGGCCGGAGGATGAATTCTTCAATCGCTTTGCCAACATGGCGCGGTATTTTCCCGTCCTGCCGCTCATTGGCGGGGGGAAGACGCGGTTCCAACCCGTCTTTGTCGGTGATGTGGCGCAGGCCGTCGTCAGCACACTCCGCGACAAGGCGCTGGCAGGGGAGACCTTCGAGCTGGGTGGGCCTAAGATCTATCGCTTTTCCGAGATCATCGCCCTCATTCAGCAGGTGACACTGCGCAGGCGCCCTGCCATGCCCCTCTCCTTCGGCCTTGCCAAGCTCATCTCCTATGCCTTCCAGTTCTTGCCCTCGCCCTTAACCCTCACGCCCGATCAGGTCGAACTCCTTAGAGAAGATAATGTCGTGAGCGCTCAGTCCAAGGGGTTTGCCGCGCTCTCCCTTATCCCTGCGGCGCCCGAGGCGATCGTGCCGGCCTATCTCGTGCGGTTCCGGCGGACGGGCCAATACCTCCCCGCGCATTAGCGTCCCCATCATGGAAGGGGCCTGGATCGCCTTCACCCTCGCGGCGGCGGGGTTGCAGGCCGTGCGCACCGCCGCGCAACGGGCCGTCGCGCAGCGGCTTTCGCCCGATGCGGGGAACTTCGCGCGCTTTGTGTTCGGCCTGCCGGTCGCGATTGCCTATCTCTTGGCGCTGGCCGCGAGCGGGCGAGCGCTTCCCCTGCCCGGGATCGAGGCCATCGCCATCGTGGGGCTGGGCGCGCTCTGCCAGGTTCTGGCGACGCGGGCGCTGATCCTTGCCGTGACGAGCGCCAATTTCGGCACTGGCGTTGCCTTCTCCAAGACCGATGTCGTGCAGGCGGCCGCGTTCGAGGCGCTGGTCCTGCAATCCTATCTTGGTCCGCTCGCGGTGCTGGGCGTCGTTTGCGCCACACTCGGCGTCATGATGATGTCGGTGCGCAAGGGCGAGCGGCTGCTGGGAGCGCTGCTCACGGGCTGGACGCAAGAGGCTGCGCTATGGGGGCTTGCGGCAGGCGCAGGCTATGCGGTGTCGGGCGTCTGCTATCGTGCGGCCGCTCTTGCGCTTGGCGGCGGTCCATTGGAAGCGGCGGCGACGGCGCTTGCGCTTGCGCTGATGCTGCAGACGTTCGGGCTTTCGCTGTGGCTCTCCCTCAGGGAGCCGGGCAGCGTCATGCGCGTGCTGCGTGATGTTCGCGTTTCGGGCGTTGCCGGCATCGCGGGCGGGCTTGGCAGTCTTTGCTGGTTCTCGGCGCTTGCGCTGCAGCCTGTTGCCTATGTGCGCACGCTGGGTCTCATCGAACTTGTCTTCAGCCTTGCGATTTCACTTTTCGTTTTTCGCGAGCGCCCTGGCGCGTTCGAGTATGCGGGGCTTTGTGTGCTGGCGGCCGGCATCGCCGTCCTACTGCTCAGCGGCTGACGGGCGGGATTTCGACCGCGCCCTGCCGGCAGCTATTGCCTTCGCGCGCGCAGGCAACAAAGTCGAGCGCCGGGGTGAGGCAGATGCGCACCTCGCGCAGCCGCGTCGTAGAGCAGGTGATGTCGAGCATCGGCGCCGTCAAGTCCGGATTGGCGGCGATGAAGGCGGCCTCAACCGCCTCTGGGGACATGTGCGCCACGCCTGCCGGCAGTGTCAGGGCGTCGGGGATCCGCACACGGTGATAGGCGTCCTCAAGCGTGGCGAAATAGTCGCCTTGCGACAGGCCCGTGCAGGCGCCGTGCTTGCGCCATTGGTAGCCGATGAGACCCGCTGAGGGCATGATCGGGCGCAGGCGGTCGATGATGGCGTTGGGCACGCGCGGCGCATCCGTATCGCATTTCTCGCGCCGGCCATCTGCAAATTGCGGCCAGAGCCCATGCACGATGAAGCCCAAGGGCCGGCCGCATTGGGCATGGTCGCGCTTGTCAGCCTCCTCGGCGCAATAGGAGGGCGACCAGGAAAGCGCGAGCACATAGTGCTCCACAGGCGTCGCCGGCGCGGGCCGTGGCCTCGCGGCCGTGATCGGACCCTCGCTGAGGCCCGCAAACGCCGCAAAGCCCGCGAATAGCAGTGCGGCAAAGCCCGCATAGAGGCGCCAGCCTTGGGGCAGGAAGGGCTCCATGCGCCCCGCTCAGATGGCGTAGAGCACGGCCAGAATGGCCGAGCCCAGCGCAATGCGGTAATAGGCAAAGGGCATGAAGCCGTGGCGGCCGATGAAATCGAGCACGACGCGCACGACGACATAGGCGGCAGCAAAGGCCGCCAATAGGCCGATGGCGATGAGGCCCGCCGAATCCATCGTCAGGACATCCCAGTTCTTATAGGCGTCATAGGCAAAGGCGCCCGCCATCGTCGGCAACGCGAGAAAGAAGGAGAATTCAGCCGCCGCCTTGCGCTCAACCCCCATGAGGAGCGCGCCGATGATCGTTGCCCCCGAGCGCGAGACGCCCGGGATCATGGCCAGGCACTGGATCATGCCAATCCGGAAGCAGACAGATAGCGGCAGGGCATCGCTTTCAGTATAGCGCGGCGTCGGCAGGTTGCGCTCGACAAGAATAATGACGAACCCGCCCACGATGAGGGCGATGGCGATGGGAAGCGGGGCGAAGAGGACGCTCTTGATAAAGCCATGGGCGAGGACGCCGATGATCATCGCCGGCAGGAAGGCGAGGATGATGCCGGCCGCGAATTGCCGCGCCCAGGGGTCGCTCGACAGACCCGCGGTCACCCGCCAGAGTTTTTCATAATAGACAAAGCAGATCGCGAAGATCGCGCCCAGCTGGATCATGACGATGAATGCGTCATAACCGGGAACCTTGAATCCCAGCATCTGGGAGAAAAGGATCAAATGGCCGGTCGAGGAAATGGGCAAGAACTCGGTCAAGCCCTCGATCAGGCCGAGCAAGAGCGCCGTCAGAATGTCGGTGGGGTTCATGGAAAACGCCGGAAATGAGCTTTGGGAGGGGTTAAGCCCTTATCTCCTATCACGAATCAGCGATTGCCCCGGTATTTGTTTTCAAAAATTTTAGCCCCCCCTTTGCCTTGCCTGAACCGTTCCGCCGGTCGATTTGACAGTAACACCCTGGCGAACGCGGGGGATTGCCAGCGCGCGAAAGAGCGGTCCATGACAGGGGGCCTCTCCCTCCCCTTGCAAAGGGGAGGGCAAGGGGTGGGGATCGATTCTGGCTTGCCCCCCACCCAGCCTCCCCCTTTCAGGGGGAGGAGAACCGAGGCTGCGTCCTCACCCTTCGAGGGCCGCGAAGGGCGGCCACCTCAGGATGAGGACTTATGTAACAACCCACCCTTCGAGGGCCGCGAAGGGCGGCCGCCTCAGGGTGAGGAGTCTCAATAGGCCTCGTCCTGAGGTGCGAGCCTTCGCGAGCCGCGAAGGATGGGGCCGCCAGCTATGGTGTCCGGTATCCAAGATTTTGTTCGTAATGCTGACCTAAATTGCGAAAGCCTTCAGCAAGATGGTGGCAATTCCCCTCATGACCCCTGTGACCGCAAAGTATGCGCCAAATAAACACGTCACAATTGCTGACCTATATGCCAAATTTCCCTTTGCGGCAATGAAATGATCCCCTATAAGCTCGGCAAGACATAATCCATCGCAGGATCGCAGGTCCATGGCCGGAACCAAAATGCTGAAATTCGTCCGCACGCCCAAGGCCATGCCGGACAAGCGCCCGGCGCCTGAGCGGGCCCAGGATTTCCATGAAATATATGGGGAATATATCGCCACCAAGGCCGAGGAGCAGGCCAGCCGCTGTTCCCAATGCGGCGTGCCGTTCTGCCAAGTGCATTGCCCGCTGCACAACAACATCCCGGACTGGCTGAAACTGACCGCCGAGGGGCGGCTGGAAGAGGCCTATGAGCTGTCCTCGGCCACCAACAACATGCCGGAGATTTGCGGCCGCATCTGCCCACAGGATCGCTTGTGCGAAGGCAATTGCGTAATCGAACAATCCGGGCACGGCACGGTGACGATCGGCGCGGTCGAAAAATACATCACCGACACAGCCTGGGCGAAGGGCTGGATCAAGCCGATCGTGCCCCGGCGCGAGCGGGCGGAGAGCATCGGCATCATCGGCGCGGGGCCGGCGGGCCTCGCTGCGGCCGAAGAGCTGCGCAAGGCAGGCCTGCAGGTGCATGTCTATGACCGCTATGACCGCGCGGGCGGCCTTCTCATCTATGGCATTCCCAGCTTCAAGCTGGAGAAGGACATCGTGGAGCGGCGCACGCAGCGCCTCATCGATTCCCGCGTGCATTTCCATCTCAATTTCGAGGTCGGGAGCGACGCGACGCTCGATGAACTGTGCGCGCGCCACGACGCCGTCTTGATCGCGACGGGCGTCTATAAGAGCCGCGATCTGCAGGCGCCGGGCGGGACGCTTCCTGGCATCGTCGTCGCGCTTGACTATCTCACCTTGTCCAACCGGGTCGGCCTTGGCGATCCCGTCGCCGGCCAAGACAACGGAGCCCTCAATGCGTCGGGCAAGCATGTGGTCGTGATCGGCGGCGGCGATACCGCAATGGATTGCGTGCGCACGGCGATCCGGCAGGGCGCGAAAAGCGTCAAATGCCTCTACCGGCGGGACAAGGAAAACATGCCGGGCTCGCTGCGCGAGGTGACCCATGCCGAGGAAGAGGGCGTCGAGTTCCAGTGGCTGGCTGCGCCCAAGGCCATGCATGGCGAAACGCAGGTGACGGGGGTGCGGTCGATCCGCATGCGGCTTGGCCTTCCCGATGCCACGGGCCGCCAATTGCCCGAAGAAGTCCAAGGCAGCGAGTTCACCGTGCCCGCCGATCTCGTCATCAAGGCGCTTGGCTTTGACCCTGAGGACCTGCCCAGGCTCTTCGATGTGCCGCAGCTCGCCGTCTCACGCTGGGGGACGGTGCGCAGCGACTTCAAGACGCTGCAAACCTCGATCGAGGGCGTGTTCGCGGCCGGCGATATCGCGCGGGGCGCCTCGCTCGTCGTCTGGGCGATCAGGGACGGGCGCGACGCGGCGGCATCCATCCAGCGCTATCTGCAGGAAAAGGCGGCCAGGCTTGCGGCCGCAGCGGCGGAATAGGCGGGCAGGGCCGAAGCGCCCGCCCGAGAGAGAGGCAGACCCATGTCCCAAACGATCAAGAACAACGCCGAAGCCGAGATCGCCCGGTTCATCGAGAACGCGCGCAGGCTTGAGGCCGCGCATTCCTATTCGCCCGATCAGGAGCACGATGCGTGCGGCGTCGGCCTCATCGCCGCGATCGACGGCAAGCCGCGGCGCGAGGTGGTGGAAGCCGCGATCTCGGCGCTCAAGTCCGTCTGGCATCGCGGCGCCGTCGATGCGGACGGCAAGACGGGGGATGGCGCGGGCATCCATGTCCAGATTCCGCGCGCCTTCTTCGAGGATTGTGTCGGGCGCACAGGGCATCACTTGCGCGAGGGGCACCTCGCCGTCGGCATGATCTTCCTTCCGCGTACGGATTATGGCGCGCAGGAGACCTGCCGTACGATCGTGGAGAGCGAGCTTCTCAGCTTTGGCTACTACATCTATGGCTGGCGGCAGGTGCCGATCGATGTCTCCATCGTCGGGGAAAAGGCCAACGCCACAAGGCCGGAAATCGAGCAGATCCTCTTCAATAGCCCGCGCGCGGCGGAAGTGGAGGAGATCGAGCGCGAGCTGTTCATCGTGCGCCGGCGCATCGAAAAGCGCGTGCGCGAGGCCTCGATCCTCGATTTCTATATTTGCTCGTTCTCGACCCGCTCGCTCATCTACAAGGGCATGTTCCTGGCCGAGCAGCTCTCAAGCTTTTATCCCGACCTCAAGGACCAGCGCTTCGTCTCGCCGATGGCGATCTTCCATCAGCGCTATTCGACGAACACCTTCCCCACCTGGCGGCTTGCCCATCCCTTCCGCATGATCGCGCATAACGGCGAGATCAATACGGTGAAGGGCAACACCAACTGGATGCGCAGCCACGAGATCAAGATGGCCTCGGACGCGTTCGGCGAGTTCCAGCACGACATCAAGCCCATCATTCAGCCGGGCTCCTCCGACAGCGCGGCACTCGATGCCGTGTTCGAGGTGATGGTGCGCGCGGGCCGCTCGGCGCCGCTCGCCAAGACCATTCTCGTGCCCGAGGCCTGGTCGAAGAAGGGCACGCAGATGCCCGAAGCGCACCGGGCGCTCTATGCCTATGCCAATGCGGTGATGGAGCCGTGGGACGGACCGGCGGCGCTTGCGATGACCGACGGGCGCTGGGTTTGCGCCGGCATGGACCGCAACGGGCTTCGCCCCATGCGCTATGCGATCACGAAGGACGGGCTTTTGTTCGTCGGCTCTGAAACGGGCATGGTCGTGATCGAGGACGACAGGGTGACGCGCCGCGGCCGCGTGGGGCCGGGGCAGATGATCGCGGTCGATCTGAAAGAGGGCCGCTTCTATGAGGACCGCGAGATCAAGGACAAGCTCGCTGGCGAACATCCTTACGAAGAGTGGATCGACAATGTGGTCGAGCTTGACCCCATTGTCGGGCCGGGGCCAGAGCCGCGCATGTTCGGCAAGGAAGAGCTGCGCCGGCGGCAGGTGGCGGCAGGCTATAGTCTTGAGGACCTCGAACTCATCCTGCATCCGATGGTCGAGGAGGGGAAGGAAGCCATCGGCTCGATGGGCGATGACACGCCGCTTGCCGTGCTTTCATCCCAGTATCGTCCGCTGTCACACTATTTCCGGCAGAATTTCAGCCAGGTGACGAACCCGCCCATCGATGCCTTGCGCGAAGAGCGGGTGATGTCGCTGAAGACGCGCTTTCGCAATCTGGGCAACGTGCTTGCCCAGGATGAAAGCCAGACGGAAGTCTTCACGCTCGAGGGCCCCGCGATCACGACGGGCATGTATGAGCGGATGCGCGAGCATCTGGAGGGCAAGTTCCATCGCATCGACTGTGTCTTTGCCCTTGATGGGCAGGCGCAAGCGGCGCCGGGCGCGCTGCGCGAGGCGCTCGAGCGCATCGCCACGGAAGCCGAAGACGCCGTGCGCCAGGGCATCAGCCATCTCGTCCTCACCGACGAAGCGGTCGATGAGACGCATGCGGGCGTGCCGATGATCCTTGCCGTCGGCAAGGTGCACACCCATCTCGTCGCGCGGGGGCTTCGCACCTTCACCTCGCTCAATGTGCGTTCGGCCGAGTGCCTGGATACACACTACTTCGCCTGTCTCATCGGTGTGGGCGCGACAACGGTGAACGCCTATCTCGCGCAGGAATCGCTTGCCGACCGGTTCGAGCGCGGCATCTTCGATGACGCCGTACGCTGGCCGAGCGGGGCGAAGACCTATATCGATGCCGTCCATGCCGGGCTTCTCAAGATCATCTCCAAGATGGGGATCTCGGTCATCTCGTCCTATCGCGGCGGCTATAATTTCGAGGCCGTGGGATTGTCGCGCGCGCTCGTGGCCGAGTTCTTTCCCGGCATGCCGTCGCGCATCTCCGGAATCGGCCTGCAAGGCATCCAGCAAAAGATCGTGCGCCAGCACCACAAGGCATTCAGCAGCGATGCCGTGCCGCTTCCCGTCGGCGGCATCTATCGCTTCCGGCGCAACGGCGAGACGCATGCGCATGACGCGCAGACGATCCATATGCTGCAGCACGCTGTCGCGCATGACAGCTATTCGACCTATAAGAAATACTCGAAAGCGGTTTGGGAGACGCCGCCCGTCTCGTTGCGGCACCTGATGGACTTGCGCAGCTCCCTGCCCTCGGTGCCAATCGAGGAAGTCGAATCGATCACTGAAATCCGCAAGTATTTCGTCACGCCCGGCATGTCGCTCGGCGCGCTGTCGGCCGAAGCGCATGGCACGCTCAACATCGCCATGAACCGGATCGGGGCGAAATCGGATTCGGGCGAAGGGGGCGAGGATCCGGCGCGCTATCGGCCGACCAGTTCGGGCGACAATGCCAATTCGGCCATCAAGCAGGTGGCGTCGGGACGCTTCGGCGTGACGGCGGAATATCTCAACCAGGCCGAAGAACTGGAGATCAAGGTCGCGCAGGGCGCCAAACCCGGCGAAGGCGGACAGCTGCCCGGCTTTAAGGTGACCGAGATGATCGCGAAGCTGCGCCATGCGACACCTGGCGTGATGCTGATCTCGCCGCCGCCGCATCACGACATCTATTCGATCGAGGATCTGGCGCAGCTCATCTATGATCTGAAGCAGATCAATCCTTATGCCAGGGTCTGCGTGAAGCTGGTCGCCTCGACCGGCATCGGCACGATCGCGGCAGGCGTCGCCAAGGCGCATGCGGACGTGATCCTCATCTCCGGCCACAACGGCGGCACGGGCGCCTCGCCCCAGACCTCCATCAAATATGCGGGCGTGCCCTGGGAGATGGGGCTCACCGAAGCCAATCAGGTGCTGACCCTCAACAATCTCCGGCACCGGGTCAAACTGCGCACCGATGGCGGCATCCGCACGGGCCGCGATGTCGTGATGGCCGCCGCCATGGGCGCGGAGGAATATGGCGTCGGCACCGCCTCGCTGATCGCCATGGGCTGCATCATGGTGCGGCAGTGCCACTCGAACACCTGCCCTGTTGGCGTGTGCACGCAGGATCCCGATCTGCGTGCCAAGTTCACCGGTACGCCCGAAAAGGTCGTCAACCTCTTTTCCTTCATCGCCGAAGAGGTGCGGGAAATCCTCGCCAGCCTCGGCTTCCGCTCCCTGCGGCAGGTGATCGGGCGCACCGATCTTCTCGTCCAGGTCTCGCGCGGCGCGGCCGAACTCGATGACCTTGATCTCAATCCGCCGCTCGTGCAGGCCGATCCGGGGCCGAACCCGCGCTTCTGCACGCTTGAGGGGCGCAACGAAGTTCCCGATACGCTCGACAAGCAGATCATCGCGGATGCCAAGCGCCTGCTCGATGGCGGCGAGAAGATGCAGCTGACCTATACAGTGCGGAACACGAACCGCACGATCGGCGCGCGCGTCTCTTCCCATATCGTGCGCAAGTTCGGCATGAGCGGATTGCGGCCCGGCCATCTGACCGTGCGTCTGCGCGGGTCGGCAGGGCAGTCGCTCGGCGCCTTTGCCATGCAGGGCCTCAAGCTCGAGCTGTTCGGCGAGGCAAACGACTATGTCGGCAAAGGACTTTCGGGCGGCACCATCGTCGTTCGGCCGATGACCGCCTCCACCCTGCCGACGCACGAGAACACGATCATCGGCAATACCGTGCTTTATGGCGCGACGGGCGGAAAGCTCTTTGCCGCAGGGCAAGCGGGCGAGCGCTTTGCCGTGCGCAATTCGGGCGCGGTCACGGTTGTCGAAGGCTGCGGCTCGAACGGGTGCGAATATATGACGGGCGGGGTCGCGGTTCTGCTTGGGCCTGTTGGCAGCAATTTTGCCGCCGGCATGACGGGGGGCATGGCCTTCGTCTATGATAGCGACGGCACATTCGAGCAGCGGGTCAATCCCGACAGTGTCATTTGGCAACGCCTGTCGTCGCGCTATTGGGACGATGTCGTCACGGCGCTCATCGAGGAGCACATCACCGAGACCCAGTCGGCCTATGCACGGCGGCTCTTGTCGAACTGGGACAGGGAATGGAAACGCTTCTGGCAGGTCTGCCCGAAGGAAATGGTCGGCCGGCTGAAGCATCCGCTCACCGATGAAGAGGCCGAGCAGCGCGCGTGAGCGGGAAGCGCTTGGCGTGTGTGCCAATGAAGGCGAGACGTAGGTGCGGAGAAGGCGCGGCGCATGAAGATGGCGGAACTGGAGCGGCTGACCGGCGTCAACCGCGAAACGATACGATACTATATTCGGGAGGGCTTTCTGCCCGAGCCCGAGCGCCCCAAGCGCAACGTCGCACGCTATAATGGCCTGCATATCGAGCGGCTGAAGCTGATCAAGCGCCTGCAGGAAGAGAGCTATCTGCCGCTCGAGGTCATTCGCACGGTCCTCAGCGGCGACATCTCAAAGGTGCCGCCGGCGCGGATTCCGCAGCTTGGCATGGCGCTTGCCGAAATCTTCGACAGCCCCGGCGCGGCGGTGCCGCTTCACGTGCTCGAGGCCCGATACCCCGAAACGGTTGGCCATGGCGAGCGGATCGAGCGGCTGGGGATCATCAGTATCGACAGGAGCGCCGAGGCACCCAGCCTTTCGCCCCGCGATGCACAACTTTACTCACTGTGGGGCGAAATGGTGCGGGCAGGATATACGAGGGAGATGGGCTATGAGCCCGAAACGCTCGATGTCTATGCCGACGCCGTCTCGCAAATCGTCGCCATCGAAGTGTCGCGCTTTTTCGAAAAGGCGATGATCCGGACCGAGCCGGAGCAGGCCGCCAAGCTGGCCAGAAACGGCATCGACCTTGCCAATGCCTTCATCGCCGCGCTGAGGATCAAATATATCCTTGCCGCGCTCGCCCAGTGGCAGAGCGAGACGGCGGCGCAACGCTGAGGCGCTCTTGACCTTCCAGCAAGGTCAAGCCCTATCTCTACAGCATGAGCGATCCGGCCCATTTGCGCCTCGATATATCCGGCATGACCTGCGCGGCCTGCGCGGCCCGTGTCGAGGGTGCCTTGCGCGCCGTGCCGGGGGTGAGCGATGCCAATGTCAACCTGGTGCTGAAGCGCGCGGATGTCGCCTTCGACCTTGACCGGACGGGTGCGGATGCGCTCATCGCCGCCGTCACGGCGACCGGCTATGGCGCGGCGCGCGCGGGCGAGGGCGCGATTGAGCCACGGCAGTGGGGGACGGCCATCCTTGCCGCCTGTGCGCTTCTCACCCTCCCCTTCCTCGTTCAAATGGGGGCGATGGCGGCGGGGCTTTCGCATCCCCGCCTGCCTTATGCCGAGCTTGCGCTCGCCGGTGCCGTTCAGACCATAGGCGGCGCGAGGTTCTATCTGGGTGCGTGGCGGGCCCTGCGCGCGCTTGCGCCCAACATGGATGTGCTCGTTGCCCTTGGCACCTCGACCGCGTTCTTCTATTCGGCCACGAAGGTTTTTCTCTCTGGCGGGCACCATGCCGAGCCGCTCTATTTCGAGGCCTCCGCCGTCATCATCACGGTCGTGCTGTTCGGCAAATGGCTGGAAGAACGCTCAACAGCGGCCACCGCACTTGCCTTGCGCGCGCTCATGGCGTTGAAGCCGGAACGCGCGCATGTGCTGCGCGGCGGCATCGAAACGGAGATCGCCGCCGACGCGGTCGCGCCGGGCGATCAGTTCATCGTGCGGCCGGGCGAGCGGTTTCCCGCCGATGGGATCGTCATCACAGGCGAGAGCGAGGCGGATGAGAGCCTGCTCACGGGCGAAAGCCGCATGGTTGCAAAACCGCCTGGCGCGCGCGTGCTTGCCGGTGCCATCAACGGGCTTGGGCTTCTTACCTGCGCGGCGGAGGCGGCGGGGGACAACACCGTCCTTTCGCGGATCCTTGCCCTTGTCGAGCGGCTGCATAGCGGCAAGGCCCCCGTGCAGCGGCTCGTGGACAGGGTGAGCGGGGTTTTCGTGCCGCTCGTTCTTGTCCTGGCCGCGCTCACCTTTGCCGGCTGGCTCATCGCGGGCGGGAATGCGGAAGCGGCGATGAGCGCATCCGTCGCCGTGCTCGTCATCGCCTGTCCTTGCGCGCTTGGGCTTGCGACACCTGCCGCGCTTGTTGCGGGAACAGGCGCGGCGGCGCGGGCGGGAATCCTCATTCGCGATCTCAACGTGCTTGAAAGCGCGCACCAGATCGACACAATCGTCTTTGACAAGACGGGGACGCTGACACTGGGCGAGCCCTTTCTCGCCGATGCCCAGGCGGTCAACGCGACGCCCTATGAACTCATTTCCATCGCGGCCTCGGCCCAGCAGGGCAGCGAGCATCCGCTCGGCCGTGCCGTCATCGCCGAGGCGAGGAAGCGCGGGCTTGGCCTTGCGCCCGTCTCCTCCTTCCGCGCGGTGCCAGGGCGCGGGATCGAGGCCATGGTGCGCGTCAAGCGCGTGCTCATCGGCAATGAGGCGCTGATGGCGGGCGAAGGCATCGACCTTGAGGCGCTGCGCCCGCGAGCCCTCGCGATGGAGGAGCGGGGCCACTCGCCCGTGTTCGTTGCGGTCGATGCGCTTCCCATCGGGGTGCTCGGATTTTCCGACACGCCACGGGAGAGCGCAGGTGAGGCGGTCGCGCGGCTGCAGCAGGCGGGCTATCGCATCCTTATGCTCTCGGGCGATGCGCCCGCGGCCGCGGCCTCTATCGGCCGGCAGATCGGCATCGAGGAGGTGCGCGGCGAGGTCGAGCCCGGCGGCAAGGCGGAGGTGCTTGCGGCCTTGCGCGAAGGCGGGCACCGCGTCGCGATGGTGGGCGATGGCATCAACGATGCGCCCGCGCTTACCGCCGCCGATCTCGGGATCGCCATGGGTTCTGGCAGCGCGGCGGCGATCGGCGCGGCCAGCGTCACACTGATGCGCAGCGATCCCGTGCTCGTGCTCGATGCGCTCGCCATCGCCCGGGCGACGCGCAACAAGATCCGGCAGAACCTGTTCTGGGCGTTCATCTATAACCTCATCGGACTGCCGCTCGCGGTGCTCGGCCTTCTGACGCCGGCGATCGCGGGCACGGCGATGGCGCTCTCGAGCGTCTCGGTCGTTATCAACGCGCTTTTCCTTGCCCGCTGGCGGCCGCCGCCTTCGCCCTCCCTTTCCGATCGGCCTGCGCGACCCTTCCTGCGCTGGGCATTGGGGATCATCGCCCTCATCGTACTGGGGCCGCCCCTATGGGTGCTCGTTTACGGCTTCCTGCCGCCGCCGGGCACGCCCTTGATGGCGATCCGCGCGATCGCGGGCACGCCCGTGACGCAGACTTGGCGGGACATCGGGGATATTTCGCCCGCGCTCATCGAGGCCGTGATCGCCTCTGAAGACAGCAAATTCTGCACCCATGCCGGTTTCGACTGGGATGCGATCGAAGACGCGATGGCCGACAATGAAAGCGGCGGGCGGCTGCGCGGGGCGAGCACGATTTCCATGCAGACGGCCAAAAATGCCTTTCTGTGGCCCGACCGGTCGTGGCTGCGCAAAGGGTTCGAAGCCTATTTCACCGTGCTCAGCGAGGCCTTGTGGAGCAAGCGGCGGATCATGACCGTCTATCTCAACATTGCCGAATGGGGCGATGGCATCTTTGGCGCGGAGGCCGCCGCCCAGTTTCATTTCGGCAAGCCCGCCTCCCAATTGACGCAAGGTGAAGCCGCGCTCCTCGCCGCGCTCCTTGCGGATCCGACGGGACGGCGGGTGCGGCCGCTCACGCCCTTCATGGCAGGCCAGGCGCAGACAATCCGCGGACGCATGGCCATCGTCGCGCGTGACGGACTTGCGCGATGCGTGCTTGATTGAGACAAAGCAGGCCTCGTTTCGGCGGCGTGACGCTGCTCTTCTGGCGTGCGCATCTAGGCCGCGCCTGCCCTTTCAGCTAAGATTCCCTTCATGCGAACGCTCGTTCATTTCGCCCTGTCTCCGTTTTGCCGAAAAGTGCGCCTCGCCCTTGCCGAGAAGCGCATCGAATTCGAGCTGCGGGCGGAAAAACCCTGGGAGCAGCGGCCCGAATTCCTGGAGCTGAGCCCGGCGGGCACGGTGCCCGTGCTGATCGAGGACAACGGCCTTGTCATCCCCAACAGCACGGTCATCTGCGAATATCTCGAAGAAGCCTATGGCGCCGTGCCCCTTCTCCCCAAGCCAGCGGCGGAGCGGGCCGAGGTGCGCCGCCTCACGCAATGGTTCGATGAAGTCTTTCACCGCGATGTGACGGTGCGGCTGCTCTATGAAAAGGTGCATAAGCGCTTCGCGACGGCGAACCCGCATCCCATTCCGCCCGATATGGCGCTCATCCGCGAGGGGCTCGCCGCCGTGCGCGAGCATCTGGAGGCGCTTTGCCGCCTGCTTGAGGTGCGGCACTGGCTGGCCGGGGATATGCTGACACTTGCCGATTTCGCGGCGGCGGCGCATTTCTCCTCTATCGACTATCTCGGCGACATACCCTGGAACCAGTACGGTGCCGCCAAGGAATGGTATGTGCGGCTGAAATCGCGGCCGAGCTTTCGCCCGCTGCTCGGGGATATGATCCCAGGCATGGCGCCCGTTCGCTACTACACCAATCTCGATTTTTGAGCGTTTGGGAGGGATGCATGGCGACGCCCCTTCCCAAGCCGCCTCTTCCCACCCGCGAGACGATCCGCGCGCGGGCGCTCGGCCTTGGCTTCGACGCGGTCGGATTTACCCACCCCGCCGCCATCGGGGAAGCCGGCAAGCGCCTGCTGCAATTCCTCGCCGAGGGGCGGCATGGCGATATGGGCTGGATGGCGGCAAACGCCGAGCGGCGCGCAAGCCCCCATGTCTTGTGGCCCGAGGCGCGCAGCGTCATCGTGCTCGGCCTTAATTACGGCCCGCCGGATGATCCCTTGAGAGCCCTGTCGCAGGTGACGCGCGGTGCCGTTTCCGTCTATGCGCGGGGGCGAGACTATCACGATATCATCAAGGCGCGGCTCAAGGCTCTTGCGCGCTCTATCGCGGAAGAGGGCGAGGCGGAAGTGAAGGTCTTCGTCGATACGGCACCGGTGCTCGAAAAGCCGCTGGCACAGGCGGCCGGGCTTGGATGGCAGGGCAAGCACACCAATCTCGTTTCGCGAGAGCTGGGCTCGTGGCTTTTCCTTGGAAGCATTTTCACGACACTTGATCTTGGTACGGATGATCCGTCCGCGGATCATTGCGGACGATGCCAGGCCTGTCTCGACATCTGCCCGACGCGTGCCTTCGATGGGCCCTATCAAATCGATGCGCGGCGCTGCATCTCCTATCTGACGATCGAGCACAAGGGCATGATCCCGCGCGCGCTAAGGCCGCTCATGGGCAACCGCATCTATGGCTGCGATGATTGCCTTGCCGTCTGCCCGTGGAACAAGTTCGCCGTGACTACCAAGGAGAGCGCATTCCTGCCCCGCGATGGGGTCAATCTTGCCCTTCTTGCCGAGCTTGCAGGGCTTGATGATGCGGGCTTTCGCGCACGCTTCCAGGGCAGTCCCATCAAACGGATCGGGCGCGACCGGTTCTTGCGCAACGTGCTCATCGCCATCGGTAATTCGCAAAGCGCGGACCTTGCGCATGCGGCGCAGGCCCTGCTTGAGGATGCCTCAGCGCTCGTGCGCGGCGCGGCGGTGTGGGCGCTGTCGCGGCTGCTCGAGCGCGCAGCGTTTGAAGCGTTGCGGGCGCGGTGCCTCTCGCTTGAAGACGATGAGGAGGTGCGCGGGGAATGGGCGGGGGAAGCAGGAACCCCAATTAACCCTTGAGGGCGCCTTTGCGGCCCCTCACCCTTCGAGGCTCGCGAAGGCTCGCTCCTCTGGGTGAGGACTTTTATAAAGACCTCATCCTGAGGCGGTCGCTCTTCGTGGCCCTCGAAGGATGAGGGGCCAGCGAAAGGTGGATGGCCCGTTTTCACGGGCCATGACACAACAACGTCATTCTCGAGCCTGCGACAGCAGGCGAAGAGAATCCATGTTTCTTGCGCTGGATCCTCTTCGCGGCTCTCGCCGCTCGAGGATGACGGAAAAGATGGATGGCTGGGCGAAGCCGAGCCTCGAAGGATGAGGCGGGGAGCCCCTAATTCATCGCGGCGAGGCGCGCCTTTGCCTCACGCGCCACTGTCGAGCCGGGGGCGATCGCCAGCACTTGTTCGAAATCCGCGCGCGCCGCGTCGCGGTTGCCCTCGGCAAGGCTGACAATGCCGCGCTCGAGCAGCGCGCCCGCATTCGTCGGATCGCGCATCAAAGCGAGCGCCAGGTCGGCGCCTGCGCCCGCCAGATCGCCCATGAGGCGCTTGGCGCTGGCGCGCAGCACATAGGGTTCGGGCGCAAGGGGCGTGAGGGCAATCACCCGATCAAGATCGGCGATCGCCTCCTTCCAATCCTTGCGCAGGGCGTCCGCGCGGGCGCGATCGGTCAAAATGGCCGCATCGTCGGGCTTGAGCTCGAGCGCAAGATCGAAGGCGGCGGGCGCATTCTCCGCCGAACCCGCCAGCAGGAAGGCATTGCCGGCCTGGGCATAGAAATCGGCCCGCATCAGGGCATCGATGGAACCCTCCCCGCTGGCCAGCGCCAGCAGGATCTGCCCTGCCTTTTCATAGTGCTGAAGGCCGATCAGCGCGAGGGCCGCGCAATGCTGGGCCGGGGCGCCGCCGCCGCCATCGGTCCAAGACTGGGCTGCCGCCAGCGCCACACGTGCATCAAGATCGACCTGGGCGAGGCAGGTCTCATAACGCTGCCCATCATCCGGCGCGCCCTGCGCGGCCGCGGGCGAGCCCAACACCATCAGCCCCAAAGAAGCGATTTGCAGACAAGCCCTCAAGCAGACTAAACCCGTTTCGTCGTTCTTGCCGGCCCTTGGGATCATGACGCGACTCTTCGCCTTCGGTTTGGGATATAGCGCCCTTGCCCTCGCCCGGCTGATGGCGGCAGATGGCGCGCGCATCGCCGGTACGACACGCGACACGGGTAAGGCCGAAGCGCTCAAAGGGCAAGGGATCGAAGCCTTTCTTTTCGGTGAGAATGGCCCTCTTTGTTCGCCCGCGACGGCGCTTTCTGGCACCACGCACATGCTCATTTCCCTGCCGCCGGGCGATGCCGGCGATGCCGCGCTTCTCCACCACGAAGGGGATATTGCCGCGCTGTCCCAATCCTGCCGCTGGATCGGCTATCTCTCGACGACGGGGGTCTATGGCGATGCGGGCGGGGATTGGGTGGATGAGGCAACCCCGCCCCACCCGCTCAGTGACCGGGCGAAACGGCGGCTTCAGGCGGAAAAAGCGTGGCTTGCGCTTGGCGAACGGGCGGGTATTCCGGTGCAGGTGTTCCGCCTGGCAGGGATCTACGGGCCGGGGCGCAATACGCTCGCGCAGCTCAAGGCAGGACGCGCACGGCGGATCGTGAAGCCGGGCCAGGTGTTCAGCCGCATCCACGTCGATGACATCGCGCGGGTGCTGCTTGCCTCCATGGCGCGGCCAAGGGCCGGTGCCATCTATAACGTGTGGGATGATGAGCCCGCGCCGCCCGAAGACGTCGTCGTCCATGCCGCCTCGCTGCTTGGCATCGAGCCGCCGCCGGCAGAGGCCTTCGCGGACGCGGCAAAGACGATGACGCCGATGGGATTGAGCTTTTACGGCGAAAGCAAGCGGGTGCGGAACGCGCTCATCAAGCAGGAACTGGGCGTCCAGCTTGCCTATCGCAGCTATCGCGAGGGGCTGCTTGCGCTTCTTTCCGCTTGAGGAAAGTCAAAGCCGGGCTTACCTCCACCCGTTAGGAAACAAGAGGCCTTTTTTGGAGTTTTTCATGACGCATCATTTTCACGCCGTGATCTGGCTCGACCATCACGAAGCCCGCGTGTTCGAGTTCAGCCCGGAGGACGTGCAAAAGCTCGTCATCCATCCCGAGAAGCCCTCAAAGCACCTGCATCACAAGGCCGGCGTTATCGGCGCGGGCCATTCAAAAGAGAACGATTAGTATTACCACGCTGTCGGCGAAGCGGTGTCGCATTCTGGCGAGGTGCTGATCCTCGGGCCGGGCTCGGCAAAGCTTGCGCTCATCAAGCACCTGCACAAGCACGACCCGAATGTCGCCGAAAAGGTCGTCGGCGTCGAAACCGTCGATCATCCCAGCGATGCCCAGGTCGTCGCCTATGCGCGCCACTATTTCGCGGTCAAGGACAAGGCGACGCCGCAACGGGTGTGAGGCTCCGCGGCGCGCCCGTTTTCTGATCCTTGTTTAGCGCGCCGTTGCCAGCGCCTGAAGGTCAGCAGGATCAAGGCCCATGACCTTGAGGATGTCGGCAAAGGGGCTTTGACCGTGATTGTAGGGGCCGCAGGTGAGGCCACCATCGATCACCAGCGCATGGCCGGTGACGAACTTCGCCGCGTCCGAGGCAAGATAGATCACACCCTCGGCAATGTCCTCCGGCAGGCCGGAGCGGCGCAAGGGCTGAACCCCTTCCATCGCCGTTTCAAGCTGGCGCGCGGTCTGATCGGCAAGCTGGGTCGCCTGACCCAGCGCACGGCCGAATATCGCGGTCGCGATGGCGCCCGGGCAAACGCAATTGACGCGGATGTTCCAGGGGGCAAGCTGGACAGCGGCAACCCGCGTCAGGTGGATGATCGCGGCCTTGGCGACCGAGTAAAGGATAGGACCATAGCCGTTCTCGAGGCCGGCAACGGAGGCGGTTGAGACGACAGCGCCGCCCTTCTCACGCATCAAGGGCGCGGCATGCTTCATGCCAAAGAAGGCCGCGCGGACGTGCAGGTGCATGACGCTGTCAAACCCCTCCGCCGTCACGGTGTCGGCAAACTCCATCGGTCCGCCGCTGCCGGCATTGTTGTAGAGAATGTCGAGCCCGCCATAGGCCTTGGCCGCCAGGTCACACGCCGCCTTGACATCGGCTTCGTGCGTCACATCCGCGTGGATATAGCGGACGGACTTGCCCAGCGCCTCTTCCATCCGTTCGCCCTTGTCGTCCTGCATATCCGCAATAACGACCCTTGCGCCTTCCTGGACGAAGCGTTCAACCGTTGCCCGGCCGATCCCGCTTGCACCCCCTGTCACCATCGCCACCTTGCCTTTCAAACGCCCGCTCATGGCCTTGCTCCCGTCATCTGTTGGTATTTCAGTCATCTCTTGGCGCGATGTGCGATCAAAATGCGATCGATCCGATCATCACAGCGCCGCCAGTGCCCGATTCTTCGCATTTTCTTTACGTGAACCGGTTCCCACTTCGCTTGAAAATGCTCTAAGTGCAAGCAATCGAACCTTAAAGTCCGCCACGTTCCAATCGCCCAATGCCCGCAGCACTGACCCAAGACCCCGTCACCCTTGCACAGGCGCTGATCCGCGTGCCCAGCGTCACGCCCGATACGGGGCCGGCGCTCGACCTCTTGCAGCGCGTGCTTGAGGGTGCGGGTTTTGCCTGTTCACGCCTGCCATTCAGCGCGCCCGGTACGCCGGATGTCGATAATCTCTATGCGCGGATCGGAACAGAGGCGCCCCATTTCTGCTTTGCCGGGCATCTCGATGTCGTGCCCGTCGGCGAGCGCGCCGCATGGAGCGTTGATCCCTTTGGCGGCGAGATCGTGAACGGCGTGCTCTATGGCCGCGGCGCGAACGACATGAAATCCGCCGTCGCGGCCTTTGCGGTCGCGGCGATCCGGGTGCTGCGGGAAGGGCCGGTCAAGGGCTCGATCAGCCTTCTTATCACGGGCGATGAGGAAGGCCCCTCCATCAACGGGACGCAGAAGATGCTGAAAGCGCTTGCCGAGCGGGGGGAGCGATTGTCCCACTGCCTCGTGGGCGAGCCGACCTCGGTTGCGCGCCTTGGCGACATGATCAAGATCGGCCGGCGGGGCAGCTTCACCGGGCGCCTTTGCGTTACGGGCGCGCAGGGCCATGTCGCCTATCCGCAACGGGCGGACAATCCCATCCCCAAACTCATCGCCATTCTCTCGCGCCTGCTTGAGCGCAAGCTCGATGAGGGGACAGCGCATTTCCAGCCCTCCAATCTGGAGATCACCTCGATCGATGTCGGCAATCCGGCGACCAACGTGATCCCGGCCTCGGCGCGCGCCGTCTTCAATATCCGCCACAACGATCGTCATTCCGCGGCGAGCCTCAAAGCCTGGATCGAAGAGGAATGCCAAAAGGTCATCGCCGAGAGGGGCGGGGCGTTTTCCCTTAAGACCGAGGCGGGGGGCGAAGTGTTCCTCACGCCGCCGGGCGCGTTCACCCAGCTCATCGCAGATTGCACGCGTGCGCTCACCGGGATCGCGCCTGAGCTTTCAACCTCAGGTGGCACGTCGGATGCGCGCTTCATCAAGGATTACTGCCCGGTGGCGGAACTTGGCCTGCCTGGCGGAACGATGCACAAGGTGGATGAACAGGCGCGCGTCAGCGATATCCTCATGCTCTGCGATATCTATACCCTGATCCTGCGGCGTTATTTCGGAGGGGGCGTATGAGTTCTGAGGAAGACCGGCAAGAAGCGCTGAACGGCGCCTATTTCGTGCGCCATATCTCCGCCCCGCTGCACCTTTTGCAGGGCGAGCGCGCCGCGATGGCGGATTTCGACCTCAGCTTTGCCGGGTTCTTCCGCTCGTTTCTCTCGGTGCTGCTGGTGGCGCCGCTCTATCTCTATGCCCGGCTCGCCGAACTTGGCACCTATGCGCGCGTGCAGGCGGAATCGCCCCTCGCCGATCTGCCGCCGCCGCCCGAATTGACGGCCGCGTTCTTCATCGTCGAGGTCTTGCGCTATCTCGTGCTCGTCACGGCGTTTCCGGTCGCGATGGTGTTTCTTGCCCGGGTACTCGGACAGCAGCAGCGCTATGTCGCCTTCATCGTCGCCTATAACTGGGCCAAGGTGCCGCAGATGTTCGTGCAGGTGGTTCCCTGGTTCCTGCTCGATTCGGGGTTCAGCACGCTTGAATCGACAAGCTTCCTGATGGCGGGCGCCCTCATCTTCACACTCTTCTTCCGCTGGCAGGTGACGCGGATCGCCTTCAGCGTGCCGCCCTTCATGGCGGCCGCGCTCGTCATCATCGACGGGCTCCTGTTCCTTCTCCTCTATCTCCTGATCGGCCTTGCCCAATAATCCCATGAGCGCTGGCGACACACGCCCCATCGGCATATTCGATTCCGGCATGGGCGGGCTGACCGTCATGCGCGCCATCGGCGCAAGGCTGCCCAAGGAGCGGATCGTCTATCTTGGCGACACGGCGCGGCTTCCCTATGGCACCAAGAGCGCCGAGACGGTGACGCGCTATGCCGTGCAGGCCGTGCGGCATCTGCGGCGGTACGATGTGAAGGCGATCGTCGTGGCATGCAATACCGCCTCCGCCGTCGCGCTGCCCGCGCTCGAAGCCGCGCTCTCGCCCCTTCCTGTCATCGGGGTCGTCGGCCCCGGCGCGCGCGCCGCGGTCGGCGCCACGCGCACGGGACGCATCGCCGTCATCGCCACCGAAGGCACGGTCAGGGGCGGCGCCTATGCGCTTGCGATCCATCAGCTTCACCCCGGCGCGCAGGTCGTGCAGCGCGCCTGCCCGCTTTTCGTGGCGCTGGCCGAGGAGGGCTGGGTCGATGGCCCAGTCGCGGCGCTCACGGCCGAGCGCTATCTCAGCGACATCTTCGCGGGCGATGCGGCGAGCCGGCCCGATACGCTTGTGCTGGGCTGCACCCATTTTCCCGCCCTGGCCGGCGTCATCGCGAAAGCGGCTGGCCCCGGCGTCGCGCTTGTTGACAGCGCCGCCACCGCTGCTGAAGCCCTGGCGGCCGTGCTGGAGGCGCGTGGCCTTGCGCAGCATGCGGGCGGCGGCGCGCCGCAATTCCTTGCCACCGACGCGATCGAGCGCTTCGCGCGCGTGGGCGGGCTGTTCCTTGGGCAAGAGGTGCCGGCCGGATCGGTCGAACTCGTCGATCTCAATCAATAATCGACGCGGACGAGATAGAGCCCATCGGGCGGCGCCAGCGGCGCGCAGCGCGTGCGGTCGCAAGCCTCCAGCGCGGCCTTGACATCCTGCGCACTCCACCGGCCTTCGCCGACGCGCTTCAACGTGCCGACGAAGGAGCGGACCTGATGATGCAGGAAAGAGCGGGCCGAGGCGCGAACATGGATTTCCTCGCCCGCGCGGGCGACGGTGAGGACATCGAGCGTCTTCACCGGCGATTTCGCCTGGCAGCCGGCGGCGCGAAAGGTCGTAAAATCATGGCGGCCGACAAGGTGCTGCGCGGCGGCGTGCATCGCGTCAGCATCGAGCGGCCTCAGCACATGCCAGGCGTGGGCGCGGTCGATCGTGAGCGGCGCGCGGCGCGTCACGATGCGATACCAATAATGCCGCGCCCTTGCGCCCAAGCGCGCGTGGAAATCGGGCGGCACTGTCTCGGCCTTCAGGATCGCGATGGGGTGCGGGCGCAAATGGGCGTTCAGCGCATCGCGCACGGTGTCGGCGCGCGTGTCCTTCTCGATCAGGGCATGCGCCACCTGGCCGAGCGCATGGACCCCCGCATCGGTGCGGCCGGCGCCTACAATCGTCACCGTCTCACCGCAGAATTGATGGATCGCGGTCTCGATCGCCTCCTGCACCGAGGCACCGTTCTCCTGACGCTGCCAGCCGACAAAGGCGGCGCCGTCATATTCGATGGTGAGCTTGTAGCAGGTCACTTCTCGGCCCCGAGCCTCGTTCCTGCTGGCACAGGAAAACCGCGCAGCACCTCTGCTGTGGCGCGCGCGGGCCGCCCCGGACGCTGCAACGTCAAAAGGCGAACCGCGCCCTCTGCGCAGGCGATCGTCAGGCGGTCATCCAGCACCTCCCCCGGCAGGCCATGGCCCGGCGCCATTTCCGCATCGAGGATCTTGACGCGCTCGCCCGCGATCGCACACCAGGCGCCGGGTGCGGGGGCAAGGCCTAAGATCTGGCCCAGCACCTCACCGGCCGTTTGCGTCCAGCGGATTTGCGTGTCCTCGCGCGTGATCTTGTGGGCGTAGGTGATGCCGGTTGCGGCCTGGGGCGTCGGCACGATACGGCCGGCGGCATAGTCCCTTATCGTCTCCACAAGAAGCGTGGCGCCAAGTTCGCGCAAGCGATCATGCAGCCAGCCGGCATTGGCGCCTTCGGGAATGGCAAGGCGCCGCTCGCTGAGCACAGCGCCCGTGTCGAGGCCCTCATCCATGCGCATGATGGCGACACCGCTTTCCTCATCGCGCGCCATGATCGCACGCTGAATGGGCGCGGCGCCCCGCCAACGCGGCAGGATCGAGGCGTGAACATTGAGGCAGCCAAGACGCGGCGCTTCCAGGATCGGCCTTGGCAGGATGAGGCCATAGGCAACGACGACGGCTAGATCGAGATTGAGGCCTGCGAAGAGACTCTGCTCGTCTTCAGATTTGAGCGACCGTGGCGTGCGGACCTCAATCCCTTCGCGCTCCGCCGCTTCGTGCACCGGCGTCTTTTGCAGCGCCTGGCCGCGGCCGGCGGGCCGTGGCGCGCGGGTATAGACGCACACGATGTCATGGCCCGCCTGCTTCAGCGCGCGAAGGCATGCCACCGAGAATTCCGGCGTTCCCATGAAGGCGATGCGCAAGGGGTTCATTACTCGGCCGCTTCGGCCTGACGCTTCTTCGACTTCGACAGCTTTCGCAGCATCATGTCGCGCTTCAGGCGCGAGAGATGGTCGATGAAGAGTATGCCCTGCAAGTGATCCATTTCATGCTGGATGCAGGTGGCAAGGAGGCCCTCGGCATCCAGAGCCTGGGCCTTCCCATGATAATCGAGAAACTCCACGCGGCAGCGGGCGGGGCGCTCCACATCCTCATAGAATTCCGGCACCGAGAGGCAGCCTTCCTCATAGAGCGCAAGCTCCTTCGAGGTCCAGGTGATGACCGGATTGACGAAATAGAGGGGGGCCTTGGGCTCTTCCTCACGCGAGAGGTCCATCACGATCACGCGCTTGGCCACCCCCACCTGGATGGCGGCAAGGCCAATGCCCGGCGCCGCGTACATGGTTTCCACCATATCATCCATGAGGGTGCGCAGCGCGTCATCGACGCGTTCCACGGGCTCTGAAATGACTTTGAGCCGCGAATCGGGTGCTGTGATAATCGGACGGATGGCCATGTGCCGGACATAGGAAAAGGGAGGCGAGGCGTCAAGACGAGGCGCTCTTCACCTTTGCGTCCCGCTTAACGAGGTTGCAAATCATGCCGGAATTGACGCTCTTGGCCTTCGCTCTGGCAGGACTTGCCTTTTTGGCGCTTGCGGGGCTCTCGCTGTTCATCGCCCTGCGGTTGCGCTCCCCGGCGGCTGCCGAGGCGGCAAGGGCAGCACGCGAAGAGGCGCTGCAACGGCAGATCCTTGCCCTCCTTTCCACCCAAAACGAGCTGTCGGGCCGGGTTCGGCAGCTTTCGGACATGTCGGTCGAGGCGCAAGCGCGGGTCAATGCCGCGCAAACGGAACTCACAGCAAAGCTCGAGGAGCGGCTGGAGGCGGTGTCGCTGCGGCTCGGTCAGAATTTGAGCGAAAACACGGAAAAAACCGTGGAAACGCTTGGCCATATCACCACAAGGCTCAGCCTCATCGATGAGGCGCAGAAGAACATCACCGCACTCTCGCGCGATGTCGTCGGCCTGCAGGACATTCTTGCCAACAAACAGGCGCGCGGGGCCTTTGGCGAGGTGCAGCTTGAGGACATCGTGCGCAAGGCATTGGCGCCCGATTCCTATGCATTCCAGCACACGCTTTCCAATCGCGCGCGCGTCGATTGCCTCATCCGGCTGCCGGCGCCGCCCGGGCCGTTACCCGTCGATGCCAAGTTCCCGCTGGAGAGCTATCGCGCGATAAGGGACGCAGCGGACGACAAGGCGCTGGAGGCCGCGCGACGCCAGTTCCGCCAGGATGTGACGCGCCATGCCGAGGCAATCGCGTCGCGCTACCTCATCGCGGGCGAGACGGCGGCGAGCGCGCTCATGTTCCTCCCTTCGGAGGCCGTCTATGCCGAGCTGCACTCGGGCTTTCTCGACGTCGTCGATAAGTGCCTGTCACTCAAGGTCTATCCGGTTTCGCCCACGACGCTGATGGCGACGCTGCACACCGTGCGCGCGATCGTCAAAGACGCGCGGATGCATGAGCAGGCGGGCGTGATCCAGAAGGAAGTCGGCAGGCTGATGGAGGATGTCCGCCGCTTCCAGGAGCGGGTCGACGCCTTGCAGAAGCATGTCGGGCAGACCGAGACGGATGTGCGGCAAATCGTGACCTCGGCCGAAAAAATCGTCAAACGGGCCGAAAAGATCGCCGAAGTGGATCTCGGGTCCGAACCGGAGCCCTCCGCCGCGCTGCAAGGACTGGCGCGGGATGTACTTCCGACGAACGCAGCGTGATTTCGCGCACACTTGCGTGCGAATCCCTCTCCCTTACGGCGTTCTCATATTATTGCCGGAAACGATTTGTTTACTATCGAGAGGCAATTTCACCGTATCTCTTAGGGGATTGCCCATGTCGTTCCGTTCTGACGAAGACGAGACACGCCCCCTTGCTCCCACTTTGGGGCTGATCGCGCTGCTTCTGCTGGCCTTCGTGGGGCTGTCCGCCGTCACGGACCCCGCGCCGCAGAAGGTGACCATCGCCGGCGAAGCCTCGAGCGCGCCCTAAGCCCGCAATTGCCTTTATGCGCCTTCAGGCGGGCCTTCTTGCCTTGAAGGCCGCATTCAGCGTGCCATCGTCGAGATAGCCAAGCTCGCCGCCCACGGGAAGGCCATGCGCCAGCCGCGTCACAGGCACGTTCAGCTCATGCATGCGCTCGGCAACATAGTGGGCCGTCGCCTGGCCATCGACCGTCGCATTCAGGGCCAGCACCACTTCGGCAATGCCGCCCGAGGCCGCGCGGCCGACGAGCTTGCCGATGGAAAGGGAATCAGGGCCTCGCCCGTCCAGGGCCGAAAGCGAGCCGCCCAGCACATGATAGCGGCCACGGAAAATGCCCGCCCGCTCAATCGCCCAGAGGTCGCCCACCTCCTCCACAACGCAGATCATGCCCTGCTCGCGCCTTGGATCTTGGCAAAGCGTGCAGGGATCGGCCGTGTCGAGATTGCCGCAAACCGCGCAGGTCTTGATGGCGCGGCCCGCCTCGGTCAATGCGGCCGACAAAGGCTCCAACAGATCGGCCTTGCGCTTCAGAAGCGCCAGCGCCGCGCGCCGCGCGGAACGCGGGACAAGACCCGGCAGCTTGCCCAGAAGCTGGATCAGCCGGTCGATCTGCGGACCTGCGGAGTAGGACGTCACGCGACTGGCCCGGCCCTAAAAGGGCAATTTGAAGCCGGGCGGCAGGGGCAATCCACCCGTCAATTGCGCAGTTTCTTCCTGCACCTGGCGATCAAGACGCGACTTGGCATCGGCAAAGGCCGCAACGATCAGATCCTCGATGATGCCCACTTCTTCCGGCCGGACGAGGGAGGGATCGATCGTCACGCGCTTCAACACAGACTTGCCCGTCAGCACCACGCTCACGAGGCCGCCGCCGCTTGATCCTTCCACTTCCAGGGCATCAAGACGGGCCTGCATATCCTGCATACGGCCTTGCAAGCTCTGAACCTGCTTCATCAGATCGCCGATATTCTTCATTCGTCGCTCTCCTCCGACGGTTCGGCCATGCCCTCCGTCGCCAGATCGGACGGCCTTCTTATGTCCAGGATCCGCGCCTTAGGGTAGGCCTCAAAGATCGCGGCCACCAAGGGATTTGATTTCACCCTGTCGTGTTCGGCCTTATCGCGCGCTTCGGCCGCTTCGCGCATAGTGGGCGCACCGCCATGGGAGAGGATCGCAACGATCCAGCGCGTTCCCGTCCAGCGCGTGAGCTTTTCGGACATTTCGCTGCCCAAGGTGCGCGGCGCGCCCGGCGCGAGGTTGAGCTCGATCCGTCCAGGCTCGAAGCGAACGATGCGCGCATAACGCTCAAGATTGATGCGCAGCAGCGGCTCCTTATGGGCGCTGGCAAGGGCGATAACCTCGCTCAAATCCTGCGGCAGCGTGGCGGGCGCGAGGGCCTGCGCGGTTTGAACGATTTCGCGCCGCGCGGGTGGGGGGGCCACCGCTTCAGGCGCGCGCGCCGGCGAGGGCGCGGACGAGGCCGCCGAGGGGAGCGGCGCGGGCGG
>JACADY010000003.1 GCA_013389115.1 Alphaproteobacteria bacterium
GCTGCCGCGCTGGCTCCATCGCTACAACTGGCACCGCCCACATGGTAGCTTGAAGGCAACTACACCCATCAGCCGACTCGGCCTCACCGAGAACAACCTATTGAGGCTCCACAGCTAGCGATAGGGGTCGCTGGCCGCCAGATAGCCCTGCACATAGGCCATCACGCCGTCCTCAAGGCGCGTGAAGGGCCGGGTGAAACCCGCCGCGCGCAGGCGCCCGATCGCGGCCTGTGTGAAGTACTGATACTTCGCGCGGATCTCTTCCGGTGTATCGATGAACTGGATGTTGGGCTTGCGGTTGAGGGCGGCAAAGGTCGCATGCGCAAGGTCAAGGAAGCTGCGCGCTTCGCCTGTGCCCAGATTGAAAAGACCCGACACATCGCGCCGCTCAAGAAGCCAGGCAACGGCCGCGACGCAGTCATCCACATAGACGAAGTCGCGCATCTGCCCGCCATCGGCAAAGCTGGGATTGTGCGATTTGAAGAGCATGACGGGCTCGCCCGCGGCCGCACGCGGGAAGATCTGCGCAACGACG
Organism: Alphaproteobacteria bacterium; assembly: GCA_013389115.1. Taxonomy (GTDB): domain Bacteria; phylum Pseudomonadota; class Alphaproteobacteria; order Micropepsales; family Micropepsaceae; genus JACADY01. The sequence goes on from JACADY010000003.1 coordinate 536, forward strand.
CTCTTCATCGTGCCCTTGTGATACTCGTTCGGCCCATAGACGTTGAAGAATTTGAGCCCCGCCCATTGCGGTGGCGCAGGCTCGCCCCTTGCGATCGTGCGCGCGACGAACCGGTCGAACAGATGCTTCGACCAGCCATAGGCGTTAAGCGGGCGCAGCCGCGCCAGCGCATCGATGTCGTCCTCGAACCCCGCCTCGCCATCGCCATAGGTCGCAGCCGAAGAGGCATAGATGAACTGCGCCGCATGCTGCGCGCACCAAGTCCACAGGCGGCGCGAGAGCTGATAGTTGTTGGCGATGATGCGGTCGGCGTCGCGCTCCGTCGTCGCCGAGATCGCGCCCATGTGAACGATCGCCCGCACCTCGCCTTCATGCGCGGCGAGATAGGCATCGAGCTGTTCCGGCACGATGAGGTCGGCGAGCTCGGCCTTGGCGATGTTGCGCCATTTATCCTCCGTGCCCAGCCAGTCGCACACGGCGATGTCGCGCGTTGCGCAGAGTGCCGCGGCGATGTTGGAGCCGATGAACCCCGCCCCGCCGGTGATGAGGGTGATGCCGCTCATGCGCCTTTGACGAGCCTTGCGATGGTGCCGGTGGTCGAATGTCCCGCCTTGATCTGCGCAAGATGCACCCGCCCGCCATAGGACTGGACGAAGTTCGCGCCCACCACCTTGTCGATTGTATAGTCAGCGCCCTTGATGAGCACGTCCGGCCGCAAGGTCTCGATCAGGTTCATCGGCGTGTCTTCCTCGAAGATGACGACGAGATCGACGCTCTCGAGCGAGGCAAGGACGATCGCCCGTGCCAGTTCGGAATTGACCGGCCGCTCCGGCCCCTTGAGGCGCTGCACGGACGCATCGCTGTTGAGCCCGACGACGAGCCGGTCGCACTGCGCGCGTGCCTCGGCGAGCAACGAGACATGGCCGGGATGCAGCAGGTCGAAACAGCCATTGGTGAACCCGATCCGCGCACCTTTGATGCGCCAGCGCGCGACGCTGTCCATCATGGGCAGCAGCGTCTTGATCTTGGCCTCGGCGCCGCGAATGCCCGCCGCCTGCAGCCCCGCGACCAGTTCCTCAGGATAGATGACGGCGGTGCCGAGCTTGGCAACGACGAGCCCCGCGGCCGCATTCGCAAGCCTTGCGGCCTCGATGAGCGTTGCGCCCGAGCCGAGCGCAAGGCCGAGCACGGCAAGGACCGTGTCGCCCGCGCCCGACACATCGAACACTTCCCGCGCCTCGGCGGGCAGATGCAATGGCGCTTCATCCCGGGCAACGAGCGTCATGCCGCGCTCGGACCGCGTCACGAGCACGGCGCCGATGCGCGTGCGATCGAGCACCGCCCGCGCCGCCGCCGCGGCCTCCTCATCGGTGGCGACGGGAAGTCCGGTGGCAATGGCCAATTCCTTGGCGTTGGGGGTAATGAGGCTGACGCCGTCATAGCGGCCAAAGTCCCGCGCCTTGGGATCGGCGATGATGGGAATGCCCTTGGCCTGCGCCGCCGCGATGGCGGGTCGAAGCACGCCCTCGCAAAGCACACCCTTGGCATAGTCGGAAAGGACGACCGCATTGGCCTCTGCCAGTTCGCCTTCGAAGGCCATGAGCACGCGGCGCGCATTGTCTTCGCTGAGCGGCGAGGTCTCTTCGTGGTCGGCGCGCAGCAGCTGCTGTGTGCCGGCGATATAGCGCGTCTTTTGCGTCGTATGCCGGCCGGAAACGGCAACAAGCGAGGGCTCGATCGGGATCTCGTTGGAGACAAGGCCGGTAAGCTCATGCCCCGCATCGTCATCCCCGACGACCGCGACGAGGCGGATGTCGCCGCCGAGCGCCGCGGCATTGCGCGCGACATTGCCCGCGCCGCCCAGCATCGCAACCTCGCGCGTGACCGAGATGACGGGGATGGGCGCCTCCGGCGACATGCGCTCGACCGTGCCATAGACATAGCGGTCGATCATCGCATCGCCGAGGCAAAGAAGCGTGGTGTGGGAAAGCTGGGGAACGAGCCGTGTCAGGGCGCCGAACTCACTCATCGGGGTTGGCCGGACCTTTGGAGGGCAGAGAGCATTGGGTTTAAGCTTTATGCGCCGCCTCGCGCCGGATCAATCGGCCATATTCCCGCAAGGCCCCCCTGTGCCGAAACAGGATTAATATCCCCGGAAATCGGGGTCGAAGCCCCGGTGCCAGCGCTCCGCCGCCGCCCGCGCGATGCGCAGCGTCATCGCCTTTCGCCGCGCTGTCTGCACCTGGGAGACGGGGGAGGGGCGCAGCGTCGCCCCGCCAAAGCGGTCGGCAACGATGAGGCCATGCGCATCGGGAAGCATCTCGATGGGAAAGCTCTCAGGCACGGCGAAATAGAACTCGTCGCAGAAATCCAGATACTCGCCCCATTTCTGGTCGCCCTGGAAATCGCCGACCGAGACCTTGATCTCGACCGCGATGATCGCGCCTTGCGGGGAAAGCGCGGCGACATCGAGCCGTCGCCCGGTCGGCAACGTGAGCTCGGGCACCGGGCTGTGCCCCTGCGCCAGCAGCATGCGGCACACGCCGCGCAGGACATCATGGGTCAGGGCCGCCGCGCCCTGTAGCGGTGGGGCAAGCATGACGGAAACTCTAGATGTGAGCTTTCAGTAGGTTGTCCATTCGGTCCCGACCGAGGAAGCTGAGGTTGCGAAGCTTCAGTGTCCAAGGGA
>JACADY010000046.1 GCA_013389115.1 Alphaproteobacteria bacterium
GGATGGCCCGGTCGACGCCGGGCCATGACAGTTTGGGGGTTTCGCTCACCCTTCGCGGGCCGCGATGGGTGAGGCGCTGTCTCAGTTCGCCGAAGTCTGCGGCTTTGTCACTTCGCTGACGACCTGGCTGTCGAATGCGATCGTCGTTCCGCGCAGCAGGCTGAGTGCGTAGTCGAGCTGGAAGTCCTCGTGCTTCTCGCCGGGCTTGGGGCGGATCACGACATGCTCGCCGCGCTGGCCGTCGGCCTCGGCCTCAAGGTGCTGGGGAAGGTCAGCCTCGCTGCGACGCTTGGTCTCCTCTTCCCAGCCTTCCTCGCCCTTCGCCTTCATCGCTACTTCGATGTCGGGGTCGATGCCCGTCGCCTGAATGGAGCGGCCGGCGGGCGTGTAGTATTTCGCCGTTGTCAGGCGCAGGGCGCCCTGGCCCCGGTCAAGCGGGATGACGGTCTGCACTGAACCCTTGCCGAAGGACAGCAAGCCCACAAGCTTTGCCCGGCCGTGATCCTGAAGCGCACCCGCGACGATCTCGGAAGCTGAGGCGGATCCGCCATTGATGAGCACGATCAGCGGCTTGCCGTCGATGAGGTCGCCCGCGCGGGCGTTGTAGCGCTGCACGTCCGAGGCATAGCGGCCACGGGTGGAGACGACCTCTCCCTGCTCGAGGAAGGCATCGCTGACTCCGATCGCCTGGTCGAGCAGGCCGCCGGGATTGTTGCGCAGGTCAAGAATGTAGCCCTTGATCGAGGGGCCAATCTCGCTCTTGAGCGCGTTGATGGCATCGATGAGGCCGTCTTCCGTCTGCTCGTTGAAGGTCGTGATGCGGATATAGCCCACATCGCCTTCCTTGCGATAACGCACGCTCTGCACCTTCACGATGGCGCGGGTCAGCGTCACGTCAAAGGGCTTGGCCGTGCCTTCGCGCAGGATTGTCAAGGTGACGGAGGTGTTCGCCGGGCCACGCATGCGCTCAACCGCGTCATTCAGCGTCATGCCCATGATCTGGGTGCCGTCGATATGGGAAATATAGTCGCCGGGCTTGATGCCCGCGCGCGCCGCGGGGGTGTCGTCCATTGGCGCCACGACCTTGATGATCCCCTCTTCCATCGTGACCTCGATGCCAAGGCCGCCGAACTCTCCGCGCGTCTGCACCTGCATGTCGCGGAAGTCCTTGGCGGAAAGGTAGCTCGAGTGCGGGTCGAGCGAATTCAGCATGCCGTTAATGGCCGCCTCGACCAGTTCGGGATCATCGACCTCGCGAACATATTTCGAGCGCACCTGCTCCAGCACGTCGCCGAACAGATCGAGCTGGCGATAGGTTTCGGAGCTTGCCTCGACATTCGTCATCGGCAGCGTCACCAATGCCACGCCGAAGCCGATCACGCCCGCAACGCCCGCCAAGAGTGCCTTTTGCATTTAACCGCTGACCTTTCCTCGCGATGCGAACCATGGCTTTGGATCGATCGCCTTGCCGTCCTTTTGAATCTCAACGTACAGCTCAGAAGCTGCCGCCCGGTCTTCCTGTCCAGGGGCCGGGCCCATCACACCAATCGGTTCACCCGCAATCACCCATTGGCCGAACGCCGCATCCAGCCGGGCGAGCCCGGCAATCAGGATATGGTAGCCATCCCCCGCCGAAATGATCAAGAGATTGCCGTATCCCCGGTAAACATCCGCGAAATCGACCCTACCGTCGGCGGGGGCAACGACCTGCGCGCCCGCCCGCGTGCTCAAGATGATCCCCTCGGAGCGGCCACCGAGATTGGCGCTCGCCTGAAAGGTCGAGACGATGTCCCCCGCCGCAGGCCAGATGAGACTGCCCTTCTGGCTACGAAATCGTAAAGAGGCTTCTTTTGCCGCATCGCTCAAGACGAGGATCGGCGCGTTGGGATCGCCCGGATCCAAGGGCTTGCGGCGTTCCTCAAGGCGCCGGATGAAGCCGGAAATGCTGGCGGATTCGGAGGCGAGCTCGCGCAGCCGCGCCTTCTCGAGACTGAGGCTGGCCGCGTTTTCGGCAAGGAGCTGCTTGCGCTCCTTCAGCGTCTGTTCGATCTCGCGGCGCAGGCCCGCAAGCTTCTCGGTTTCCTCGCCAAGCGCCTTTGCCTTTCCAGCAATCTCCTCGCGCAGGCGGGTCATCTCGGCGAGTGCCTCCTTCATCGCGGTTGCCTCTCGCTCAAGGACCGGCATCACCGCGCTCATCAGCATCGCGCCTCTTGCGGCGGCGGTCGCATCCTCCGGGCGCACGAGCAGGGCGGGGGGTGGATTTCTTCCCATGCGCTCAAGGATGCCGATAATTTCGGCCATACGATGGCGCTTGGCATCAAGCGCGGCACGGGTTTCAAAGGCCTTGCGCTCGAGCGCGCTCTTGTCGGTCTCGAGCACAGTCAGATTTTCTTCCGTGCGTTGAATGTCCTCGGCGATCGCAACGGTGCGACGTTGCAGCGCAGCAATCTCTGCCTCGATCTCGGCCGATTTTGCGTTGAGTTCGGCCTCTCTGCCGCGCGTGGCGTCGATTTCGCGCTGCACGCGCTCGAGGCGGTCGCTGCTCGATTCCGGCATCGGCGGCGGCTCCGCCGGGCCGGCGGGGAGGATGCTCTCGCCCTCCTGCGCATGCGCGCCCGGCCCCGCGGCCAGCGCCAGCGCGCCAACGATCAGCAGTGCGAGGCTTGCGCATTTCCGGATCAGGTCGAACCTTGAACCGCACGCAAGCCCTTGTTCGGTCGCGCTTGCCTGCGGCGCGCCGGCAGCCATGTCTCGTAGGCGCGCTTCAGGCCCGACCATGGATCGCGGCCGCGTCCGGGATGCTTCTTTGCCCATCGATGAGCGAGGTGCCCGTCATCTCGGCGGGCTTTTCAATGCCAAGGATGGCAAGGATCGTGGGCGCGAGATCAGCAAGCCTGCCCGAACGCAGCGACACCGGCAGGCCCAGCGCCTTTGCATTCACAAGCAGGAGCGGCACATCGAGCGTCGTGTGCGCCGTGTGCGGCTCACCCGTTATGGGGTCGACCATCATCTCGGCATTGCCGTGATCGGCGGTGACGAGCATGACGCCGCCGGCACGCTCGACCGCCTCCATCACCCGGCCGAGACATTCATCGACGGCCTCGATCGCCTTCACGGCCGCTTCAAGGACGCCGGAGTGCCCGACCTGGTCGGCGTTGGCGTAGTTGACGACGATGACGTCATAGCGGCCGCCCGCGATCGCATCGATGAGCGCCTGCGTCACCTCGGGCGCGGACATTTCGGGCTTCAAGTCATAGGTGCGCACCTTCGGGCTTGGCACCATGATGCGGTCCTCGCCCTCAAACACGGTTTCGCGTCCGCCATTGAAGAAGAAGGTGACATGCGCGTATTTCTCGGTCTCGGCCAGGCGAAGCTGGCGCAGGCCATGGGCGCTCAAGACTTCGCCCAGCGCCTTTGGAACGTCCTGGGGCGGAAAGAGGCTGGGCATCAGCGCGGCGAGGTGTGCCGAATATTCCGATAAGCCGGCGGCGGCGGAGAATCTCACCACGCGCTCCCGCGCAAAGCCGTCAAAACCGGGATCGATGATCGCGCCCATGATCTGGCGGGCGCGGTCAGCACGGAAATTCGCCATCAGCACGCCATCGCCGTCGTGCATCCCGTCATAACCGCCAAGCACGGCGGGCAGCACGAATTCATCCGTCGTGTCGCTTGCATAGGCGGCTTCGATCGCCTCACGCGGGTTGGCGAAACGCGGTGCTTTTGCCAGCGTGATGGCGTCATAGGCCAGCTTTAGCCGATCCCAGCGCTTGTCGCGGTCCATGCCATAAAAGCGCCCGCCAATGGTCGCCGTCGCGATGCGCGGGCTTTGCGCGATCGCCGCCTCGAAGGCGCCGAGATACTCAAGCGCCGATTTGGGCGGCACGTCGCGTCCGTCGGTGAAGGCGTGGACATGCACCTTAAGACCCGCGTCGGCGGCGATCAGCGCAAGGGCAATCATGTGATCCTGGTGGCTGTGCACGCCGCCCGGAGAGAGCAGCCCCAAGAGATGCAAGTCGCCGCCCGCGGCCTTCACCTTGCCGATGAGGTCCTTCAGCCCCTCGTTTGCCCTCAGCGACCCATCGCTGGCCGCATTCGAAATGCGATCGAGGTCCTGAACGAGCACGCGGCCCGAGCCGATATTCATGTGGCCGACCTCGGAATTGCCCATCTGGCCTTCTGGCAAGCCGACGGCCGGACCGGAGGTCTTGAGGAAGGTGCGCGGACCTTGCGCAAAGAGGCGCTTCCAATGGGGCGCATTGGCAAGCGCGACCGCGTTCGCCTCGGTCTCGGGCCGCCAGCCGAAACCGTCGAGAATGCACAAAACGACCGGCCGTGCCGGCGCGCTGGGGACAGAATGGGGCAGGGCGACATTCATGACGCGGTCTCTCTCGACTGACTTAAGACTTCGCACGATTCGCCCGTGCGGGCTTGCAATCCGGTTCCCGCTCACCAAGCGCTTGGCGGCTCACTCTGGAACCAATCAAAGATAGGGGGCGGTGTGGGCGGCGTCCATGTCTTGACTGTCACAGCCACGCCGCCGGCGCGGGCGTGGTCGGCGCCGCTCCTCACGGCTCACTCTTTCACGGCTCATTCTTTTCGAGGACGGGAAAATTTCTTCCGTGCGATTGTAACGATCGTTCGGTTCATTACGTAATCTGATGTGACGCCTGTTTCCTGGCGTTTCGCACAAGGAGAGTGTCCATGTCCCGTATTACAACCTTCGCGGGTATCGAAGCCGCTCCGGCAGCGGCGCAACCCTTGCTCAACGAAGTCAAAAAGTCCCTGGGTTCGGTTCCTAACCTGTTTCGACTCGTCGCCAATAGTCCGGCGGCGCTTGAAGGGCTCCTTTCCTTGCGCGCGGCGCTTGGCAAGGGTTCGATCGATGCGGCCACGGGCGAGCGTATCGCGCTGGCGATTGCCAACGTCAACGGCTGCACCTATTGCAACAGCGCGCATTCTTATATCGCCAAGAATCTCACCAAGCTCAGCGACGCTGAAATCGCGGCCAACCGCAATGGCGGGTCGAGCGATCCCAAGGCGGATGCCGCGGTCCGGTTCGCGGTCAAGGTCGCGCGCGAGCGTGGCGCGGTCACGGATGATGATGTTCGACACGTCAAGCTTGCGGGCTTCAGCGATGCCCAATTGGTCGAGATCGTCGCCCATGTCGCGCTCAACACGCTGACCAACGCCATCAACGAAGTGTTCAAGACCGAGGTGGATTTCCCCGTCGCGGTCGCCACGCGCGCGGCCTGAACCGCGAGGAGGCCGGGGGTGCGCGTCCGCGCCCTCGGCCTTGGTCTGGGTCTTGGTCTGGGCGCGCCGCACGGGCCATAATGGCGTCCCCGCCATCCAGTCCGTGCCTGGTCAGGAGACATCCGTGACAAACGCTGAACCGCGTATCGCGCTGATTGAACGGCTGTTCGAGCTGTTCCGCGTCAAGGGATATCACGGCGTCTCCATCGCCGATGTCAGTGAGGCAACGGGTCTTGGGCGCTCGAGCCTCTATCACTATTTTCCCCGCGGCAAGGAGGAGATGGCCGAAGCGGTCATCGCCTATGCCCGCGCCGCGCTCACGCGTGCCGTCTTCACGCCGCTTGTCTCAGAGGGGCCGCTCGAGGCACGGATCGATGGCATGCTGAGCCTCGTGTCGCAGCTCTATGCGGGGGGCGAGACGCCATGCGTGCTGGCGAGCCTGTTGAGCAGCGAAGCTGGCAGCCCCATAGCCGAAGCTGCCGCGCGCCTGCTGTGCGAGTGGACAGCGGCGCTGGCAAAGGCGCTGCGCAGCGCTGGCGTAGCGGAAGCGGAGGCTTTGCGGCGCGCGAGCCTCGCCCTTGGGCAGATCCAAGGGGCCCTTGTGCTTGTGCGGGCCACAAAGCGGCGGGAGGCGTTCTTGGACGCCCTAGGCGAGGCGAGGGCGATCCTGATCGCGGGCGCTCACGCCCGGTGATAGGGATGGCCTGAAAGGATCGAGAGCGCGCGGTAGATCTGCTCGGCCAGCATCGCGCGGACCAGCAAATGCGGCCATGTCGCGCGCCCGAGGGCGATCTTCTCGTGCGGCTGGCCCAAGAGTTCCGCGTCATGGCCATCCGCTCCGCCGATCACAAAGACGAGATCGGAGGTTCCGCCATCAAGGTGCCGGCGCAGCCGCGCGGCGAAGGCGGCGCTTGGCAGGTCCTCGCCCGCTTCATCGAGCAGGATGAGGCGCGCGCCGTCCGGCACACGGGAGAGAAGGGGGGATGACTTTCCCGCCTTGCCGGGGCGAGGGTCGCCATATTCGCTCAGCGTGATCGGGTTGAGGCCGAGCTTGCGGCCAAGGGCGCCGGCACGCTCAAGATAGGTTCGCGTCAGCGCCTCCTCGGGCGAGGCCTTGGCCTTGCCGCCGGCGAGGATGAGGAGGCGCAAGACGCTAGACTGCGGCCTGGGCGGCGCCGTCCTGCTGCCACATGCCTTCGAGGTTGTAGAAGACGCGCACTTCGGGCCTGAAGATGTGAACGAGGATGTCGCCCGCATCGATGAGTACCCAATCGCCTTGCGTCATGCCTTCGATGTTGGCGGTGCCATAGCCTTCGGCCTTCAGCCTGTCGCGCAGGTGTTCCGCCATGGCGGCGACGTGGCGCTGGGATCGGCCGCTCGCGATCACCATCGCGTCGGCCATGATCGAGCGTCCGGTCAAATCGATGGAGACAATGTCCTCGGCCTTGTCCGCATCGAGGGCGGCGATGACGAGATCGAGCTGCGGATTTGCAGGCTTCTGGGGGGCCTCAACGGCAAGGGCCGCCTTCGGCTTGCGCGGTGCCTTGGCCTTTGCCGGTGTCTTTGCTTTGGCAGGCGCTTTTGCCTTTGCCGGCGCCTTCGCTTTGGCCGGCGTCGCCGCCGCCTTGGACTTCAGCGGCTTTTTCGGCGCGGCCTTCGCCGCTGCCTTGGCGGCTGTCCTTGGCGTGGCGGTGGCGGATTTGACCTTGCGGGTTTTCTTGGCGGGCTCCGCCTCTGGCGAGGGGGAAGCATCAGGCGATGTCGCAACGCGGCGCGATTTGGTCGTCAGGGGCATCCTCCAGCTTTTTTCCCATCATGGGCGGGGTTGCTGCGGGTGGGCTTGCGAGATCCCAGGCCGGCGGATGAATTCGCAGAATGCGTCATGCGCGACTTGGCACCTCAAATCCCAGGTTGCACGAGCGTTGGTTAAAGCTCGCTTGCGAAGCAGGTTAACACATCGCCGTCGACAACTCCATGACGGGCTTGGGTCTTCATGGCCAGACGCCCGATGCGCGGATGGCGGTCGATGACGCGCGGTGCAGACGCTCTTCGAGGAAAACCCAGGCGGGCGGCGCGTGCATGGCGAGGGTCGCTGCGTATTCGGCCGGAATCGCAAAGCGGCGCAAATGCGCGGCCGCCCTGCTGGCGCGCGCCTCTCGGGCGGCGCCCGGCCTTGCGATGACGGCGATCGGCAGCTCCCGCGCGAGACGCTGCCAATTCTTCCAGCGCGTGAAGCCGATGAGATTGTCGCCGCCCATCAGCCAGACAAACCGCAGCGTCGGAAAGCGCCGCTTGAGCGCGCGCACCGTGTCGATCGTGTAGTTCGTGCCCAGTTCCGCCTCGATGGCGCTGACGGCGATGCGCGGGTGATGCGCGATGCGACGCGCCTGTGCGAGGCGCTCGCCCAAGGCCGCCATGCCCGTTTCAGCCTTTAGCGGGTTTTGCGGCGAAACGAGCCACCACACCGCGTCAAGACGCAGGCGGCGCAGCGCGAGCAGCGAAATATAGCGATGGCCCTCATGCGCGGGATTGAAGGAGCCGCCGAGAAGTCCGATCCTCAGGCGCGGCGCGATGGGGCCGGGGGCGCGCGTCATGCTCTTGCCGTCATGGGCGGGTCTGGCCCGTTCCGTGTACGGCATATTTGAAGGTCGTGAGCTGCTCGGTGCCCACAGGACCCCGCGCATGCAGCTTCCCCGTCGCGATGCCGATCTCGGCGCCAAAGCCGAACTCGCCGCCATCGGCGAACTGGGTCGAGGCATTGTGGAGCACGATGGCGCTATCGACCTCGTTCAGGAAGCGCGCGGCGACGGCCGGGTCCTGCGTCACGATCGCGTCTGTGTGGCTTGAGCCATAGGCGGCGATATGGGCGATGGCTTCACGCACCCCATCCACCACGCGCACGGCCATGATCGCGTCGAGATATTCCCTCGCCCAATCCGCTTCGCTCGCGGGGGTGACGCGCGGGTCCGCCGCCATCGCCGCCTCATCGCCGCGCAAGGCGCAGCCCGCCTCCAGCAAATCCTGCAAGAGCGGGGCAAGGTGCGTCGCGGCGCAGGCGCGATCAACGAGCAGCGTTTCGGCCGCGCCGCAAACGCCCGTGCGGCGCATCTTGGCGTTGAGCACGATCCGGCGCGCCATTTCAAGATCGGCCCCGCCATCGACATAGACGTGACAATTGCCTTCCAGATGGGCAAGGACCGGCACGCGCGCATCGCTTTGGACACGGGCAACAAGGCCTTTGCCGCCGCGCGGGATGATGAGATCGATCGCGCCGCCAAGGCCGCGCAGCATCTCGCCCACCGCCTCACGGTCTGCGGTCGGCACCAGCGTGACCGCGCCTTCAGGGAGGCCGGCCTCGGCGAGGCCCTCCCGCATGCAGGCGGCAATGGCTCTTGCGGATTTGAGCGCCTCGGAGCCCGCGCGCAAGATCACCGCGTTGCCCGATTTCACGCAAAGCGCGGCCGCGTCCGCCGTCACGTTGGGGCGACTTTCAAAGATGATGCCGATGACGCCGATGGGTACGCTTATCCGCGCAATCGACAGGCCATTGGGGCGCGTCCAGCGGGCAAGCTCACGCCCAACGGGATCGGGCAGATCGGCAATCTGCGCGATGCCGTTCGCCATCGCCTCAAGGCGCCCTTCATCCAGCAGCAGCCGGTCGCGCATGGCGGGGCCAAGCGATGTCGCCTCTTTCAGATCGCTTGCGTTCGCATCCAGGATCGCGGGCGCCGCTCTTTTTATGGCGTGCGCGGCGGCGTGCAGCGCCTTTGTCTTCTGCGCAGCGGGGGCAAGCCGCAGCACGGCAGCGGCGGCGCGCGCCGTTGCGCCCAGGTCCTGCATCAATCCCTTCAGCTTGAAGGGTGTGCCTTCATCAGCGCTCATCTCTCAGCTCTTCGCAATCAACGCCAGGTCGTCGCGGTGGATCATGACATCGCGGCCACGGTAGCCGAGAATGGCCTCGATGTCCGCCGTCTTGCGGCGCAGAATGGCCCGCGCATCCTCATGCCCATAGGCGATGAGGCCGCGGCCCAGTTCGCGCCCGGCCTCATCCGCAATGGCAACGTTATCGCCGCGGCCGAAGGCGCCCTCAACCGCGATCACGCCCGCAGGCAGCAGGCTCTTGCCTTCGCGGAGCGCGCGGGCGGCGCCGCTATCGATGGTGATGCGCCCGGCCGGCGCGAGCGTGCCCAAAATCCATTGCTTGCGAGCGGCCTTGGGCGTCTGGTGCGCGATGAACCAGGTTGCGCGCGCGCCTTCCTCCAGCGCGGTGAGCGGCGCGTCGATGCGGCCGCTGGCGATGGCCATGTGACAGCCGGCAGCGACGGCGATGCGCGCCGCCATGATCTTCGTCACCATGCCGCCCGAACCCA
>JACADY010000039.1 GCA_013389115.1 Alphaproteobacteria bacterium
GGCCGGCACCACCCAGGAGGGATCATCGAGCGTACCCGCCGCGATGAAGACATATTCCGGCGAGGCGAGCGGCTCATGCCAAAGCCGCGTCCCACAGGCGGCGCAGCGCACGATATCGATCTCGCGCCCCGAATCCGCCCGTTTGCGATACCGCGCGAGTGCGCCGCCGCCGGGAGCGAATGCGCCAGCCTGCGCAATCAGCATCAGGAGATTGGTCGCGCCCGTCAGCTTCTTGCAGTCCGTGCAGTGACAGGCATTGACCGCCAGCGGCCGCGCTAAGAGGCGATAGCGCGCTTTGCCGCACAGGCAACCGCCCTCATAGGGCGGTGAAGGGATGGGGGGCCGCGCTCCCATCAGTTCTTCGCCTGGTCAACGAGCTTGTTCTTTGAGATCCACGGCATCATCGCGCGCAGCTTGGCCCCCACGTCCTCGATCGGGTGCGCCGCCGACTTCGCGCGGGTCGCCTTGAAGAAGGGCTGGCCGACCTTGTTCTCCAGCATCCAGTCGCGCGCGAAACGTCCTTCCTGGATGTCGGCGAGCACGCGCTTCATCTCTGCCTTGGTCTGCGCGGTGACGACACGCGGCCCCGTCACATATTCCCCATACTCGGCCGTGTTCGAGATTGAATAGTTCATGTTCGCGATCCCGCCCTCATAGATGAGATCAACGATCAGCTTCACCTCGTGCAGGCACTCGAAATAGGCCATCTCGGGCGCATAGCCCGCCTCGACCAGCGTCTCGAAGCCCGCGCGGATGAGTTCGACGAGCCCCCCGCACAACACCGCCTGCTCGCCGAAGAGATCGGTCTCGCATTCCTCGCGGAACGTCGTCTCAATGATGCCCGAGCGCCCGCCACCGACGCCGCTCGCATAAGAGAGCCCGATATCCTGCGCATTGCCGCTCGCATCCTGATGGACGGCGATGAGGCAGGGCACGCCGCCGCCCTTCTGATATTCGGCGCGCACGGTGTGGCCCGGCCCCTTGGGCGCCACCATCAGCACGTCGAGATCGGCGCGCGGCTCGATCAGCTTGAAGTGCACATTGAAGCCATGCGCGAACAGAAGCGCCGCGCCCTGGCGCATATTGGCGTGGAGATGGTCCTTGTAGATGTCGGCTTGCAGCTCGTCGGGCGTCACCATCATCATCACGTCCGCCCAACGCGCGGCTTCGGCGACATCGAGCACCTTGAAGCCTTGCGCCTCGGCCTTCTTCGCGGAGGCGCCGGGGCGCAGCGCCGCCGCCACCTCCATCACACCCGAATCCCGCAGATTGAGCGCATGGGCATGGCCCTGGCTGCCAAAGCCGATGATGGCGACCTTTTTTCCCTTGATGAGGTTGAGGTCGGCATCCCGATCGTAATAAACGCGCATGGCTTCTTCTCTCCTTGAACCGTCTCAAATCATGAACGACGGCCGAACGGCCGCCTGCACAGGAACGTGACCGCCGGCATTGCGGGAATTTGACGGCCAGCACACCCTTCTCTGCGCCGGGTGGGGCAAGGGGTGCCCGGGACGCCCGGTGAGCGACAAAGGGGAATATCCATGAAACCGACAAAGGCGATGGCGGCCTGCGCCATCTTGAGTGCCATGATGGGCACGATGCCCGCGCTTGCTGAACCGGCGAGCTATCCGCTCATCTGCCGCGGCGGGCCGGACATGCGCATCGCCACTGCCCATGACGTGCCGGACGGCGTGAACACCGGACAGAACGCAATGACCGTCTACTTCCGCGCCTCCGCCAACCCCGCCAATCCAGGACCGGGCGAATGCGTGTGGATGGACCGCACATTCCGGCCGGGCGAGCCGGAGAACTTCTGGATCAAGGGCAATGTCGAGTTCTCCTTCCAGGTCTACGGCAATGGCCGCGTGGCCAGCGACGGTTCTGGTATCCGCCTTAACCCTGAAGGCTCCGGTCCAGAAGCGCAGGATTGGAAGGAGATCGTCAACGGCGTGATGAATGGCGGCGTCTTCACCGTGCAGGTCTATAACGGCGGCGGCAGCATGATCGTGACGCGCGTCGGTCCTTGATATTTGTGCGGCGCGGGGGCTCACATCGCCTCCGCGCCCTGTATAAGCCCGCATCCTCACTTCTCTTCAAATACGTGCATGAAGCAGCCGGCGAACCTGTAGCCGTCGCGTCCTTGCTCAGCTCCCGCGACTGTCACCTTGGTTCCCAGGTCTTCTTCGGAGAAGGCAAGGAAGACACGCCCATCGGGCTCCTCTTCCCAATTTCCCATGGACTGCCATTTCCCGTTGGGTCGTTGCCGGTAGAATTTCACGGCGGTCGCCCCCCGAACGCGGCACTCAAGGACATAGAGGTGGCCCTTTGCCATCTCGATATCGAGTTCAAACCGCCTTCCCGTTTCCGGGAATGCGTCAAAAGGCGGGCGCGGACAAGTCTTCCCGCCTTCAATGGTCACCCAGTCTTCGGGGCCCTCTTCAATGTTGGAGTTCTCACTCCCGGGGCACACAAACCTGAGCGCCATATCGCGATTGGGATAGCGCGGCGGATCAAGGCGCTTCGACGTAACCACATCACAGTCACGTCGCGTATTGCGCGAAACGACAATCTCTGGAAACTCCTGTTTCAGAATGTCGACCAGTCTCTCATTGGCCGATGGCATCATGTCGCCCCCCAGTCTGAACGCCTCACAGGGATAGGGGAGTTGCTCGGCAGCCACAGCCGCACCAGACCAGTACATCAGTATCGCCAGTAAGAATGCACGCATGGGTACCCCATCGTTTTGTCCATCATTGGCGTCGAATAGAGTCTAAATCACCAAGCGAGGCAAAACAGTTCCGATCTAACCCAAGGATCACGATCGGAGTATTTGTCAGTATCTCCCTTACATCGCTTCCGCGCCGCGCGAAATGGCAACGACCCCCGTGCGTGAGACCTCGACAAGGCCGAGCGGCTTCATCAGGTCGACGAAGGCGTCGATCTTTTCAGGCGCACCCGTGATCTCGAACACGAACGAGGAATGCGTCGTATCGATCACCCGCGCGCGGAAAGCCTCCGACACGCGCAAGGCCTCCACTCGCTTGTCGCCCGACCCTGCGACCTTGACGAGCGCCATCTCCCGCTCGATCCCTGGCTTGTCGAGCGACAGATCAATCACCCGGTGCACCGGGATGAGGCGCCCGATCTGCGCCTTGATCTGCTCGATGATCTCAACCGTGCCCGAGGTGACGATGGTGATGCGCGAGGTGTGGCCGATATGGTCCGTCTCCGCGACCGTCAGGGATTCGATGTTGTAGCCACGGCCCGAGAAGAGCCCGACGACGCGCGCAAGCACGCCCGGCTCGTTATCGACGATGACGGCGAGCGTCGTGCGGATCTCCCGCGCGCGCGCATCGACAAGGAAATAGGCTGACCCGGGTTGTTGGCTCATCACACCAGCACCTTTCCCTCTTCGCTGACCGTCGGCGCATCCACCATGTCGGGCAGGATCATCTCATCATGCGCCTTGCCCGATGGGATCATCGGCAGGCAGTTCTCGTTGGGATCAACGACGCAGTCGAATAGCACCGGACGCTTGATGGAGATCATCTCCTCGATCTTGGCATCGAGTTCACCAGGCGTGCTCGCGCGCAGGCCGACGCAGCCATAGGCTTCAGCAAGCCGCACGAAATCGGGCAGCGCCTCCGAATAGGAATGCGAATAACGCCCGCCATGCAGCAATTGCTGCCATTGCCGCACCATCCCCATATACTGATTGTTGAGGATGAAGATCTTGATCGGCAGGTCGTATTGCACCGCGGTCGACATCTCCTGCATGGTCATCTGCACGCTCGCTTCCCCGGCGATGTCGATGACGAGCGCGTCGGGATGTGCCATCTGAATGCCGACCGCGGCGGGAAGTCCATAGCCCATGGTGCCAAGCCCCCCAGAAGTCATCCAGCGATTGGGCTCCTCGAAATGGAAATGTTGGGCCGCCCACATCTGATGCTGCCCGACCTCCGTCGAGACGAAGGTCTTGCGCCCTCGCGTCAGCGTATAAAGGCGTTCGATCGCGAATTGCGGCTTGATGACCGTGTCCGACTTTTTATACGAGAGCGACTTTCGCGCCCGCCAGGTATCGATCTGCTTCCACCATTGGGCAAGGGCCTGAGGCTCCGCTTCCTTCCGCCCCGACTTCCACACCGCGATCATGTCGGCGAGCACTTCCGCCGCATCGCCGATGACGGCGATATCGGCCCGCACGGTCTTGTTGATGGAGGAAGGATCGATATCGACATGGATCTTCTTGGAGCTGGGCGAGAAGGCATCGAGCCTTCCTGTCACCCGGTCATCGAACCTGGCGCCGATATTGATCATCACATCGCAGCGATGCATGGCGAGATTGGCCTCATAGGTGCCATGCATGCCCAGCATCCCCAGCCACTGCCGGTCGCTCGCCGGATAGGCGCCAAGGCCCATGAGCGTCGAGGTGATGGGAAACCCGGTCAGTCGCACGAGTTCGCGCAGTAATTTGGACGCGCGCGGACCTGCATTGATGACGCCGCCCCCTGTATAGAAGACGGGCTTGCGCGCCGAGGCCATCAGCTCGACGGCCTCCTTGATGCGCTTCAGATCGCCCTTCGTCTGGGGGCGATAGGTGCGGTGGCTGACATTGGCCTTGCCCGTATAGGCCGCCTTCTTGAACTGGACGTCTTTCGGGATGTCGATGACGACGGGGCCCGGCCTTCCCGTCGTCGCGACATAGAAGGCCTCGTGCATGACACGCGCGAGATCCTCCGCGCGCTTGACGAGATAATTGTGCTTGGTGCAGGGCCGCGTGATCCCGACCGTGTCGCATTCCTGGAATGCATCCGAGCCGATGAGATGCGTCGGCACCTGGCCCGTGAGGACGATGATCGGGATGGAATCCATGAGCGCATCAGTGATGCCGGTAACGGCATTGGTCGCGCCGGGGCCAGAGGTGACGAGCACCACGCCCGGCTTGCCGGTCGAGCGCGCATAGCCTTCAGCGGCATGCACCGCGCCTTGCTCATGCCGCACGAGCACGTGGCGGATCTGGTCGTCCTGGAACAGCGCGTCATAGATGGGCAGCACCGCGCCGCCCGGATAGCCGAAGATGACCTCGACACCCTGCTCCTTGAGCGCGCGGATCACGATCTCCGCGCCGGTGAACTCTTGCGTCATGTTAGGTCCTTCACGTCCATCTGCAGTGTTGAGTGTTGCAATCCACCAAACAGGGGCAAAACAAAAGGGGCCATTCCGGCCCCTTCAAACGGCGCTGCCTTTGGGCTCGCGGGGATCAACCCGCCCCTGTGGCAGCGCCTCCGATAAGTACCAGCGCAAAATTGCGCATGAGTTGCTTCTCCAGCAAGAAAGTTGCGTTGGCCGGAAACTAGCCGTTACGCTGCACCGCGTCAAGACCCGCCGCGCCGGCAAGAGAAAGAAGAGCGCTTTCAAGCCCTTGTCCACCCTGTGCGGCAACCGCGTGCCAATCCGGCATCTGGTGCCGGAACCAGGTCATCTGCCGCTTGGCATAGCGCCGTGTATCGCGTTTCGCTTCGAAAACGGCGGCGTCCAGCGACAATTCGCCCGCAAGATGCCGGATGAGATAGCCAAGCCCCAGCGCGCGCGACGCCGGCAGCGAGGGATCAAGCGCCATGGCCGCAATGCGCCGCGCTTCATCAAGCGCGCCATGTGCCATCATCTGGCCGAACCGCGCATCGCACCGCTGATAGAGCCAGTCCCGGTTGGGCCGGATGACGAGGCGCAGACACCGCGCCGGATCAATCAGCGGCGTACCCTTCACCGCCTGCCATTCGGCAAGCGGCTGGCCCGTCTGCTCCAGGACTTCAAAGGCGCGGATGACCCTTTGCCCATCGGCGGGATTGAGCTGCGCCGCAGTCAAGGGATCGCGGGCGGCAAGCTCGGCGTAAAAGCGCTCAGGCCCAAGTTCCGCATAGCGTTGGCGCACCTGCACCCTAAGCTCGGCATGAACCTCAGGAACGGGCGATAGCCCCTTCTCAAGCGCGAAGAAGTAAAGCCCCGTCCCGCCCGTGACGATGGGTATGAGACGCTCCGCCTTGAGCTGCGCAAGCGTGAGCTTCGCCGCCGCCGCCCATTTGGCGACCGAGAAGGCCTCGCGCACGCTCACAAAGCCATAGAGGCGGTGTGGCGCCTGCTTTTCGTCCTCTGGGCAAGGCCGCGCGCTCAAGAGGCTGAGTTCGCTGTAAACCTGCATGGAATCGGCATTGACGATGGCGCCGCCGATCTTGCGCGCCAAGGCGATGGCGGCGGCGGACTTGCCGCTGGCCGTAGGCCCTGCGATAAGCACCGCTTCGATCATCGCCCGTCCTTTGGATTGCGCTTCATGGCATACGCGCTCGTGCTCACCCGAGGCAAGGACCAGGGCCTTTCGGCCGCCCTGATCCGTGCGGCACGTGACGCGGCCGCCGAATCGGGCGCGGAGCCCGGCGTCCCCCTGTGGCTGGGCGCGGAAACCGCCTGTGAGATCCCTTGCGGCGCGGCCCCGGCCTCGCTTCTGATGAATGTGCGTCTCGCGCTTTGCGGCAATGCCATCGACGCAAACGCCGTCCCCACCGCCCATCGCCGCAAGCGTCTGCTGCTTGCGGACATGGATTCAACCATCATCGGCTGCGAATGCATCGATGAGATCGCCGATTTCGCCGGCGTGAAGGAAAAGGTCGCCGGCATTACCGAGCGCGCGATGCGCGGAGAACTCGTCTTCGAGGATGCCCTGCGCGAGCGCGTGGCGCTGCTGAAGGGCCTGCCCGAAACGACGCTGGAGCAGGTTTTTCTAGAGAGGGTTCGCCTCAATCCGGGTGCCCGCACCCTGGTAGCGACGATGGCGGCCTCTGGCGCGACGACGGCGCTCGTCTCGGGCGGTTTCACCTTTTTCACGACAAGGGTCGCAACCGCCGCCGGCTTCTCGCTGAGCCAGGCCAACACACTTTTGGCAGAGCACGGTGTGCTGACGGGCCGCGTGAAGGAGCCGATCCTCGGCCGTACCGCCAAGCTTGAAATGCTGCTGCGCCTGAGGGCCGAGCATCGGTATTTGCCTGAGGAAACCCTGGTGGTCGGCGATGGCGCCAATGATCTCGACATGATCGGGGCCGCGGGCCTTGGCGTCGCTTATCATGCCAAGCCCGTGGTCGCCGAAGCGGCGGGCGCCCGCATCGATCACGGCGACCTCACCACCCTCCTCTATCTCCAAGGCTACCGGGAAGCCGAGCTGGTTCAGGCCTGATATCTAGTGGAGCCTTTTGATTCCGACATTTGCTCAACTGCTCGCTGCAACGGGATGCAAATGTCGGAATCGGACCAATAGTGTCCCGGTTCCGAAATTCGCTCGATACGGATATCGGCATTTCGCGAATTTCGGAAGCGACAGGACACGAGCAACGCGTTGTTTCTAGTGTCGTTTTGATTTTGAAGTCGGTGCTGGCGACAATATCGAGAATGAAGCGGACTTCAAAATCACGGCACTAGCCTTGCCAGCACCCATTCGCACGCCTAGGCTGGTGATTAGGCCAAAAAGGGAATGCGGAGTCTTACAACGCACAACCCTTGATCATCAGCCATGGGAGGAAATGCGGATGAGTATGACCATGAGCCGCCAGGCACCGGCCCAGTCCAGCCCTGCTTGGTCCATGCCCCTCGAGAAGATCGATGTGAGCCTGGGCGAGCTCTATGAGCGCGGCGAGCATTGGGAATACTTCGACCGCCTTCGCCGGGACGACCCCGTTCACCTCTGTGAGGAAAGTGCTTTCGGGCCTTACTGGTCGATCACCAAGTTCAACGACATCGTGAAGGTGGAGACGAATACCAAGGCGTTCTCCTCCTATCCCACGATCGTGATCGGTGATCCAAGGCCCGACTTCTATACGCCGATGTTCATCGCCATGGATCCGCCCATCCACGATGAGCATCGCAAAGCCGTCAATCCCGCGGTCGGCCCCCAGCGCCTCGCCGAGCTTGAGCCCATCATCCGCGAGCGAGCCGGCCGCATTCTGGATTCGCTCCCGATTGGCGAAACCTTCAACTGGGTCGACCGTGTCTCGATCGAGATGACGACCCAAATGCTGGCGACCCTCTTCGATGTACCCTTCGAGGATCGCTACAAGCTGCCCTTCTGGTCAGACGTCGCCGCCTCAGGCGACGCGGTCGGCAACGACAGCTTCACCGAGGAGGAGCGTCGCCAGCATCTGGTTGAATGCCTGCAATATTTTGTCGCGCTCTGGAACAAGCGCGTCAATGCGGGCACGCCGGGGCAGGATTTCATCTCGCTTCTCGCCCATAGCCCCGCGACGCGCGACATGCACAAGGACCCGATGCTGTTCCTTGGCACGCTGATGCTGCTCATCGTGGGCGGCAACGACACGACCCGTAACTCGCTTTCGGGCGGCGTCCACGCGCTCAACTTGTTTCCTGCTGAATATGCAAAGCTGAAGGCGAACCCCGCCCTCATCCCCAACATGGTATCGGAAATCATCCGCTATCAGACACCGCTCGCCCATATGCGCCGGACGGTGCTTGAGGATGTGGAGCTGAACGGCAAGACCATCCGCAAGGGCGGCAAGGTCTGCATGTGGTACATCTCCGGCAATCGCGATGACGAAGTCATCGAGAACCCCTATGCATTCAAGATCGACCGCGCGAACGCCCGCCACCACCTCTCCTTCGGCTTTGGCATTCACCGCTGCATGGGCAACCGCGTCGCCGAGATGCAGCTGCGCATCGTCTGGGAAGAGATCTTGAAGCGCTTCAAGCATATCGAGGTGGTGGGCACGCCGGTGCGCACGCGCTCAAACTTCGTGCACGGCTTTGTCGATCTGCCAGTGCGCGTCACCGTCTGAGGAGCCGGGCAGCGTGAATCCAGAAGCCGTCCTGGCAGCCTCAGGGCGGCTTTTTCTTTCCGTGCAGGCCCCATCCCGCGATTGATCTGGCGCAATGCGCAGCGACGCGCTGACGGGCGATGCTCATCTACAGCCTCGCTGCAGAGAGGTGCCATTGATCCCAAGGGAGAGTGTGATGGAAACAGCCCCGATGTCGCGCCAATTGCCCAAGGGCGTGATCCGCCCGGCCAAGCTCGCGCATTTCGCCGCAACGGTAAGGAATTTCGACAGCGCGGTTGACTGGTACCAAAAGGTCCTCGGCGCGGATATCGGCTTCAGGAACGATGCCTTGTGCTTCCTCAGCTTCGATGAGGAGCATCACCGCGTGGCCCTGTTGAACGTCGATCAGAAAGACTATCCCCTGCCTGTCAAACTCGAGCCGGGGATAAATCACATCGCCTTCACCTATCATGATCTGGGCGAACTGCTTGCCACCTATGTGCGCCTCAAGAAGGAAGGCATCCTCCCCGCCTGGACAACCAATCACGGCCCGACAACCTCATTCTACTACGATGGCCCCGGCACACGGATCGAGTTGCAGGTCGATAATTTCGCGACCCTTGAGGAACTCGCCGAATGGTTTGCTTCGGGCGCATTCGCGCAGAACCCTATCGGCGTTGACTTCGATGCGGACGAGCTGGTCCGTCTCTATGAAGCGGGCGTGCCCGAAGCGGAGCTGAAGCGGCAGGGCTCGGCGGCAAGGAAGGCCGCCGCCTGACGCCGCCGGAAATTCAAAGAGCCGCCTTGTTCCAATGGCGGCTCTTCAGCATGACGCGAACGGAAAAAGGGATCAGCTCTGATCGAGCCGCAGCGCGGCAAAGGAAAGCTCGCCCTTCCGGCTGAGAAGGAGCAGCACGACCTTGCCGTTCGAATCGACCACCTTCTTCACCTTTTCGGTGACATCGCTCGCCTGCATGACCGTTTCCTGCTGGACCTCGACAATGACATCGCCTTCGCGGATCCGGTTTTCGGCCTGGGCATAGCCCGCCGGGCTCTTGCCCTTGATGCTGGTGACGACGACGCCTTTCACTTCGGCCGGGATCTCGTACTTCGCACGCAATTCATCCGTGATCGGAGAAAGCGACAACCCGAGCGTATCGACCTGCGTTGCGGTGACACCCGGCTGCTCCGCCTGAGGCGTCTCGCCCGGGCTCGCAGAGGCGCTTTGCGGCTTTTCCTCGCTCTTTCCAACCGTGATCGTCAGCGTCACCGGCTGGCCCTTGCGCAAGACCTCGACCTGCACCGCGCGGCCGATTTCGGTCGTGGCAACGATGCGCGGCAGTGAGCGCATGGCGCTGACTTCCTTGCCATCGAAGGTGATGATCACATCGCCCTGCAGCACCCCGCCCTTCGCCGCCGGGCTATCGGGTGTGACTTCGGCGACGAGCGCGCCGCGCGCCTTGTCGATGCCGAGCCCTTCGGCCATGTCGTCGTTGAGCGACTGCAGGCGAACGCCGATCCAGCCGCGCCGCGCCTCGCCATACTGGCGCAGTTGATCGACGACGCGCTGCACGTCATTGGCGGGAATGGCAAAGCCGATGCCGATCGAGCCGCCCGAGGGCGAGATGATCGCGGTGTTCACGCCCACGACTTCGCCGTTCATGTTGAACAGTGGACCGCCGGAATTGCCCCTATTGATCGCCGCATCCGTCTGGATGAAATCGTCGTAATAGCCGGCATTGATGTCGCGGTTGCGGGCCGAGATGATGCCCACCGACACCGATCCGCCAAGGCCGAACGGATTGCCGATCGCCATCACCCATTCGCCGACCCGGGCCGTATCGGAATTGGCAAAGCTCACATAAGGCAGATCGTGATCCGCCTTCACCTGCAGCACGGCGACATCGGTGCGCTCATCGCGTCCGATGATCGTGGCCTTGAGCTTCGTGCCATCGGTAAAGGTCACCTCGATCTCATCGGCATCCGCGATGACGTGATTATTGGTGACGATGACCCCTTTGGGATCGATCACGAAACCCGAGCCTAGCGAATTGACGCGTGTGGGACCGCGCTGCTGCTGCTGGTCGAAGAATTCCTTGAAGAATTCCTCGAAGGGCGAGCCTTCGGGAAGCTGCGGGAAGGGAAAATCCTCCCGGCTCGGCCGCTTGAGCTCCTGCGTCGTCGAAATATTGACGACGGCAGGCGACAGGCGATCCGCAAGATCGGCGAAACTGTCGGGAACGGGGGCGGCGACAGCGCTTTCAAGTCCGGCAATGCCGGCTGCGGGAACACCCGCGAACAGGATGGCGGCGAGTGCGGCCCTGGAGATGAAGGGAGCGATCTGACGAAACACGTGAAAACCTCTCCTACGGGGGAATGGCTGCTGGGAGGACAGGCCGCCCGGCTGGCCGCTGAAAACATAGCCCCAATTGTGTGGGAAATGAGGCATCGAGCCTGATCACAATTAGAGGAGGAAGATTGACATCCTCTAACTTCGGTTAAAAGGCCCGGCGCCCTCATTTTTCCCTTGCCGGCGCCGCGCAGCGAGCGCGGCGTATCTTCTATCGAACTGTCACGCCGCCCTAAGGTGTTGCCGGTGCCGGCACGACGGGATCGGGCGTCAGCGGCGTTTCAATGGCAGGTGGCAGTACAGGCGCCTTGGGGATCGTCAATCCGCAGCGCTGGCTCACCTCCTCGAACAACCGGTCTCGATCCGCGGTCGTTAACAGCGCGCCAACGGGACTTTCAGGCGCAGGCGCGCGCTGCTTCAGATCGCCGAAATACTGGAAGAACGAGGTATCGGGCGAGAGCACCATGGTGGTCGAATCCTTGCCAAGCGCATTCTCATAGGCCCGCATCGACCGGATGAAGGAATAGAACGCGGCGAAGCCGGGCTCCCGCTCCTCAAGGAAGGCATAGGCGCAGGCGCGCGCCGATTCGCCCTGGCCGCGCAGGCGTGAGGATTCGGCCTCCGCCGTCGAGCGGATGCGCGCAACTTCGGTATCGGCAAGCGCGATCGTCGTCAGATTGCGCTGGCGACCCTCGGCGCGGGCCTGGTTCGCCTCGGCCTGGCGTGCCGTCTTCATGCGCTCGAAGATGGCGATCCGGTTCTGCTGCGGCAGTTCGACTTGGCGCAGGCGCACATCGACGATCTCGATGCCGAGCCTCTCTTGCGCGATCTTCTCGTTCACCGTCTCGCGGATCTCCGTCATGATGTCGTCGCGCTGATCCGAGAGCAGCCGCTGGAGCTGATACCTGTTGATGACGATCTGGAGCGAGTTGACGACCCGGTTGCGAAGCGAAAGTTCCGCCGCCTCGACGGTGCGCTGCGACTGCACGAACCGCAACGGGTCGACGATCTGCCAGCGGACAAAGGCATCGACGATGACGCGCTTCTGGTCCGCGGGCGCAAGTTCCGCCCGTTCCACCGTGAGATCGAGCACGCGCTTCTCATAGATGACGACGTTCTGAAGGAACGGCACCATGAAGTGCAGCCCGGGTTCGGTCACCTCCGCGATCGGCGCGCCGAACTGCAGAACGATCGCCTGCTTGCGCTGATCGACCGTGAACATCGCGAAATAGGCAATGAAAACCGCTGCCGCGACGGCAATGGCAAAGGTTGTTCCAAGGATGCGCAGCATGGCTCAGTTCCCTCCCGGCGCAGGAGCAGGCGTCGCCGCCTGCGGGCTGGTCGGCCGGCGCAATTCCTGCAGCGGCAGATAGGGCATCACGCCCGCCCCGCCCTGCTTTTCATCGATGATGACCTTGTTCATGCCGGAAAGGACGCGCTCCATCGTTTCGATGAATATCCGCTCCCGCGTGATATCGGGGGCGCGGCGATACTCGCCGTAAAGCTGAAGCAGGCGCTGCGTCTCACCGCGTGCCTCGGCAATCGCCTGGATGCGGAAGGCTTCCGCCTGCTGCTTGATCCGCTCAGCCTCGCCGCGCGCTTCAGGAACGACTTTGTTGGCATAGGCGACCGCTTCGTTCTGCAAGCGCTCGCCCTCCGTGCGCGCCGCCTGCACTTCGCGGAACGCATCGATCACGTCCTGCGGCGGGTCGACGCGCTGAAACTGCACGCGCTGGATTTCGATGCCGGCGCGATAGGAATCGAGCGCCGTTTGCAGCATCTGCGCCACCTCAAGCTGAATGGCATCGCGTTTGCCACCGCCCGCGCCGCCCACGCTCTCCCGGCCAAGCACATCGACCAGCTTGTTGCGCCCGATCACCTCGCGCATCGCGCTTTCGGCAACCGCCCGGATGGAGTTTTCCGGCTTCTCCACATTGAAGAGATAATCGGCCGCGTCCTTGACGCGATAGACGACCGAGAAATCGATATCGAGGATATTTTCATCCTGCGTCAGCATCAGGCTGTCTTCGCCGCCCGAGCGCTGTCCGCTTGGACGCGTCCCGCTGGTGGCAAGGTCATAGCCGATGGGCATTGTCACAACGTTCTGCACATCGACCGTTTCGGCCGCCTCGAACGGCCAGGGCAAGTGATATTGGAGCCCCGAATTGGTGAGCTCCGACAGGCGGCCAAAGCGTGTCTCGACGCCCACTTCGCCTGGGCCGACCTGATAGAAGCCACTCGCGAGCCACGCGCCCGCGACCAGAATGGCACCGACGATAAACACGCCCGGCCCGATGGGGCCGCTGGGGATCGCCCGCCTCAGCCGGTCCTGGCTTCGGCGCAACAATTCCTCAAGATCAGGCGGCTGCGAGCCACCCCGGTTTCCACCGGAAGGGCCCTGTCCCCACGGCCCGCGCCCACCACCACCTTTATTCTCCCAGGGCATTCCATTCCTCGTTTCTCACAAAGGCGCCGATCAGCCGCGCCGTATCATCTTCGTGTTTAAGGGGATTCGGGCGGCAGAGCGACGCACCGGCGATTGTCTTCGTGACTGCCGGGGTTATATGACAGGCACCAAGGTCACGCAAACGACACTTGGCACACAGCCACGCCTTTGGCCCTTGAAAGAAATAAGGTCGCCGCCCCGCAATTCAAGGCCGGACCGCCACCGATTGAGAGCGCCCCATGTCTTTGGAACTGCACCGGCAGGTGCTTGAATCCCTTGCCAGCATCACGGACCCCTTGAGTGGCAGAGATGTCGTTAAGGCGGGGTTGATAACAGGCCTTGCGGTTCATGACGGCCATGTGAGCTTCGCGCTCGAGATCCCGCATGACGCGGCTCCCAGGATGGAAAAGGTGCGTGCCGCATGCGCCGAGGCGGCGCGCAAGGTTCCAGGCGTCAAGCAGGTGACGGCCGTCTTGACGGCGCACCGGCCCTCGCCCCAACAGGGCTCACGCGCCGCCTTGTCGCGGGAAGCGGCGACCGAAGGCGCCCCCCGCCCCGGCCCAGCTCCGGCCGGCATTCCCGGCGTGCGCTCGATCATTGCGGTGGCGAGCGGCAAGGGCGGGGTCGGCAAGTCCACCCTCGCCGTCAACCTGGCACTCGGCCTCGTCGCGCAGGGCCTTAGCGTCGGTCTCCTCGATGCAGACATCTATGGCCCCTCCGTTCCGCATCTCTTGGGCATCTCGCAAAAGCCGCATTCGGACGGCAAGAAGCTGCACCCGATCGAGCGCTATGGTTTGAAGGCCATGTCCATCGGCTTTCTCGTCGACATCGATACGCCGATGATCTGGCGCGGCCCCATGGTCATGAGCGCCTTGACCCAGCTCATGAACGATGTCGCCTGGGGCGAGCTTGATGTCATGGTCATCGACATGCCCCCTGGCACCGGCGATGCGCAGCTCACCATCGCCCAGCGCGTGCCGCTCGCCGGCGCGGTCATCGTCTCGACCCCGCAGGACATCGCCCTCATCGATGCGCGCAAAGGCCTTGCCATGTTCCGAAAGACGCAGGTGCCGATCCTCGGCATAATCGAGAACATGTCGCGCTACATATGTCCGGAATGCGGCCATGAGGCGCACATCTTCGGCCATGGCGGCGCGCGCGAGACGGCGGCGATGCTGGACTGCGATATGCTGGGCGAGGTGCCCTTGCACTTGTCGATCCGCGAAACATCCGATGCCGGGCGCCCGGTGATGGTGTCGATGCCCGAAAGCCGCGAGGCCGAAGCCTTCCGCGCGATCGCAAGGAAGGTCGCGGATAAGCTGGCAGCGGGCTCGCAGGCAAAACCCGCCCCTGCCATTCGGTTTGTCTAGAGCAACGTGCGGAAAAGTGGGTACCGGTTTTCCGCTAAACGTTGCGACAATTGAAAGGGTTAGAGCGGCGTAGCGATTCTGATTGAATGCACGCCGCTCTAGTCAAAACAAGAAGGGCCGGACCTCGCGAAAGGCCCGGCCCGCTGCATGTCAGAGACGGAAAACCGCGCTTAGCGGCCCGCGACGAGCTCGATCATCACCTTCGCGTCGCCTTCGCCCATTTCCCACTTGTCGCCAACCGCATGCTCGGCAACGGGATTGCAGATGGGCTTCGCATCGGCCGCCGGCGCGGGCTCCGTCTGCGTCAGGCAGAGCGTGCCGTCCGTAATCGCCCACGTGCCCTTCATGGTGCCTTGCGGACCCATCGCCTCGAACGTGTTGTCCTTGTTGTAGTGGATCTTGGTCACTTCGCCCTTGGCGTTGGTGATGACGGTCGTGTTGTCGTAACGGGTCGCCATCGGATCGGCGAAAGCGGCCGTGGAGAAAAGAACTGCGGTGGCCGTGATCATCAGTGTACGAAACATCTGTGTATTCTCCGGATAAAGGTTGCTTAAGGCAGGTTGCTTAAGAAACGCCCGCGCCCACTCTGACCGGAAAGGCGAGAGGTTGCCGCCAAGTCGGCCCTGCCGGTAGGGGACAGGGCCGCCGGCGCGTTACCGCGGCAAAACGAGTGGCTCTAAGGCTTAGCGGCCCGCGGTGATCGCGACCGTGATCTTCTGTTCGCCCTCACCCTGTTCCCACGTATCGCCGGCCTTTTTGTCGGGCTGGACGAGACCGCAGACGGGCTTGGCGTCGGCTGCCGGCGCGGGCTCGGTCTGCGTGAAGCAGATCTGGTCGGCCGCGACAGCCCAGGTGCCCTTGTGCACGGCGCCGTCGGGCAGCGTCGCTTCATAGGACATGTCTTCATTGATGAAGAGCTTCGTCACTTCGCTCTTCGCGTTGGTGATCGTGATCGTGTTGCCGAAGGCACCGCCGGGCGTCATATCGGCGGCGAACGCCGCTCCGCTGGCGAGCATGGCACTGGTGATGATGGCAAAGATTGTCCGCATTCTGCGGCCCTCCCCTGATTGGTATCCTCGATAGAGGCGGCTCTTATTAAGTGTCCGCGTGGGAGAGTCCTTAACCAGTTGAGAGACTCTTGGGAAGCCTTGGCGGAGACGATTTTTTTCGCATGAAGCGTGCCCGCCACGGCCAATCTGACCATGGCGTTAACATGACATTCATGCCGCGAATCCTATTCGCCGCTCATGCCTCATGCGCCAGTCTGAGGCCCGCCTTCCGCCAGGGCATCGAGACCAGTTTTCCCGTTCCTGACAGCGTGATGTAGGCCGTCTTCAATCCTTTTCCGCCGAAGCAGATATTGGTGATGAGCGGATCGCCGGGAATGGCGGTGAGCACCGCCTTGCCGCTCTGCGAAATCGTTGTGATGCCGCTATTGAGGATCGTCGCGACGCATACCCCGCCATCCGCCTGCACGGCGAGCGAATCAAAAAAGCAATAGCCGGGGCCGGATCCGACATAGTCGCCAGGGACGAGCCCCGTGCCCGGCTTCAGCTTGCCGGTGCCGGGCTTGGCGATATCCGCTTTGAAGAGCCGTCCCGACAGCGTATCGGCCCACATCACGCGCGCGCCATCGGGAGAGAGCCCGACACCGTTCGGTGACAACAGGCTGCCGATCGCCCGCACGATCTTTGATCCATCCGCCCGGGCATAATAAAGGCCGCCCAGCTTGCGCGTTACCGCATCGCCTGCGCCGTGATCGGTGAACCAGAAGCCTCCCTCGCCATCAAAGACGATGTCATTGGGTCCAACGAGCGGCATGCCCTCGCATTCGGTATAGAGCGGTTCGGCCTTGCCCGTGGAGAGATCGATGCGCTCGATGCGCCCGCCCGTGTGATCGGCAGGACGCGGGCCAGGGAACATGAGCCCCATGCGCTTGTGGAAATGGAAGGAGCCGCCGTTGTTGGTGACATAGAGTGCGCCATCCGGCCCGATCGCCGCGCCATTGGGTCCGCCGCCCGGCTTTGAGACCGTCTGCTTTTTCCCGTCCGGCCTGATGCGCGAGATGACGCCGCCCGCGATTTCGGTGAGGATGATGGACCCATCCGCCATGGCGACGGGGCCTTCGGGAAATTTCAGGCCGGATGCGATTTCTGTCATGCCCATGAGAGCGTTTCCTTCTTGATGTTATGGATGGGTATGGGGATGCGACGGATGAGACGTGAACGATAAAGCATCGTGCCGAAAAGTGGACGCCGGTTTTCGGCGAAACGATGCGATAATACAAAGACCTAACGCATCGGACGCGAAATCGGAATCGCGTTCGATGCTTTAGCCCAGTCAGGCGAGGGGAATACAAGATGTCACGGCAGTTCAACATGACGGAAATCGGCACGGTCCGCTCATCTCGCGATGCCGCGATCGATGATGCCTGGAACGCGGTGCAGTCGCGCATCGAGATCGATCCCGCCCAGTTCACGCCCGGTGCGGTCGAGAGCCTCGATGGCTTCTCCCACATCGAGGTGCTGTTCGTCTTCGATCGCGTGCCCGAAACCGAGATCGAGCGTGGCAGCCGCCACCCGCGCGGGCGCACCGATTGGCCAAGAGTCGGCATCTTCGCGCAGCGCGGCAAGGGGCGCCCCAACCGGATTGGCCTATGCACGTGCCAGCTCTTGCGCGTCGAGGGCTTGACGCTCCATGTGAAGGGGCTCGATGCCATCGACGGCACGCCCGTGCTGGATATCAAGCCCTATATGAAGGGCTTCGGCCCGCGCGGCACGGTGAGGGAGCCCGAATGGGCCGCGCAGATCATGGCCTTCTACTGGTAGGGCTCAAGGCATCCGCTCAAGGATGACGAAACTATAGTCATAGGCTTCGTCCTCCACCCGCGCGCGGCGCTCGCGAAAGACCTCCAGCCAGCGGCAATCGCGCGCCGGCATGAAGATATCGCCCTCAGGCCTTCCATGCACTTCCGTGAGATAGAGCCGCCCGGCGCGCGCCATCGCCTGCGCGAAGATTTCCGCCCCGCCAATGACCATCGCCTCGGGCACATCGCCTGCCGCGGCGAGCGCCTCATCGAGCGAGCGCACCGCAACGGCGCCCCCTGGCGCAAACCCGGCGTCGCGGCTGATGACGATGTTGGCGCGCTGAGGCAAAGGCTTTTTGGGCAGCGAGTCCCACGTCTTGCGGCCCATGATGACGGGCTTGCCCAGTGTCTGCTTCTTGAACCAGGCAAGATCGCCCTTCAGCCGCCAAGGCAGACCATTAGCGCGGCCGATGACGCCGTTCTCCGCCACCGCCACGATGAGCGAGAGGATCATGGCAGTGGTCCAAGCGCCTTTTCATAAAACGCCGTGAAGGGCGACGGCGGATAGTCGAGCACCGGCCCGCACCGGCGAAACCCTGCCCGCTCATAGACGCGCCAGGCCGCTTCAAAGCCTTCTGTTCCTGTCTCGAGCACGAGCCGGCGAAATCTCTCTTGCTCGGCAAGGCGTGTGATCGCCTCAAGGATACGCCCACCGACCCCGCGCCCTTGCGCGGCTGGAACCGTGTACATGCGTTTGACTTCCGCGATACCCGCCTGATGACGCCGCAAGGCGCCGCAGGCAATCGCCACGTCCGCCTCGCGCGCGATGAAGACGGTCGTGTCCGGCCGCGCCATTTCCTCGACGCTCATGTGATGGCAATGCTCGGGCGGTGTCACCAACAAGAGCCGCGCATTGAGCGCCGCGATGAGGCTGCGCACCTCGTCTTGCAGCGGCGTCTCAGGGGCGATCGTGATGCTCATGGACTAGACCGCCACCGGCGCGGCGATATGGGGATGCGCCTGATAGCCCTCAAGCGTGAAATGCTCATAGCTGAAACCGAAGATGTCGCTGACCGAGGGATCGATCCGCATCCGCGGCAAAGGATAAGGCGCACGGGAGAGTTGCAGCTCCGCCTGCTCGATGTGGTTGGTATAGAGATGCGCATCGCCGAAGCTGTGTACGAACTCCCCCACCTTGAGCCCCGTCGCCTGCGCCATCATCATCGTCAGAAGCGCATAGGAAGCGATGTTGAACGGCACGCCGAGGAAGATGTCGGCCGAGCGCTGATAGAGCTGGCAAGAAAGCCGCCCTTCCGCGACATAGAACTGGAAGAGGCAGTGACAGGGCGGCAGGGCCATCCGCTCGATATCGGCTGGGTTCCAGGCCGTGACGATGAGCCGGCGCGAATCGGGGTTCGCGCGGATCATCCGCTGGACGAGCGCGATCTGGTCGATGGCGGCGCCATCCCGCGCGGGCCAGGAGCGCCATTGATGCCCATAGACAGGCCCCAGCTCCCCTTCGTCATCCGCCCACTCATCCCAGATCGTAACCCCCGCCTGCTGCAATGAGCGCACATTTGTCTAGCCCCGCAGGAACCAGAGCAATTCGTGGATGATGGCCTTGGTGAAGAGCTTCTTGGTCGTGACGAGCGGGAACCCTTCTGCAAGATCGTACCGCGACTGCCAGCCGAAGATGGACAGCGTGCCCGTGCCCGTCCGGTCGGCCTTGCGCACGCCGTGACGCAGCACGTGATCCATCAGTTCGTGATACTGGCGCATGGGGCCTCACCCGTTGAGTCGGCCTGGCAGTTTAGCCGCACCCTCCCCCGGATGCACCTTCGCCTGCTTAGGCTAGACTGTGGAAAACTAGTGGGTGTTCAAGGGGGAAATCCAATGCTACGCAAGATTGCGCTCGGCGCGGCCATTCTCATCGGCCTCGGCGCCGTTGCCGGCCTGGCCATCGCGCCCGGCCTCGTTGAGGATGACCTGAACCGCGTCATCCCTCACGCGCCATATCCTGTCAGCGCGGAAGCACAGGTGCTGCATCGCGGCCTTGGAATCGTTGACCTTCACGCCGATACGCTGATGTGGGACCGGGACATCCTGAACCGCTCGCGCCGTGGCCATGTCGATGTGCCCCGCCTGCGCGAGGGACGGGTGAGCATTCAGGTCTTCTCGGTCGTGACCAAGGTCCCCGCACGCCTCAACTATGACCGCAATACCGGCGATGAGGACCAGATATCCTTGCTGGTAAAGGCACAATTATGGCCAACACGCACCTGGTCGAGCCTGGTGGAGCGCGCCCTTTACCAATCCGAAAAGCTCTACGCGGCCGCAGCCGCAGAGCCGGACCAGATCCGCGTCATCACATCGGCTGCGGCGTTGGCGCAGGGGCTTGAGGCAAAGGCCGGAAATCCGGATCTCGTCCTCGCCTTGCTCGCCATCGAGGGTGCCCACGCCCTGGAGGGAAAGGCCGAGAACCTCGAGCGCCTCTACGCGGCGGGATTCCGCATGATCGGCATTTCTCATTTCTTCGACAACGAGATGGGCGGCTCTTTGCATGGCATCGACAAGGGCGGCCTCACGGATTTTGGACGCGCGATGGTGAAACGCATGGAGGAGATGGGGATCATCGTCGACCTTGCCCATGCCTCTCCCGCCGTTGTCGATGACGTCCTTGCCATGGCGACCCGGCCCCTCGTCGTTTCCCATACGGGCGTGCGCGGCGTGTGCGGCAGCCCGCGGAACCTCTCCGACGAACGCATGCAGGCGATCGCCGCAAAGGGCGGCCTCATTGGGATCGGCTATTGGAAGGGTGCCATTTGCGACATCACGCCCGCAGGCGTAGCCAAGGCACTGCGCGCAGCCATTGACCTTGTGGGCCTCGAGCATGTGGCGCTTGGCTCCGACTTCGATGGGGCAACAGAGGTCTCATTTGATACTTCCGAACTCGCCGCCCTCGTCGAGGCGATGCTGGCGCAGGGCTTCACCGAGGAGGAAATTGACCGGGTCATGGGCGCCAATGCGCGCGAGTTCCTGCTTGTCAACCTTCCGGCACGATAATCGGGGGCAAACGTCGCGCAGGAGGGCTCACGCATGCGCATGTGGGAAGAGCGCCAGCTGGTTCGGCTGCGCGATAATCCGGGCCGCGAATGGGTGCTGGCGGCGCTCTTCGCGGGCGTCGGTGCGTGTTTCGTTGCCCTGCCTTGGGTCAGCACCGATCCGGTCGAGCCCCTCATGGGCCTGGCCGCACAAATCGTGGGGTTTGTGGGGCTCGGTATGAGCGCCTTCGTCCTCAGGCGGAGCCCCCGCTCGAGCGTGAGAATCGACAGGGCGGCTCGGCGCCTGTGGGTTTCCAGATGGGCACCCTGGCACCGCGAGAGGGTATCGCTGAGCTTCGATGAGATCAGCGCAGCCACGCTGGAGGAGGAAAGGGACGGCGACGGGGATCCCTGCTGGCGCCCGGTTCTGACGCTGAAATCCGGCGCAAAGCTGCCACTGACCTTGCTGCATCGCCACGATGAGCGGGGGCTTGAGGCACTGTGCCGCCGCCTGAATAGCCTGATTACCTAACGTGCGAAATTCGCCTGCCCGTCTTGTGAACTTCATTTCAACACGAACATCCCCTATATCTGTTCCTGCCGGCTTGACCGGCTATGGCGATAAACGCGCACGGAATAAGCGGACTGGACCCGGGGGCGGTACCCGGCGCCTCCACCCGAGGGCCAAGGCCAAGGGCCTTCCGGCGGGGGCGAAATAGGATCGACAGACGTGTAAAGGTGTAGCTTTTGCCCGGCATGGTTCCGCCGTTATCGGGCCGATCGTATAGGTGCCAACGATAACGAAATGGCGCTCGCTGCCTAATTGACAGGTAAGCGCGGCACCGGAGGGGCGCCGGGCAACAGAAGCCCCTCCACTTCATTCGCCTCTGGGCGCCCCGACCGCTTGGTAAGAGGCCAAGGGGCGCCGGGCAACGCAAAGCCCCTCCACTTCATTCGCCGCAAGGCGTCATTCCCGCTTCTCGAGCTGGCCTCGCATGACCTCATCGCACATGTAAAACATGTTTGACATTCAAGCCTTCCCACCCTACATGTAAAACATCTCTTACACACCCTGCGGGAGGCCCCATTGGCAGAGCAAGAAAAATACAGCTGGCTGTCGCTGATCGCGACCGGACTTATCGTCTGGTTCTTCGCGATGCGCATGATGGATGGCTGGCAGATCGTGGACGTGCCGCCCAGACACCTCTTCTGGACTTATGTCGCGCTGATCGTGGCGACGATCGTTGCGGAAACGGCGATCCATTCCGCTCTCGCCATCATGCGCAAGGGCGAACGGGTCATACATGATGAGCGCGACAAGCTCATCGAGGACCGCGCGGACCGCAATCAGCATGTCGTCATCATCGCCGTCATCAATGTCATCGTATTCCACATGATCGCCGAGGCGGCTTTCCCCGGCTACGAGTTCGTCTCGGCCGACCTGACGCGGCTGCCCGCGCTCGTCACCTTTCTCCTGGGCACGCTCTATGCCGGCCACATCGTGAAGCTGATTTCCACCATCCTCTCTTATCGAATGTGACCGCCTACCCCATGGGACGCATCCACAATCGCATCCGCGAATACCGCACCCGACTTGGCCAGACCCAGCAGGAGTTGGCCGAGCGGGTGGACGCCACCCGCCAGACCATTATCGCCATCGAGGCGGAGAAATACGCGCCATCCCTCGAACTCGCCTTCCGGCTCGCGCGTGCCTTTGACGCGCCGTTCGAGGCCATCTTTCAGTACACGGATCATTAATTCGGAGCATTTGCAACGCCTTCGCCAGCATGCAATATGGAGCGTTGAGGCCCGGACCTGGGCGCCCGTCACGCGGAGATTGAGCCATGTATGTCGATGGTTTCGTAATTCCGGTTCCTGAGGGAAATCTTGCCGCCTATCGCAAGCTTGCGAAATTGGCCTGCCGCGTATGGAAGGAGCATGGCGCGCTCGACTATGTGGAATGTGTGGGCGATGACGTGCCGGTGGGCAAGCTCACCTCGTTCACGCGCGCCGTAAAGCTCAAGCCCGGCGAGACCGTCGTGTTGTCGTGGATCGTCTACAAATCCCGCGCGCATCGCGACAAGGTGAACAAGAAGGTGATGGCTGACCCGCGCTTGCAAAAGGTGATGACGCCCGCCAATTCCCCCTTCGATGTCAAGCGATTGATCTTCGGTGGTTTCAAGACCTTCGTGAAGGCGTGAAGTCACCTCCCCTTTGCCTTGCCGTCAATCTGGTCTAGCGTCGCGCATCCGCTATTCACAACTGACAGGACCACCCATGACGCTCTCGGCCGCGCCGCTCTTCACGCCGTTCGATTTCAAGTCGCTCCACCTTCCCAACCGCATCGTCATGGCGCCCATGACGCGTTCGTTTTCGCCCCATCAGGTGCCGGGTGAGAACGTCGCGGAATATTACCGCCGCCGGGTCGAGGGCGGGGTCGGCCTCATCATCACGGAGGGCACGGGCACGGGCCACCCTGCCGCGCTCAACGATGCCAACGTTCCCGATTTCGACGGAGAGGCTCCCCTTGCCGGCTGGGCAAAGGTGCTCAAGGCCGTGAAGGAAGCGGGCGGCCACATCATGCCTCAGCTCTGGCACACGGGGCTGATGCGCCGTCCAGGAACCGGCCCCAATCCCGAAATCAAAGGCATCGGCCCCTCCGGCATCTTCAAGCCCGGCAAGATAGTGGGGGAGCCGATGACGTTGGGCGAGATCGAAGCGGTCATCGAGACCTATGCAAGATCGGCGGCAAATGCAAAGCGCCTCGGCTTTGATGGCGTCGAGATCCACGGCGCGCATGGCTATCTGATCGACCAGTTCTTCTGGGAGGGCACGAACCAGCGCAGCGACGATTATGGCGGTGACCTGGTCAAGCGCACCCGTTTTGCCTGTGAGGTGATCGCCGCGGTGCGCCGCGCGGTCGGCCCCGACTATCCCATCATCCTGCGCTTCTCGCAGTGGAAGCAGCAGGATTTCGAGGCAAGGCTGGCCAACACCCCGGCGGAGCTTGAAAGGTTCCTTGCCCCGCTTGCCGCTTCCGGCGTCGACATCTTCCATTGCTCGACCCGCCGTTTCTGGGAGCCTGAATTCGCAAGCGAGGGCAGCGACCTCAATCTCGCGGGCTGGGTGAAAAAACTGACCGGCAAGCCCGTTATCTCGGTCGGTAGCGTCGGCCTCAACGCCGAGTTCATCGCCACCTTCGCCGGAGCCAGCGCAATCCCGGCAAGCCTTGACCGCCTCATCGAGATGTTCGAGCGCGGCGATTTCGATCTGGTGGCTGTCGGCCGCGCGCTCATCGTCAACTCCGATTGGCCCAACAAGGTGCGCAAGGGGAACCTGGAGAGCCTGAAGCCCTATTCGCCCGACGTGCTCAAGGAACTCGTCTGAACGCCGGGCTCCTCGCGGCCCTTGGTGTCGAGCCAGACCTTCAGGCGGTCAAGCTTGGCGCCAAGGTCCGCAAGCTCGGCTTGCGTCCAGGTTTCGAACATCGCGGCGAACTGGGGTTCAAGCCGCATCAGCGCCCGCTGGAAGAATGCCTTTCCCTTCGGCGTCAGAAAGAGAAGCATCGAGCGCCTGTCGGCCGCATCGGCACTTGCACGCAGCAGCTTGGCTTCGAGCAGTTTCTGGATTGTCTTCGTCACTGCGGGCTGGTTTTGCTGCATGGCCCTGGCGACGGCCGCAACCCTTTTGGGCTCGTCCGCCCGCCAATGAAAATGCGAGAGGATCGCGAATTGCGCCATCGTGAGCTTGAGCGGCGCAAGGACGCGCCCCGCCCGCGTGCTGGCAAGCTGGTGGATGATACCGATGGTGGCAAGAAGGCGATAATTCTGCTGCCGCTCAGCCACGCCAGAGCGTGGGAGCAGCCGGTCCGGCTCGCCGCTCATGCCAGAACGATGTCGCCGAGGCGGCG
This sequence comes from Alphaproteobacteria bacterium, assembly GCA_013389115.1. Taxonomy (GTDB): domain Bacteria; phylum Pseudomonadota; class Alphaproteobacteria; order Micropepsales; family Micropepsaceae; genus JACADY01. Next base: position 24,737 of record JACADY010000039.1, read on the forward strand.
GCGCGGCGAAGGCGGCGCCTCCGTTGCATAGCCCATGCGGAAGAGCATCTGCACGGTGTGGGCGGGTTCAACGCCGAGCGTCTCCTTGAATTCGCGCTGCAAGGCCTGCATCGCGGGAAACTCCTCGAGGATCTGGCTTAACGGACAAAGGGCGACGCCGGCGCCCGTCGCGGCGAGATTGGCCCTTACATAGGCGCGCCCCGCCGCGATCTGCATGGGCCGATCGTTTTGCGGCGTGATGATCCAGCCAAAGCTTGGCGAGGCATCGATTTGCGCTGTGACGTTCGCGAGCGCCTGATCCCGCAGAAATTTGTTGCCCGACAGGGCCTTTTCGCGCGTGAAGATGCCGGTTGCATTCAGCCACCAGATGAGCGGCCCGTGCAGCGACAGCCCATCGCGGTGGGCGGCGATCTCCGTTGCGGTCAGCCGATAGACCCGGACGGATTCATAATAGGATTCATCATAGCCGACTTCCGCCGCCCAGGCCCTGCGGGCAAGGTCGCGGATCCGGTCGGAAAGATGCGCATCGCCCCCCGTCCAGCCAAAGCGCGTGCCGGCTTCGGCGCTTGCCGCCGCGATCGCCTCTGCCTTGCGCGCTTCGACATGCCTTGCCTCATAGACGTTCCGGTTCGAGCGCCGGCGAAGAACATGCGCGAACAGCGGATCGCGCGCAATCGCCGGATCGGCGGCAAAGGTGACGCGGGCAAGAGGCGTCTCCCCGACCGCCTCGTCCGTCCAGGCCCCGTCCGGGAACAGTCGCGTCTCGGCGCGATAGCCCATTTCCGCCGCCGCCATGCGCAGCAATTCAAGAAACGCCCCGCAGCCGATCACGATCTGCCGGGAATAGGGATCTGTCGCGGGCAAGAGCCGCGTCCGGTCGGCAAGAAAGGTGATGACACCCTCCTGCCGCAGATCGGCGATCCAGGGCTGCATGTTGTGCGGATTAGGTGCAAGCAGGGCCGCACCAAGCGCGCGCCGCCTCGGCTCCACCTCAGCCCCGAACGGGTCCTGCCATGCCGCGATGGCTTCCTCCGGCATGAGGTCGCATCGGGTGAGGCCAAGGCCGCCCGCGGCCGCGATCACGGCGCCCCCGCCCAGAACTCTGATGAATTGCCGCCGCGAAGCCGTCATCGGAACCCCCTTTTTCATTCCTGGGAATAGGATATTCATTCTTAGGAATATATTCAAGGGATCTGCGGCCAGAAAGGAGAGGCCCCCGGCGCGCGGCATCGTAAATGCGCCCCGCCCTTGCGCGATTTTGTCTGCATTGACTAAAGGGAGCCGAGGGCTAGTCTACGCCGCTGGCAAGAGAGGTGACGGCCCCATGGCCAAGGACTGGATGGGATATGAGCAGATGGCGCAAACGGCGCTGCGCGGCGTCGTGAAAATGGCGCTTGAGCGCGCGGCGGCGCAGGGCCTGCCGGGCGATCATCATTTCTACATCACCTTTGATACGCGTTTTCCGGGCGTGAACATCGCTGAGCACTTGCGCGCGCGCTATCCTGAGGAGATGACGATCGTCCTCCAGCACCGTTTCTGGGGCCTCAAGGTGGAGGACACGCGCTTCACCGTCTCGCTTTCGTTCAACAAGGTCGGCGAGGAGCTTGTGGTCCCTTACGCGGCGGTGAAGGCCTTTTTCGACCCCTCTGTGCAGTTCGGGCTGCAATTCAAGAACCAGGCCTCAGGTATCGCCTTGCGCCCTGGCGCGCTTCAGCCCGCGGCGTTGCAGCCGCCGGCCAAGGAGGCGCACGCCACGCCCGCCGCGCCGGAGGTCAAGCCCGACGCCAATGCCGCGGGCGGCCAGGTCGTCAGCCTTGATGCCTTCCGCAAGAAGTAGCGCGCTTTAATCCCGCCCGTTTCGCATGCTAAAGCGCTGGTTTAATGCCTTCCGGCAAGCTCGATTACGCAAGCAAGGACGACGCGGCATGGCCAAAACCACCCGTACTGAAACCGACACCTTCGGCCCGATCGAAGTGTACGCGACCCGCTATTGGGGCGCGCAGGCCCAGCGCTCGCTCGGCAATTTCAAGATCGGTTGGGAGAGGCAGCCTCTTCCCATCGTCCGTGCCCTTGGCATTATCAAGCGTGCCGCGGCGGAGGTGAACATGGAGCTCGCCGGCCTTGACCCCAAGATCGGCAAGGCCATCATTGCCGCCGCACAGGAAGTGCTCGAGGGCAAGCTCGATGACCACTTCCCCCTCGTCGTATGGCAGACGGGATCGGGCACGCAATCCAACATGAACGCGAACGAGGTCATCTCGAACCGCGCGATCGAGATGCTGGGCGGCGAGATGGGCACGAAAAAGCCCGTTCACCCGAACGACCACGTGAATATGAGCCAGTCCTCGAACGACACCTTCCCGACGGCGATGCACATCGCCTGCGCGGAGGAGATCGTTCACCGTCTGCTGCCCGCGCTGCAGAAACTGCGCAACGCGCTCAACGACAAGGCGCAGGCCTGGAAGAACATCATCAAGATTGGCCGCACCCACACCCAGGACGCGACCCCCCTGACCCTCGGCCAGGAATTCTCGGGCTATGCGCAGCAGGTCCAGAACGGCATCGCCCGCATCGAGCAGTCTTTGCCCATGCTGATGCAGCTCGCCCAAGGCGGCACCGCCGTGGGAACGGGCCTCAACGCACCCAAGGGCTTTGCCGAGCGCATCGCCGACCGCATCGCCGCGATAACGGGCCTTGCCTTCACCTCGGCCCCCAACAAGTTCGAGGCGCTCGCGGCCCACGACGCGATGGTGTTCAGCCATGGCGCGATCAACACGGTCGCCGCCTCGCTGTTCAAGATCGCCAACGACATCCGCTTTCTGGGTTCAGGTCCCCGCTCCGGGCTTGGTGAGCTTGCCCTCCCTGAGAACGAGCCCGGCTCCTCGATCATGCCCGGCAAGGTCAATCCCACCCAGTGCGAGGCGCTGACCCAGGTCTGCGTGCAGATCTTTGGCAACCACGCCGCCCTCACCTTCGCCGGCAGTCAGGGCCATTTTGAGCTCAACGTCTTCAATCCGGTGATGGCCTATAATTTCCTGCAATCCGTGCGCCTGATGGCTGACGCGGCGGTGAGCTTCACTGACAATTGCGTCGTAGGGATCGAGCCGCGCCTCGACAACATCAAGGCGGGGCTGGAGCGCTCGCTGATGCTGGTGACGGCTCTCGCGCCCAAGATCGGCTATGACAACGCGGCCAAGATCGCCAAGACCGCGCACAAGAACGGCACCACGCTGAAGGAAGAGGCGGTGAAGTCTGGCCTCGTCACGGCGGCGGAGTTCGATGCGATCGTTCGCCCGGAGGACATGATCCACCCAGGTTGAGGCATGGTCGGCATGAAGCTGAAAAAGCGCTCATTCTCGCTTTCGGGCCACCGCACATCGGTCGCGCTCGAGCCTGAGTTCTGGGCCACCCTCGAAATCGAGGCGGCAAGGCAAAGGAAGAGCCTTGCATCCCTGATCGGCGAGGTGGACGCGAGCCGCGGCACCCGCCCCCTGACAAGCGCGCTGCGCGTGCGCGCCCTTGTGGCGGCAAGGACGGCGATCTAGCCTTGGCGCTCAACATTGGGGAGGCGCCTGCCATGCTCACGCTCATTCACAAGCCGATGTCGCGTTCAGCGAGCATCCGCTGGCTGCTGGAAGAGCTGGGCGTGCCCTATGAAACAAAGGCCGTCACGATCAAGGGGCCGGACGGCTCCGGCGCGCGCGATCCTTCGAACCCGCATCCCCATGGCAAGGTCCCCGCGCTCGTGCATGACGGGCATGTGGTATTCGAAACACCCGCCATCGCGCTTTATCTGACGGACCTCTATCCGGAGGCGAAATTGGGGCCGAAGGTGGGCGACTCGGCGCGCGGCGCATACCTCTCCTGGCTCGCTTATCGCACCGGCGTCATGGAGCCCGCCTTTCTTGAGCGTCGCCTGGGCCTGAAGCATATCTATGGGATGATGGGCTGGGCCGCGCCCGAAGAGGTGGAAGAGGCGCTCAACACGCATCTTGCGGGCAAGGACTATTTCCTTGGCCAAACATTCTCGGCCGCGGACATCGTGGTCGGCGGCGGCATCAATTTCATGATGATGTTCAAGCTGATGAACGAAACACCGCTGCTTAAGGACTATTGCGCCCGCATCACGGATCGCCCGGCATTCAAGCGCGCCATGGAACTGGACGCAGGCAAGTGAGCAAGATCATCAATCTGCGCCGGGCACGAAAGGCCAAGACGCGGGCCGAAGGCGCGGCGAAGGCGGAAGAAAATCGTGCCCGCTTCGGCCGCACAAAGGCCGAGCGCTCCCGCGATGATGATGAGGCTGCCCGCGCCGCCCGCCACCTCGACGCCCACAAGCGCGAGGATGGGATTGACTGACGCGAGCCTGCGAAAGGCGCTTGCCCAGGGAAGGGGCCATCCACTTTATCCGTCATCCGCGAAGCGCGAGAGCCGCGAAGAGGATCCAGCGCAAGAACTATGGATTCTCTTCGCCTGCGGTCGCAGGCTCGAGAATGACGCGGGTAGGAAAGCCCACCTCAGGGTACAGAAAATATGACCTCACCCTGAGGCGACCGCCCTTCGCGGCCCTCGAAGGGTGAGGGAAAAACTTGCTGTCGCATCCCCCGCCTCACCCCAATCGGAAAAGGCGCTCAGCTCTGGCGGCTTGAGCGGAACGAGGTGAACCGCCGCTCCGGCGCCGACAAAGGCTGCGGCGTCAGGAACAGGCGCTTGTAATGCCCCATCGTCCGCTCTGCATGTCCCTGAATGAGCGGCTCGACCGAGGCGAATTCGGAAACCCCCGCCGCCCGCGCGACGAGCGAAGCGAGCCGTGGGCCGGGCCGGCGTGTAGCGAGGTCCGACCGCCCGATGATCGAGAGGATCGCCCGGATGCGCGTATAGAAGCGATGCGTCTCGGTCAATTCGGCCGCCGTGTCGGGATCAAGGCACCCCGCCCGGCACAGAGCCGAGAAGGCCGATCCCGCATCGGGCGAGAGCACGTAAGGATGGTCGGCCGCATTGCGCAATTGCAGCGCGGCAGCGATGAGGCCGATATCGCCAAGTCCGCCATGCATGGCATCCAGATCCCAGCGATTGCTGGCATCGGTCTCCCGCGTCAGCTTGTGCCGCGCGCGATCCGCCTCGGCCGCAAGCCGGTCGGTGCGCCGCCCGCGCGTGAGAATGTCGCGAAGCCCCGTGGAGAGTTTGAGCCGCAGATGCTCGGGCGCGATCAGGATGCGCGTGCGCGTCAGGGCAAGGTGTTCGGCCGGCGCCGCAGGGCCGCCATAATGGGCAAGATAGGCATGCATGGGCGTCGTCAACTGCCCATTCTGTCCCCCAGGGCGCGGCGTTGTGTCGATGCTGAAAACCGCCTCACCCGCATCGTCCGCGCCAAGTTCGTTAAGGAGATCGCGCGCGAACATAGCCGAGCGGATCGCCGCTTCGGCGGTCGCGGCCCCGCCTTGATCGACATCGGACACGAAGACGAGTTCGAGCGGCGAATCGAACGAAAGCATGCGCCCGCCAAACGCGCCCATGGAGAGAACGGCAATGCCGCCCGCCGATGGGCTCTCGGCCTCAGGGTACTGCGCCCGAACGATGTCATAGGCGCGCTGCACGGTCGCTTCGGCGATCGCTGAGAACACTGCGTTTGCGTCGGCCGCATCGAGCCGCATGCCGATCACATCGCAGGCCGCCTGCGCCTTCATGTCCCTTGCCCATTCGCGCAAGGCCGTGCCCGAAAGCGCGGCCGGCCCCTCGCCCACATGCGAGGCCAGCCACTCCGGCGCCGAGAACAGCATATCGACGCCGCGCTCCCAGGAAGGCCAGGCCTGGATCAAGGTCTTGGAGCGGATAAAGGCCTCGGCCACCGCCGGCGCGTTGCCGAAGACATTGGCGACTTCTCCCACAAGGCTGGGATCCGACTTGAGCGCGAGGAACACATCCTCCTCGTTGCCCGAGGCGGCAAGGAACCGGTCGAAGCGCAGCACCGCGCCGTTAGGATCATCGGTCTCGGCAAAGGCCGTGATGAGCCCGGGCGCAAGGTCCGCCATGCGCCGCACCGGCCTGCCCTCGCCGAGCGCCGGCACCCAGCGCTCGATGGTGAGCGCAACCGACGCGCCATCGTCAAACCCGAGTGCCTCAAGCTTGTTGGGTGCGGCCGAGACGACGAGCGAGGGCCGCATCTCCATCGTCCACTTGGAAGCGATGGGCGCGGCCATGACAAGCGCTGCCCAAGCGGCCTCTGCTTCTTCTTCCGCCGCCTCAAGAACATGCAGGAAGCTGCTGGCATCGTTGAAGCCTGCAAGCGCCGCCTGCGCCGTGCGCAACCTGCCGCTCTGTCCCGGCGCGACCTGCGCGGCCCCCGCGCAGAGGTGATAGGTGTCCCGCGCCGCCCGCTCGATGGCGATGACATCGTTGAGACGGTCGGCAAGCTCGCCCGACAGGATCTGCGCATCCCGCGCCGCCGCGATGACCGCGCGCACGGGAGCCGTCACGAGGTGCGGCTGCTTTGCCCCAAGCACGAGGCGCAGGCACAGCAGCAGCCGCGTCAACGCGTTCGGGACCCCGCCGAGAGACTGGCTGGGCCGCACTGGTGTCTTGGTGAAGTCTTCCGATGCGAGCGCAAGGTCGACGGCGCCGTACCGGCCGGTATAAAGCCGCTCATGCACGCGCGAGAGGAAGGCGTCTGCGGCCTTCTTGTCTCCCGCAACCGCGCGCGCGCTGGCGAACCACGCCCGGCGCGGCTGAGGCGGCGGCAGGCCGATGCTGTAAAGCACATCATCGGCATTGAGCGCGACGCGGACATGGTTTGCAATACCAATGGTTTCCAGCGTGACGTTGAACAAGGGTGCGCCCCGTGCCGGCGAGGCGAAAGCCTCTTTCAGCTCTGCCGCGATATGGACGAGCGGACGCTCGCAAGCGATTGAACTGATTCCGATTTCCTGAAGTGCGACAGGGTCGTAGACGACCGCAAGGTCGAGCGGGCCTGCATACCCAGTCTCGCCGCTCGCAAAATCGCCGCCCCCGAGCACGAACAGCCCCTGCAGCGAGGAAGGAAGGGGGTCGGCGGCGATGGGAAGCTGTCCATGCCGGATCGAACGGCGCACGAGCGCGTTGAGCGTCGCATCGATCATGCGTTCCGCGGTTTGCGTCAGCGTCTGATGCACGTCCGAATCAGATACGAGCCCCGACAAGGCGGTCAGCGCCATTGTCGCGAACACACGGTCGCGGATGGGCCGAAGCGCCGTGGTGATGGACTCGGTCGGCCCCCAGGCGCGATCGATCGCCGAGAGATCGCGAAACGCCTCGCGCACGACGGAGCGCCACTGCCCCCTCAGCGCGGCGAAAACGACGGCCGGATGGGCGATGCAGCACTCCGCAAGCTCCGGCGCGAAGGCGAAGGCGTGCTGAATGACCGCGCGATGCTGCGGGTCATCGAGCACGGCATCGACGGCAGCGGCATTGACACGGCCCGCTTTGCGCCGCCACTTCTCAATCCGGGTTGCCGCTTCGTTCGGCTGAGGCGAAGGGATACTCTCCTCAGGCTCGGGCATGATCTCGGGCGTTTCCTGGGACAAAGGCGCGATCTCGGACATGGGAACCGATAGGGACTTGGGGCTATGGTGAACCAAGTATGATGGAACCCGGTTAACGGTGTGTTGAGAAGTGTGAACTGCGAGTTGAAAGGCACATGACGTCAGACCCTTTTGAGGATCCGCTCGACGAGGCGGCGGCGGCAATGGCCGCGCCAGTCGCGGAACCACGTTACCTGACGAATCTGAACGAATCGCAGAAGGAGGCGGTGCTGGCGATCGACGGCCCCGTGCTCGTTCTGGCGGGCGCGGGCACGGGCAAGACCCGCGTCCTCACGACGAGGCTTGCGCATATCCTCGCCACACGCAGGGCCTGGCCGGGGCAGATCATGGCCGTCACCTTCACGAACAAGGCCGCGCGCGAGATGAAGGAGCGCATCGGCGCGCTCATCGGCGGCGTGGTTGAGGGGATGCAATGGCTTGGCACCTTCCATTCCATCGCGGCGAAGATTCTACGCCGTCACGCCGAACTTGTTGGCCTCAAAAGCAATTTCACCATTCTCGATGATGACGATCAGCTGCGCATTTTGAAGCAAATCATCGAAGCCGCGAACATCGATGAAAAGCGCTGGCCCGCGCGCGGGCTGCTCTCGCTCATCGATCGCTGGAAGAATCGCGCCCAACTGCCTGAACAGGTTCCCGCGGGCGAATCCCACGCCTATGCGAACGGCAAGGGCGCCGCGCTCTATGCGCAGTATCAAGAACGCCTGCGTCAGCTCAACGCCACGGATTTCGGCGATCTCCTGCTGCACAATATCCGCATCTTCAAAGAGCACGAGGAGATCCTAGCCGATTATCATCGGCGTTTCCTCTACATCCTCGTCGATGAGTATCAGGACACCAACGTTGCCCAGTATCTGTGGCTGCGCCTCCTCGCCTCCGAGCGGCGCAACATCTGCTGTGTCGGCGATGACGATCAGGCGATCTATGGCTGGCGCGGCGCGGAGGTGGATAACATCTTGCGTTTCGAGCGCGATTTCCCCGGCGCCCGGGTGATCAGGCTTGAGCTCAATTATCGCTCGACGCCCCATATTCTGGGTGCAGCCTCAGGGCTCATCGCCGCCAATCAGGGCCGCCTTGGCAAGACCTTGTGGACACCGCTGAACGAAGGCGAAAAGGTCCAGGTCAAGGGTTACTGGGATGGCGAGGAAGAGGCCCGCGCCATCGGCGAGGAGATCGAGGCAGTTCAGCGCGCAGGCTCCGCCCTGTCGGACATCGCCGTTCTCGTTCGCGCCTCGTTCCAGATGCGCGCCTTTGAAGAGCGCTTCCTCAATCTCGGCCTGCCCTATCGCGTCGTTGGCGGCCCGCGCTTCTATGAGCGCCAGGAAATCCGCGACGCGCTGGCCTATTTCCGCATTGTCGTGCAACCCGACGACGACCTCGCCTTTGAGCGCATCGTCAACAGGCCGAAGCGCGGCTTTGGCGAGACCTCGCAGCAGGCGCTGCACAAGACGGCAAGGCGCATGGGTGTGCCGCTCTTGCGCGCCGCGCGTTATCTCAGCGAAACGGAAGAGCTTCCCGGCAAGGCCCGCAATGCCTTGCAGACCCTCGTTGCCGCCATCGACCGCTGGGCCCAGGCCAAGGATGGCCTTCCCCACACCGAGCTTGCGGGCATCGTGCTCGAGGAGTCGGGCTATATCGAGATGTGGCAGCTCGACAAGAGCCCCGAGGCGCCCGGCCGCCTCGACAATCTGAAGGAACTCGTGCGCTCGATGGAAGAGTTCGAGAACCTGCAAGGCTTCCTTGAGCATGTCGCCCTCGTGATGGATATGGAGCAGCGCGACACCGCCGACCGCGTGACGCTGATGACGCTGCACGCAGCCAAGGGGCTCGAATTCGGCACCGTCTTTCTGCCCGGCTGGGAAGACGGGCTTTTCCCGCATCAGCGTTCGCTCGATGAAAACGGCACCGCCGGCCTTGAGGAGGAGCGCCGCCTCGCCTATGTCGGCCTCACCCGCGCCCGCCGCAGCGCGCGCGTCTCCTTCGCCGCCAACCGGCGCACCTATGGCCAGTGGATGAGTTCGATCCCCTCGCGCTTCATTGCCGAACTGCCAAAGGAGCATATCGAGGTCGCGGAAATGGAAAGCCATTACGGCTATGCCGCCGACAGCCACCCGAGTCGCTGGGACAATGCCGCCTTCGGCAGCACCTATTCGAGCCCCGGCTGGCAGCGCGCGCGATCCGCCGTGGAGCGCGGCATGGTCAAGACCCGCGGACCGCTGATCGAGGGCCATGCGGAGCTGATCGCGACTTCGACGCCGGGCGCCAGCCCCTTCGCGCGCGGCGATCGCGTGCAGCACGACCGCTTTGGTCGTGGCCGCGTGACCCATGTGGAGGGGAACAAGCTCACCGTCGAATTCGACAGCGGCGGCGAAAAGCGCGTCATCGCGAACTTCCTCAAGCCCGCATGAGCGAAACGTTGTTCACTGCCCGTATCCGAGCAACCCTTGGCGAGGTTGACGGCTTGATGGCGGCCTGGGAGGAACTGGAGCCCGCGCCCCTCGCGGTCTCCGCCATCGAGGTTGCCGAGGACGATTGGCGCGTGGAGGCGCTCTATCGCGTATCCCCGGACAAGGACGTGCTCGCCCAAAGCCTGAAGCGCCCTGTCGATGTGAGCGGACTTCAGGATCAGAACTGGGTGAAGAAATCGCTGGACGGCTTGCGGCCCGTGCGCGCGGGGCGCTTTGTCATCCATGGCAGCCACGACAAGGACCAGATCCCGCCCAATCTCTGGCGCCTTGAGATCGAGGCGAGCCTCGCCTTCGGCACCGGTCATCACGGCACGACGCGCGGCTGTCTGCTTGCAATCGACGCGCTCCTGAAGCAGCGGCGCTTCCGCCGCCCCCTTGATGTGGGATGCGGCTCGGGCGTGCTGGGCTTGGCCGTGATACGCGCGCGCCACATCCGCGTGCGCGCAACCGACATCGACGGCGTTGCGGCCGCCGTCACCAATGCCAATGCAAAGGCGAACGGTCTTGGCCGCTGGATGCGCGCGGTGCGCGCCGACGGCTTGGCCCATCAAAGCATACGCGCGCATCGGCCCTACGACCTCATTCTCGCCAATATCCTTGCCCGCCCCTTGATCCGCCTGTCGGGCGACATTGAAAGGGCGGGCAGGAAAGGCACGGTCGTTGTGCTGGCAGGTTTACTCTCAACCCAGGCGCGCGCCGTCTTTGGCGCCTATCACGCAAAGGGTCACCGGCTCCTGCGCCGCCTCGTTTTGGGCGAATGGACGATCCTCATCCTTGAGCGGCGCTAAGCCGTGATCGCTTCGCGCTTAAGTCTCGCGCGGAGGACGCAACACCATCAGCGCTGCCTCCACCCGTTTCCAGGTCGCGGCCTCTTCCTCTTTGCCCTGCTGCGCGCAAAGCCGGGCCCTTTGCGCTGCGACGAGGACGGCATCCTCTCCCCGCGCATTCTTCAGCCGCAACGCGTATTCGGCGATATCGGTTGTGTGCATGGTCGCTTTCCTCCTGGTGGTTTCCCCTTCAGGCACGGTGCGAGCGTCTATGATGGGGGTCTAGCGGCGGCAAATCAACCCGCGACAGCACTTTGCGCCCGCAAAGCCCATTGCCGCCCTCACCATCCAAAGCTAGCTTCTCCTGCATGCTAGCACGCCAACGTTTCCAGTCCTTCGATGATCCGGCCGGCGCCTCCGAAGGCGCGGGCCGCCTTGCAACCTTGCGTGCCGAATTGGCCCGCCGCAACCTTGATGGCTTCATCGTCCCCAGGGCCGATGAGCATCAGGGGGAATATGTGCCGCCGCATGCCGAGCGCCTGCGCTGGCTGACAGGGTTCGCAGGGTCTGCGGGCCTTGCCATCGTGCTCACGGACCGCGCCGCGATCTTCGTCGATGGCCGCTACACGCTTCAGGTCCGCGATCAGGTCGATGTTTCGGCCTTTGAGCCGCTCCACCTTGTCGAGGAACCGCCGCATGAATGGCTGGCCCGCTGCGCAAAGCCTGGCCACCGCATCGGCTATGATCCCTGGCTGCATACGCAATCGGGCATCGACTCGCTGAAAGAGGCGGTGGAGCGCGGCGGTGCCGCCCTTGTTCCGTGCACGGATAATCCTCTCGACGCCGTCTGGAAGGATCAGCCCGCCCCGCCGCTGAGCCCCGTTACCGTCTATGCCGAAGCGCTCGCGGGTGACACCTCCGCGGCAAAGCGCGGCCGCATCGCCGGCGACCTGGCAAAGGCGAAGGCCGGCGCGGCCGTCATCACTTTGCCCGAATCGATCTGTTGGCTGCTCAATGTCCGTGGCGGCGATGTTCCGCACACCCCTTTTGCGCTGTCCTTCGCCATTCTGCATGAATCAGGTGAGCTTGAATGGTTCATCGATGAGCGCAAGATTTCCAATGACGTGCGCGCCCACCTGGGTAACGCGGTCGCTATTCGCCAGCCCGAAGCCTTTGCCGAACGCCTCGCAGGCCTGGGGCCGGGAAAGACGCGCGTGATCGCCGATCCGGCGACGGCGGCATCGGCCGTTTTCGATATTCTCGCACGATCAGGCGCCACCATCGTGAAGGCGCCCGATCCCTGTCTCCTGCCCAAGGCCTGCAAAAACGAGGCGGAGCTGTCGGGCATCCGCGCCGCGCATCTGCGGGACGGCGCCGCGCTCACGCGTTTCCTCGCCTGGGTCGCGCATGAGGGGAAGAAGGGCGGCCTCACCGAAATCGAGGCGACGAAGCGGCTGGAGGATTTCCGCGCCGAGACGGGGCGCCTCAAGGACCTCTCCTTCGATACGATCTCGGGCGCGGGCGCGAACGGCGCCATCGTCCACTATCGTGTGACGAACAAGACGGACCGGCCGCTGAAACCGGGTGAACTTTTCCTCATCGACTCGGGCGGCCAGTATGAGGACGGCACCACCGATGTGACCCGCACCATCGCGATCGGCACGCCGAGTGATGAACAGCGCCGCTGCTTCACACTCGTGCTCAAGGGTCATATCGCGCTTGCCATGGCGCGTTTCCCGGAAGGCACGACTGGCGCCCAACTCGATGCCCTCGCGCGGCTGCCGCTCTGGCAGGCGGGCCTTGATTACGACCACGGCACGGGCCATGGCGTTGGCCATTTCCTCTCCGTGCATGAAGGCCCGCAGAACATTTCCAAGCGCGGCCACACCACCCCCTTGAAGACGGGCATGGTCTGCTCGAATGAGCCGGGCTACTACAAGACGGGCGCGTTCGGCATCCGCATCGAGAACCTCATCGCCGTCAAGCCGCCCGAGGCTATCGCGGGCGGCGAGCGGCCGATGCACAGCTTTGAAACGCTAACCCTTGCCCCTATCGACCTCGCGCTCATCGACCTTGCGCTCCTGACGCAGGCAGAGCGCGCATGGCTGAACACCTACCACGCGCGTGTTCGCGAATGCCTGACACCGCATGTCGACGCCACGACCGCAGCCTGGCTCGAAATCGCAACCGGGCCCCTCTGAAGGACGGACGCAATGACGGCGCCCTTGAATGCTTTCGACCACGCGGTGATCGCCGTGCGCGACCTGAAGGCGGCCAGCCGCGACTTCGAGCGCATGGGTTTTCGCCTCACGCCTGAAGCGGAGCATGAGGGCATAGGCACTGCCAATCGCTGCATCATGTTTCCCGGCACCTATATCGAGCTGCTTGGGGTCACCGATCCGCAAAAAGCATCGACGCGTCTCATCGCGGCACTCGCGGATCGCGGCGATGGCGGCATCGGCCTTGCCTATGCATCGGCGAATGCGGACGCAACCGCCGCCGCGCTCATGGACGCGGGGCTCGCCATCGATGGTCCTGCCGATTTGAGCCGTCCGCTCGACCTTGATGGTGAGCGCAACGTCGTGCGGTTCCGCAACATCCGATTGCCCGATCTGCCGCCGGCATCGATCGCACAATTCACCTGCCACCATGTGACGCCCGAGCTCACCCGCGCGCGCCACGAATGGGAGCTGCACGCCAACGGCGCCGACGGGCTTGCCGAAATCGTGCTCTCGGCCGAGGAGCCATCGCAACTGCGCGCGCCCTATGCCCGCCTCTTCGGCGAGGCGCGCCTGCGCGAAGCACCACACGGCTTTGTCGTGCGCTTGGAAAACATGGCCATCGCGGTCATGACGCCCGTTGGGATCGAGACGCGCCTGACCGTGAAGGGCGCGCGCAATCAGCCCTCGCCGCCGGCGATTGCCGCGCTCTCGATCCGCGTCAAGGAAGTGGACGCGGCGGGCGCCATGCTCGATGCCGCGGGCCCTGATCCGATCGAGACGCCCCATGGCCTCATCCTACCCGCCGGCCGGGCCCACGGCCTTGCGCTTGAGTTCATCTCATCGCATTGAATGAGGGGTCGGCTCTGCCCCTGTTCTTGCGATGCGCAAGCCCTCACCCTTCGCGGCTCGAAAGGGCTCGCTCCTCTGGGTGAGGGCTGATGGAAAAAGCCTCATCCTGAGGCGGCCGCGTTCGCGGCCCTCGAAGGATGAAGTCCCCTCACACGCCGGCAAGCGCCAGCCACTCCGCCTCCGAGATCACCGTGACGCCGTGTTTCTGCGCGTCCTTGAGCTTTGAGCCCGCGCCCGGCCCCGCGACGACGAGATCGGTCTTGGCCGAAACAGACCCAGCAACCTTTGCCCCCATCGCCTCGGCCCGCGCCTTCGCCTCCGGTCGTGTCATTCGCTCAAGCGTGCCCGTAAAGACAACTGTCTTGCCCGAGAGCGGCGTTTCCGACAGAGGCTTCTGTGCATCTTCCACGTGCACCGCTTCAAGGATCTTCTCGACCTCATGCAGATTGTGGCTCTCGCGAAAGAAATCGCCCATCGCCGCGACGACCGAAGGGCCGATCCCTTCTATCGCGTCAAGCTCTGCGAGCGCCGCGGCATCGCCGCCTGCGAGTGCCTTCATGGCCGCGAGAAAGGTCTTTGCCGAGAGATAGTTCCGCGCCAGCAGCCGCGCCGTCTGTTCGCCCACATGGCGAATGCCCAGCCCATAGATGAAGCGCTCAAGCGCGATCCGCCGCCGCTGATTGATGGCGGCAAAGAGATTGGCCGCCGACGCCTCGCCCCACCCTTCGCGCAAGGCGATGGCCCGCTCGCCCGTGCCATAGCGCGCCTCGAGCTGGAAAATGTCGGACGGTCGCGCGATCAGCCCATCGGCGAGGAAGGCCTCGATGTGCTTTGAGCCGAGGCCTTCGATGTCGAAGGCGCCGCGCGAGACGAAGTGCCGCAAATGCTCCAGCCGCTGAAAGGGACAGGCGATCTCGCCCGTACAGCGCCGCACGACATCTCCGCCCTCGCGCACGGCCGGCGTCTTTAAGGGACAAGGGCAGTGCGCGGGAAACAGGTAAGGTTCCGCGCCTGGAGGCCGCTTTTCAAGGACGACCCCCAAGACCTGCGGGATCACATCGCCCGCGCGCTGCACGATCACCGTGTCGCCGATACGGATGTCCTTGCGCGCGATTTCATCCTAGTTGTGCAGTGTCGCATTGGAGACGACGACCCCGCCGACCGTGACGGGCCGCAATTTGGCGACGGGCGTCATCGCCCCGGTCCGTCCCACTTGAATGTCGATGGCCTCAAGCAGGGTCTGCGCCCGCTCGGCCGGGAACTTGTGCGCGATCGCCCAGCGCGGGCTGCGCGCGATGAAGCCGAGCCGTTCCTGAAAGTCGAGCCTGTTCACCTTGTAGACGACACCGTAGATGTCATAGCCAAGTGACGCCCGCTTCGCCTCGATCGCGCGATAGAAAGCCAGCATCTCCTGCGCGTTCTCGCACAAGGTGAAGTGCGGATTGATTGCAAACCCCCACTGCGCGAAGGCCTCCACGATGCCGGCCTGTGTCGGGGCGGGCATTGCGCTCATTTCACCCCAGGCATAGGCGAAGAACCGCAAGGGCCGCGAGGCGGTGATGGAGGGGTCGAGCTGGCGCAGCGAGCCGGCCGCGGCATTGCGCGGATTGGCGAAGATCTTCTCGCCTGTCTTGGCCTGGCGAGCGTTGAGCGCCGAAAAATCCTCGTGCGCCATATAGACTTCGCCGCGCACTTCGACGATCGCAGGGATATTCCGACCACGGAGTTTATGGGGGATGTCCGGGATCGTAAGAATGTTCTGCGTGACATTCTCGCCCTCCTGCCCGTCGCCGCGCGTGGCGCCAAGCGAGAGTTGCCCCTCCTCATAGCGAAGCGAGGCCGACAGACCGTCGATCTTCGGCTCGGCGGTCATTGTCAGGGGCTCGGATGCGCCAAGCCGCAAGAAGCGCCGGATACGGTCGAGAAAGTCGGTGACATCCTCCTCTGTGAAGGCATTGTCGAGCGACAGCATCGGCCTTGCGTGCTGAACCTTGCCGAATTTCTCCACCGGCTTCGCGCCGATCCGATGCGTGGGGGAATCCGCCCGCACGAGATCGGGAAACCGCGCCTCGATGGCCGCATTGCGCTGGCGCAGCGCGTCATATGCGGCATCCGAAATCGTGGGCGCGTCTTCCTGATAATAGCGCGCGTCATGCCTCCCGATCTCTTCGGCCAGCCGCGCAAGCTCCGCCATCGCCTCTTCGCGGCTCATCGCCGCAATGTCGGACGCGTGTTTAGCGCGGCTCATGATCCCTCCCCCACTTTCATCAGCCGTTCGGCCGCGCTGCGCGCTTCAGGCGTAACCTCGGTGCCAGAAAGCATGCGCGCGATTTCCTCCCGCCGCTCGGAAGGCGAAAGCGCAGTTACACGCGTCACGGCCTGGCCTTTTTCCACGGTTTTTTGTATCCGCCAATGCAGGTCGGCCCGCGCTGCGATCTGCGGCGAATGGGTGACGATGATGACCTGGGCCCCTGCCGCCAGCCGCGCCAGCCGCGCCCCCACCGCCGCCGCGACCGCGCCGCCGACGCCCTGGTCGATTTCATCGAACACGAGCGCCGCCTGCGCCCGCCCTTCGCTCAACGCCACTTTGAGCGCCAGAACGAACCGCGCGAGTTCCCCGCCCGAGGCGATTTTCTGCAAAGGACCAAACGGCGCCCCGGGATTGGTTGAAATCTCGAACGTCACGCGGTCAAGTCCAAAGGGGCTGGCGGCCTCCTCCCCAAGCGCTTCGCACAGGATGCGGAAGCGGGCCTTTTCGAGCTTGAGCGCCGGCAGTTCCCGCGTTACGGCCTTCTCCAGCGCCCGCGCGGCGCGCTCGCGCTGCAACGAGAGCTGGCGAGACGCCGTGAGGAACGTCTCTCGCGCCGTCGCACAATTCTCGCTCGCCTGCGCCAGAACCGCACCGCCCTCATCGATCGCAGAGAGTTTCTGCGCAAAGTCGGCCGCGAGCGCGGGAAGCGAGCTGACGGGAACACGAAACTTCCGCGCCGCCTCGCGCAATGCGGCAAGCCGGTCGTCGATCCGCTCCAGCCCTTGCGCATCGAAATCGAGCGCGCTGAGCGCGGCTTCGGCCTGCGCCCGTGCCTCGCCCACCTCGACAAGCGCCCGCGCGAGCGAAGCGGCGACGGCATCGAGCCGCCCCGGCGCCTGTGCCGCCGCGCGCTCGAGCCTGCGCAAGCTCTGCGAGAGCCGGCTCTCAAGCCCGCCCGATCCGGTGAGGATTTCAACCGCGCCCTGAAGATCGCCCGCGATGCGCTCGGCATTGACCCGCAAGGCCCGCTCCTGCGCGAGCTGCTCCTCCTCGCCCTCCTCCGGCATCAGTCGGCGCAGCTCCTCCGCCGCGTGTCGCACATACTCGGCGCTGAGCGCCGCCTCCCGCGCCCGCGCTTCGGTTTCGGCGAGCCGCTCGCGCGCGGCGCGCCAGGCCTCGAACGCGGATGCGGCCGCAAGGACATCGCGCATGGCAACGCCGAACTCATCGAGCAGCGCCCGGTGCGCGGAGGGTGACAGCAGCCCCTGCTCGTCATGCTGACCATGGACCTCGAACAGCAGGCCACCCACCTGGCGCAGCAGCGAGGCACTCACGGCATCATCGTTGATGAATGCCCGCGTCCGCCCTTCCGGCGTGATGGAGCGCCGCAGGATGATGTCGCTCTCACAAACGATCCCTTGCGCGGTGAGAAGGGCGCGTGCCGGATGCTTCGGCGGCGGATCGAAGATCGCGCTGACATTGCCCTGTTCCGCGCCCGCGCGCACGAGGCCGCGGTCGGATCGCGCGCCGGTGACGAAGCAGAGTGCATCGAGCAGGATCGATTTCCCGGCCCCCGTTTCGCCCGTCAGCACGCAAAGGCCCCCGCCAAAGGTGAGGTCCAGCCTGTCGATTAGGACGATGTTCCGGATCGAAACCGAAACGAGCATGGGCTGTGGCTGTGGCCGCCCCTTGAAAGGTTGGAGCAATGTACGAACGAGTGGGTATCGGTTTTCCGCACGTTGCGACAATACAAAAGATAGCGAGGCGTGACGATACCGATTGAGGGCGAGGCTGCTCTAGAAAACGGAACTGAACGCCTTGCTGATCCACGAGCCTTCGTCCTGCTCCGGTGCCAGGTTCTGGCCTGCGAGCAGCGCATAGGACTCTTCATACCATTCACTGCCCGGGAAATTATAGCCGAGCACGGCCGCCGAGGTCTGCGCTTCCTTCGTGAGGCCCATCGCTAGATAGCACTCCGTCAGCCGGTGCAGCGCCTCCGGCGTGTGCGTCGTCGTCTGGAAATTCTCAAGCACGGTGCGGAACCGGTTGATGGCGGCGACGAATTGCTGGCGCTGCATGTAGTAGCGCCCGATCGCCATTTCCTTGCCCGCGAGGTGATCGCGGGTGAGGTCGATCTTGAGCCGCGCGTCGCGCGCATACTCAGAATCGGGGAAACGCTGAACCACCTCATTGAGCGAGGCGAGCGCAAGCTGCGTCGTGCGCTGGTCGCGGCCGACATCGGTGATCTGCTCATAAAGCGAGATCGCCTTGAGATAATAGGCATAGGCGACATCCTTGTTTCCGGGATGCAGCACGATGAAGCGCTCGGCCGAAAGGATCGCCTGATCGTATTTGTTCGCTTGATAGTTGCAGAACGCCGACATCAGCATCGCGCGGCGCGCCCAGCTTGAATAGGGATGCTGGCGCTCGACCTCGTCGAACATCTTGGCAGCCTCCGCCCAGTTCTCCCTGTCGAGCTGCTTCACCGCTTCGTTGTAGAGACCCTCGACGGGACGCTCGACGTAAGGCAGCTCTTTGCTGTCCCCAGCGCAGGCTGTCAGCGCAAAAGCAGAGAGCACGATGGCGGCGGCAAAGAGCGCACGCCAAACCTTGATGACGGCATGACCTGACATGAACACGGGTTCACCCTTGTAAGGCGGGGGCGTAAGCTTCGCAGATAAGACAAGCCATGACTGACGCGTCCATGCAAGGGCGTCGTTGATGGGACGTCTTCCAGAGCCACGTGCGCAAAAAGCATGTCCACGCGAAGGCGGGGATGGGTACCGGTTTTCCGCCAAACGTTGCGACAATACAGAAACATAGAGTGGCGTGCCGACTCTGACTGAAGGCGAGGCCGCTCCAGTGAAGTCGCGCAGTTATCGCCACAGGAGCCACATTAATAAACCTCAACCTTGTCATGGTTACAGGTCGAAATTACGCGGGTTCTGATCACGCTTGGTTGTTTTGTGCAGATGCTGCATTGCGCAAAAGGCCGCTCGCGGCTTTAGTGCGGCAAAGCGCATTGAAATCGGATGAGGGGGATCAATGCGCATTGGTCCCCTGCGTAACGTCATCGAGGAGTTGAGCGTGGACCAATTGACGCAAAAAGGGGCTCGGCTTGCAAAACGTGTCGATGAGCATGTGGGTGAGCGCATACGCCTGCGCCGCACGATGCTGGGCTTCACGCAGGAGCAGCTCGCCGCCGTCTTGGATATCTCCTACCAGCAAGTTCAGAAATACGAGACGGGCGCCAACCGCGTGAGTGCGGGACGGCTCTACGAGATCGCGTCCCATCTCGATGTGGAGATGGGCTATTTCTTTGAGGGCCTCGCGCCGACCGCGCGCAGCGGCCCGCTTCCCCATGGCGGCCGCAATCGCGTGACGATTGAGCTTGTCCGCAACTTTTCAGGCATAGCCGACGGGGACGTGCGCAATGCCGTCTCGACGCTGGTGAAGGTGCTCGCGAACCCCGGCGAAGCCGAACCGGTTTCAGCGGCGCAGCGTGACCTTGCCGCGCTCGCAGGTGCTGGCGACGTGCTGCCTGAAAAGGACGAGTAGGTTTAGGGAACTATGCAGGGACGGCGGCAAATGCCGCGATGGGCGCGGGCTCCACGCGGACATCCTGGCGGCGGATACGCTCGCCCAGCGTGACCACTTCATAGGCCGTGCGATCGGCAAAGACGGCCCGCAAGAGCGCGTTGTTGATCGCATGGCCGCACCGCACGCCGCGGAAGCGGCCAAGCACGAGCGCGCCGGCAAGGCGCAAATCCCCGATCGCATCGAGCAGCTTGTGCCGCGCGAACTCGTTGTTATAGCGCAGCCCGCCATCATTGAGGATATCATCGCCATCGACGACGACGGAGTTGTCGAGCGAACCACCCCGGGCAAGACCTTGTGCGCGCAGGTATTCGACCTCATGCCGGAAGCCGAAGGTCCGCGCCCGCGAAACCTCTGTCTTGAAGCCAGGCCCCTGCAGATCGAACTGGTAGTGCTGGCGCGCGATGGCGGCAGAAGCGAATTCGATTTCTACATCCACGATCGAGCGCTCGCTCGGGCTGTACTCGGCGAGCTTGTCGCCATCGCGGACCGTGACCTTTTTGAGAATGCGGATCGCCCGGCGCAACCGGTCCTGCGTCCGCACGCCAGCACATTCGATCAGGAACGCGAACGGTGCCGCGCTGCCATCCATGATGGGAATCTCAGGGCCGTCGAGCTCAACGATCGCATTATCGACACCAAGGCCCGCAAAGGCCGACATCAGATGCTCAACCGTATGCACGCTCACGCCATGTGCGTTCGTCAGTGTCGTGCCGAGCCGCGTGTCGCACACAAGGTCGAAGCGGGCGGGCACCAGCCCCTTGCGCCGGTCGGCATCCACGCGCTTGAAGACGATCCCCGTCCCCGGCCGGCCCGGCCGCAGGACCATGCGCACGGGCTTGCCGGAATGGATTCCGACCCCGGTGCATTCAATGGCATGGCGAAGCGTCGTCTGATGCACGTCCATCACGTCAACCAATCCCCCCGAAGACCCGCCCACTGCCGGAATTCCGCTTGAGCAGGCACCCCATGAAACCAAAGGCCCAGGACCCCCATCCCAGTGTCCGGTTTCTAGCGCGAGCGCCGGACCGTACCGAAATAACTCTTTGTTGCCGATTGTTACCCCAGAAAATACCAACAAAAACAAACCCTTCCAGGCCTTAACGGACTGGAAGGGTTTCGCGCGTGTTCACCTTAACTGCAGTTCACGATCAGTTTGCTTGGCGCCGAAGGAAGGCGGGAATCTCAAGCTGGTCGTCGTGCAGCGGCTCGCGGAAGAGACTGTCTCCGCCGTTTTTGGCCTCTGAGGATTTCATACGCGGCTCGCGATCCTCATCCGCGGCCGCGCGGGAAGGGCGTGTGGGGCCCCCCTCGCGTGAGGTTGGCGGGTTGTCGCGCTCATCCTCTTTCCCCAGGCGCACGCCTGTCACGCGTTCAAGGAACGAGGCGCCGAACGACCTCTTCCCGGCGGCGCGCTCTGATTCGCGCGGCGCGATGGGATCGACCGTCTGGCGCGGGGCAGGAGCCCGCACGCGCGGCGGTTCCGCGCCGACGTCATTATAGGACGGACGAGACGTGTCGCGGCCCGAATGGCTGAGGAGATCGGGCAGCGATTCTTCCTTCGCTTCGGCCCGCGGCTCAAGCGAGATTCGGCGCGGACGGCGTTCCTGCACGGTTTCGCGCACCGGCTCGGGCGCCGACGGCGGTGGCGCGGGCTGCTGAACCCGGTGAGAGAGCGCCTCGACCTTTTCCTGCAGCTCGCGCACCTGCTTGAGATGCTCCACTTCCTGCTGCATCGCATGGACGGGGTTCGCGGCCGACGCCGGCGCCGCCGGCACGGGCGACGCGGACACAGCCGAGGGCGTCATCGTGGTGACGGGACGCGCCATCGAATAGGGGGGCCGCGGCGCGGGTTCCGGCTGGCGGGGGGCCTGAACGGGCGCCGGTGCCACGCGCACCTCGTCCGCATCGATACCCGTTGCGACGACGGAGACCCGGATACGCCCCTCGATGCGCGGATCAAAGGTCGAGCCGACCTTGATATTGGCATCCGGATCGCATTCCGAGCGGATGCGGTTGGCGGCCTCATCAACCTCGAACAGCGTCAGATCCATGCCGCCCGTGATATGGACGAGCACGCCGCGCGCGCCTTTCATCGAGACATCATCGAGCAGCGGGTTGTTGATGGCGGCCTCCGCAGCCTCGAGCGCGCGCTTGGAACCTTCGGCTTCGCCCGTACCCATCATCGCCTTGCCCATCTCGCCCATCACGGTCTTCACGTCCGCGAAGTCGAGATTCATGAGGCCGGGGATGACCATGAGGTCGGTGATGCCCCTGACGCCCGAGTGCAGCACCTCATCCGCCATCGCAAAAGCCTGTGCGAAGGTCGTCTTGTCGTTGGCGATCCGGAACAGGTTCTGGTTCGGAATGATGATGAGCGTATCGACATGCGACTGGAGTTCCGCGATGCCCTCTTCGGCCACCCGCATGCGGCGTGGGCCTTCGAAGTGGAAGGGCTTCGTCACGACGCCGACCGTCAGAATGCCCATTTCGCGCGCCGCGCGGGCAATGATGGGCGCCGCGCCCGTGCCCGTGCCGCCGCCCATGCCGGCGGTGATGAACACCATATGCGCGCCAGTCAGGGCATCGAGGATCTCAGGCAGCGAGGCCTCGGCGGACGCGGCGCCGACCTCCGGCTTGGAGCCGGCGCCAAGACCCTGGGTCAGACCCGAGCCCAACTGAATCTTGCGTGGCGCCCGACTGCCCACAAGCGCCTGGGCATCCGTATTGGCCGCAATGAACTCTACGCCTTCGAGTTCGGCGCTGAGCATGTTGTTGACAGCATTGCCGCCTGCCCCGCCCACGCCGAAGACGATGAGCTTCGGTTTCAGCTCGGGTGTTTCGGCCCTGCGCAGATTGAGAGTCATTTAAACGCCTCCATCAGGCAAACGGTTTGAAGAGG
Source organism: Alphaproteobacteria bacterium (assembly GCA_013389115.1). GTDB lineage: Bacteria > Pseudomonadota > Alphaproteobacteria > Micropepsales > Micropepsaceae > JACADY01. The sequence continues at coordinate 47,370 of JACADY010000039.1, forward strand.
GATCCGCGACGTCCCCGCCATCCCGTCGAATCAGTTTGGACACTGATTGATTGTATCGTTTCTGTCTCATCATAGATTGTCTTTGAACCACTGCGACCACCGCATCCACGGCGAGCGCAGCGAATCAGAGTCTCCTGTTTCCGCATTCACCGGCGCCTCGACGGGAGCCGTGCGTGCATAGCCAAGCAATCCCGCACACGTCGCAAACGCAGGGCCGCCGATCGCCTCGGCAAGACCTTGCACCCGGATCGGACGCCCCAGGCGCGTTTGCTTGTTCAAGATACGCTGCGCCATCTCGCGGGCACCGGTAAGCTGAGACGCACCGCCCGTCAGCACCACGCGCCGCCCGGAGGTCGATTCAACACCACTTGTCTGCAATCGGTCGCGAACCAGTTCGAGAATTTCCTCAAGCCGTGGACGGATGATGCCCGTCAGCATTGAGCGCGGCACGGGCGTCTCCGCATCGGCGTCTTCTTCGCCGACCTGTGGAACCGAAACCATGTCGCGATCGTCATTCTGCGCTACGAGCGCGCTTCCGTGAAGTGTTTTCAGGCGCTCTGCGTGCGCAATCGGCGTGGAAAGTCCCCGCGCGATATCCGTCGTGATGCTGAGCCCGCCAAGGGGCACAGTTCTGCCATGCACGAGCGCGCCCTCGGCGAAGACGGCGATCGCGGTAACGCCCGCGCCCATATCGACGACCGTGGCACCCAATTCCATCTCATCGGGCACGAGCGCGGCAAGTCCGCTCGCGTAGGGCGAAAAGACGCGCGCGGAAATATCGAGATGGCAGCTTTCGACGCAAACCTCCAGATTGCGCAGCGGCCCGTCCTGAACGCTGACGGCGCTCACAAGCGCGCCCAATCGCTCCCCGAACATGCCACGCGGATCGCGGATGCGGCTTGCGCTGTCGACCGTATAGGACAGCGGGCTTGTATGAATGGTCGTCCGTCCCTCGCGCTCGGCTTCGAGCCTGGCGACATTGAGCAGCCGGCGAATATCGGCATCGACGACCTAGCGCCCGCCGATCTGCGATTCGACCCGGACCGCGCCGCTTTCAGGAATGCCGCAGGCAACGTTGAGGATCACCTCGCGAACCGTCACATCCGCCATCTTCTCGGCCGCTTCGACCGTCGCCCGGATAGCCGATTCGGCCCGGTCCATGTCGATGATGGTGCCTGAGCGCACGCCGCGCGAAAGCTGATGCCCGACGCCGATGACCTTGAGCACAAGCTCGTCCGATCCCGGCCGCACGGGCTCGGGCCGCGCAATGAAGCAGGCGATCTTGTGCGAGCCGATATCCAGCGCCGCAAGGAACCCCTGGCGGCCCGTGGCTGCCGCGCGCTCGCGTGACGGCTTTGTCTTGCGCGCCTTCGTCATGTCGATTGGCCAAGCCCCCTGATGACCGAACCATCCATACGCTCGACCGCGTATGGCTTGATTCGCATATCGATCTTCTTGATCGCACGTTGAAGGACGTTGTGCTCCAGGATCAAGCGGTCGAGATCGGCGAACGCGGCGGCGGCATTTTCTTCAGGTAATTCAATGGTGATGTCGTTGTCGGTGTGGAGGTCCCAGCGCCGCTGCGAGACGAAAACCGACGCGCTCACCACTTTCTTGATTCGCGCAAAGCGCCCCAGAAGGTCGATCAGCGACCGCGCCTCCCTGTTGGCGCCCTTGCCCACGATCATGGGGAGATGCTGGAACTGCGTCGCGTCTTTGTCCGTGATGACGCTCCCATCCGCCTCGATCAGCGACAATTTACCGTCCACCTGCCACAGCGCGAAGGGAACCTTCTCGACGACCGAGACCATCACCGTGTCTGGCAGGCGCCGCTCGACCCTTGCATCCTTCACCCATTCGAGCTTCAGGAGGTTATGGCGCGCCTGCTCGACATCGAAGGCAAGGATGGGATCGCCCCGGCGCACCTGCAGCGCGCCAAGAACATCCTGGGCGGTCAGGCGCTCCCGCCCGGAAAGCCGCACATCCCCGATCGCGAAACCGGCATCGGCCGAGAGCCCATAGGCACCCGCCAGCAGGGCCTCGCCCGCCCGCGCCGCATGGCCGCCCGCGATGAAGCCATAGGCGCCGAGGCCACCGAACAGGGCGAAGATGAGGCCTGTCCACGAGAAAAGGCGGCGCCAGGGGATCTCGATGGCGATGGAGGGTAAGAACCCCGACAACCATTCGCGCCAGGTGACGCGCTTGCGCTTGCCGAAGGGTTTGACGGGCTTGAGTCCAAGGGCGGCGAAGGGGCGCGAGGAGGCGGCCGGCCGCGACGCCCGCCGCTTGCGCGGCGGATCGAAGGCCGGTTCCTGCCTCGCGCGCTTCACCGCTCGCATGAGGCCTCCTCGACCATCCACGACACGAGGTCGCGATAGGAAAGCCCCACATAGGCCGCCTGTTCCGGCACGAGCGAGGTCGGCGTCATGCCCGGCTGGGTGTTGACTTCAAGAATGATGAGCCGGCCCGGCTCGCCCCCGGTATCGTCATACCGGAAATCCGCGCGCGACACGCCTCGGCAGCCCAGCGTCTGATGCGCGAGCACCGCAAGGCGCTTGGCTTCCTCATAGACGGTAGGATGGATTTTCGCGGGGATGACGTGCTCGCTTCCCCCCACGGCGTACTTCGCCTCGAAGTCATAGAACTTGGTCTTGGGCACGATCTCCGTCACGGCAAGCGCCCGCTCACCCATCACGGCAACCGTCAGCTCGCGCCCCGGCACATATTTTTCGACCATGACCTCATCGCCAAGGTCCCACCGATCCGAGCCCAGCTCGCCCGGCGGACGATTATCCCCTTCGCGGATGATGAAGACGCCGACGCTCGAGCCTTCGCTGACCGGTTTGACGACGTAAGGGGGCGCCATCATGTGCTGCTGGCTTGCAAGCTTGCGCGGCACGACCATGCTTTCAACGATCGGTATCCCCGCGGCGCGGAACACCGCCTTCGCCCGCTCCTTGTGCATTGCGAGGGCCGAGGCAAGAACGCCTGAATGCGTGTAGGGGATGCGCAAATACTCAAGCACACCCTGAATGCAGCCATCCTCGCCGAACCGGCCATGCAGCGCGTTGAAGCAGACATCGGGCTTCAGTGCGGTGAGCACCGCGGCGACATCACGGCCGACATCGACTTCGCTCACCTTGTACCCCGCCTCGCGCAAGGCCGCCGCGCAGTCGCGCCCGGAGACGAGGCTGACTTCACGCTCAGCCGAGAGACCACCCAGCAGCACCGCCACATGTTTTGCCTGGCTCATGCTCTCTCCCCCGGCTTTGCGCCGATACGCTTGATTTCCCACTCGAGACTGACACCGGCATGCGCCGCGACGCGCGCGCGAACCTCTTCGCCCAGCGCCTCGATCTCCGACGCGCTGGCGCTTCCCCGATTGATGAGGAAATTGCAGTGCAGCGCCGAGACCTGCGCATCGCCGCGCGTCAGCCCCCTGCACCCTGCCTCATCGATGAGCTGCCAGGCCTTTTGTCCCGGCGGGTTTTTGAAGGTCGAGCCGCCCGTGCGGGATTTGACGGGCTGGGTTGCCTCGCGCGACTGGGTGATTTCCGCCATGCGCGCCTCGATCGCCAGCCGCTCGCCGGGCCTGCCTTGAAAAAGCGCTTCAACGAAGATCCGCTCCGACGCGGCCCCCGCGCTGCGATAGGAAAAGCCCATTTCCGCCGCGTTCAGTGTCTCGATGACGCCCTGGCGCGTGACCGCGACCGCCGCGACGAGAACGTCCTTGAACTCCGCGCCATAGGCGCCTGCATTCATGGCAAGTCCGCCCCCCACCGTGCCTGGAATGCCGCGCAGGAATTCAAGCCCCGCGATCCCAGCCTCTGCGGCCGCGCGCGCAACGGCCATGTCGAGCGCGGCGGCGCCAGCGCGAACCCGGGCGCCCGGCTCGCTCACGATTTTGTTGAACCCGGAGCCAAGGCGGATCACGACGCCCGCGATCCCGCCGTCGCGCACGAGAAGATTGGAGCCGACCCCAACGATCGTGACCGGGACAGAAGGCGGGCAGTTGCGCAGGAAATCCGCAAGATCATCGACATCCGCGGGCCGGAACAGCACTTCGGCGGGACCGCCGGCGCGAAACCAGGTGAGATCCTTGAGCGGCGCCTCGGCCGCATAGCTGCCGCGCACGGGCGGCAGGCTCTGGATCAGGCCTCTCGTTTCGCTCGCCGCCATCACGTCCCGCCTCCCGGCTCCAGCGCGGCCAGTTGTGCCGGCAGCGCATTTGCCCAGGTGCTGATCGAGCCCGCCCCAAGGCAGACGATATAGTCGCCCGGCTCGGCAAGGCCTGCGATGACTTGCGGCAATTCCTCCGGCCGGCCCAGCGGCCGCACATCGCGATGGCCATGGGCGCGCAGGCCATCTATGAGCGCATCGCGATTGATCCCCTCGATCGGCGCCTCGCCCGCCGCATAGACATCAGCGACGATGACCGTATCGGCATCGTTCACGCAGGTGCAGAATTCCGCGAAGAGATCCTTCAGCCGTGAATAGCGATGCGGCTGCAGGACCGCGATCACATGGCGCGTCGTCACCTGCCGCGCCGCCTTCATCACCGCCGCGATCTCGACCGGATGGTGTCCATAGTCATCGATGATGGTGACGCCGCGCCACTCGCCCGTGCGCGTGAAGCGCCGCTTGACCCCGCCGAATGCGGCAAGCGCGCGCTGCATCACAGCATCGCCAAGCCCCAGCTCGCGCCCGACCGCGATCGCGGCCAGCGAGTTCTGCACGTTGTGCTGCCCCGGCATTGGCATCTCAAAGCCCGCAACCGTGCCCGCCCCGCCCTTCACCCGGTCGGAGAAGACGACGTCATAGCGCGAGGCGCCGGCCGCCAAATCGACATTGACCGCGCGCACATCGGCCTGGGCGGAAAACCCATAGGTCACGATCCGCCGGTCGTTCACCCGCCCGATCAGGGCCTGCACCTCGGGGTGATCGATGCAAATAACGCCAAGGCCATAGAAAGGCACGTTTTCAACGAAGGTGAGGAACGCGTCCTTCACCTTCTCAAACGTGCCATAGTGGTCGAGATGCTCCGGATCGATATTGGTGACGACCGCGATCGTCGCGGGCAGTTTCACCAGCGTGCCGTCGCTCTCATCCGCCTCGACGACCATCCAGTCGCCTTCCCCGCGCCGCGCATTGGTGCCATAGGCATTGATGATGCCGCCATTGATGACGGTGGGATCGAGCCTTCCTGCATCGAGCAGCGTCGCGACCATCGTCGTCGTCGTCGTCTTGCCATGCGTGCCGCCGATCGCGACGCACCATTTGAGGCGCATGAGCTCGGCAAGCATTTCCGCCCGCCGCACGATGGGAAGCTGCCGCGCCCGCGCCGCCGCGAGCTCTGGATTATCCGCCTTGATCGCCGAGGAGATGACGACGATGCGGGCCTCACCGAGATTGGACGCCTGCTGTCCGATCTGCACGGTAATGCCGAGTTTTTGCAGGCGCTTGACGTTGTAGTTGTCGGCCGCGTCCGAGCCCTGGATGCGATAGCCCAGATTGTGCATGACCTCGGCGATACCGCTCATGCCGATGCCGCCGATGCCGATGAAATGGATGGGCCCCATATCGAAGGGGAGAAGCTTGGTCATGGCCGGACCTCCAGGGTAGCGCGCGAGGAGGCAGGTTTCTGACCCATTGCCAGCCCTTCCACAAGGTCGGCAAGGTCGCGTGCCGCCTGCGGACGCCCCAGCGACTGCGCCGCCGCCGCCATCGAGGAAAGCCGCTCTGGCGCCGTCAGGAGCTGCGTGAGGAGGATGGCGAGCCGCTCGGGCGTGAATTCCTCCTGCGGCACGAGGATCGCGGCTCCCGCCTGCGCAAGCGCCTTGGCGTTCCAGCTCTGATGGTTGTCGGTCGCGAAGGGATAGGGGACAAGGATCGCCGGGCGCCCGACAGCGGTCAGCTCCGCGCAGGTCGATGCCCCGGAACGCGCCACGATGAGATGTGCATCGCGCAGGCGCTCCGGCACGTCGGTGAAGAAATGCGACAGCTCGGCCATCGCGCCACTGCGGCCATAGGCGGCGCGCGTGCGCTCCAGATCCTCCGGCCGGCATTGCTGCACGATGTCGAGCCTGAGGCGCAGGGCCTCGGGCAGCATCGCCACCGCTTCAGGTACGATATCGCTCATGATGCGCGCGCCCTGGCTGCCGCCGAATATGGCAAGCTTGAGCCGCGTATCGGGCCGCGGCGCGGCAAAGGGCTGCCCCGCGACGGCGACGATGCCCGGCCGCACGGGATTGCCGACAAGCCGCATCCGCGGCGCGTCCCGCTCGGCGATGAACCGCACTTGGGGAAACGAGGCGGCGATCACCGACATGTACCGGGCGATGAGCCGATTGACGCGGCCAAGCACCGAGTTCTGCTCATGCAACCCGCGCGGCACCGCGCGTAAGCTCGCCGCGATCATGACGGGCAGCGAGGGATAGCCGCCAAAGCCGATCACCGCCGAGGGCGAGGCCCGCCCGATCAGCCTCAGCGCCTGCACCGTGCCGGCAACGATATTGAACATCGCCCACGCGAGCGTGAGGGGGTTTCGCCCCTCAAAGGTCGCGGCGCGGATGCGCGCCACCTCGACGCCGGCATAATCCTTGGCAAAGCCCTTGCCCCGGACATCGGTAACGAAGAGCACCTGCCAGCCGCGCGCCGTCAATTCCTGTGTCAGGGCCTCGGCCGGGAACAGATGCCCGCCCGTGCCGCCCGCCGCGATGAGGATGGTTCCGCTCACACCCACCTCCAGCGTTCCGCCGCCTGTGGCCGCCGCCGCAACAGCGCGAGCAGCAGACCCATGGTGAAACAGGTCGCCAGCAGCGAGGAGCCGCCATAGGAAACAAACGGCAGCGTCATTCCCTTTGCCGGCAGGAGGCTCAGATTGACCGCCATGTTGATCATCGCCTGCAGGCCGATAAGGAGGCTAAGCCCCGCGATGGCAAGCTGCACGAAGGGATCGCGAACCTCCTGTGCTCGCGTCAGCCCCCGCATGATGATGAAGGCGAAGAGCCCCGCGATGAGCAGGCAGGTGACGGCGCCGAACTCTTCGGCGATGACCGAGAAGATGAAATCGGTATGGGCGTCCGGGACGCGGTGCTTCATCAGCCCTTCGCCGGGCCCGACGCCGAAAAAACCGCCCGCGCTCACCGCCTTCAGCGCCACGGCCACCTGATCGGTGCCGCTCTGATCGGGCGCGAGGAACCGGTCGACCCGCGCCGACACATGCGGAAGCATCGTATAGGCGCCGAAGGCAAGGCCGATCCCGGCCATCCCGAAGACGGCGATCCACCACATGGACATGCCGGCCATGAAGAACATCGCCGCCCAGGTCACGCAGATGAGCATGGTCTGCCCGAAATCGGGCTGCAGCATGAGCACGCCGCAAACGCCGCCAAGAAGCGTGATCGCGGCGATGAGCGAAACGCTCCGCCCGCCCGCCGCACGCGCAAGAAGCCACGCCGACACCACGAGGAAGGCGGGCTTGGCGAATTCCGAAGGCTGCAGCGACATCGGGCCGAGCGAGAGCCAGCGATGCGCGCCCTTGATTTCGGTACCGACGAACAGCACCGCGATCATGAGGATGAAGGATGCGCAAAACACGCCGACCGCGACGCGGCGCACCTCCTTCGGCGTTAGCAGCGAGGCGAACAGCATCAGCGCGACCGAGGGCGCGAGGAAGGAAAGCTGGCGCCAGACGAAATGGAACGATTCGAAATCGTTCCGCCTGGCGATCGCGGGGCTGGCCGCCAGCACGAACACGATACCCGAAAGGATGAGCGCGAACACGGCAGCGAGCATCAGCCGGTCGACCGTCCACCACCATTCCGAAAGCGCGTTTTTGTCGCTGCGGGCAAACGAGATCATGCGGCCTGCCCCTCGCCCGCATCGCGGATCAATTGCTGGGCAATGCGCCGGAAGCTCTCGCCGCGATCCTCGAAATCCTTGAATTGGTCGAAGGAGGCGCAGGCCGGCGAGAGCAGCACGACAGGCGCGATCGCCGCCGATTGCAGAGCCTCCGCCGTGGCGCGCCGCATCGCGGTTTCAAGATCGCCGCACCGCTCATAGGCGACCGCGCCATCGATCGTGCGGGCGAAATCATCCTGCGCCTTGCCGATCAGGTAAGCCTTGGCGACGCGCGGAAAATAGCCGGTGAGGCTCTCGATCCCGCCCGATTTGGCGATCCCGCCAATGATCCAATGGATGTTTTCGAAACAGGCAAGCGCCTTTGCCGCCGCATCGGCATTGGTGGCCTTGGAATCGTTGATGAAGCGCACCTTGCCAAGCCGCCCCACCGTTTCGATCCGATGTGCAAGCCCAGGAAAGGTCGCCATCGCCCGGCCGATCTCGCGTGGGTCGCGCACGAGATGGCGCACGGCCGCATAGGCGACGCCCGCATTTTGCCAGTTGTGCGGACCAGGCAGGCCCGGGCAGACTTTAAGATCGACGACCGGAGCGGCGGGCGAGTCCATCGCATCGAAGAGCACGCCATCGATCACATAGATGCCCCGGCCGAGCACCTGGCCGACCGAAACGGGAATGACGAGCGGCCCGCCCTTGGCGGTGATGAGCGTGCAGCTATCCGCGCCGAATTCGTCATCGACCCCAATGACCGCGACGTCCCCGCCCGTCTGTTTGGCGAAGAGCCGCCGCTTCACCGCCACATAGGCGTCCATCGTGCCGTGCCGGTCGAGATGATCGGGCGTGATGTTCGTGAGCACCCCGGCATCGGGCTTGAGCGAGGGTGTCAGATCGATCTGGAAGGAGGAAACCTCGAGCACATAGGCAATGCCCGGCGCCGGCGCATCAAGATCGAGCACCGGCCGCCCGATATTGCCGCCCGCCTGCGCGATGAAGCCATTGCGCTGCAGGAGATGCGCGATGAGCGCCGTCGTCGTCGACTTGCCGTTGGTGCCTGTGACGCAGATGAGCGGCACACGCCCGGAATTCTCAGGCGCGCTGCGCACCGGATCGGCGGCGAGCGCGCGCATGAAGAGTTCGACATCGCCGATGATCTCGGCCCCCGCCGCCTGCGCCGCCTTGACGACCGCGTGGGGAGCCGGATGCGTGAGTGGCACCCCGGGCGAAAGGATGAGCGCCGCGATCCGCGGCCAATCCCATGAGGCGGGCTCGGCCAGATGCAGGCCTTGCGCCGAGCCTTCCTTGCGGCCCTTTTCCGAATCGTCCCAGGCGATCACATGCGCGCCACCCTCCAGCAGTGCCCGCGCGGTCGCGAGCCCCGACCGGGCAAGCCCGAAGACCGCCACCGTTTGACCACGAAAGAAAGGAACCTGGATCACAGCGATACGCTACCTGAGTTTCAAGGTTGAAAGACCGATGAGAGCAAGAACGACCGCGACGATCCAGAACCGGATGACGATCGTGGGTTCCTGCCAGCCCAATTGTTCGAAATGATGGTGGATCGGCGCCATTTTGAAGACACGCTTGCCGGTGAGGCGGAAGGACGCCACCTGCACGATAACGGAGATCGCCTCCATCACGAAGAGCCCGCCGATAATGGCAAGCACGAACTCGTGCTTGGTCGCCACTGCGACGGTGCCGAGCGCGCCTCCGAGCGAGAGCGAGCCCGTATCGCCCATGAACACCATCGCGGGCGGCGCGTTGAACCACAAGAAGGCAAGGCCCGCGCCGAGCAGGGCCCCGGCGAAGATCGCGATCTCGCCCGTTCCTTGCACATAGTGAAGCTGAAGATACTCGGTGTAGTCGACCCGTCCGACGAGATAGGCGATGAGCCCGAAGGCCGCGGCGGCGATCATGACGGGCACGATGGCAAGCCCGTCGAGCCCATCGGAGAGGTTGACGGCATTGCCCGCGCCCATGATGACGAGGCAGCCGAAAATGACAAAGGGCACAAGCCCGATCTGCCAGAGCAGGTCCTTGAACACGGGAAAGGCGATCGCGCCCTGCAGGGGCGGCTGCTCGAGCATGTTGATGAAATAGACGGCAACGATGGCGATGAGGAACTCGAAGGCGAGCTTGATCTTGCCCCCGACGCCGGCGCTCGAGCGCTTCGTCACCTTGATGAAGTCATCGTAAAAGCCGACCGCGCCGAACCCCGCCGTAACGAAGAGCACGACCCAGACATAAGGATTGGCGAGATCCGCCCACAAGAGCGTCGAGGCAAAGAGCGCAATGAGGATCAAGAACCCGCCCATCGTGGGCGTGCCTTTTTTGGTGAGGAGGTGCTGCTTTGGGCCGTCCTCGCGAATGGGCTGACCCTTTCCCTGCTTGGCCCGCAGCCAATTGATCAGCGAAGGGCCAAGGATGAGGCCGATGATGAGGGCGGTGATGATCGCCCCGCCCGTGCGGAACGTGATGTACCGGAAGACGTTGAAAAGCTGGAATTCATCGGCCAGCGGTACAAGCAGATACGGTAGCACATCGCCCCCTTAACGCGTTTGCGAGGCAAGCGCCTCGACGACAACATTCATTCGGCTGCTGTTCGAGCCCTTGACCATGAAGACATCGCCCGCGCGCGCTTCGGCGGCGACGAGCGGCGCAAGATCGGCCGAGGTCTGGCCATAGGCGCCGCGCATTGAGGCTGGCAGCGCCTCCCACAAATGCGCCATGCGCGGCCCGCACAGGAAAACGAGTTGGGTGCCGGCCGCGCGCAAAGGTTGGACGATCGCGGCATGAAACGCCGCTTCCTCGCGGCCAAGCTCCAGCATGTCACCGAGCACCGCGATGCGCCGGCCGCCCTCGCCCGCAGGCGCATTCCCAAGCAACGCGATCGCCGCCCGCATCGAGGCGGGATTGGCGTTATAGCTTTCATCGATCACCGTGAAGCTGCCCTGTGGCACGCTGACGCTGAGCTGCCTTCCCCGACCCTTGAGCGCTTCAAACGCGGTGAAGGACTGCGCCGCCGCCTGCGCATCGGCGCCGAGCGCCTTTGCCAGCAACAGCACGCCCAGCGAGTTCATCGCCAGATGCAGGCCCGGCGCGCCGACGATAAAGCTGAGCCGCTCACCGAAGAATGAAGCCGTCACCCGTGTCTGCTCGGGCTCAAGCCCGGCATCCAACAGCCGAGCCTCGCAATCGACATGCGTGCCAAAGCTCCAGATATGCCCGGCCGCGGAGCGCTCCGCATGGCCGCGCAACCGTTCATACTGGCTGTTGTCGCGATTGAGCACCGCCGTGCCTTGCGGCGCGAGCCCGGCGAAGATCTCGCCCTTGGCATCGCCGATCGCCTCGACATTGGCGAAATGTTCAAGATGAACGGGCTCGACCGTCGTCACGATGGCGGCATGCGGCCGTGTCAAGACCGATAACGGCGTGATCTCCCCGGCATGGTTCATGCCGATCTCGAAGACACCAAAGCGGCTCGTGCGCGGCATGCGCGCCAGTGTGAGCGGCACGCCGAAATGATTGTTGTAGGAGGCGACCGCCGCATGGGTTTCGCCCTGGCGCGAGAGCGCCTGGCGCAGCGCTTCCTTGGTGCTCGTCTTGCCGACGCTGCCCGTCACCGCCGCGATCCGCGCAAGGCTGCGCGCCCGTGCCGCGCGGCCAAGCGCCTCAAGCCCCGCGAAACTGTCGCCGACAAGCGCCAGAAGCTCCTTGGGCACACCCGGCACGGCCCGCATCGCAAGCACGCCCGCCGCCCCCTTCGCCACCGCCTCGGCGGCAAACTCATGGCCGTCCCGCGCCTCGCCCATGAGTGCGATGAAAAGGTCGCCGGGCTCGATCGTGCGCGTATCGATGGAGACGCCCTTTGCCTCCCACGACCCGCCGATCTGCGCGCCGGTGGCCGCAGCGATCTCCGCCGAGGTCCAAAGCATGGGCCGGGTCATGCCTGGCCTCCCTGGGCCCGCAAGGCCGCGCGCGCCTCTTCGAGGTCATTGAATGGCAATATCTCGCGCCCGATGATCTGCCCCGTCTCGTGGCCCTTGCCCGCGATGACGAGCACATCGCCTGCGCGCAACTCATCGATGACCGCATGGATGGCCCGGGCGCGGTCGGCGATTTCCCGTGCAGAAGGGGCGCCGGCGAGCACCGCCGCGCGGATCAGCGCAGGGTCTTCCGAGCGCGGATTGTCGTCCGTCACCACAACCGCATCGGCCAGCAGCGCGGCCGCCCGCCCCATCATGGGCCGCTTGCCCGGATCGCGATCGCCGCCGCAGCCAAAGACGATATGGAGCCGCCGCTCGGTATGCGGGCGAAGGCTCTTCAGCACTGTCTCAATGGCATCGGGCGTATGGGCTTAGTCTATGAAGACGGGCGCGCCCGCCGCCGTCACACCGGCAAGCTCCAGCCGTCCGGGCGCGCCCTGCAAGCCCGCCAGCGCCGCGAAGACCTTTTCGGCATCCCCGCCAAGCCCGATGGCGAAGGCCGCCGCGACGAGCGCATTGCCCGCCTGGAATAGTCCGGGCAGCGGCAGCGGAACCTCAAAGACGCGGCCCGCGTGCAACAGGCGCAGGTCCTGCCCGCGCAAGTGCGGCCGCTGCGCGAGCAGCTTCAGATCATCGCCCGCCGCGCCCACCGTGACGACCCGGTGACCCATGCCGCGCGACACCGCCTCGAAGGCGTCCGCATGGGCGCCGTCGCGGTTGATGACGGCAAGCCCGCCCCGCGGCAGCACATCGGCGAAGAGCCGGATTTTCGCCGCCCGGTAATCCTCGAAGGTCGGGTGATAGTCCATGTGATCGCGGGTGAGGTTGGTGAACCCCGCCGCCTTCAGGCGCACGCCATCGACCCTGAACTGGGCAAGGCCATGGCTCGAAGCTTCAAGCGCCAGATGCTCGACCCCGCTATCCTTCAAGGTCGCAAGCACCCGGTGCAGAAGAACGGGGTCGGGCGTCGTGTGGCCAAGCGGAACGGTGCCGTCAGGCCCCACGACCCCCAGTGTGCCAAGGCTCGCGGCGCGATAGCCAAGCGCCATCCAGATCTGCCGGGTGAAGGCGGCAACCGAGGTCTTGCCGTTGGTGCCCGTGACGGCGGCGATCGCCTCGGGCTGGCCTGCATAGAACCGTGCGGCGAGTTCGGCGAGCCGCCGGCGCGGATTGTCGCTGCGCACGAACACGGCGCGGGCCAGCACATCCCCCGCGATGACGGGATCGCCGAGCACCGCGACGGCCCCGCGCGCGAGCGCATCGGCGATGAAGCTGCGCCCTTCGACCTTGGTGCCGGCAAGCGCAGCGAAGAGATAGCCCGGCATGATCTGGCGGCTGTCCGCCGATAGACCTTTGACGTCTATGCCGGGCGGGACGGCCGCGTCTCCTGTCAGGTCGCGCAGCATCATGGGCATCACCGGTCGCTCTGCGCCGCCATTTGGGTGGCGCCGTCCGTTACTTCGAGAGGAATGGGTTCAGGCCGCACCCCGAGCAGCGGCCCAATTCGGGACACCACCTTGCCTGTCGTTGGCGCAGCTGTCCATCCAGCGGTCGCGTATCCATGCGTTTCTTCTGTCCCTTGAGGCTCATCGAGAATGATGAGCACGAGATAGCGCGGAGAAAGCGCCGGAAATACGCCGATAAATGACGAAATGAGTGACTTTTCGTCATAGCCGCCGCCGACCGCCTTCTCGGCCGTGCCGGTCTTGCCGCCGACGGGATAGCCGGGCACATCGGCCTGGCCACCCGTACCCTCCGTGACCGCCCGGCGCAGCAGCGTGCGCATTTCCGCGCTCACGTTTTCAGACACCACCCGGCGCACCGGAACGCCGGTGCCCGCCGGCCGCTTGAGCAGCGTCGGCGCAATGTAAAGACCGCCATTGGCGACGGCCGCGAAGGCGGCTGCCGTTTGAATGGGACTGACGGCGATGCCGTGCCCATAAGAGACTGTCATCGTTGTGACATCGCCCCATTTTTGCGGCAGCAGCGGCGCGCCCACTTCGGGCAGCTCGATCGGCGCGGGCTTGAACATGCCAAAGAGATCGAAATAGATCTGTTGCCGGCTCGCGCCGATATCCATCGCCATATGCGCGGTGCCGATATTGGAGGAATACTCGAAAATCTCCGTCACCGTCAGGGGATGCGTCTTCGGCTTGTAGTCGTGGATGGTGAAGCGGCCGATCCTGATCGGCTTGCGCACGTCATAGGTTGAATTGATCGTGACCACACCCGCATCCAGCGCCATCGCGGTGGTCATCGCCTTGAAGGTCGAGCCCATCTCATAAACGCCGAGCGAGGCGCGATTGAACATGCGCGCCTTGGTGTCTTCGTCTGCGTTGTTGGGGTCATAGTTGGGCGCGTTAGGGTCGAAGTCGGGCAGCGACGCCATGCCGAGGACCTCGCCCGTGTGAATATCGAGCACGATGCCGGCCGCGGCTTCGGCGCTGAAAGTCTCGATCGCGCTTGCAAGCTCGTCTTCGAGCACGTGCTGCACCCGCAGGTCGATCGACAGCGTCACGGGCTCTCCGCCCCGCTTTGGATCGCGCAAAGTGGTGTCGAGCGAGGCTTCAACCCCCGCAATGCCCCGATTGTCGAGATTGACATAGCCCAGGAGATGAGCGGCGCTGTGCCCGTTGGGATAGACGCGCCGCTGCTCGCGCTTCACCGCAAGCCCTGCGATCCCGAGCGCGCGGACGCTTGCATATTGCCTGGGCGTCAGATCACGCTTGATCCACTCGAAGGCCGCGCCGGAGGAAAGCTTCTGCTCCAGTTCGACGACATCAAGCTCGGGCAGCACGCGCGCCAGCTCCTGCGCGGCCTCTTTGGGGTCCCAGATATGGCGCGTATCGGCATAGAGCGCATCGACCGGAACATTTGTCGCAAGGATGCGCCCGTTGCGGTCGACGATGTCGGCGCGCTCCAGCACCGGCACCTCAAGCTGGCTCACCCGCTCGCGCGAGGGCGTTTCCTCATCGATGGCAAGCCACAAAAGCCGCCCGCCGATCACGGCATAGGCGGCAAGCATGAAGAGGCCGGCAATGGCGAGCCTGATCCGGACGAAGGGGGGACCTTCCCCTTTATCGCGGCGGGAGGTGCGGCTCATGGCGTCTGCCTTGCCGACACGGTGAGGAGGCGGCCGCCCGCCGCTTCGGGCGCCTGTACCAGTGGAGAGGAGGACGAAGAGGACGTTGGCGATACCTCGTCTCTGAACGGGATGTCCTCGATCGACAGCATTTGCGTTGCCGACACGGTTTGCAGGCCAAGGTGGCGCTCGTTCAGCTCCTGCAGGCGCGCAGGCCGCACCAGCAGCGTCCACTCGGCGTTTAACACCTCGATCGTCTCCTGTTCTGCGGCGATCTCGCTAGCCGTGTGGCGCAATTGGGCCTGTAGGTCTCGCGTCTCGTTCGTGATCTTGTAGAGCCCGAAACAGATCGCGATGGTCAGCGACAGCATGAGGAAATTGAGAACGCGGATCATGCAACACCTCCAATGGACGCAAGGCCGGCAAAGGCAAGATCGAAGGGATGGGAGGGCGCCGCCGTACGCATGGCTGCGCGCAATTTGGCCGAACGCGCCCGGGGATTGATCGCAAGCTCACGCGCCGAGGCGGTGACGGGCTTGCGCGTGAGGAGCGTAAAGGAAGGGGCAAGGCTGGCCTCGCCCTGCGGGAGATGGCGCGAACCTTGGGGGCCACGGCCGGACCGCGCCGTCAGAAACAGTTTCGCCACCCGGTCCTCGAGCGAATGAAAGGTGACGACGATGAGCTTGCCTGCCGCCTTCAACAGGCGCTCGGCCGCGCACAAGGCCTTGGCAAGCTCTTCCAGCTCATGGTTGACCGCGATCCTCAGCGCTTGGAACGTTCGCGTCGCGGGATGGAGGGGACCGCCCTTGCCCACCGCCCGCGCAACGATCTGCGCAAGGACGCGTGTGTGCGTGATGGGCGCCTCCGCCCGCGCCGCGACGATGGCGCGCGCAACCGCCCGCGACCGGCGCTCCTCGCCGTATAGGAAGATGAGATCGGCGAGTTCGGCTTCGCTCAAGCGGTTGACGAGATCCGCCGCGCTCGGCCCTGAACGCGACATGCGCATGTCAAGCGGGCCGTCGGCCTGGAACGAGAACCCGCGCATGGGGTCATCGAGCTGGGGCGAGGAGACGCCGATATCGAGCACGACGCCATCGACGCTGGCGATGCCCTGCGCCGCAAGAAGGTCCTCCATCTCGGAGAAGCGACCCTCCATGAGCACGAGCCGCCCCATGGCGCTTGCCTCGAGCGCCCGGCCCGCCGCGATCGCGTCGGGGTCCTGGTCGATCGCATAGACGCGCGCGGCGCCAGCCTGCAGGATCGCACGCGTATAGCCCCCGCGCCCGAAAGTGCCATCGACAAAGATGCCGCCATCGCATGGGCCGAGCGCCGCCAGCACTTCATCGAGAAGCACAGGGATATGAGCGCTCATGGCAGCACCGAGGGCGGCATGAAATCAGGATCGGGCAGTTGCTCGCTGAGGCGCGCCGCCTCCGCGCGCCAAGCTTCGTCCCGCTCGGCATGGGCGGCCGGGTTCCACATCTCGAAGCGGCTGCCCGCGCCCACGAAGTGAACCTGCCCGTTGATCCCGGCAAAACTCGCCAGCGCCTCGGGCAGGCTGATGCGGCCTTCGGGATCCATGCTGATCTCGAAGCTGCCGCCGAAATAGGCCTGCTGCAGCGCCCGGCGCTGATCGGTCGTGATGGTGAGTTCGGCGATCTGGCGATGGATCGCCGCCATGCGCTCGGCCGTAAAGGCTTCAAGGCACGGGTCCTTCAACGACTTCATGGCATAAAAGGACTGAGCGCCGCTCGCGGTGATGAGATTGCGGATGCTGGCCGGAACCGAGACCCGCCCCTTCGCATCGATCCTGTTCGTTTGGCTGGCGA
Organism: Alphaproteobacteria bacterium; assembly: GCA_013389115.1. Classification (GTDB taxonomy): domain Bacteria; phylum Pseudomonadota; class Alphaproteobacteria; order Micropepsales; family Micropepsaceae; genus JACADY01. The sequence goes on from JACADY010000039.1 coordinate 64,124, forward strand.
CGAAGGGCCGGCTCATGCGCACCCCCGTAAGGGCCCGCGCGCGCACGGGCACACGCGGGGAAGCCCCTCATTCCGCCCATTTTCTGCGCCGATTTTCCGCGCCATCGCGCCCAACCCCAAATGCACAAGGAGTGGAATGGCGCTCACCTGAACACGCGCCGCGGGCATGTTGCCCCTAGCCAGCCGCGCTGCCCGCCAAACCCACCCCACAACAGCCCTCAGCAGGGATGTTTTGGGATATCATGGGCGATTATGGGCGTCAAACAAAAGAGTGACAGTTTTGAGAGACTTAGCAGCGTCTCTTGGGGACGTCAGGGATAGAGAACACAAAAGGAACGAAGCCTGCACACTACCAGGGGAGGCCCCTGAGAATCGGTTTGCAGCTATAGGTTGGGCGGACAAGCCATTAACAATTTGCTAAGGCCTGTGCCGGAAAGGGATCTGGGACGCTCGGAATTGGCGGCAGAGAGCCTGTAAGCCGGGTTCTGTCCCCCGCAAGGATGCGAGGGGATGACCATTCCTCTGGGACGCCGGTCACCCGGCGCCTCGCGCGACCGACCCGGACGGCAGGCCGGAAACGACCCAAGCGCCATCCCTATTTGGTCTTGCTCCCGGTGGGGCTTGCCGTGCCGCCTCTGTTGCCAGAAGGCGCGGTGCGCTCTTACCGCACCCTTTCACCCTTACCCGGCGCGGCCAGAGCCTGGCCGGGCGGTTTGCTTTCTGTGGCGCTATCCCTGGGGTCGCCCCCGCCGGGCGTTACCCGGCACCGTGTTTCCGTGGAGCCCGGACTTTCCTCCCCACCCCGAAGGGTAGAGCGGCCATCCGGCCCTCTGCCACCAGGGGATGAGATGGGCACCTTCACCCCAGCCCGTCAAGTCCGCTCGCCCATGAGCTGAAGGAGTGCCTGCAGGATCGCCCAGCTCTCCCCATCCATCACGCCATCGATGTGGCGTGGCCGGAAATGCCGCTGGAACGCACTGACGACGGTCTCGAGCGGCACAGCCACGCCGGGCGGCACGCCATAGCCGAAACGCTGGAGCGCCGCGGCGATATGATCGCGCGCGCCGGCCGGCGCCTGCATGGGCGGCACAAGCGTCGGCCAAAGCCCGACACCCTCGCCCGCCAGATGCGCCCAGGGAAAAAGCTCGCCCGGGTCCACCTTGCGCGCGGGCGCAACGTCGCTGTGACCGATCACCCGGTGCGCCGGAATGGCGTGGCGCGCGATGATCCCCTTCGATAAGGCAATGACGGCGGCGATTTGCGCATCGGGAAAGGCGCGATAGCCGAATTCATGCCCCGGATTGACGATTTCGACCCCGATCGAGATCCCGTTGATGTCGCTCTCCCCCGCCCAATGGGACACGCCCGCATGCCAGGCCCGCCGCGCTTCGGGCACATGCGCATAGACGGTGCCGTCCTCATCGATCGTGTAGTGCGCGCTCACCCGGGCCGCGGCGTCCGTGAGCCGGGATATGGCTTCCTCGGCCGACCGCATGCCCGTGTAGTGCATAAGGAGAATGGAGGGCCGCACGCCGTCCTTGCGTGCATCGTGATTGGGCGAGGGACGCTCGATCCGTCTCATCCGGCTTTCAATCCCCGCCCGGCCTCGCGCTCGCTGGTGATTTGGCGATAGGCATCGTTGATCATGTGGAGCTTTTCTGTGGCGACCTTGATGAACTCCGCCGGCGCCCCCCGCGCGGTCAGATTATCGGGATGGTTCTCCTTCACCTGATAGAGGTACGCCGCCCGCACATCGGCGTCGCTGGCATCCGGATCGATATTGAGGATGGCGTAAGGATCAGGATCGCACGGGCCGCCATAGGCGCGGCAAAGTCTGTTGAAGGCGCTGTCCGAGATGCCGAAAATGTCGGCGACCGCGCGAAGATAGTCCATTTCGGCCGGGTGCAGCCGCGCATCGGCCGCCGCCACGAAGAAGAGCCCGTCGAGAATATCCTCAAGCCGGCCCGGCGTGTCCTTGAAAAGCGTTGCCAATTGCCGCGCATACGCCTCAAAACCCGCCACGTCCTGCCGCGCGATGTCGAACAGCCGACGCACATTGGCCGCCTCCTCGGGAGGCACGATGACGACTTTCTGAAATGCGGCGAACTCGTCTTCCGTGACCAGTCCATCCGCCCGCGCCATCTTGGCGGTGAGCGCGACGAGCCCGACCGTGAACGCGACCGAATCTTCAGGCGCACCTTCGCGCGTCTCGCGGTCGAACAGGGCATGGCCCGCCAGCATGCCCAGCAGCGCGCTGAGCGGTCCCCCGCCCAGCAGGAACCCGGCCGCGGCGCCGCCAATCTTTCCCCAAATGGACATGGACCTTGATTAGGCGATATTGCGCCGCCGCGCCACCGCGACGGCCAGTTTTGCCGGGAGGAAAATCTCTCGTTAACGACCCCGCCATAATCTCTGGCGGCAGCGAGACAGATGGCAATCCGGAAGCTTCGTCATGAGCGTAACAGTGCGCCCGCAGCGGCCGCCTCGTATTTTTCTCATCGATCCGGGCGTCCACTATGCCCGTCTCCTGACCGCTCTGCTCACGGATGCGGGCTATCACGACGTGCGCTGGTTCGCGAGCACCGATATCGCGCTGGAAGCCTTGAGCGAACTGACCTGCGACACCATCCTCATCGACCAGGACAGCAAGCCCGATAGCGCCGTCGATTTCACGCGCATGCTGCGCCGTGACCACGTTAGCGCCGGCCGCTTCACCCCCGTCATCTTGATGGCGTCTCAGGCAACGCCGGAGGTGGTGACAAAGGCGCGGGACGCGGGCGTGACGGAAATCCTTGTCAAGCCCGTAAGCGCGGGCGCGCTCGCGATGCGCGTCAGGACTTGTCTTGAGCTGCCGCGCAATTTCATTCAGTCGGGCGAGTTCTTCGGCCCCGATCGCAGGCGCCGCAAAGGAACTTATGACGGCCCTGAAAGGCGCAACAGGGCGCCGACCAAAGTTGAAATGCCCGATACGGCGGATTGACGCGGCCTCTCCCTGCCATGATTGTTCGGCATCATGGCGGGAGAAACCTGGGACTTTTGGATCGACCGGGGCGGCACGTTTACCGATGTGGTGGCGCGGCGCGCGGACGGGCACCTCGAGACGCGCAAGCTCCTCTCCGAGAACCCCGGGCTTTACGCCGACGCAGCGATTGAGGCGATGCGCCGTGTGCTGAATGTGGCGCCGGGCCTCGCGCTTCCTGCTTCGCGAATTGGCGCCATCAAGATGGGGACGACCGTCGCGACGAATGCCTTGCTGGAGAGAAAGGGCGAGCCCGTCCTGCTCGTCACGACAGAAGGCTTCGCGGATCAGCTGCGCATCGGAACCCAGAACCGCCCCAAGCTCTTCGTGCGCAACATCGTGCTCCCCTCCCCGCTCTACGCGAAGGCTATCGCTGTTGAGGAACGCATCACCGCGCATGGCGAGATACTGACGCCCTTGAATGCGATCGACGCGCGCGCGCAGCTCAGCCTGGCCCATGCCGAGGGGCTCCGCGCCTGCGCCATCGTGCTGATGCATGGCTATCGATATCCCGAGCACGAATTGCGCCTTGCCGAGATCGCGCGGGAATTGGGTTTCTCGCAAATCAGCCTCAGCCATCGCGTCAGTCCTTTGATGAAATATGTACCGCGCGCAGGCACGACCGTCGCCGATGCCTATCTGACGCCAGTCCTCAAGCGCTATGTCGCCCGCATCGAGGCCGCGGGCGATGGCCCGCTGCCGATCCGCTTCATGCAGTCGAATGGCGGCCTGACCGGAACCGCGCACCTCTCCGGCAAGGATGCGATCCTGTCAGGCCCCGCTGCCGGCGTCGTTGGCGTCGTCGAAACGGCAAAGGCCGCCGGCTTCACCCGCATCATCGGCTTCGACATGGGCGGCACTTCGACCGATGTCTCCCATTGCGACGGCGCCTATGAGCGCCAGGAGGAAACCGAGGTCGGCGGCGTGCGCCTGCGCGTGCCGATGATGGCCATTCACACGGTCGCGGCGGGCGGCGGCTCGATCCTCACCCATGACGGCATGCGCATGCGAGCAGGCCCAGAAAGCGCGGGCGCGGACCCTGGTCCCGCCGCCTATGGCAAGGGCGGACCTCTCACCGTGACGGACGCCAATCTCTTGACCGGCCGCCTCGCCCCTGACTTCTTCCCCCGGATCTTTGGCCCCCGCCAGGATGAGGGGCTCGATGAGGGCATCGTCTCGGCGAAATTCGCCGAACTCAGTGCCGAAATCGGCAAGTCGCCCGAGGATGTGGCGGAAGGCTTTCTCAGCATCGCGGTCGACAACATGGCCGAGGCCATCAAGCGCATCTCGCTCGCGCGCGGCTATGACGTGACACAGTACGTGCTTTCAACCTTTGGCGGCGCGGGCGGACAGCTCGCCTGCCGGGTCGCGGATGCGCTTGCGATTCCTGCGATCCTCATTCATCCGATGTCGGGCGTGCTCTCGGCCTGGGGCATGGGGCTCGCAAGCGCCCGCCGTCAGGCGCATGAGGCGATCGAGCGCCCGCTCGGCGATGAGCTGCGCGCCAATCTGGACGAAGCATCAGGGCGCCTGCGCGAGAGGGTGATTGTCGAAGTCGCCTCCGAAGATGTCGCCCCGCAGGACATCGAGACGACGGCAACCCTTTTCGTGCGCTATGCCGGCACGGATACGAGCCTGCCCGTGCCGGATGGCCCCATAAAGGCGGTCGCGGACGCTTTCCGCGAGGCGCATCGCCAGCGCTTCGGTTTCCTGAACGACGCAGGCAAGCTCATCGTTGAGTCCCTCACCGTTGAGGCGATCGGCCGCTCCGCTACGCCGCCCCGGATGGCGGCGGCACCTCTCCGAAGCGATGGCAGCGCGCTTCGGCCCGCGCGGCCCCACCGCCTTTACACGAACGGTGCGTGGGCCGAGGGCGCCATTTATCTCCGTGCGCAAATGTGCGCGGGTGACCGCATCGAAGGCCCCGCCCTCATCGCGGAGGAAAACGGCACCATCATTGTCGAGGAGGGCTGGCGGGCCGAAATGCGGGCCGACGCCAATCTCCTGCTTTCCAGGGCGCGGGCCCTTCCGCCGCGCAGGATAGAAGGGACGGACGCCGATCCCGTCTTGCTCGAGATCTTCAACAACCGTTTCATGAGCATCGCGGAGCAGATGGGCGCGACGCTGGAAAAGACGGCCTCCTCGGTGAACATCAAGGAGCGGCTGGACTTCTCCTGCGCCATCTATGACGGCGAAGGCAACCTCATCGCCAACGCGCCCCACATGCCGGTGCACCTGGGTTCAATGGGCGCCAGCGTCGAGGCCATCCGCAAGGCGCACAAGGTGATGGCGGATGGGGACGCCTATGTCGTCAACGCGCCCTATGGCGGCGGCACCCACCTCCCCGACATCACCGTCGTCACGCCAGTCTTTATCGGCGCGGGCGCCCCCCTCTTCTTTGTGGCGGCGCGAGGACACCACGCCGATGTCGGTGGCGTCACGCCGGGCTCCATGCCGCCTTTTTCTCGTACCCTCGATGAGGAAGGCATCGTGCTCGACGCCATCCCGCTCGTCGCGCAAGGAGAGTTCCTTGAAGCGGACTTGCGAGCCCGGCTCGCGAGCGGCCCCTATCCTTCTCGCAATCCCGGCCAGAACATCGCCGATCTGAAGGCGCAGGTCGCGGCCTGCCGCAAGGGCGCGCAGGAACTGAGCCGCATGGTGGGCGAATTCACAAAGCCCGTCGTCACCGCCTATATGCGCCACGTCCAGGACAACGCCGAAGAGGCTGTGCGGCGCGTCGTCACCGTTCTGAAGGACAGCAGTTTCGAAACCCGGATGGATGGCGGCGCCTGCATCAAGGTGAGGGTCAGCGTCGATCGCTTAAACCGCACTGCCAGGATCGATTTTTCAGGAACGAGCGCGCAGCTTCCCAACAATTTCAACGCCCCCCTGCCCGTGACGACAGCCGCGGTGCTCTATGTTTTTCGTTGTCTGGTCGACAGCGACATGCCCTTGAACGCGGGCTGCCTGAAGCCGCTGACCATTGTGGCGCCCGAAGGCTCGATGCTCAATCCGCGTTACCCGGCTGCCGTGGTCGCAGGCAACGTGGAAACGAGTCAGGCCATTACCGATGCCCTCTTCGCCGCCCTCGGCCAGATGGCCGCCGCGCAAGGAACGATGAACAACCTCACGTTCGGCAATGACCGCTTTCAGTACTACGAGACGATCTGCGGCGGCGCGGGCGCTGGCCCCGGCTTCGATGGCCAGTCGGCCGTGCACACGCACATGACCAATTCAAGGCTGACCGACCCCGAAGTGCTGGAATGGCGCTTTCCGGTCCTCGTCGAGGAGTTCGCGATCCGGCAAGGGTCCGGCGGCAAGGGCCGCTTCAGGGGCGGCGACGGCGTGCGCCGCCTGATCCGCTTCCGCGAGGCCATGACGATGTCGATCCTCTCCACCCGCCGGGAAACGCACCCCTTTGGCCTCATGGGTGGCGGGGATGGCAAGGCCGGAAGGAACACGCTGATCCTGGCCGATGGCACAAGGGTTGAGCTCTCCGGCTGTGATCAGCGCGAGGTACCGGCGGGCGCCGCCATTCTGATTGAGACCCCTGGGGGCGGTGGCTTCGGAGCGCCAAAGGACGCGGGCGAACCGGACCTGTGACGAGCGTCACGACTTTCGCGTGCAGCGAAATTCAGAATGTTAATAATTTCGGGCTCAACGCCGCCATATTCCTTAACGAAATACAACCGGTACGTGCGTTGCACCGCAATGAATGTTTTAGTTGGCATTGCGCACAAAATGAGTCAATCTTGAAACATAGTTCGGGACTGGAGGATCAAAGATGCAGCAAGTCAGTGTTCTGACAACGGGCGTCGTCTTTCTCTTCCTCGGAGCCATACTGATCGGGTTCATCTAAGGCTTGAGGAACTACCCGAGGGGATTTCGAGAAGCCGGGCAGAACGCCCGGCTTTTCTGTTAAGGCGCGAGCCCTTGCGAGGCCTGTGAAGGGTGAGGCCCACCCCCAACTGTCATGACCCGTGAAAACGGGCCATCCACCTTGTCCATCCCCCCATCCTTCGAGAGCCGCGAACGCGGTCGCCTCGGGGTGAGGACCATGCAAAAAAAGCCCTCATCCTGAGGTGCGCGGCAAAGCCGAGCCGCGAAGGACGGCGCGCGGCCAAACAGCGACGGAAACGCCAATCTCCAATTCCGGCGGAGCGCAATTGGCTCTAAAACATGGCATGGAAGCAAAAGGGGGGGCGATGCGCCGGATCGTGCTTTGGTTGACGTTTCTCGGTCTGGCTGCTTGCTCCTCGTCCGCCCAGGAATCAGGGGCTGGCGCAGCCCCTTCACCATTATCCGCATCCGAGCTGTCTGACCGCGCGGGGCTCGTGCCAGAGCCTAACCTCCCCTCCTTTTTCGATTGTCTGCGCGAAACGGGCGTTACCGCGATTGCCGCGCATCGCGGCGGTCCGGCGAACGGATGGCCAGAAAACGCGATCGAGACGTTTGAATACACCGTGTCTGGCGTGAGCACCGGCCCTGTCTTCATCGAGGCCGACATCGCCCGCACCAAGGATGGGGTCCTCGTTCTCATGCATGACGACACGCTCGACCGCACGACCACGGGAACAGGCCCCGTTGCCGAGCGCAGCTATGCCGAATTGCGCCAGTTGCGCCTGCGCGACAAGGCGGGCCGGCCAACACCACACCCGGTTCCAACCCTTGCCGACGCCCTGCAATGGGCCAAGGGACACGCGATCCTGGAGTTGGATATCAAGAAGTCGGTGAGCCTGGCAGAGGTTGCCGAGCTGGTAAGGGTGATGGGGGCCGAGCGCCGTGTCGTCATCATCACCTATACGATCGCGCAGGCCATGGAAGTCCAAAGCCTGTTGCCCGCCGCCATGATCACGGCCTCGATCGAGAAGCCCGCCGACCTCGAAGCGCTGGAAAAAGCCGGCGTGCCGACAAATCAGGTCATCGCCTGGACCGGAACCCGCTCGCCCGACATGGCGCTCGATCAGTTTCTGGCGGCAAAGGGCGTCGAATCCGCCTTCGGCACGCTTGGCCGTGCCGATAGCTGGGACATGCGCATCGCTGCCTCTGGCAATGACATCCAGTACCTGGCCATCGCCCGCCAGGGTATTGAGCTGCTTGCGACCGACCGGCCACTCAATGTCTCTGCCGCCCTGGCAAGCGAGCCCAACTACCTCGAAGGCAGCCGCGAATGCGCGGCCAGTCTTTCCTTCGTGCGCTGAAACAATCGCTCAGGCCGCCGCGTTGCGCGCCGGATCATAGTTGAGGATGGGCGCAAGCCAACGCTCGGCCTGCGCCATCGTCCATCCCTTTCGCCGCGCATAGTCTTCCACCTGATCGCGCTCGATCTTGCCGATGCCGAAATAGACCGCCTCTGGATGGCTGAAATAGAGCCCCGAGACTGACGCGCCCGGCCACATCGCAAAGCTCTCGGTAAGGCGGATTCCAGCCTTCGCCTCGGCCTCGAGCAGGCGGAAGATCGTGCCCTTTTCGGTGTGATCGGGCTGCGCTGGATAGCCGGGCGCGGGCCTGATGCCCTGATATTCTTCCGCGATCAAGGCCTCGTTCGACAGCGTTTCGCTGGGCGCATAAGCCCAGAACTCGGTGCGCACCCGCTGATGCAGACGCTCAGCGAACGCCTCCGCAAGCCGGTCGCAGAGCGCTTTGAAGAGGATGGCGGAATAATCGTCGTGCGCCGCGGCAAAGCGCATCGCCACTTCGTCTTCACCGATCCCCGCCGTCACCGCGAAAGCCCCGATGTAATCCGGCGTGCCGGGAGGCGCGATGAAATCGGCGAGCGCAAAATTGGGCCGCGCCTGCGAGCGCGCCATCTGCTGGCGCAGCGTGTGGAAGACGGCGAGGCGCGTAGTGCGCGTCTCATCCTCGAACACTTCGATATCGTCCGCACCCAGACGATTGGCGGGCCAAAGCCCGATGACGGCGCGCGCCGTCACCAGTTTCTCCTCCACGATGCGCCGCAGCATCGCCTGCGCATCATCGAACAGCGCCCGCGCCGCCTTCCCCGAATTTGGATCATCGAAGATGAGCGGATAGCGCCCGACAAGGTCCCAGGATTGGAAGAACGGCGTCCAGTCGATCGTGCGAGCGATTTCCGCAAGGTCATAGGCATCGAACGCTTTGACGCCGAGCATGGCGGGGTGCGGCGGAACATAGCCGCGCCAGTCCTTCACCGCCCGGTTTGCCCGCGCCGCCTCCAGCGACAGCCGTGGCCCCTCGCGGCGCCCCGCGGCATGTGCCTCCGCGACGCGCGCATAGTCGGCTTGGATTTCCGCAACATAGGCGCCCCGCTGCTCCAGCGAGAGCAGGGAAGTCGCCACACCCACCGCGCGCGAGGCATCCGTCACATAGACGGTCTGTCCGCGCGAATAGTGCGGGTGGATCTTCACGGCCGTATGCACCTTTGAGGTCGTTGCCCCACCGATCAGCAGCGGCACGTCGAAACCCTGTCGCTCCATTTCCGAGGCGACATGGCACATCTCCTCGAGCGAGGGCGTGATGAGGCCGGAAAGCCCGATGATGTCGGCCTTCACCGCGCGCGCCGTATCGAGGATCTTCTGCGCCGGCACCATGACGCCAAGATCGATCACCTCGTAGTTGTTGCACTGAAGCACGACGCCGACGATGTTCTTGCCGATGTCGTGCACATCGCCCTTGACGGTCGCAAGCACGATTTTGCCTGCGGCCTGACGTGGCCCCGAAGACTTCTCCGCCTCCATGAACGGGATGAGATGGGCGACCGCCTTTTTCATCACCCTCGCCGACTTGACGACCTGCGGCAGGAACATTTTGCCCGCGCCGAAAAGGTCGCCCACTTGGCTCATGCCGCGCATCAGCGGCCCTTCGATCACATGCAACGGCCGCTCGGACACAAGCCGCATCTCTTCGGTATCTTCAACGACATGCGCATCGATCCCATGGACGAGCGCATAGGCCAGCCGCTCATCCGCCGGCAGCGACCGCCAGGCAAGATCGACCGTTTTTTCAGCGCCCTTATCGGCCTTGAACTTGGGCGCGAGCGCAACGAGCCGCTCGGTCGCGTCCCGGCGCCTGTTGAGGATGACGTCCTCCACCGCCTCGCGCAGTTCAGGATCGATGTCGTCATAGACAGGCAGATCGCCCGCATTGACGATGCCCATATCCATGCCTGCCGCGATGGCATGGTAGAGGAACACCGAATGCATCGCGCGCCGCACGGGCTCGTTGCCGCGAAACGAGAATGAGATGTTGGAAACGCCGCCTGACACGCGCGCAAAGGGAAGAAGCTGCTTGATCGCGCGCGTCGCCTCGATGAAGTCGAGGGCATAGTTGTCGTGCTCCTCGATACCCGTCGCGACGGCGAAGATGTTGGGATCGAAGATGATGTCTTCCGGCGGAAAGTCCAGTTTCTCGATCAGCAATCGATAGGCCCTAGCGCAGATGTCGATCTTGCGCCGCGCTGTATCGGCCTGCCCCTGCTCATCGAACGCCATGACGACGACGGCCGCACCATAGCGCAGGCATTTGCGTGCCTGATCAAGGAAGACCGCTTCGCCCTCCTTCATGGAGATCGAATTGACGATCGCCTTTCCCTGCACGCATTGCAGGCCCGCCTCGATCACCTCCCATTTGGAGGAATCGATCATGATCGGCACGCGCGCGATATCGGGCTCGGCTGCGATGAGGTTGAGGAAGGTCACCATCGCGGCTTTGGAATCGAGCAGCCCCTCGTCCATGTTGACATCGATCGCCTGCGCGCCGCTCTCCACCTGCTGCCGAGCGACGCTGAGCGCTTCGGCATAATCGCCCGCCGCGACCAGCTTGCGGAACTTGGCCGAACCGGTGACGTTCGTCCGCTCACCGATATTGACGAAACGCTGTGCGGCGTTGCTCACGATGCAGCCTCGCAAATCCAGCCTTTGACCATCAGGCCCTGATAGAAGACATCCAGTATCGCAAAGCCGGCCTGGCTGAGAAGCTCCCGTTCGCGGGCCTCGGGCAGGATGCAGAGCACGTCCCTGTTCATCTCTCCAGCGCGCTTGACCACGTCGTCCGGCGCACCGTTGAGCTGCCCGTTTAGACAATAAAGGGCGAGCACATCATTGAACGATGCGGCACGCTGATCGGCCGTAGCGTGCACCATGAGAAAAGGAGCGCCGGGCTTGACCCGCCGCCTTATGGCTCTAAGCCCCTCCAGCCGCGTGCCGTCATCGGACAGAAACGGCATGGTGAGGAAGCACGTCGCGCCGTCGAACGGGCCATCGGGCGCATCGGGTATGAAACCGCGCAGGAGCGTGACACGCTCCAGATCGATACCTTCCCGCTGGATGACGTACTGGGCAAGTCCCAACATCTGCTCGGATGGATCGACGCTGCAAAAAGTCCAGCGCCCATGCTTCGCGAGAGCAGCGATTTCAGCGCCCCCCCCCGCGCCAGCGACGAGGATGCTGCCCGACTTCCCGATCCGCTGGATGAGAAGCGCGGCCGCCATCGTGTGAATCGCGTCATAGCCCGGAATGAACCAGCGCGGCCCCTTCTCATAGGTGGCGACGAAGGCCGGATCTGCGTCGAAGTCCCAGGTCATGCAAGCAGCTCAAATGGTTCGAGGCCCGAAAGGCGAAGCGCGCGCGGCCGGCTCGGCACGCGGCGCGGCGGAAGGCCTTCAACCGCCTTGGCAATCGCCGCGATATGCTCCGGCGTCGTACCGCAGCACCCGCCGAGAATGTTGACGAGCCCGTGCTCGGCCCATTCATGCAGCATTGCGCAAGTCTGATGCGGTCGCTCATCATATTCGCCGAACGCATTGGGAAGCCCGGCATTGGGATGGGCCGAGATCAGCGTATCGGCGACCCGCGACAGCTCATCGATGTAGGGCCGCATCATTTCCGCACCGAGCGCGCAATTGAGCCCCACGGCAAAGGGCTTGGCGTGCTTGATGGAGTTCCAGAAGGCTTCCACCGTTTGTCCCGATAGCGTGCGCCCGGAACGATCGGTGATCGTGCCCGAAATCCAGATCGGCAGCCGCTCATAGCCCTCGTCCTCAAGATCGAGGATCGCCTTGATCGCGACCTTGGCGTTCAGCGTGTCGAACACCGTTTCGATAAGGAAGAGATCGACACCGCCCTCATGCAGCGCCAGCGCCTGCTCGCGATAGGCGGCATAGACTGCATCGAACGTCACCGAGCGCTTGGCGGGATCATTGACATCGGGCGAGATGGAGAGCGCGCGGTTCATCGGCCCGATGGAGCCGGCGACGAAGCGCGGCTTATGCGGCTCTTTCGCTGTCCAGCGATCCGCCGCCTCGCGCGCCAGATGCGCGGCCGCGAGATTCATGTCCCTCACCGCGCCCTCAAGCGCATAGTCCGCCTGGCTGATCGCGGTTGCATTGAACGTGTTCGTCTCGCTGATATCCGCGCCCGCGCCATAATAGAGGTCGTGCAGAGCAGTCACGATATCCCCCCGCGTGAGGCAGAGCAGATCGTTGTCGCCCTTCAAGGGGTGGGTGTGGTTCTTGAACCGCTCGCCGCGGTAGTCCGCCTCCTCCAGCTTCTTCTGCTGGATCATGGTACCCCAGGATCCATCGAGGATGAGAATGCGCTCTTGCGCTGCTTTCTTTAAAAGTTCGATCCGCTCGGCACGTGTCATGGTCTTGCCTCCGGCTTGATGCCCAGGATCCGGCAGATCGCATAGGTGAGATCCGCCTGATTGAGCGTGTAGAAATGAAAGGCGTCGAACCCTTCGCCCTTGAGCTGCGTGACCTGTTGGGCGGCGATCGCGGCGGCGATCAGTTTGCGCACATCGAGTTCCTCATCGAGCCCCTCGAAACGTTCGGCAAGCCAGCCGGGAATGGCGGCGCCGCAACGTTCGGCCATGCGCTGGACGCCCTTGAAATTGGTGGCCGGCATCAGGCCCGGCACGATGGGCACGCGGATCCCGCGAACATGAGCGCGCTCGCGCAGGCGTACATGCGCGCCCGTGTCGAAGGCGAATTGCGTGATGGCCCGTGACGCGCCCGCCTCCACCTTCGCCGCAAGAAGGTCGAGATCGGCATCGATCGATACGGAATCAGGGTGCCGCTCAGGATAGGCCGACACGCTCACTTCGAAGGGCGCAATGGCCCTGATGCCGCGAATGAGTTCTGGCGTCGAGGCATAGCCCTCTGGATGCGGGCGATAGGGCCGCGACATGTCGGGCATGTCGCCCCTCAAGGCGACGATATGGCGAACGCCTGCCTGCCAATAGCCGTGCACGACCTCATCGACTTCTGCCCGCGAGGCCGCGACGCAGGTCAAATGAGCCGCAGGCAGAAGCCGCGTCTCCTCGATGATCCGCTTCACCGTCGCATGGGTCCGCTCGCGCGTCGAGCCACCGGCCCCATAGGTGACCGACACGAACGCCGGCCGCAAGGGTTCGAGCCGGCGGATCGAGGCCCAAAGCTGCTGCTCCATCGCCTCTGTCTTGGGCGGAAAGAATTCAAACGAGACAGTGAGGCTCATGCCTCCACCTCAACGGCAGGAGTAAGGGTTGCGCTCACAGGGTCCCCGAGCAGCCAGAGCCGCACGGTCAGCTTTTCGTCCCCCGCGCGCGGCGGCAGCGAACGCTCGCTAAGAACGGCAAGCCCCGCCCCTTCTGCCCATTGCGCGATGTCGCGCTCCGAAATGCCAAGTCGGCGATGCGCATGGGCTTCGCGCAGGAACTCAAGATCGTGCGGGGCGAAATCGGCGACAAGGACGATCCCGCCGGGCTTGAGGATGCGCGCCGCCTCATGGAGTGCTGCGGCCGGGTTCTCAAGATAGTGCAGGACCTGATGCAGGATGACGGCATCCGCCCCCCGTCCCGTTTCGAACGGCAGGCGCAGCATGTCGCCATGCCGCACGAGGCAATGTGAAAGTCCGGACTGCGCCAGATGAACGCGCGCATAGGCCAGCATCTCATGGCTGAGATCAAAGCCGACGCCGCGCCGCACAAAAGGCCCCAAAACCTGGAGCATGCGCCCCGTTCCCGTCCCCAGATCGACGAGATCGTCGATCTGGCGCCCCCGCACCATCTCAAGGATGGCGGCCTCGACCTCCCCTTCGGGCAGATAGAGCGCCCGCACGCGCGCCCATTGGGGGGCATTGGCGGCGAAATAGGCGTTGGCGGCCACTTGCCTCGCCTGGCGCACATCGGCAAGCCGCTTGTGGTCGGCAAGAAGCACCCCATCGCGAAGGTCGAGCCGGCTGATGATGAAGCGGCCAAGATCGGCCCCGCCGCCTTGGTCCGAAATGCGATAGAACGCCCAGGCCCCCTCACGGACCCGTTCCAAAATGCCAGCCTCGCACAGCAGCTTCAGGTGCCGGCTGACGCGCGGCTGGCTCTGCCCCAGCACCTGCGTGATCTCGGTGACCGTAAGCTCCGCCTCCGCCAGAAGCGCGATCAGGCGTAGTCGTGTCGGCTCGCCAGCAGACTTGAGAGCAGCCAACAGGGGGGTGAAGCGATTCACGCAGCAGATCCATATAAAGATTTGCTTATATAATTATCCCGCCCGGCCCACCATTGCAACTGTGGCGCGATAGCCACTTTGACGCTGGATTACACAGGTTTGATGGAGACTTAACCAGCCTTGTGTTAGTGAAGAACGCAAGATTGGGATCCGGACTGGATCCAAAGGCAATAGGCTGGGGTCACGATGTACCTGAAATCCTCGTTGATGCGTTGCGCGGCGCTGGCCGCTTTGCTGACGGTCGCCGCCATACCCGTGGCCGCACAGGAGCCCACGCCTGCGCCGGCGCCGGTCCAGGTTGAGGAAGACACGAACGACCCGATCGAGGGCATCAATCGGGGCATTTTTTGGTATAATAATCAAGTAGATCGCTTCTTCCTGAAGCCCGTGGCCAAGGTCTACCGCACGGTGGTGCCGGAGTTCGGGCGCAATCGGGTCCGTAATTTCCTCGACAACCTGGACAGCCCCGTGATCTTCGCGAATGACCTCCTCCAGGGAGAGTTCGATCGCGGCGGCCAGACCATGGCACGCTTCATGATCAACACGACCGTCGGCGTTGGCGGTCTCTTTGACGTGGCCGAAGACCTTGGCGTTCCTCAGCACAGCGAAGACTTCGGGCAGACTCTCGCCGTCTGGGGCGTGGGTGAAGGTCCCTATCTGATGTTGCCCTTTCTCGGGCCATCGAACCCACGCGACCTGACCGGCCGTATCGTCGACCTCGCCTTCGACCCGCTGACCTATGTCGATTGGGAAGAGGAGGACCTCGAATGGGTTCCCTACGCCCGCTTTGGCCTGGATGCGGTCGATTCGCGTGCCCGCGCCATCGAAACGCTCGACAATCTCGAGCAGACCTCGGTCGACTTCTATGCGGCCGTGCGCAGCGCGTATCGCCAGCGCCGAAACGACGAGATCGCCAACGGCAAGACCCAGATCGAAGATCTGCCGGACATTCAGTAATACCTTTGGCTAAGGAGCATCGGCCCCAGGGCTGGCGCTCTTTACCACACCGCAATGTGAGCGCGCTCACAGCTTGGGCTGTCTGGCGCCGCAATTGCGCCGCATTAAATAATCATCACTGGCTTGCCGAAAGGCGCCACGCATAGCTTGAGCGCGATTGCGAGCGTTGGCGAGCCGCCCGCATGGGCGCAGCACAGGACCAGCGCCGGCGCGGCACACGAAAGGGGTTGAGCATGGACCGATTGACGCTTCTGAGGACGCACCGCCTTGGCGCAAGGCGCTGGAATGCCGCAACGATTGCCGTGGCATTCGCCGTTCTGGCGGCATTGCTCTTTTCCCCCACCGCGCATGCGGGCCAGACCCCGGCGGACTATGTCCAACACAAGGTGAATGAGGGCGTGGGTATCCTCAGCGACAAATCATTGGCGGGGACAGCACGCACGGACAAATTCCGCGCCTTCATCCTGAACCTTGTCGATGAGCGCAACATCGCGCTGTTCACTTTGGGCAATTACCGCCGCGGCGCGGATGACGCGCTCCTCAATGAGTTCGTGCAGACTTTCACCGAATATTCTGTCGCGGTCTATGAAGCGCGCCTTGGCGAGTATAGCGGCCAGACCCTGCGCGTCACCGACACGCTGGAGCGCACGCCGACCGATATCGTCGTTACGACCATTCTCGACGATAAGGGACAGAGCGGCGAACCGATCAACGTCGCCTTCCGCCTGTCCAAGAAGGGCGCCGACTTCACGGTCGTAGACATTCAGGTGGTCGGCATTTGGCTTGCCATTGATCAGCGCTCGCAGTTCACCTCGTTTCTCGGCCAGAACGGCGGCGATATCAGCAAGCTGATCGCGGATTTAAAGAAGCGCACCGCCGACGTCCGCGCCGGCATCGCCGAAAAATAGTCCGCCTCTGAGGAAAGGCGGGGGCACGCCCCCGCCACCTCCCACCCCTCTCAGCTGCGGGCGAATTTCTTGTACTTGATCCGGTGCGGCACGAGGGCGTCATCGCCAAGGCGCCGCTTGCGATCCGCCATATAGTCCTGGAAATTGCCTTCGAACCACTCGACCTGGCTGTCGCCCTCAAAGGCAAGGATATGGGTCGCCACACGGTCGAGGAACCAGCGGTCGTGGCTGATGATGACCGCGCAGCCCGCATAATCCTCAAGCGCCTCTTCCAGCGCCCGCAGCGTATCGACATCGAGGTCGTTCGTCGGCTCGTCGAGCAGAAGCACGTTCGCGCCGGATTTCAGCATCTTGGCAAGATGCACCCGGTTGCGCTCGCCGCCCGAGAGCATCCCCACTTTCTTCTGCTGATCCCCGCCCTTGAAATTGAAGGCCGAGCAATAGGCACGGCTATTGATTTCCTTCTTGCCGAGATAGAGCACGTCGTTGCCGCCGGAAATCTCTTCCCAGACCGTATGCTTGTCGTTGAGGGCGTCGCGCGACTGGTTCACATAGCCAAGCTGCACGGATTCGCCCACCGCGATCGTCCCGGCATCGGGCTTCTCCTCGCCCGTGATCATGCGGAAAAGCGTCGTCTTGCCCGCGCCGTTGGGCCCGATGATGCCGACAATGCCGCCCGCCGGCAGTTTGAATGACAGATTGTCGATGAGAAGGCGGTCGCCGAACGCCTTGCTGAGCCCCTCGCACTCAACGACGCGGGCACCGAGGCGCTCGGCCACGGGAATGACGATCTGCGCCGTCTGGGGCGCCTTGTCGGAGGCCTTGGCGACGAGATCCTCATAACGCTGATAGCGGGCCTTGTTCTTGGCCTGGCGGGCTTTGGGGCTGGCGGAGATCCACTCCTGCTCGCGTGCGAGCGTGCGTTGCCGCGCCTCTTCCTCGCGGCCCTCCTGGGCGAGGCGCTTTTGCTTTTGTCCGAGCCAGGATGAGTAGTTGCCCTCATAGGGAATACCCTGCCCGCGATCGAGCTCAAGGATCCACCCCGTGACATTGTCGAGGAAATAGCGGTCGTGGGTGACAATCAGGATCGCACCGGGATAGGCGCGCAGATGCCCTTCGAGCCAGGCAACCGATTCGGCATCGAGATGGTTCGTCGGCTCATCGAGGAGCAGGAGATCGGGCTGCTCGAGCAGCAGGCGGCAAAGCGCCACCCGGCGCTTTTCACCGCCCGACAGCTTTGCCACATCGGCATCGTCATCCGGACAGCGCAAGGCGTCCATCGCCTGATCGACCTGCGAATCAAGGTCCCACAGGCCCAGGGCATCGATCTGGTCCTGAAGTTTCGCGGCCTCATCCGCATTGTCATCGGAATAATCGGCCATGATGGCATTGTAGCGATCAAGGATCGCCCGCTTTGCCGCAACGCCGTCCATCACGTTCTCGCGCACGCTCTTGGCCGGGTCGAGCTGTGGCTCCTGCGCCAGATAGCCGACACGCGCACCCTCGGCCGCAAACGCCTCGCCCGTGAAGTCCTTGTCGAGGCCCGCCATGATCTTGAGCAGTGTGGACTTACCCGCGCCGTTGACACCGAGGACGCCGATTTTTGCGCCGGGGTAGAATGACAGGAAGACATCCTTCAGAACCTGCTTGCCGCCCGGATACGTCTTGGACAGCTTCTTCATCACATAGACGTATTGATAGGAGGCCATGAGGGTTCGCCTTCGTTCGCACGCGAGGATTTAAGGGCGAGGCTTTTATCGAATCGGACCGCAGAGAGCAACGGCTCGATGCGATGGGCTAAAGCCCGAAAGGCGCGTGCGAGATATCGCCGCGCCGATGAAACTTAGCAAGAAGAACGGTTGACAATAATCACAAACTCACCTGTTCTGAGAATTGATCTGGATCAAAATCAACGGCACTTTGTTCCGAAGGGAACTTCCATGGAGCATCCGGAAACGTCCGTGCAGGAACCAAATTGGCGCGAGCGTGTGATGTCTGCGCTTCCGGCGACGGCGGAAGTGGCGTGCATGCAATGCCCTGCCCGAACGAGCGATCTATGCCGAGGGGTCAAGAATTCGGATTTGGAAGACCTCTTCAGTTCCTCGAGCCGGATCATGCTGCGGCCTGAGGAGACCCTCATCATCGAGGGCGATGAGGCGCAGACCGTCTACAACGTCATCTCCGGAACGATGCGCCTCACGCGGATGAGTTCGGACGGCCGCCGGCAGATCCTCACCTTCCTCTTCACCGGCAATTTCGTCGGGCTCACGCCGGATGCGAGCTATCACTTCAATGCCGAGGCTGTGTCGGAGGTGGAACTCTGCGCCTTTGACCGCAAGAGGCTTGAGACGCTGTTCCGCCTGCATCCCGAGATGCAGAAGAACTTTCACCATATGACCGCCAAGATGATCGACGCGGCGCACGACCTCGTCTTCACGCTCGGGCGCAAGACCGCGATTGAGCGCCTGGCAACATTTCTGCTCTTTCTGCGCGATGCGGAAAACGTCCGCGGCGATAGCGCCTCACCCCTCAGCGTCCCTATGACACGCCTCGACATCGCGGACTTCCTTGGACTGACGATCGAAACAGTCTCGCGTGGCTTCTCCAAGCTGAAGGCCGATGGGATCATCAAGCTTCCCAATGCGCACAGCGTCGAGATTGCGCGCCTCGATCGCCTCCGCGCAGCCGCCGGGCAGGACCAGGGCTGATTGCCCGGCAGAGGGACGCCGCGTGCCCTCGTTACTGCAATAAGGGCGCGGTCTAAGTCAAATCGGACTTTCCCCAAAAGGACAACCGCTGATCAGCGCAAAGCAGTTGCGTGTGCAGTACAATGGTAGAATGGCACCCCCTGAGCTCGCGGGGCGTTTCGGCGTCCTCACAGTCACATGGTTATTGCCAAGACTGACGCGACGAAAGCTTGTGCGTGCCAGAAAATCTGGTTCGGCAACCAGCACTTGCAGCCTAATCGGGGGCAATCAGTACTAGCTTGGAAAGTGGCCGGAAAAACTCAAAACATAACCGCATTTGCTTCAAACATTATCGGCTTATTTACACTTCCGCGGGACGATGAGCTGTCAACACAGAATAAGGTGTACAGTTATGTTCGGCCTGTTTGCCACCAAGTCTGATCAAGAGGCAATCCAAGCATTGGCCGCGCTCATGCGCACGCATGCCCTGATCGAGTTCGAACCTGATGGCAAGATCATCACCGCCAACCAGAATTTCCTCGACGCGATGGAGTATCGGCTGGATGAGCTCAAGGGCCGGCGGCACGAGATGTTCCTTGCGCCTCAGGATCGGGACAGCGCGGCTTATCGCGACTTCTGGACGAATTTGTCCAGAGGCAATCCTCAATCAGGCGAGTTCAAGCGCATCGCCAAGAGCGGAAGGGAAGTGTGGCTGGAGGCCGCCTACACTCCCGTGCACGATAACACAGGCAAGGTCGTCAAGATCATCAAGCTTGCAACCGATATCACGGCCCGCAAGTCCCGCCTGACAGCGCTGGAAGGACAGATTGACGCGATCAACAAGTCGCAGGCCGTGATCGAATTCGGTCTCGATGGAAAGGTGATCACGGCGAATGCCAACTTCCTTCACCTCCTCGACTACAGGCTTGAGGAAATCGTGGGACAGCATCACCAGATGTTTGTTGATCCCGCTTATCGCAGCACTGCCGAGTACCGCGCCTTCTGGGCCAAGCTTGGTCGTGGCGAATACGACATGGGCGAGTACAAGCGCCTCGGCAAGGGCAGCAAGGAAGTCTGGATCCAGGCGAGCTACAATCCCATCCTCGACGCAAGCGGCCGCCCGCAGCGGGTCGTCAAGTTCGCCACCGACATCACCGAGCAAAAGCTCCGCAACGCGGATTATGAAGGCCAGATTGCCGCGATCTCGAAGTCCATGGCCATCATCGAATTCAAGCTCGACGGCACGATCGTTCGCGCCAATCAAAACTTCCTCAACGTACTTGGATATAGCGCGGCCGATGTTGAAGGGCGGCATCACGCGATGTTCATCGAACCCGCGCAGCGGGACACACCGGAATATCGCGAATTCTGGCGCCGTCTGGCCAATGGCGAATATCAGGCGGGCGAGTTCAAGCGCATCGCCAAGAATGGCCGCTAAGTCTACATCCAGGCTGCCTATAACCCGATCCTCGATTTGGATGGCAAGCCCGCCAAGGTGGTGAAATTCGCAACCGACGTGACGGATCAGGTTTTGCGCCGCATGCGCAGCGAGCATGTCGGCAAGATCGTCGGCTCGGTTGCCGCCGCGTCGGAGGAATTGAGCGCCTCGGTCCAGGAAATTGCGGAGAGCATGGTCCGCTCCAAGGAGGCGGCGTCCGAGGCCGCCAATCTGGTGACGGAGGCGAGCGGCTCAACGGGACGCTTAGCGGAGGTCGCTCAGTCCATGGGCGGCATCGTCGATCTCATCGGCAACATCACCGGCCAGATCAACCTCCTCGCCCTCAACGCGACCATCGAATCGGCGCGAGCGGGCGAAGCGGGACGGGGCTTTGCCGTCGTCGCCAATGAAGTGAAGAACCTTGCGACCCAGGCCAAGAGCGCAACGGAGCAGATCACCCGGGAAATCGAAGGTATGCGCGGCGTATCGGGCGATGTGGTGGGCGCGCTGGAGAAGATCCGCAAATCCATCGACGCCGTCGGCTCTTACGTGAATACGACGGCCGCCGCGATCCAGGAACAGACTGCGGTGACGACGGAGATGTCACAAAACATGCAGCGCGCCGCCGCCGAGGCCTCGGCGATGGGGCGTCGAGGCTAAGGGCAGTCCGCAAGAAAGAATGGGACGTCCGCCCGGTGTCCATGGCGGCACACTGTTTCGCCAATCGTTCCCCCACCCCTATGCCTGTGCCGCCGGGCACTTTAGATTGGGGCGATGGGGAATGATGGGAGCACCACGCCGTGAGCTATGTCGCCAAGACCCTGGGTCAGGGCGAGCGTATTCTTTATGAGGCTCACTATCACTGGACCTATACGTTGGCGGCCTGGGTTTTCACCCTGACCGTCATCGGCGCGATCTGGGGCATTCCGATGCTCATCGCCAGCTACACGACGGAGATTGTCGTCACTTCGCGCCGTTTCGTGAAGAAGACCGGCCTCATCGTCCGCCGCGCCGAGGAGCTGAGCCTCGACCGTATCGAAGAGGTCAATCTGCGCCAAAGCGTCCTTGGCCGCCTCCTTAACTATGGTGATCTGACGGTGAGGGGCACCGGCGAGGGCGTCATCGATCTGGTGATGGTGGACGATCCCATCAGGCTGAGGCGCGAACTCCAATCCGCCGATACCCGCTAGGTCAGCGCGAAAGCCTATGTCTTGATCGACATTCAGGCGATCCGAAGACACATTCGAGCTGAAGGCTGAGGCGCCGGACGATCTGGAACCGGAGTCGTTGCCCACGAGGCGTGGTCACACGCTTCACATGCGGGGCCTTATAATCTCGCCCTGGAGAAGCAGCCGCGCAACGGATTCAACGGAGACCCCATGATCTGGCTCGACAATGCGCGCATCGCGGCAATCGCCGCCGTCGTCATCCTCCACGTCGCCGCCAATGTCTTCCTCTACACGGATCTTGGGACCCCAGATTGGTGGATTGGCAATGCGTACAACGCGTTGGTACGCTGGTGCGTGCCTGTATTCGTGATGATCAGCGGCGCGCTGCTGCTCGACGAAACGAAGAAGGAAAGCCTGGGAACATTCTATGGCAAGCGGGTTTCGCGCATCCTGATCCCGCTCTTGTTCTGGTCGGCCATCTACATTTTCTGGAACATGTTCAATGCTTATGAAAGCGCAAAGCCGCTGACGCTGAGCGACATCGTCAAGCGGATCGCCGCAGGCAAGCCACATTATCACATGTGGTTCCTCTACATGATCGTCCTGCTCTACGCCTTCACGCCCTTCTTCAGAAAGATCGTTGCGAGCGCGACCCGCGCCGAGCTTTTGCTCCTCGTGGGGCTCGGAATGGCGATCGCGGCGCTGAATTCGCTCTATGACAGCGTGACGGGCGAAGAAGCCAAGCTGTTCGTGAACAAGTTCCTGCTCTACACGCCCTATTTCTTCTTGGGCCATCTCATTCGCACCGATATGCGGCGCCCAGCGGCGCCCATCCTTTGGGCTGTCTTTGCGCTGTTGGCGATCGCAACGGCGCTTGGCTGCTATGCCTTCCTTCAGGCTTTTGGCAAGGAGACGAGCGGCTATTTCCATAGCTATCTGAGCGTGACCGTCATCCCGATGTCGATCTGCGTTGCCTATCTCCTTAAGGGGATGGATCGCCCCCTGATCAAGAACGCGGCGACGACCAAGGCGGTCGCATCCTTGACGCTGGGCGTCTATCTGATCCATCCCATCTTCCTTGAGACCCTGATCAAATTTGGCTGGGGACCGCGCAGCTTCTCGCCGCTCATCGCGATACCCGGCATTGCCCTTGCCGTCGCGGGCGCAGCCCTTTTGGTCGCCTGGCTGTTCTCGAAGTCGCCCTATCTGCGCCGGACGATCTGAACTCATCGCTCATCGAGCACCGCGAGCGCGACCAGCATGAGCACGATCGCCGGCAGGGTTTTCACAAGCGCGCCCAGCGGCTCAAGCCACAATTCGGGCGCAACGAGAATGGCGCTCGCAAGGTAGAGCGACGACAGCGCGATCCCCGCGATCAGTCCAAGCCGGCAGGATCTGCGCAACGCAATCGCGATCCCAACGCAGATATCCGCAACGCTCGTGATGACGGTGACGGCGTTGGCGAGCGATGCCGGCCAGCCATGCAGGACGAGTATCGCCGCCGCCGCGTCGAACGAAACCGTGAGCGCGATGAGGCCCGAGGCGGCAAAGAAGACGGCGAGGCTGGCGATGATGAGCGCCTTCAAGAGATAGAGCCGCGCGAACCATTTCTCCTGCACGCTGGCGGGAAGGCCCAGCACCGCCGCCTCAAGCGAGCGCGGCGCAATCCCTGTCGCTGTGATCCAGGGTTGAGGATCACCCATGACCCCGCGACGCATTTCGATGAGCGCCGTGCTGCGGATTGGCGGCCGCCACCCCGCCCAGGCGGCAAGATCACCCGCCCTTGCGCCGGCGCTTAGCAAAAAAGGTGGCAAGGTAAGCTGAGGAGAAGGTCCGCCGAGGCGGCGCCGGAACGCAGCGATGAGCTCCGCCATCAAGACCGGCTGACGTGCCATCACATCCCAGGTAACACGCCATTGCCGCTCGCCATCCGCCCATTTCCGGGCGACGAACACGGCCGTCCGGAGAATGTCCTCAACCGCCGTGATGGCGATTGAAGCCGCCGCCTCCCGCGCCGGAAGCGCGAACGGCAAGACCGAAAGGGCGCGGATCAGCGCGCTGCCCCCGAAAGCACAAGGCGCGATCACAAGGCCGGGGCGCAGGATCACGAAGGGTGTGCCTGCCCGACTGATCGCCTGCTCGGCCGCCCGCTTTGTACGGGCGAAGGCCGTCTGGTCGCTGGGGCTCGCCCCGGGAATCGAGATCTGAATGAACAGCACGGGCCGATTGAGAAGCGAAAGCGCCGAGAGCAGATCCTCGGTGAACGCGCGGTGCACGGTGTCCGTTTCTCCTCCCGGACCGTCCTGAAGGACACCCACACAGTTGATGAGGATCTGAACCTCGCGCTCGCTCAGCATCTGCGCCAACGCCGCGGGCGAGAGCCCGACAAAGGAGCGCTCGATCCTCTCCGCGCCGAAGAGGTCGCGCTGCGAGGGCGTGAAACCCCGCGCGACGGCCGTGACCTTGAACCCCTCCCCCATGAGGCCGCCGGCAAGCGCCTCGCCGATGAGTCCCGAGGCCCCCAGCACCATGATCGCGGGCCATCCGCTCATAAAGCGGGCTTTGCGATCATGAGCCACAAGATGATGGCGACCGCACCGAAACCCGGAAAGCCGAACGCGAACCAAAGGCGAAAGAGCCGGAAATAGTCCGGCGGCAAGGCCCCGCCCGTGGCGACAGCCGTGCGCGCCAGATCGCGCATCCGCGTTTGCATCCACACGACGGGAAGCCAGAAGGCGCCAGCCACGCCGTAAAGGATGAGGGAGGCGATCACCCAGCCCTCGTCAAAACCAAGGCCAGTCTCCAGCAGCAGCAGCACACCCGTCACGGGCTGCGCGATAACGGCGCTCGCTGTGAAGAGATAGTCGGCCAACACCACCACCCCGGCCGTGCGGGCGATGAACGCCGCATCCTTTGAGAGATGTGCCATCAGCATGAAGAAGGCGATTCCCGCCCCAGTGCCCAGAAGCGTGATCGCGCCGAGAATGTGGAGATATTTGAGGACGAAATAGGCCACGCTTACATCCACAAAGAATGCAAGCGATCACGCCATCGCTTCCACCTCCGGTCAAGTCTCGCGTGACCTTCGCGACAAGCAACAGTTACATGAAGCTGCGGTCCAGTTGTCAGTAAGGAACGCAACACGGGGACAGGTCCAAGCCGGGCGAATTCAACACGTGATCTCTACCCGCGCCCTCCAATTCAGGTTCTGTATGCAAGTGCTTCGATTGAACAAGATGCTTGCGGGTGGGCATTTTAATGCCCTGCACTTGCGCGTCGGCTTTCTGAAGCGGACACGGAAGGCGGAACAGAACCTCTAGATGTGGAGCCTCAATAGGTTGTTCTCGGTGAGGCCGAGTCGGCTGATGGGTGTAGTTGCCTTCAAGCTACCATGTGGGCGGTGCCAGTTGTAGCGATGGAGCCAGCGCGGCA
>JACADY010000070.1 GCA_013389115.1 Alphaproteobacteria bacterium
CTGCCGCGCTGGCTCCATCGCTACAACTGGCACCGCCCACATGGTAGCTTGAAGGCAACTACACCCATCAGCCGACTCGGCCTCACCGAGAACAACCTATTGAGGCTCCACATCTAGAGTTGGGGCGCCCCGCCATTCATGATCGCCTCGCGCATTTTGGCGCGGCGCTCTTCCTGGATCTGGTCCCATTCGGCGAGCTGTTCGGGCGTCAGATGCGGCGCGAGCGCGGCGCGGGTTCCCGCGCGCATGGCCTGGGACTTGTCCCGCATCGCCATCATTTCGCTGCGCGAGGGCTTCTGGCCCGGCTCACGCCCGGCACGGAACTCTTCGAGCATGGCAAGCCGCTTCTGCATCGCGTCCTGGAGGATTGGCGTGATCGCCGTTTTCTGTTCGGGCGAGAGATTCAGCCGCGCATAGGTTTCTTCCATCGCCGCCTGGACGCGGGCCTGCATTTCAGGGGTCATCGTTTGCGCTTGAGCAGCAAACCCGGCCGCAAGGCCGATGCCGGCGCCCAACGCCAGCGCAAGGAACATTTGTCGCATGAGAGTCACTCCTTTGAGGTTGGCATGCCTCGTTTGAACGTTGGGGAGTGTCCGCGTCCTTTGTTTTACTTGATTACATTCGGCGCGGGCCGACGTTACAAAGAGTTAGGGCAACGGCCTTTCGCCGCATCCTCAAATGCTTGCGATACGTTGGAAATGATGGAAAAAGCACGCTCGGCGAAGCGGGCGGCCGCAGGGCTGGTGCGGGGGGCCGAACGCGAAACTTTGTGCCCGGCGTCACAAGCGCCGGCCAGGCGCGGAAAGGCGCCAGAACCAGAAAGTGCGAAGGATCGATGACCTACGTTGTTATGGAAGCCTGCATCAAGTGCAAGTACATGGATTGCGTCGAGGTCTGCCCCGTCGATTGCTTCTATGAGGGCGAGAACATGCTCGTCATCCACCCCGATGAGTGCATCGATTGCGGGGTATGCGAGCCGGAATGCCCGGCCGAGGCGATCAAGCCGGACACCGAGCCGGGGCTGGAAAAATGGCTTTCCCTGAATAAGGAATATGCGGCCCAGTGGCCGAACATTACCGCCAAGGGCGAGCCGCCGGCCGACGCCAAGTCCTGGGATGGCGTGAAGGACAAATTTGCAAAGCACTTCTCGCCAAAGCCCGGAAAGGGGACGTGACGGGTCTCCGTTTAGTCCGCCGCATGGCCGCTGTTTGACGGTTTGAACGGCGGTAAATGACGGGAAGCCCCGCCACCCTGAGGGCTAAGCGGCTTTTTCATAACAGTTTTTATTCAAGCCCCTTTTCAAGGCGCCAGTCTTGTGTTAAATAAGTGACACTCCGGTATTTCGATACCGACGACCAAGAGGCTGATGAGCGGCCGCTTGGGGCTTTTTGGCGCGCAAGGAAAACGCGAACCCCAACAGCGGCGATGACTTGGGATGGCGGTATGTTGATGACGGCATCCTGCGCGACGGGCGCGGGGCCGGGTGCTTTTCTCAACCGGTAAGAACGCGTTGCGGCCTGGCGGTGCGGGGGCACACCGCTACGCATGGAAGGGGTAAGGTTTGACGAGTCCGATGAACACAAAGACCAAAGCGAAATCCAAGACTGAACCAAAGGCTGCGGCCAAGGCTGCTGCCAAGACGCCCGCCAAGCAGGCTGCCAAGGCCGCCGCCAGACCGCCCGAATCGAAATCGGCGCCCGAAAAGCCTTCGGCGAAGTCCGAACCGGCGAAGAAGGTGGCCGCGGCTGCGCCCCCGACGGCCAAGAAGCACGACTTCAAGCTCAACGATTTCATCGTCTATCCGGCCCATGGCGTGGGTCGGATCGTCTCGATCGAGGAGCGCGAGGTCGCCGGCACGAAGCTGGAGCTTTTCGTCGTCTCCTTCGAGAAGGACAAGATGACCTTACGCGTGCCCACGGAAAAGGCCAAGAATGTCGGCATGCGCCGCCTGGCCAGCCCGGAGATCGTGCAGAACGCGCTCAACACCCTCAAGGGGCGCGCCCGCATCAAGCGCGCCATGTGGAGCCGCCGCGCGCAGGAATATGAGGCCAAGATCAACTCCGGCGACCTCATCTCGATCGCCGAGGTCGTGCGCGATCTTCACCGCATCACGGGCCAGCCGGAGCAATCCTATTC
Organism: Alphaproteobacteria bacterium; assembly: GCA_013389115.1. Taxonomy (GTDB): domain Bacteria; phylum Pseudomonadota; class Alphaproteobacteria; order Micropepsales; family Micropepsaceae; genus JACADY01. The sequence goes on from JACADY010000070.1 coordinate 2,137, forward strand.
CGAGCGCCAGCTCTATGAGGCGGCGCTTGACCGCATGGCCCGCGAAGTCGCCGCGGTCGAACGGATCGATGAGGCGGCGGCCATCAAGCGGGTGGAAACGGCGCTGCAGCGCGCCGCATAACCACATTTATTACTGGGTTTAATAGACTGGCAAAGCGCGCGGGAACCCACCCGCGCGCTTCAAAGTTTCTCTGCGCCGCTGGCCGGCCGCGACAAAATATCCGATTTTTTCACTCAGGTTCTTGATTTGGAATTGATCCAAACTGACATAGGATACGTAAGGTGAGTGATCGGGCCTGAAGCCCAATGGAGGTGAATCATGGCGTTCATCGACACCCCCCAAACCGAAAAGGCCAACCGCCGCTTCATCAAGACGGCCATGGCCCGCCCCCTGCTTGAGCCTGAGAGGGAGCTGGATCTCGCCCGCCGCTGGCGTGAGCGAAGCGATGTGGACGCGCTCCATGAGCTGACGACCGCCTATATGCGCCTGGTAATCGCGATGGCCTCGAGGTTCCGCCACTATGGCCTGCCAATGAGCGACCTTATCCAGGAGGGCAGCATCGGCCTGATGCAGGCGGCCGCCCGATTTGAGCCTTCCCGCGAGGTTCGTTTCTCGACTTACGCGACCTGGTGGATCCGCTCCACGATCCAGGACCACGTCTTGCGCAATTGGTCGATCGTGCGCACCGGCACGACGGCGGCGCAGAAATCCCTCTTCTTCAATCTGCGGCGCTTGCGGGCGCGGATTGGCGGCGCCTCCGCCGAGCAGCTCACGCATGAGGGACGTGCCCGGATCGCTGAATGGCTGCATGTGGGAGAAGTCGAGGTCGAGGAGATGGAAGGGCGGCTCGCGGCCGGCGACCGCTCCTTGAATGCGGTTGTGGGCGAGGACCGCGATGCGGAGTGGCAGGATTTCCTGGCGGATGACCGCCCAGGCCCTGAGGAAGCGGCCATCCAAACCCTCGACACGGCCGCGCGGACGCGATGGATCAAGCAGGCGCTGCGCAGATTAAACCCCCGTGAGTTGACAATCATTCGCGAGCGCCGCCTCAAGGACGATGGCGACACGCTTGAGGTCTTAGGACGCCGGCTTGGCATCTCCAAGGAGCGTGTGCGCCAGATTGAGCATCAAGCGCTGGGCAAGCTGAAGGAGGCGCTGATCCGTGTGGCGGGCGACCCCGTGGCGGCGGGCCTCGCGCCCGCCTGAGGGCCGACGGATGAGGCAAACCTATGGCTTGATTAGAGCCCGCGCTGCGGGCACTGTGCCGCGCGCACGGCCCTCAAGGCCCCGTTCAAGGGAAACCTGGGCAAGGCACGCGGCACGACCCCGTAGCTCAGCAGGATAGAGCAGCGGTTTCCTAAACCGGAGGTCGGAGGTTCGAATCCTCTCGGGGTCGCCATGCTGAAAAATAGATGAGCTTTTTCAGAACGTTAAAGGCAGGTTAGCCAGGCTTCCGGCCCCGGTTAGCCACTTATTCGTTCTCGTTCCGTCTCAAGAGTGCGGGGGCGGCGCTGATGGCGAGACGCGCTTGGTCGCTCGCCCTGGTGTAGCGCTCGACTTCGCCGAGCGTGGCATGGCCGGTAATGGCAGCGATCTGATGCGGCGTGCATCCTGCCTCGGCCAGGCGCCGCGAGGCGGCCTTGCGCAAGCCATGGGCCGAGAGGCCAGCAGGTAGGTTCGCAGCCCTGACGCATTCGCGAAACCAGTTTGTGAAGCCCGGCCCCGAGAACGGCGCGCCCGTGTGCGTGACGAGGTAGGTCATCGGCCCGGCCGCAGGGCCTTCCAGTTCCTGCCGCAGCGGCTCGACGATCGGGATTGAGAGGCGGCGCCCGGTCTTTTCTTGCGTGAGGACGAGCGCGCCGTCCTTCGCGTGCTGACGGCCGATCTTGACGACATCGCCCCGGCGTTGGCCGGTGTAGAGCAGCAACGCGAATGCGAGCCGTGCACGGGTGCCGGAGGGATGCGCTGCCTCGAATTGCGCAATATCGGATTCGCTCCAGTTCTTGAAGCCTTCGGATCGCACGCGAAGGGGCTTGACGCCTGAGGTCGGGTCGGACGTCAGCAGCGCCCGCGCGATCGCCCAGCGGCAGGCCACGCGCAACTTCTTCAAGAGATTGTTCGCGGCATGCGGTGTGCCGCTCATTTTGTCGAGGATGGAGCGAACGTGAGCGGGCTGCATGAGAGCGAGCGGCTTGTCACCATGCTGCTTGCAGAAGCTCTCAAGAATACGGCGCGTCACGCTGGCGCTCGATGCGCGCAGCAGTTTGAAGTCGGCGGATTGAAAATAGGCAAGGATAATGGCTCGAACGCTTCCCGGCTTCGCCCTGCCCTCGCCTGCGCCTATCGTCGCTTCCATGGCCCGCGCGAGCGCATCGTGAAACGCCGCTTCGCCAGGCTGGCCGGGCAAGCTGATGACCACTCTGCCTCTCCGGAACCGCCACCGCACCTTGCTGTGCCGGTCCCGAAAGCTAGACACGTTGGGAATGCGTGCCTTTGTCATGAACCTCATCCCAAGGGTTGTCGGCGGCTTTAGGCTCACCCGTTGCATCCAGATGATAGGTCACTTTCTGGCCCTTCGGCTCGATGATTTCGAGATTGGGAACGCCCATTGCCTTAGCGAGTTTCAAGTGCCGCCGCGTCGTGCTGGGAAGGCCATCCCGTTTAGCCGACATGCTCAACCTCTTCGGCAATGCGAGAATTGTAATAGGCCTCTAGGGGGTCCTCATCCGTTACCCCGTTACCGGCCCCGGATTCTCTGGGAAAATCGGGTAACACTTTGGGTAACGCTTCAAAATGAGGATCCGTTACCCCGTTACCTTCCGCTTCAGGCAGGTAGCGATTGAAGGCGTCCACGAAATCTTCAAGGTCATATCCGCGTGCCGACGCGCCCGAGAACTTGGCAAGGCGCGGCCTGATTTCGTACCGGCTTAGGAATTTCGCGAGCTGGACGGCGGTCATCGGCTTGCCGCTCTTCCACTCCGCCCAGGGCCGGTCTTCTTTTGCGACGAGCCAGGCAACGAGTTCGGCACTTGTGATGCGATCGACGCCCCTTTCATGGAACGCAGCGCGAATATCGGCGAGCAACTTGACACCCGCGCTTTGATCCTCGGGCGCCGTTGCCTTCATGGAAGCGGCGGCCCGTAGCGCCCGCTCCGGCCAGGCGCCGCCCGCGCAATCCGCGATTGCAAGGAGCACGCGCCAGTTATCGGCCTCCCGGTTTGTCATCCATTCGGGAAGGTCCGGGCTCGCGGCCGAAAGAACGTCAACGGAATCCTCGACCCATCGCGCTGCCATGGCGCGCAATCTGCGGGCGTCAGCGCGGGCCTTCTCGTCGAGCCGCGCAGGCCGTTCATGCGCCATGGCGCGCTGCATCCGAATGACGAACGAGCGCGAAAGCAGGGTATCGGGCAAGGCTCCCAAAGCCGCGATCGCTACAGGTGCGAAGACATTGAAGGCGCGGGCCTCGTGATTGTCGCCAACACATCGGATGAGGCATTCGCCGCGCCGGTGCCCTTGGTTCAGAACGCCGCGCAGCACATCGTCTTCGGCAAGGAATGTGTCGGCCTCATCGACGATAAGCGTCGGCGAGGTTGCCTCGACCACGCGGGCATAGGCCGCCCCCGTGATGGAGCCGCTATTGAGGCGGCGCGGGGCGAGATCACCGAGGACATCAAGCAGGGTTGTCTTGCCCGAGCCCTTTTCCGCCGACGTAATCGCAAGTCGCGGCGCGTGTTGGAAGTGCTCCATCGCGTGCGTGGCGAGGCACCAAAGTGCGACAACGTCCGCCTGCGCTGGCTGCAAGATCACGTGGCGCACAATGTACGCGCGCATGTCGTCGAGCAGATCGGCACCGTCGACCGCCTCTGGCCACGCCTCCGGTTCATCGAAGGAATAGGACGTCCCGGCAATCCATCGTCGCTGCCACGCGGCCTTGCCCGCTTTACGAAGGCATCGAGCACAAAGGGGCGCATCCCCAGGCGCTTCGCGGCTGGTTTCCGCTCGCGCTCATACTCGATTGCCGTAAGTCGCGCCAGGCGATCGATTTCATGTTCCACCTCGGCCGTCGACAGGGAGTCGGGCTCCGGCTCTGCCTCGGGCGCGGGCTTGGGGAGAAGATCGACGCGAACGGCGACGTCGTTCGCAATCTTATCGGCGATCAACTCCGCCGATGCGCGTTCGGATTCATCGGCGATGAGAAGCACAACGCAGCGCTCGTGCAGCGCGCCCATTTCGATGAGGTCCTGCAGGTCCGCCGCCGTCCCGGTATTGGGATAGTGAAGCGGCGCGGCCCGCTCTGCATGCGCCGAAACAGCAAAGCGCAGCACCAAGTCGTCGCTCATGCCCGGCTCCCTTGCAATTCATGCAAATCGTCAAGAAACGTCGTGCAAGGCCGTGCGGGAGTGCGCAATTTTGCGCTATGCCTTCCGCTGAAAGACGTGCCGCAAGCGCGCGAGATTGCGCGAGCCCGGCAGGGTACGAATCGCCCCAGATCGTCACGCGCGCATCGCTTGGCAAGAAAACCCCGGCAAGGCCGTTCGGCTGAGGGCAGGTCCCTATCGCGGCCGAGCAGCGCACCATAGATGTTGCGCCTACCCGACGCCCGCCAAGGGACTTGGCGATGGTTTCAGCGCTCATCATCTGTGTCCCGTTTCTTGGAGGCATCGGCTGTCCTCGGGGGTGAGATCACGGCGAAGGCGTGATTAATCGTCGGCGTTCGCGGCGCCGACTCGATCGCCGCCTGAAGTTCTGACAGCCGCCAACGGAGTGCGCGTATCGTTACGTAGTAGGGTGCCGGCAGTCGGCCCTGTTTGACATCGCGCCAAAACGTCGAGACTGTGCGGCCAGTCTCAGCGGCTACTTCACGGGCATTGAGCAGCGGGTCTTGGGCGAGCGATCGGGCCTCGAACCTATTGGCACGGCGCGCTGTGCAACGCACTGTTTCGGCGGAAGTGTTCTGCGCTTTCACGGTGCTGGCGAACAACACAGCGGGAGGATTTGAGTCGGGCACGGCCACTTCTATTAATCGTGGTGGCCACTGATCTACGCCCTTCTGCTATTCCCTTTTAGTCGGAAAAACTTAGGGACTTTAAGGCCCTGTTCTCTCCACCATCGGGGAAGCGGCTTCAACTCCAAATCCCTCAACTCACGTCGAACTAGGTCGGGAATCGCATCCGCTGTCGGGCACAATAATTTTCGCCGAGGCGGCTCTTCCTCTCCGTCCTCGTGGCGCCAGTCATCGATGAGCTCAACCTCTCCGCCATGGATACCAGCGAAGAACGCAGCGATGAAGCGGATAGTAGGTCCTATTGGCGCGCGTGAGGGCCTGCGGCCGAACCCGTGCCAGTAGAGCAAGAGTAGGCACTGAGTAGCATGCCTGGCGAGATGATTTGTGGGGCGCCCCCCAACCCACGCTTCTCCAATTCACCTTCAGCCCACCATTTCACCTGGGCGAGAGCGAATTCTATCGAAGGCGCCTGACTGTACAGTCCTGAACCAAACCCCCTAACGGCGTTCTCAAGTCTGTTCACTGCTGCAACTACCCGGCGGTAGTTTTGCGAATTCGGTAGCTCTGGGGGCAAAGCAACGGTCGCCCGATAATAGCCTGAAGCCAGCGAATGCAGCGCCGCCAGCCATGCTTCGTACTCTTTCCCTTTAAGCAACAACTTGAGGCCCGGTGCACTCAAGACTTGCAATTCCCACTTGTCGCCACGCCCAAGTCTACGAATTGAACGCAACAACTTCAGGCTGGCCGGCCGCGGCGACGATCGTCGAATTCTTGAGAAACTCACCGCTCGCGAGAATATGCAGTAAAATAGTTCAACAATAATTGATTTTTATTGCTTCCAAAGCTACCCCTTATCGTACCATTTCTCAAACGAGTAAATAGCGTTCGTATTAGTCGGCACCCGTTGCAAAACCAAAAGTTCAAGGGATCTTCACTAACCAGAAATAGGGCACTCAATCTTGAAGTCGCTGAGAGCGGTAGGATCAGCGCGGCAATAGCGCGCGATTTGGGTGCGCATTTCAGGGGTGGATAGCGCGCCGTGAGGATGAAACCGGAACTGGTGTATTATTGTCTTTCAGTTTAGTCTCTCACGACGAGTTTCGAAGAGGCAAGCTTGACCCTGTCAACCACGGAGCCGAAAGCCCAAAACTTTTTGCTTTTGAGCAGCAACAATTAAGGGGACACGTTATTCTTGAATTCAGGCAACCATTTCCCCTATGCCATATAATACATTGTATCAATTTGGCAAAAATCCAGCATAAGAAACAGAATACCTAAGCAAAATCAGATGGCTGTTGACACATCAATTTGCCGCACAATTAGGATTGTCACGACTTGAGTCCCGCTGTCCCGGCTCTCGGTGCAGCGGGCGCTCGGATCGATCAATCTATCTCCAAGTGTGGTGTAAAATCGCGCGACCGTCATTCCATTCGGAAAACGCGAATACAAGCATCCGACTTCCGACCTGAACGCTTGCTGTATTCTGTTGCCAACCTTCGCCTTTGTTGGCGACATTGTTGCCATCATAGTAGCGTTGGCAAGCAAGCCGCCCGGCCCATGGACCTCAAACGTAAACCAATGATCATGGGGGCCGGGCCCTCGATGCCCGTAGCGGATATTCCGCAGTTCATAACCACTCTCCAGAGCGGCTGTCCCGCCGTTTAACGATACGCTCGTTGAACGGAATGGAGCGGGTTGAATACTTGGCGTGGGCACAGTCATCTGACTTTCAACCGTGAAGTTGAAACGCCCCCAACCGTCATTCCAGTCCGCAAACGCATACCGGACGACATTCGAACCGGCGTAGAAAGTGTCGGTCTGCAAGCGCCAGTCCTGATCATTCTGGCCAACATAAGAGTTATCGCCGAGATATTTTCCGCCCGGGCCGTACATTTGGAACATGAACTCGTGTCGATGTGGCGAAGGTCCTTTATGCCTATACGCGAATGTTCGAATGAAGTATCCATTGCCAAGTAAGACGACTCCGCCGGCCAGTGGAATTTTTCCGTCGGCTCTCGGCGGCAGCAGAATGCCCTTTGCAGCGACCCAGGTCTCATACTCCGAGTCAAATGCGTAAGCTTCCTCCTCAACCGAATTGTAATCCCTGACGTACTTCTTTGCGAAGTCTGAGGTTCCCCATTTGCGGAATTGCATCACGTGAAAAAGCTCATGCGCCCACAGCCGGGCGTTGTTCTCCGCATCCCACGCTCGATCAAATACAATCGTGTCAACAAGTGTAACAGCGTGTGCATGGTTTTCGCGAGTTATCAGACCGCCAAGATTCAGAAACCCACTATCTCCAACCTTGTATTCAACGGCATTCAGCACATCCACGTCGACGAAACCTTCAAGCTGCTCTCGAATGTTCTGTGGTATCGGGCGGGAAGCTTGGCGCGCGCTATCGCGAGATTTCTGCAGCCAAGACGCAAGTATCGGCCCGACACTCTCAACCTCGTGCTCCCGTCGAATTCTAATCCAAATTACGTCCCAGATTTTCGCGATTTCTCCGCCAAATTTTGGAACACACGCTTTAGTGAGTGGTTCTCGGTAGTGATCGGAAGGACAACCCGCGAAGGCGTTTCCAGACCACAAAAGTGTGGCTGCGGCTGTTGCAAGTACTGCGCGCCGCGCAAGCAATAAACTGCTCATATCGATATCTCCATTCTAGGAAATGCGATGCAACAATCGTTTGCTAAGGCACTTTTGCGTAGCACAACTTTTTGAAGTATTTATGACCGAACTGAACATACCCTCTAATATTCCAAGCGGTATGACGTTAAACCTCATGTGGCCAATGCCCATCGTTAGATCATTTGAGACCTCGGCTCGCTCTCAGAGCGAAGACTCTGGCTCATATGGTTTGAATATTAAGGAGCCTACCGCCGATGGGGCAAGCGACGATTGGTGAGCGTCTTTCGCATGGTTCGATCCCTTTGCTCTAAGAGTCGCTTACCGTATTGGGAACATAACTCAGCCAGCATAAGGTTATCTATTGTCTCCTGAGAGCTTTCATGATCGTATTTGAGTCACGAAAGCCCAGAGGCGCCGTGCGAGGTCAACTCGCGGGAAGTATTCTTGGAGCAGGATGCGGTTGTTCAGCGTCTGCTGTCAGCGCTCGATCTTGCTCTGCGTCTAAGGATGGTTCGGCGCGCTGCGCAGGTGTTTCATTTTCTTTTCTTCCAGCGATCCCGCAAGTTCGCCGGCCATGTTGGACGAGCCGTTGTCGGAAAGCTGCCGCGGGCGATGAACGACCATTTTTGCTTCCTCCAAGCCCGAAACGTCCAGTGCAAGCTGCAGCGTCTCGGTCAAATCGTCGGCATGCACGGTTGTGCATAGCTCTTAGGCATGGATGTAGCGCGAGAAGTTGTTGAGGGCCCTCGACAGATAGGACGATCCAAGCCGGTGACCTTGAGATAGGTGAAGACGTTCTGACAAAACTATTTCGGCGACGGGGTCAGATCCTTGAACGCATCGCTCGCACCTAAAGCCGTGAAGACCGGGCGGTGATCAGGTACTGGGCCTTCAAATGCCTGTAAATGCTCGCTTGCGAGACAATATAGACAAGCTTGTTCGTGAACCTGTCGTCGAGCACATTTTGGGAGAGTTACGGCCCCTCTAAGGCCATCTCGATCAGTCATTGGCGAGTATCAAACATGATGCGATTTGAGATACGACCCGGATCGAGGTGCTGATCTTCGAGGCCTTTATAATGAGACCAGACGTAGCAATCGTAGCAACGTTTGAACGTTGTTCGCGCCATGCCGAGATTCGTCAGCGTGCGCCTGACGTAGGGATGAGATTTCTTCACATGGCGAATAATCTCGAGGGGTTCGTTGGTGGGGTACCTAATTCTTGGTCGGCCCGGTCTTCGACCATGCCGTTATTGAGCAGGTGATTTTCGAGTGTCAGATCGGCGAAGAATTCTTTTCAGTGCCAGGGTGTTGCGGCGCAGGTCTCTCATCTTGCTTGGCGTCGCCGTGCGTGCTGTATCGTCGGCGAGGCGTCGCTTTCCAGCTTCGAGGAATTCTTTGGACCAGCCGTAGTACATCGAGGTCGCAATACCCTGGTGCCGGCGCAGCTCGGCCACCAAGTGCTCGCCTCGCAGGCCTTCGAGCACAAAGCGGATCTTGTCCTCGGCCACAAGATGCCGGCGCGCAGCACGGCGAATATCCTAGATGACTTGCTCCGCCGGGACTCCGTCCAGCTCTGACCTCCGCCTCAACGTTGCGCTCCTTGACCGCTATGATGAACCAGAATTCCTCCGTTCCTCAACTCAACCGGTTTGTATCAAGGGCGATAATGGTGAACACCATCGAGATGATCTTCTCAAAGGTCAAAGGCTTCCTGCGCAAAGCCGCCGCACGCACCCTTGATACCCTCTGGAACGTCATCGCCGAAGTGCTCGAAACCCTCGCGCGCAACGACTGCACCAACCGTTTCATCGCCACGAGATTTGACCAAGAGTAAATGGAATCGGCTCTAGATTGCTAATGATAACGGAAAGCCGGACGGAGAGCTATTATTTGATTGTTAAGGGGCAGCTTGTCAACACTGCTGCAATAAAATGAGTAGATTCAACATCTGGCGGAAATTCGTGTTTGGCCAACCATTCACGGACTGCGTAATGCAAAGCCGATTCGAATCCTGAGGCCGGATTTTTTAATGCATTATTTAAAATTACTAATAATTCATTGTACATGCTCAATGAAATATTTCCTTTTAATGCCAAAATCAATGGCTCTCCTAGCAAAAAAGAAGTCAAAAAGCTGCGCTCTTCAGGTATTTGATAAAATGTTGTACCAATACCAAGTGCAACATACACTTCTGAGTATTTTTGTGCACTCGGTAACAGGCCTGCATTGCCCTTATGGTATTCGAACCCAACTTTGAGATCATGAAGAGAAATTGTTACAAGAAGTGACCAATTTTTTTGAAATCGTCATTCAATTGAGAGTTTTGGCGAATTTTTCTAACTATCTTATCTATATATCCATAGAGAAGCTTTTCATCTGCCCTGTCTGGCGGAAACAAACCAAATGAATCAAACAGGTTCGAATATATCCTTACGCGAGGCATATTTCGCCACTTTTCTGGATTAAATACACTATGACAGCTGTCGAAGTCAGGCAGTTTCAACGGATCTGCCGCAAAACAGCCAGATAAAAACAAAACAGTTGAAATGAAAAAGAACCAAAACGCCTTTCTAAAATTTTGCATCGCCGCACTCGCCCTCAGCTCTTTGCGTGCCTGACTTGCACATCCAAGGTCGTTAAAGTTAGAATTTAATTCAGAACTACTCCCATACTGCCGCTCGATGAGCCGGCTAACCCCAACGCGATCCCCTGAGATTTAGGTTAGTATCGAAATTGCTTTTGCGCCAGCGTTTCCAGTTAAGTGCGTCTGAGTTAGAGCGAAGCCTGGACAACGACTGTCTCTTGAAACCGTTGTCTGCCCCCCCTGGCTTGGCCTCTCTGAGTTGTGGTTATGACCATCACGCTGGACTGCAATGGCATGGAAAAGGCTCACGTTTGAAAAGATCGTCGCGAAGGTGCGCGAGGTGGATGTTCCGCCGCCCGCAGCCCAAACCGCCGTATCTCCCCGCTGTTGGCCTGCTTGTCCTTCACCCGATAGGTCCCGTCGCTCACGACCTTACCGGTCACAATGTCGACCCCGTTGTATGTGCGGGTTCGCATGCGCTCGGTTCCGTCTGGCTCACGACACCGAAGGATCTCCGGTGCAGGTACGCATGCGCGTTTGAGCACATACCAAATGCCCTCAATCATCAGGAACTCGCGTCCGCCGGCCTGGCGATAGCGTTCAGGTTCGCGTGCCAGTGGTTTGATCGCGTCAGGGATCAAATCGCACCAGCGCCGCAGCACGCCGTCACGCGGATCCACGCAAAGCCTGTCATACCGCCCCCCCACCGCTACCGCCGCCATCCGCGCCGCGGCGCCTCCAAGACCCGAATGTCGCGGACCGCCATTCTCCGTTCGCGCCCAGCCGAAGATGGACATCGACTTCCTGCTTCACATGCAGGCGCAAATGGTCCTGCACCACATTCCTCGCATCGAGATCGCGGCAAATCTCGCTGTAAACCTCGTCCCATTTGCGGCCGACCGACTTCTGCAAGAAGCGATGGAGAGGCGCCAGGTGATCATTGAAGACCTTCCGGTCTCCAAACGGGTGGTAGCGGCGGCGCATGCCCTCCTGCTTCGGCAAGTGGTCCATATCCCGGACGGGCCGCCCTTTCTTTTGTCCGCCACCACCTTTGCGTGGCCGCTCGACGATAACTTTGTGCATGTCCGGACGCATCGTGGACTTGATCCTTCGTCATCCTCGTCGCTGGGTGGGGAGACAGCGTTTCCCCGGTTCGCATTCGTTCGGACCGCCGCGCGTGCCGAAAGCAACGGGCAACCGGATGCAGGTCATGTACGCGGGGGTCATCCACCAACTCTCAACAAAGACCTGGTTAGCGACCGGCGAGGGGTCAGGGCTTCAGGGTCCTTGGTCCTCTGCGCCAGAGCAGGTCTTGATATCGTGCCAGCGCGGCGGTCCTAGCCAGCGATCCCCCTCAGGAGGACGAGGATGACCCGCCAAAGTCAGGGGAGCAGGCCCTCCTGGCGCAGGAGATCCCTTTCCGATTTCTGAAGGTCGATCGTGGCCCGGGCGTTCAGCATCGACAGCTCGTCCTTTGCCTGAGCAATGGCGCGCTCGATGGTCCGGATCTCCCCTTCAAAGGCGTCCTTTTCCTCAGCAGGGAAGAGGGCCAGGGTCATCAGATCATAGCGGCTTCCTTCTCCGTAACTTGTATGTGGGGCAATGCCCTCGAACCGCTTGCGGCGGCTGAGGAGTTCCTCACCGAGTGCCTCTGCAGCCGCGGCGACACCCCCAGCATTGAGTTTCTCGAGACGCTCCTTGCGTTCGGTCAGTGCTTTGATCTGACCCAACCGTGTGCTGACACCAACAGCAACGTTCTGCTGGGCCACGCGCTCCCGCAATGCGTAACGCAGAGCATCAAGCGCATCACTGCGCTCAGCGGCTGCGCGGACCTTCGCGCGCATTGAGAAGCGGGCATCGACCGGATCTTGGAACAGGTCAATGACCATGCTGGCGTCAAGCTGCGCGGCGTAAGCCTTCACGCGCTGGGCCAGCCGGTTTTTCAGGTCGCTGGCTTTGTGAAGGGTTATGGCCGTGTCCATGGCTCGCACCGGGTTGTGAGGCAGTCGTGTTGCGAGACAAGGTCTACTGCCCTGCCCCTCGGAACAAAATCCGTTTTGGGATTCCGATTGCGATCGGGCGCGCCGCTCCGTCCTTTCAGCACACCAACGCATTGATCGCGCTCTCGGAATTGGCGTAACCAGCTTTCCGATGAGATCCCACACAACCGGACAGGACGTGCCATGGCTGTCGCAAAAGACGCGTGGGCCTGCTCACGAACTCTCCTGAGTGCTATTGATCGCGCCATGCACGCGCGCGGGCTCAGCAACACTGCGCTCGCCGCCAGCGTGAAGCCGCTTCGCTGCGATGAGGCAACGATCCGCAATTTGCGAGCCGGCAGGCGCGTACGCGAACGCTACGTCGAGGCGGTCTGCACGGTGCTCGGTCTTCAAGCATCCTTCAGAAGCGAGCGGCGCAAGGCGCTTGTGGCTGCTGATGACTATGGCGGCTACAAGCTCTCGACGCTGCCCAATTATGAAGGGCACTTCGTCGAAGCCAGACGCAGCTTCTCATCTGACGGGGAGATCGTTCTGTCGTCTCACATCATTGCCTGGGACCCCTACGTTCAAGCGCTGGCCTTCGATCATGTGGCCGCGGGCACGCCGCAGAGGCGTCGACGCGACTTCCAGCACTCAGGCCACCTCCTGATCAGCCCGACCGAAGGCAGCGTCGTGTTTCTGGCGATCGACAAGGGGACCGCGCGTGTGTCGATGCTGACGCCGCTCAGCGGCAAAGGCGCGGTTGGGGACGAGATGTATGGGGTGCTTCTGACGCGAAGGACCGTCGCGTTCGGAAGCAGGCCCGGTGTCAGCGCGATCGTGCTCCGCAAAGTCTCTGACGAGCCCCAAAGCGATGGAGTTTCGTCAGAACGGCTCAGTCCCGGATCACAATCCTACACCGAATGGAACGCCACCCTAACGCGCGTGGAAGACGAACTCGTCAAGGTCGCCGTGGCAGGGCAGAACCCCAGAGCCGGGATGTACCCACAGCGGTGAGCAACCCGTTGAGCGTTTTCACTGACCCGCCCCCAATTGCACAGCCTCGTTCTATGTAACAGCTGAGGCTTGTGCGAGGGAAGGCCGATCTGTCTAGAACCCCTTGGAACGCTGGTCGGAGTTCGGCGGGCTGGATGGTTTGCGGCACCGGCGGCTGGTAGCAGAGCGATGAATGCCGCGGCAGGATCGTGTTGTACTGATGCCGCCACATTTCGATGACCGCCGGCGCCTCACGGAGCGTGCAAAACAGCTCCGTGTTGAGACATTCGTGGCGGAGCTTGCCGTTGAACGATTCATTGTAGCCGTTCTCCCAAGGCGGGCCGGGCGTAAGGATGCGGAAGCCAGGCAAGCGGAAGTGAGGTGCGATCGCGCTCATGTGCAACTACTACCGGCAAAGCGGCACGTCGCATCACGCACGGCGGCTCGCCGCCCTACTGGGGCGGACACTGAGAACCACGCCGCAGACGGACAATCCGCGGCCGCAGGACGGCATCTATCCCGATCAGGACGCACCGATACTCCTCAACGGTGCCGATGGCGCTCTTGAATTGGTCAGGGCGCGCTGGGGCTTCCCAGCTGTCCCCGGCCAGTCGGCGCCGATCACCAACATTCGCAATCTGAAAAGCCAGTGGTGGCGAGACGTCAATCGGGCGTGGATCACCGAAGCGGCCTATCGGTGCCTCGTTCCATTCACGGAGTTCGCCGAGCCTGTGCGCGATCCGACATGGTTTGCGGTGCCGGGCGTTGAGGTTGCGTGCTTCGCCGGTGTCTGGCGACCGTGGCGGGGTGAACGCCTGGTGGAACCGCCAGGGCAGAAGCGCCGCGCTCGCGAGGAACGGGACTGGCGGCTCTATGCGTTCCTGACCACGGAAGCGAACGCCGTAGTTCGGCCGATTCACGAAAAGGCGATGCCGGTCATCCTCGTTGACCCTGCGGAGCAAGCCGAGTGGTTAGGAGGCGGGACGGCTAGCCTGCGCCTGCAACGGCCGCTGCCCAGCGATCAGCTCACCATAGTTGCGGCAAGCTGGCCACGATCGCCATAGCGCCTGCCTCAAGCCCGCTGAGGCACAAGAGGGCGTCGAGCTTAGAGCCAGCGGCGAAACCTACGAATACTCCGGCAAAGAGGCCGATCGCTCCTCCCGACGTTCCGAGGCCCCACCGCCAGCCGCCAATCACAACGCCAACTCCACCAACAAGAGCACCAACGACCAGGGCCAGCACAGTCGGCATTGCGAGTGTCAGAAGCCCGGTCAGGGCGTAGCCTTCCATTGTCGTTTCCTCGCAAACGGGGCAGTCTGCGGCAGCAGGTCCAGGCGGTACCGGTGCGGGCGTCGACGGCGGGGCAGGGTCAGGCACCGGCACAGGGTCCGGCGCTGGTGTTGCCTTAGGCGGGCACCAATCGTGACTTGTGCCGATCGTGGGCCCTGTCGCGTCGACCTTAACCGCATTACCGCTCTCAACCATCAGCTTTGAATAGTCGCGCCCGTCGACATAGACACGAGCCAGCATGCGGCCAGCACGATCGCTCTCGCCGGTGCGCTTCACAATGACATCGCCAAGGAATAGGGCATCGGCGAAAGCCTTCGCCTGCAATCCAAGCTGCCGTTCCTCGGGGCACTTGGCCCTTTCGATCTCGGGGGCATCGATATCTATGATTTGGTAGCGCTCGCCGCGCCAATCAAACGTGTCGCCCTTCACGACAACAGGCTTGCCTTGGGCCGCAACTGAGGTCGCCAGGCCAGCGGCCAGCAACAGGACAATGACGAATGGTCTAACCATGGAGCCCCCCAGTGAAGGAGGTTAACAGCAGCTGGCGTCCAGAGATGACATTGCGCCGCCACACGCCGGCGGCATTCGCGGCAGTGACGAAGCGCTAAAACACAACTTAAAGTATAGAGTGGGCGATTAAATCACATTCAGGCACGTGATTAATATGACGATGGCAGCTTGCTTGTAATTTTCTGTCGCTAGAAGGATGGCGCGCTGAAGCCCCCCGAATACGTTTTTCGCCAAGAGGGACCCGTGCGCGCCACAATTGCGAGCACCTCGCAGGCAACGGGGTAACACTAGGTAACACTTCACTTTTTCAGACCATTACCGCACTAAATAATTGATATTATTCATTTAATTTAGCTAAGTAACGGGGTAACGGATCAAAAAGGGGGGAAGTCGCGCAAATGCGTTTTGGCTGCACATGCCTGTCCCAATTGAGCGCCCCTGGCCCTGGAAGGTTAGCCATCGCGTTCCGTAACCCATTGATCGCGCTACGGAAGAGCGAGAAGGGTTTGCCAGCTTAAAGGCTTGAAATGGCGTAAAACCCCAATCCTCTCGGGGTCGCCATCGCCACACACGCGGAAAGCAGAAAAGGGCGGGGTCTTCCCCGCCCTCTTGAATTGTGGATAGCAGACGCGGCCTTAGCCGAAGCGGCCGGTGATATAGTCCTGCGTCTTTTGCTGCTTGGGGTTCGTGAAGAGCTGTTCCGTCGGCGCCGCTTCGATGATCTCGCCCAGATACATGAACACCGTGTTCTGCGAGACGCGCGCCGCCTGCTGCATGTTGTGCGTGACGATGATGATCGTCACCTTGCCCTTGAGCTCCGAAACCAGGTCCTCGATCGAAGCCGTCGCGATGGGATCGAGCGCCGAAGTCGGTTCGTCGAAGAGAATGATCTCAGGGTCCGTTGCAAGTGCGCGCGCGATGCAAAGGCGCTGCTGCTGGCCGCCCGAGAGCGAGGTGCCGGATTCCTTCAGGCGGTTCTTCACCTCTTCCCACAGCGCCGCATTGCGAAGCGCCTGCTCGACCTTTTCATCGAGCACCTTCTTGCGGTTCTCGCCGCGGATCCGCAGCCCATAGGCGATGTTCTCGTAGATGGACTTCGGGAAGGGATTGGGCTTCTGGAACACCATGCCGATCCGCATGCGCATCTCGATCGGGTCGACCCGCGACGACACGATGTTGATGTTGTCCGGCTTCAGAAGGATTTCGCCCTCATAGCGGTTGTCGGGATAGAGATCGTGCATGCGGTTGAAACAGCGCAGCAGCGTGGACTTCCCGCAGCCCGAAGGACCGATCAGCGCCGTGACGGCATCCGTCTCGACCTGCAGATTGATGTCCTTCAACGCCTGCTTGGCGCCATAATAAAAGCTGAAGTTGCGCACTTCCGCCTTGGGATTGATCACACCTTCGGTGTGAATCTGGGCAGGGGCCACGGCCTTGTTCATCGGGAAATCCTTACCACTTGATCCGTTTACGCAGGCGGTACCGCAAGACGATCGCCGTCGCATTGATGGTGAGTGTCGTGCACAAAAGCGTGAGCGCGAGCGCCGCGGCATTGGCATGGAAAGCCGGGTCCGGGCGCGAGGTCCAGTTATAAGTTTGGATCGGCATCACGGTGAAGGGGCTGAACAGCCAGTCGAAATTGACGAAAGGCGGCTCGAGCGAAATCGGTGAGGGCGGCAGGAACGCGATATAGGTGAGCGCGCCAATGGTCACGAGCGGCGCCGTCTCGCCGATCGCGCGGCCGATACCGATGATCGTTCCCGTCAGCACGCCGGCGGAGGCGTAGGGCAGCACATGATCCCAGATCACCTGCCACTTTGTGGCGCCCACGGCAAACGCGGCCTCACGGATTGATCCGGGAATGGCGCGCGTCGCCTCGCGCGTTGAAACGATGATGATGGGAAGGATGAGAAGCGCGAGCGTCAGCCCGGCGGTCAGGATCGTCTTGCCAAGGCCGAACACATAGACGAAGAGGCCGAGTGCCAGGAGACCGAAAATGATCGACGGCACACCCGCCAGATTGTTCACGTTGATCTCGATGATCGCTGTGATCCAGTTTTTGGGCGCATACTCTTCAAGATAGATGCCCGACGTGACACCCAGCGGCACCCCGATAAGGGCGGTTGAAACGATCACCAGCAAGGAACCGACCCAGGCCGAAAGAATGCCGGCCTTAACCGCGCTGCGCGAGGGGAAGTTCGTGAAGAACTCATAGGTAAAGCGCTCATGCCCGTCCGAATAGAGCGTGAAGACGAGCGCCGAGAGTGTGACCATACCGAGGATCGTCGCCGAAAGGCCGACGATGACATAGAAGCTGTCGCGCATCTTGCGGGTACGAAAGGTGCGCTTTGCCAGCGCCAGACTGGCATTTTGTGCAGGACCGGAACTCATTCATAGATCTCCCGGTAACGCGCCCGCATCCAGAACGCGATCAGGTTGAACAGAAGCGTCATGACAAAGAGGGTGAGGCCGGCGGCGAAGATCGACAGGAACGCCATCGAGCCATAGGGCAGATCGCCCTGTGCGATTGCGACGATGAAAGCGGTGATGGTGGAAACCGATTCCGTCGGATCAAGCGTCATGACCGGCTGCGAGCCCGCCGCGATCTTCACAATCATCGTTTCGCCGACCGCGCGGCTGATGCCGAGGATGAAGGCCGCGATCACGCCGGAAATCGCGGCCGGCATGACCACCCTGAACGAGGTTTCAAGCCGCGTCGCGCCCATGGCGTAAGAGCCTTCGCGCAGCGACATCGGCACGGCGCGCATCGAGTCTTCCGAGACGGAGGCGATATAGGGAATGATCATGATCCCCATCACCAGCCCCGCCGACAGCGCATTGAAGCCGCCCATGCCCGGCAGAAGTGTTTGTTGCAGCAAGGGCGTGACAAAGATGAGGGCGAAATAGCCGTAGACGACCGTCGGAACATCGCTCAAGAGCTCCATCAACGGCTTGATGGTCTCGCGCAATTGGCTCGAGGCGAACTCTGAAATGTAGATGGCGGTTGTGAGGCCAAACGGGATCGCGATCACAAGGGCAAGACCCGCGATCAGCAATGTGCCGTTGAGCAACGGCAGGATGCCATAGGCTGCCTGGGCAAAACCGGGGGTCCAGCGTGTGCCGGTAAAGAATTCAACAATGCGGCCTTCCTCATAGAGGAATTTGAAGAATTCATAGGATTCCGTGATGAGCACGAAAACGATGCCCACGGTCACGGCAACCGAAGACGCTGCCGCCAGAAAGAGCAGCCATTCGATGATCCGCTCGCTCAGCTTGTGAATGGCACGGGGGCGGCGCGCAATGGCCATGTTCTTCTCTCTAACACGAAGGCCCAACTGGAACTTTTGGAACGCGAGATATTTAAAATCAAGGCACGAAGAGGGGGCAGGCAGTATTGCCCGCCCCCCCCTCCAGACTAGACCTTACTGAGCGGTCGTAACCGCTTCACGCTTCACGAGATCGAGGATCTACACGCCGACTTCGTTCTTGCCGCCGAACACGGTGCCGACACGCTTGTTTGCAACATGCTCCTTGCCGGCGCTATAGGCTTCCGCGGGAAGACGGATGTAACCGACTTCTTCGGAAAGCTTTGCAGCGTTGTCGAGATAGAAGTCGACATACCCGCGGACTTCCGGCTTGTCGAGCGAAGCGGCATTGACATAGATGAAGATCGGGCGCGACAGCGGGTTATAGGTACCGTCGATCACCGTTTCCTTCGAAGGGGAAACGCCGCCCTTGCCACCGTCGATTTTGACCGCCTTCAGCTTGTCGGCGTTCGCCGCATAGTAGGCAAGGCCGAAATAGCCGATGCCGCCCTTTTCCTGGGCCACGCCCTGCACGAGCGTGTTGTCGTCTTCAGAGGCGGTGTAGTCAGCGCGGCTTGCCTTCGACTTTCCGTTCACGGCTTCCGTGAAATAGTCGAACGTGCCGGAGTCCGTACCGGGCCCGAAGAGCTTCAGCGGCTCGGCCGGGAACGAGGGATCGATCTGGTTCCACATCGTCACTTTGCCTTCCGCGGCCGGTTCCCACATCGTCTTGAGCTGGGCGACCGTGAGCGTTTCGGCGAACGTATTGGCGGGGTTGATCACAACCGTCAGAGCGTCGAAGGCGACGGCAAGTTCGACATAGTCAACACCTGCAGCCTTGCACGCCGTCATTTCCGATCCAGTGATCGGACGTGACGCATCAGAGATGTCGATTTCGCCGCGGCAGAACTTTTTGAAACCACCACCAGTACCGGAAATGCCCACAGTGACGCGAACATTGGGGTTGGCAGCCTGGTACTCTTCGGCAACGGCTTCCGAAATCGGGAACACCGTGGACGAACCGTCGATCGTGATGATCTTTGTTTCGGCCGCAGAGGCCGTCATCGTAAACCCAACGAGAATGGCAGCGCTAAGGCCGGCAACGCTGGCCGCACCCAACAGCCCTTTATTCATGACATCGTGCTCCTGGTTTGAGAGGCGTCTCCGCATTCTTTTCCCCGTAGCGAAGACGCAGCGAGGCCTAAACGAGCCCCATGACAGTCACGTGACAAAGTGGTGAATTGTCCGTCTATGCTCGCTTGATTGCTCAGCTTTTGTAATCTGGATGGCAATCTTGAGACAGCCCGGGCCCCGAAACCGTGTCAAAAACGCGACACTCAACTTGTGCGTGAAATTGCGCGCTATCGAGGATCAGATCCCCAAATCCTTGCGCAAACTTGTCCAAACGCCGGCCAATCCCGGTCCAGTTCCGCACCGCGCGGCCGCCATTTCTTGAACGAGGAAGGGGATATGGCCTGCGCGCGATCCGTTAA
Organism: Alphaproteobacteria bacterium; assembly: GCA_013389115.1. Taxonomy (GTDB): domain Bacteria; phylum Pseudomonadota; class Alphaproteobacteria; order Micropepsales; family Micropepsaceae; genus JACADY01. The sequence goes on from JACADY010000070.1 coordinate 21,933, forward strand.
TTGCGAAGCAGGGTCCATTTGCCCCCGACCCGGCCATAGAGCGGTTGCTGCACGAAAAGGCCGGCGGTTCTGCCGCTGGGCATCACAAAGGCGATGCCCGTCAACGCCCCACCCCCTTTGCGCGAGATCTGGAAATGCTGGGGCGTCACCGGTTCGGCCTCCAGCTCATCGACGCTCGGCAGGGTGACGGTAGACATCTGCACGCCAGGATCCGACAGGGCCTGCATGACAATGTCCGTCATTTGCTTGCGCACCTCATCGACCGCGCCCTCGCCCGCAGAAAGCCGCAAGTCGCCAATCGCCGGCAGCCCCATCATGACATCGACGATCTGCACGGCGTCCTTGGTGGCAAGGGCTGCCTTGAACTTCTCATGCACGGCCGCAAGATCGGCGAGGATATCCAGCTTCGCCTGTTCGTTAACGACCGTTGGTTCCGCGAGCCACAGCGAAAGCTGAGGATAATCGGGCGCTTCGAATACGATTGTCTCGTTGAACGGCAGCCGCGCGGGCGTTCCGCCCTTGCCGAGCCTGAAAAGGATTTCGGGCGCGGTTTCAAGATCGCCGTCGGCGAAGCGGCCGATCAAAAGCCCCAGCTTCGGACTCGTCTCGGCGCGCAGACCCCGCAGCGTGATGTCCACCGTGTTCCGGCCGCGCTTGAGATAGCCGTTGATCTGCTGAGCGGATTCCTGCGCGTCCCCCTCGTCCGACTGCCAGACGGGGATACCGTTCACCTTGATCCGCACGGCCGTGTGCTCGAACGTGCCCTGGATCACATAGACATCCTCGGCCGGCGTCGGGCTGCAAGACGTAAGACAAACGGCGGCAGCCACTAGCAAACCGAGCATGACCTCGGTGACGCGCTTCATACCCACGATGAACTCCCCTCGCCGCTGATACGCCGGAACAAAGGCGGCATGTCCGCAAAGCTCTATGACAATTGCAACCGCGCCCCATCCTGGACCCGCCGGGCACGGCAAACTAGATTGCCGTGAAATTGAACCGAGCTCAAAGGGGAAGGCAATGCCCATCTATCGCGCGCCGATCGAGGACTATCGCTTCGTGTTGTTCGATCTCCTCGACATCGCGGCGCAAAAGGACCTGCCCCAATATGCCGAACTCTCCCCGGAGCTCGTTGAGGACATCCTGAAGGGCGGCGCGCAATTCTGCGAGGAGGTGCTGCTGCCCTTGAACCGTACCGGCGATGAAGAAGGCTGTGTGTTCGAGAACGGCGTCGTGCGCACGCCCACGGGCTTCAAGGAGGCGTATAAGGCCTTCTGCGAGGCAGGCTGGAACCGCCTTTCCGTGCCCGAGGCGGCCGGCGGCGCGAACATGCCCATCATCGTCACCTTTCTGATGTCCGAGATGCTGTTCAGCGCCAACCAGGCCTTCGCCATGTATCCCGGCCTCACCGGCGCTGCCTATTCCGCCCTTGCCGCGACCGGCGCGCCCTGGATGCTAAGGGCCATCCTTCCCAAGATGATCGAGGGCGAGTGGACAGGCACGATGTGCCTGACAGAGCCCCATTGCGGCACTGACCTGCGCCTGATGAAGACCCGCGCGGTCGAGCAGCCCGACGGCACCTACCGCATGACGGGAACGAAGATCTTCATCTCCGGCGGCGAACACGACATGGCCGACAACATCATCCACATGGTGATCGCCAAGATCCCGGATGAGAGCGGCCGCCTCGCCGATGACCTCTCGACCGTGAATTTCTTCATGGTGCCGAAATTCCTCGTCGATGAGGAAGGGCGCATGGGCACCCGCAACGGCGTCTCCTGTGGCAGCATCGAGAAGAAGATGGGCATCAAGGCCTCCTCGACCTGCGTGATGAACTTCGACGACGCGGTCGCCTATCGCTTAGGGCCAAAACCCGCGCCAAAGCCCGCCGACGCCGCGCAGGGCGAAAAAAAGTCCTCCTCCGCCGGCATGAAGGGCATGTTCGGCATGATGAATGCGGCCCGCCTGGGCGTCGGCATTCAGGGCATCGGCATTGCGGAGGTCGCCTATCAGAACGCCGTCGCCTATACGCGTGAGCGCATGGCCGGCCGCGCGCTGACGGGGGCAAAGGAGAAGGACAAGCCCGCCGACCCCATCATCGTCCATCCCGACATCCGCCGCATGCTGCTTCAGGGCCGGGCCTTCGTGGAGGGCGCGCGCGCCTTGGCTTGCTGGGTCATGCTGCAAATGGCCGTCAGCCGCTCTGCTCGCGGCGAGGCCGAGCGTCAGGACGCAGCCGATGTCGCCGAACTCCTCACGCCTGTGATCAAGGCCTACTTCACCGACATGGGATTTGAGACCGCGAACGCGGCCATGCAGTGCTTCGGTGGCCACGGCTATGTGCGCGATCACGGCATGGAGCAGTTCGTGCGCGATGCGCGCATCAATCAGGTCTATGAGGGCGCCAATGGCGTTCAAGCCCTTGACCTCGTGGGCCGCAAGCTCGCCGCGAAGGGCGGGCGGGCGCCCTTTGCGTTCTTTGGCATGATCGACGGGTTCATCGCGCAGAACGAGGCACGCAAGGATCTCGGCCCCTTCGTCATGCCCCTGAAAAAGGGCTTGGAGCGCTTGAAGGCGGCAACGCTGTGGCTGGCCGAGAATGGCCTCAAGAACCCCGACAATGCTGGCGCCGCCTCTGTCGACTATTTGCGCATGTTTGGAATCGTTTCGGTTGGTTGGATGTGGGCCCGCATGGCGGTGCTGGCAGAGGCAAAGCTGGCTGGCAGCACCGACAACCCTGCCTTCTATGAAGCAAAGCGCGTCGCGGCCCGTTACTGGATGGAACGTGAGATGCCGATGACGGGTGCGCTGCTAGAGCGGATCGAATCGGGCTGCGATACTTTGATGGCGCTTGACGCCACGAATTTCTAGAGCAACGCGCAGATAAGCCTGTCCCCGCGAAGGTGGGGACAGGCTTATCGGCTGTCCTCGGATATAGTGCGACGTGCATCGAGGGTGAGCGGCCTCACGATTCTGTTCGAAGACAAGGCCGCTCCAACCTCTATGCTCAAGCCGCCTTTACCTCTCCGATAAAGGCATCGATCTGCAGGCGAAGCATCTCGGACTGTTTCGCCAAGTCCTCCGCGGCTTCCGCCACGCGACCTGCCGATGCACCCGTCTGGCGCGCCGATGTATTGACGCCCGCAATGTTGAGCGACACCTCGCCCGTTCCTTTCGCCGCTTCGCTGACATTCTCCGCGATCTCTTTCGTCGCGACGCCCTGTTCTTCGACGGCAGAAGCGATCGAGGCGGCGATCTGATTGATTTCAGAGATCGTCAGACTGATGCCCTGGATGGCTGCGACGGCACCATTCGTCGCGGCCTGCATGGCCGAGATCTGTGCGCCGATTTCACCCGTTGCCCGAGCCGTTTGATTGGCAAGCGATTTCACTTCCGCGGCAACGACCGCAAAGCCTTTGCCGGCCTCGCCGGCGCGTGCCGCCTCGATGGTCGCGTTGAGGGCAAGGAGATTGGTTTGCCCTGCGATATCATTGATCAGCTTGACGACATCGCCGATCTTTTGCGCCGCAGCGTTGAGGCTCTCGACCTCGGCGTTGGTCTTGTCGGCCTGGGCGACGGCCTGCGCCGCGATGGCGGCGGATTGAGAGACCTGGCGCGAGATTTCACTGATCGAGGACGATAATTCCTCCGAGGCGGTCGCCACGGTCTCGACGTTGGCGGATGCCTGCTCGCAGGCCGCAGCGACCGCCGAGGATTGCTTGCTGGCTTCCTCCGCGGTGGCGTTCAGCGATGCCGAATCGCTCATGAGCAGTGTGATCGCTTTCCCGACGCTGCCGATAGCGGCGCTCGCTGCCGCATCAAAGGCCCCGACCGCAGCATCGACCCGCTTTTGCCGCTGCATCCGCTCAGCGATCATTGTCTCCTGATAGACGGACACGGCGATCTCCATATCCAGCAGGATCGCCTTGTTCACTGCCGCCAATGCCTCAACCAGCTTCTTCGGCGACCCGCGATAGGTGCCAACGAGAATTTCAGATAGCGCGTTCAGGACATAGGCATAGCCCGCGATATACCAGCGCGGCTCAAGGCCGATGCGGAAATGCGTATTGCCGATGGTGCGAACGGCCTGCATATAGGCGTCATCGAAGCGGCCCGAAAACAGCTTCGACCAGTGGTTTGACTGGGCACCTTTGAGATGCGCAATCCGATTGCCGATGAGCTTGGCAAGCGCAGGGTCGCTGGTGCAGTGCCGGTAAAATCCATCCAGCACTTGGGGAAGGCGCGGCGCGATCGCCTTCCAAACCTCACGCAACATATCGCCCGTCTTCGGATCGATGAGCATGAATGCAAGCCGCGCCGACCGATCGGACTGTACTGGGCCACTCTCCTGGGTCATCCAATTATCTCTTTCTTTTGGCCGGGTTGCACCGGCGCCCCCGAAATTGGGCCTGCGAAAAGCCAAGGCTGTTCCGCAAGACTCCAGGATTCACCCTAGTTTGAAACGGTTAATTCCAAGGATTAGAATATTAGAAGATAGACTTCGTCGAAATTGTCCCAGGCGAATAAAATACAGAGATAGAATATGATACAAGACCACTCAAGAAGATAGATCGATACATCGAAGTCTATCGTTGAAGAGTCTTTTGTTTGAATATGTGTGTTTGCAGATTGCAACAGCACTTCGGGCACCGTGCAGGCAGCCCGATGATCTGCGTGGCGGCAACAGCCCAAGCGCGGCGCCTATTGCCCCGCGGCGCCGCCGCAGCAGCCAGGCGCGACGGGCCGCGACAAGGCTTCCGCGCGCTCGGCCTCAACGCCGCGCAGAAAGGGGACCATCGTCTCCAACAGAACGGGAATGACGCTGGGCGCCATGTCGTGCCCCCACCCTTCTATTTCGACATAGGTGGCGCCTGGAATTGACGCCGCCGTATGCCGGCCCGCCTCCGGCTTGATGAGCGTGTCATCGCCCCCGTGCAGAACGAGCGCCGGCAAGGAAAGCCGCTTCAACCTTGAGGTACGTGGGCCTGACGCAAGGATCGCCGCCCATTGCCGCACCGTGCCTTGCGGATAATAGGAACGCTCATAGTTCGCCGCGATGGTCTCGGCGAGCCAGTGATCCTCGGTGGGATAGCGGCGTCCCGTGATGACCTTTCGGGTTTTCACCCCATGGGCAACGACGCTGGCCTTGTCTTCGGCGGGCGGCCTTGCCATCAGCGCCTCTTGCGCAGCCGGGTCGGAGCGCGGCAGCGAGGGATCGCCTGTCGTCGACATGATCGAAATGAGGCTGCGCACCCGTGAAGGGTGCCGCAGCGCCATCAGTTGCGCGATCATGCCGCCCATGGAAGCGCCCGCCACATGCGCGCTTTCGATGCCGAGTGCATCGAGGATCGCCGCGCCGTCATCCGCCATGTCATCGAGCGTATAGGGCACATCGGGCATTCGCCCTTCGGCCATGGCCCGGCTGACCTCGCGCGGGTTCGGCAGGCCTGAGAATTTCTGCGTCAGTCCGACATCGCGATTATCGAACCGGATGACGCGAAATCCAGCGTCCGCGAGCCCCTGCCGGAACGCGTCTGGCCAGGAGGTCATTTGCGTGCCGAACCCCATGATCAGCAGGAACGCGGGGGCCGCCTTATCGCCGATCTCGTCATATTCGATCGCGATCCCGTTGGCGTTGAGCTGGGCCATGGCTCAATGAACCTTCCGCTTTTCTTCGACGCTTGCGGCGAACCCGCCGATCTCCCGTAAGTAGACCGACGAGAGCGCCTCGGTGAAATCATGCGCCATGCCCGGAACCGCCACGAATTTGGCGCCGGGGATGGCCTTGGCCGTGTTCTCGCCATGATCAAGCGGGATAAGGGGATCATCGACCCCGTGAAGCACGAGGGCGGGGCACCGCACTTCGCCAAGCATCGCATCGCGCGCCGGCGAGGATAGGATCGCGGCGAGCTGTCGCGCGATGCCTTCGGGATGATAGGGCGAATAATCCACAAGCCTTTCGGCAAGGCCTCGCAGTTCCTCTGCCGTTGCGGCATAGCCGGGGCTGCCGATCGTGCGCCACATCATCATCGCATGCGCGATGCGCCCCTCGCGGCTCGTATCGGCGGGCGGTGTCAGGAGCGCCGCCATCGCCTCTGGCTTTGCCGGCGACAGCCCCTGCCGCCCCGTTTGCGACATGATGGAGACAAGGCTGCGCGCCCGCGCGCCATGCTTTGCCGCGATGATTTGCGCGATCATGCCACCCATCGAGGCCCCGACGATATGGGCGCTTGGGATGTCGAGGGCGCCGAGCAGGCCAACGGCATCGCGCGCCATGTCATCAAGAGTGTAGGGCGCAGGCGGCAGCGTCTCGCCGCCCATCGCCTTCATCACGAACTCCCCCGCATTGACGCTGCCCAGGCTGTCGAGCTTGCTGCTGCGCCCGATGTCACGGTTGTCGTACCGGATGACCCGAAACCCCTTTTGCGCAAGTCCCGTGCACAGGCTGTCGGGCCACATGAGGCCGGGAACGGAAAAGCCCATGATAAGGAGGATAGCGGGGTCTTCCGCCCTCCCAAAACTTTCATAGGCGATTGAAAGGCCGTTCGCAGAGACCTGAGCCATGTCGCTTCCCCAACTTGTCCCCGTCCGCAGGGATTTTGCTTTGGTGAAAAGTCTGCATTGGCGGCGCCCATGCGCGCAAGCTTCATTTGGCGCAGTTCATTGACATCAGGGGGTCAACCTCAGAGGGTATCAATTCCTGCCCTCACCGCGATTCCCGCCGATGCGTCGTGATCTCCGCGCTATGTCCCAGTCTGCCTACGACATCCTGGTCGTGGGGGGCGGAATCACGGGTGCCTGCATCATGCGCGATGCGGCGTTGCGGGGGTTGAAGGTCGCCCTGGTGGAGAAGGCGGATTTCAGTCACGCGACCAGCGCGGCGACCTCCAAGCTCATTCATGGCGGTCTGCGCTATTTGCGCAACCTGGAGTTCGGCCTCATTCGCGAATCCCTGGCCGAGCGCCGCATCTGGCAGCGTATCGCCCCGCACATGGTTTCGCCCTTGCCCTTCCTGCTGCCCTTGCGTCGCGGCAACGGCGACAGGGTGCTTGATCTGGGCCTCTCGCTTTATGATTGGCTCTCCTATGACCGAACCTGGCTCGATGATCCAGACCAGCGCATCCCGGCCCATTCCCGTCTCTCGCGTGAGGCGGCCATTGAGAGCGAGGGCGTGCTGGAGGCCCCTGACCTGAAGGGCGCGCTTCTTTATTACGATTGCCAGACCTATGCGCCCGAGCGTTTGGGGCTTGAATGCATCAAGGATGGTGTGGACGCGGGCGGCGTGGCGGCCAACTATGCCGAAGTCACCGAATTCCTGCGCCACAAGGGCGACATCATCGGTGCCACGGTCCGTGACAACGTGACGGGCGAGACATTTCCCATTCGCGCGCGGGTCACGGTCAATGCCTCCGGTCCCTGGGCCGACCGGCTGCTCAGCATCGCCCAGAAAGGCAAGCCCTCCCATCACCTGATCCGCTCGAAGGGCATCCACCTGATCGTCCGCTCACTGACGAGAACCCACGCGATCACGGGCTTCGTCGGCAAGCGGCATTTTTTCGTGCTGCCCTGGCGCGGTCATTCGATCCTGGGAACGACGGACGACGTCTTCGAGGGATCGCCGGACGAGGTTTCGGTCAGCGAAGCGGAAATCGCGGGCTTCCTTGCACTGGTGAATGAGGGCCTGCCCGCCTCCCGTCTCACGCGGGGGGATGTCAAGCACGTCTATGCCGGCTTGCGCCCGCTCGTCCAGGATGGTGCGGGCGAGAAGACCGCCGCCGACAGCTATGGCGCCAGCCGCCGCGCCGAGATCTGCGATCACACGGTCGACGGCGCGCCCGGCCTCATTTCCGCGATAGGCGGCAAATGGACGACCTCTCGCCACATCGCGCAGAAGATCGTTGACCTGATCGTTCGCAAATTGGCGCTGAAGGCCGAACGCTGCCAGACGGCGATAGTGCCGCTGAGGGCGGGGGCGACCGGGCGCATCGCCACTTACATTGAGATCATGCGCAGCCAATACGCCACTATCCCCCGCGATATCGTGGACAATCTCGTGCGCAACTATGGTGCCCACGCCCAGGCGGTCATTGAAGGCGCAAAGGGCGACGGACGCCTCCTCGTTGATCCCCTGGCACCTGGCATGCACGAAGTAACCGCGCAGGTGCTCTACGCCATGCGCAGCGAAATGGCGCTGACGCTGGGCGACGTCATCTTCCGCCGCACGGGCCTTGGCACGCTGGGCGCGCCAAGCGCCCGCACGCTGGAGCGCGTGGCGGAGATCATGGCGGCGGAGCTGAATTGGCCGAAGGCACGCATCCCCGAAGAAATCGCCGCTGTCGAAAATCGCTTTCGGGGTCTCCTGGCCGGAGCGGCCGCATGAGCACGATGGTCGTGCTCAACCCCCACTCGGCCTCGGGTCGCACGGGCAGGGAGGCAAAGGACATTGTCCGCAAGATTGCGGTGCGCATCGGACCTGTTTCGCTCGGCCTCACCACCGGCCCCGGCGATGCGACGCGCATCACGGCGAAGGCGCTTGCCGAAGGCTATGACCAGATCATAGCGGTCGGCGGCGATGGAACTCTGAACGAAGTCATCAACGGCTTTTTCCGCCAAGGCGAGGCGATCAATCCCGCTTCGGTCCTCGGCTTCGTGATGACGGGCACTGGCGGCGACTTCCGCAAGACATTTGGCATCGCGCCGGGCATTGATGCGGGCGTCAAAGGCTTTGCCGAGGGCCGTCTGCGCCGCATCGACCTTGGCCATCTCAGTTTCGTCGACGAAGCAGGCGCGCCGCGCACGCGCGTTTTCGGCAATATCTCAAGCTTCGGGCTTTCCGGCGCCGTCACGCGCAGTGTCAATCGCGCGCGCGTCTCGAAAATCTTGGGGGGCAGTTTCGCCTTCGCCTTCAACAGCGCGCACGCGATGATGCGCTACAAGGCAAAGCCCGTGCGCCTCAAGGTCGACACGATCTTCGATGATGTCGTAACGGTATCGACCGTCGCCGTCTGCAACGGTCAGTATTTCGGCGGCGGCATGCGCATTGCCCCCGACGCAAGACCGGATGATGGCGAGTTCGATGTGATCGTCATGGGCGAGGCAAAGCCGCGTGAATTGCTGCGCGGCATGCGCGAGATCTACCGTGGCGAACACATCCGCAATCCGGCCGTCAAAGTGCTCCGTGGACAGACGGTTATCGCCGCCCCGGTCGAGGAAACAATGGGCAAAGCCGTGCTTCTCGAGGTTGACGGCGAAACACCGGGCAGGCTTCCCGCAACCTTCCAAATCATGCCCCAGGCATTGACCATCCGCTGCTGAGAGAAACGATGTCGATCGATCGCCGTAAGATGCGCTGGAATGGCTGGGGCTGGATTGACCATCCAGATCCCTCCGCCGCCGTTCCCGACCTTTGGTCGCGCATCGCCGTTGAGCTGGGGATGCCCGCCCTTCTGGCGACCCCCGCCCGTCCCTTGGGCGCGATCGACGCGCCGGCCCCGCGCCTTGGCGACGCGGATCTCGCCGTTTTCAAGGACATCGTGGGCGAGGTGAACTTGCGCACCGATGCGCAAGAGCGCGCCTCCCATGCGCGCGGCAAATCCTATCACGATCTCCTCATCCTGCGCTCCGGCCGGCTGCCCGAATTGCCCGATGCCGTGCTCTATCCAAGCGCCGCGGACGAGGTCTTGCGCATCTTGGGCGCGGCGGAGGATATGAACATCGCGGTCGTGCCCTTTGGCGGCGGCTCCAGTGTCGTGGGCGGCGTGACGGCGCGCAGCGGCCCTGCCCATGCGGGCGTCCTTGCCATCGACACGACGCGCATGACACGCCTGCTTGGCCTTGACCATGTCGCCAAGACCGCGCGCATCGAGCCGGGGCTCTATGGCCCACAGCTCGAGGAAAAGTTGAACGCCGAAGGCGTGACGCTTGGTCACTATCCCCAATCCTTCGAGTTTTCGACGCTCGGTGGCTGGATCGCGGCCCGCGGCGCCGGTCAGCAATCCAACCGCTATGGCAAGGCCGAGAAGTGGCTCGTCTCGGCGAATCTGGCAACGCCGCGCGGGCTTTGGACGAGCGAGGATTTCCCGGCCAGCGCGGCGGGCCCAAGACTTGGCGACCTCATTCCGGGCAGCGAAGGCACGCTTGGCATCATCACCGAAGCGACGGTGCGCGTGAAATCCCTGCCGGAGGTGCGCGACTACCGCGCCGCGCTGTTCCTCGATTTCCTCAGCGGGCTCGAAGCGGTGCGCGCGATTGCGCAGAACGACATACCTGTCGCCATGCTGCGCCTGTCCGATGCGGATGAAACCTGGTTCTTCCAGGCCTTTTCAACGAGCCCTTCAAAGCCAACCCTCGCACGAAGGCTGACGGCCGCCTATCTGAAGCTGCGGGGATTTGCGGGCAGACCGTGCGTGCTGCTCTATGGCCTTGAGGGCGATCGCCCGGCGACCGCCTATTCCCGTGGGCGCATCGCCAGCATCATTCGCGGCGCTGGCGGCCTTCTGGCCGGCACGAGCCCCGGCAAGCGTTGGTACCACGGCCGCTTTGCAAGTCCTTACCTGCGCGACCCGATGATGGATCACGGCCTCGGCGTCGACACGCTCGAGACGGCGACGCGCTGGTCGAACGTGGAGCCCCTTTACCGCGCCGTGCGCCACGCCCTGCTCTCATCGATGGCCGAGCAGGCACCGGTGCGCGGAGCCAAGGGCATCGTCCTTGCGCATGTGAGCCACTCTTACCCCGACGGCGCCAGCCTGTACTTCACCTATGTCTTCCCGCGCGACCTCGCCCGCGAGATCGAGCAATGGCACGCGATCAAGACGGCCGCGAGCGACGCCATCGCCCGCCATGGCGGCACGATCAGCCATCATCATGGCGTTGGCGAGGATCACAGCCCCTGGCTTCCCGACGAGAAGGGGCCGATCGCCATGATGGCGCTGCGGGCGCTGAAGCGCGAACTCGACCCCAAGGGCATTTTGAACCCGGGCAAGCTGCTCGCCTGAAGGCATCTTGCGCTATTGCGCAAGCGCCTCCTTCATCGCCTTTGCGGCGGCCGCGATGGCCGTCTTCACCTGAGGAAGCGCGCCCGACATGTTGAAGAAGCCGTGGATCATGTCGGGATAATCGACATAGACGGCGGCAACGCCTGCGCGATTGAGCTTGTCGGCATAGGCCCGCCCCTCGTCCTTCAAGGGATCAAATCCGGCCGTGACGATATAGGCGCGCGGCAGCCCGGAGAGATCGCTCGCAAGGAGCGGCGAAAGTCTGGGATCGCTGATATCGGTGTCCTTGGGGATATAGCAGTTATAGAACCAGTCCATCGACTGCTTCTCGAGCAGATAGCCTTGCGAGAAGGCCTTCATCGATGGCGTGTCGGCCCGGGCTTGCGTCGTGGGATAGATGAGAAGCTGGAAGCCGATATTGGGCGCGCCCTTCGCCTTTGCCATCTGGCAAACGACCGCAGCGAGATTGCCGCCCGCCGAATCGCCCGCGACCGCGATGCTGTTGGGATCGATGCCAAGCTCGGCCGCCTTTGTCTCCACCCATTGCACGGCCGCAAAGGCATCCTCGACCGCCGCGGGGAACGGATGCTCCGGCGCGAGCCTGTAGTCGACCGAAAACACGCGGAAGCCTGACTCATTGGCAAGCTGCCGGCAGAGTGCGTCATGCGTGTCGCGATTGCCGATGACGAACCCGCCGCCATGAAAATAGACGAGCGCAGGAACGACATTGCCCGCACCCATGGGCGTATAGACCCGCACGGGAATGGGACCGGCTGGTCCCGGTGCCGTCATATCTTCCGACCGCCCGATCGGCACATCCTGCGGCTCGAGCAGTTGCGCCATCGCCATGTACATGGCGCGACCATCCTCTGGAGCGAGCTCCCAGAGCTTGGGCGCAGGGTTTTGCGCCATTTGATCAAGAAGGCCTTTGACGATGGGATTGATCGACATGCCTTGGGTTTCCTTCGCTCGGCGTTATCATTGCCGGGAGGATGACCGCTTCAAGACAGCTGCGCAACCCAAGGAGGGAGAGTGGCCCTTAATGAAGCGTCAACGGTCTATCCGCCGCGAGCCGCCCGACAAGGATATCGCCGACAAGCCCGCGCAACAACCGCCAGGAATTCGCGCGCCGCTCTTCGCCTTGCGCCTCGAGCTCCGCAATCGCGCGATCGGCATAGGTGAGGGCGACGGCGCCGTGCCTGGCGACAAGGTGGGCGGCAAGCTGCTTGTAGTCCTGGGCGGTCAGCATGTGAGGCGTCCTTGAGATGGGCGGATGCGCCTCATGGAACGCAAGCCGCGCGCCAAAGGCGACCACAGGAAAATCAAGGCGTTGCCGGGGATGGCCGCCGCCACCCGGCAGCTCTTGCCGGCTAGATTCTGCGGAGCCCGCGCAAACCGCCCCTTCACCTCAGATGACGATGACGTCCGGCGGCGGCTCCTTCGTATAGAGCGCCTGGACAAGCTTGTCGCGCCGGTCGAGCGTCGCGCGCTGATTGACATAGCCCTTGTCGGTGATCTCGTGCCCATCGATAGAGGGTGGCTCGGTCATCAGCATCACCCGTGCAATCTTTCCCGAAGAGCCGCCCGCCGCCTTGTTGTGCGCGCGGAAACGTTCCTGGATGAAGGCACCTATCGCCGGCGCGCGCAGGATTTCATCGGGCGTGGACAGATTGGGATCGCCCGCGATCTCCTTTGCCGCCGTCATGTTGGGCCATGCAAGAAGCGCGACATAGTCCTTGTCCTGCCCGGCGACGACGCAGTCCTGAATGAGCGGTGTCGCCGCCGCGATAGCCTCGGCGCGCAGCGTCCCGACCGAAACCCAGGTACCCGTTGAGAGCTTGAAATCCTCCGTGACGCGCCCGTCGAACACGAGGCCTGCCTCGGGATGCGCCTCGTCGAGGAACTTGGCCGCATCGCCAAGCTTGTAAAATCCCTCCTCATCGAACGCGGCTTCGGTCAGGTCGGGACGGTTGAGATAGCCGGGGGTGACTGTCGGCCCCTTCACGCGCACCTCAAGCTTGAGCCCGTTCGGCACGAGCTTGAGCGTAATGCCCGGCAACGGCAGCCCGATCAGCCCCACGCGGTCTGTGAGCCAGTGGACGACCGTGACGCCCTGCGTTTCCGTTGCGCCGTACATCGTCGTGAAACCAAGGCGTTTCCCGGTCGAGGCAATGGCAAGCGCCTCCATGCGCTCATAGAGGTCCTGGCTGAGTGTGGCGCCGCCATAGGCCATGTATTTGAGCTTGGCAAAGAAGCGGTCGCGCAGGCTCGCGTCACGCTCCATGGCGTCGGCGAGCGTGGCAAACGCGATCGGCGCCGAACCGAATACGAGTGGAGAGATCTCCCTCAAATTCCGGATCGTCTCATCAAAGAGGCCTGGCACCGGCTTGCCGGCATCAAGATAGATCGTACCGCCGGCATTGAGGTTGCCGTTAAAGCCGATATTGCCCGCCGAGATATGGTTCCAGGGCATCCACTCGAGCGATTGCGGTATCTCGTCTGGGTCCTTGGGCTCATCGCGCAAAGCTTCCTGCGCGGCAATGACGGCGCACATCATGCCGTGGGTTTGGATGACGCCCTTGGGCATGCCGGTCGAACCCGAGGTGAAGAGATATTTGGCGACCGTCTGATGCGTGATCCTGTCCATCGATTCGCGCACCGATGGACCCACATTGACCTCGAAGAGCGCCTCGAGCGGCGTCGTCTCCCGATCAGGGCATGGGACCAGCGTGACGATCTCGACGCCCTCAAGATCGAGCGATGCGAGCGCCTTGGCGAAGAAGGCACCGTTCTCGGCATAGATCATCTTCGGCCGGCAGAGCTTGAAGACGTGGCGCAGCTTGCCGTGATCGCCCGAGAACAGTGAATAGGCAACCGAGACGGGCGCGACGGGTACGCGAGCCTTCATGGCGCCCAGCATGACGAGCGCGTGCTCGATCGAATTGCCCGAGAGGATGAGAACGGGGGTCTCCGGCCCCATGCCCCTGTTCAGCATCGACTGCGCGATGGCATTCGCCTTCTGGTTTGCCTGCGCGTAGGTGATCTTGCGCCACGCCCCCAGCTTGAGATCAGGCCCGATCTCGCGCTGGGCAAGTAGATCCCGCTGCGGATGCGCAAGTGCCCGCTCCTCGAAGAGATGCGCGATCGAGCGGTGCATCTCGCCCAGCGGGTGGTCCTGCGCGATGATCCAGCTTCCATCCCCCCGCCGCTCGGCCCGCACCTTGGGCGGCTTCATGGGTAGCGGCTTGAACGGGGGCAAGGCGCGTGTGCTGGCATTGAGGTTCATTGAAGGCGTCTCCCAACTATCGTTAATGTTTTTATGCGCCTATCATGCAGAAGAATCCTCTTTCCGGAAACTCTTCCGTTCCCGGTTTCCCGCGCACGAATGACATGACGACGATGGATAGGCCCGCAAAGGGTGTGATGCCGCGCATTTACGGCGACTTGGCATCCTGGTTTCACCTTGTGACCCCGCCGGGGGATTATGTCCGCGAGGCAAAGCTCATCAAGGGTCTGCTGTCAAAAAGAGGGGCGCGCCTGACGCTGCTGGAACTGGGCGCTGGCGGGGGCAACAACGCGTTGCACCTGAAGAAGCATTTCGACCTCACCCTCACTGACATCTCGCCTGCCATGCTGCGGGTGAGCAAAGGCATCAACCCCGAATGCCGGCACATCAAGGCGGATATGCGCGATCTGCGACTGAAGGAGCGCTTCGACGCCGTGCTCGTGCACGATGCGGTGATGTACATGCTGACGCGTGCCGATCTGCGCAAGGCGATCCGCACCGCCTTCTGGCACTTAAAGCCAGGCGGCAAGGCCCTCTTCATGCCCGATTTCCTGAGCGAGACATTCGAGCCGCGCACGACGACGGGCGAGAACACAGAGAACGGTCGCACTTTGCGCTATGTGGAGGTGACAAGGGCGAGGGGAAGCGGCCGCCGCAAAGCCATTGTCGACTTCACCTATCTGTTGAGCGACACCCGCCGCTCCGACCGCATCATCACCGACCGGCACATTTTCGGGCTCTTCCCGCGCGCGACATGGGTCAAGCTGCTTGAAGAGGCGGGCTTCAGCGTGGAACAGAAGACCGACTATTGGGGCCGCGACATATTTGTGTGCGAGCGCAAGGAAGCTGTCTAGTTCACCCGCCGCTCTTTCCCGGCCCAATAGGGTTCGCGCAGTTCCCGTCGCAGGATCTTGCCTGAAGGATTGCGCGGCAGCGCATCGACGAAGTCCACCGACTTCGGACATTTGTAGCCCGCAATCTGCGTGCGGCAATAGGCGATGATCTCAGCCTCATTGACGCTGACGCCGTGTTTGCGCACGACACAGGCCTTGACCGCCTCGCCCCATTTCTCGTCCGGCACGCCGATGACGGCCGCATCGATGATCGCGGGATGCGACATGAGCGCGTTTTCAACTTCGGCCGGATAGATGTTCTCGCCACCCGAAACGATCATGTCCTTCACCCGGTCATAGATGAAGAGATAGCCCGCCTCATCGAAATAGCCCGCATCGCCCGTGTGGAACCAGCCATTGACGATCGCCTTCGCGGTGGCTTCAGGCTTGTTCCAATAGCCTTTCATGAGGAGCGGCGTGCGCATCACGATTTCGCCGACCTCCCCCGTCTTCACCGGCTGCCCGCCGGCATCGACGACACGGATCTCAAAGCTGGGATAAGGAACGCCGCAGGAGCGCAGTTTCCCCTTCGCCGGATCATGGGCTTCTGGCGGAAGAAAGGTCCCCCCGCCAACAGTTTCGGTGAGGCCGTAAAGCTGCGTGAAGTCGCAACCGAGCACCTGGGCCGCTTTGCGAAGCACGTCATCGGAAATGGGCGAAGCGCCATAGAACACCCGGCGCAATGAGGAAAGGTCACGCTTCTCGATGCCCGGCACTTGCAGCAGGAACTGGATCACCGCCGGCACAAGGAACATGTTTTCGATGCGGTAGCGCTCGATGAAATCCAGCACCTTCACCGGATCGACCTGCTTCATGATGATGCCTTTGGCGCCCTGTGCGGTTGAAACAAGGCCCATATTGACCCCCGCCACATGGAAATTGGGCATGGCGATGAGGTTCACGGCACCAGGATCATAGGAAGCCCAGCCTGCGCGCTCCGCGCTGTCGAAAAAGGCGAGATAATTGGCGTTTGTCAGTTGCACGCCCTTGGGGTGTCCCGTCGTGCCGCTCGTATAGAGCTGGATCACGTCATCCTCAGGCGAGATGGAAAGGAGCGGATCATAGGGTGCGTGCAAGCGCCGCCAATCATCGAAGCCGGGCCAGGTGGCGTGACCGCCATCGACGGCGATGAAATGCCGGACGGTTTTCAGCTCTTTCGCGATCTTCTCGATGATCGGTACAAACTCTGCGCCAACAAAGAGCACTTCAGCCTGTGCATCGTTGAGGACATAGACGATTTCCGGCCCTGCGAGCCGCCAATTGACGCCGACGAGCACGGCGTTCGCCTTGAAGCAGCCATAGACGGTTTCGAAAAACCGGTCCGAATTCATCCCGATATAGCCGACGCGCGATTGCGGCCGAACATCCAGTTTGGAGAGCCCGTGCGCGATCTGGTTCGATCGCGTGTCGAGTTCGGCGAAGGTCGTGACCCGATCTTCATAGACATGTGCGACCGCGTCGGGTCGCTCCTGCGCCTGCACCCGGGTGATATCTGCGCAAGCCCGCATGGCGTTGAGATTGAACATGATCGTTTCCCCAAACAGGTTGTTTTGGTTGTTGCCTGAACTTTAGAGCGTTTTCCCGAACAGTGGCCACCGGTTTTCGGCAGAAAACGCGGTCTAGTGCATGAACCGAGCCCGCATACACGACCAGCATTGGCGGGGTCATGCGCGCGTGGCAATGGCCCCAACTTCAATGGCCGAAGGTCCGAATTGGGCTTTTCCGCTTTTCAATGCACCGCGAAGGGGCCAACAATGGCGACAAAGAAAAGCGAGGAAACAGGAGCGATGGCCAGAATCCCCTACCCTGAGCCGGACAATCTGGAGAAGGAGGTCCGGGCACAGCTTGAAGGCCTCGCCCCCCTCAACATTTTCTTGATGTTGGCTCATGGCGGCGGCCTTCTGCGAAGCTTTGTCGACCTTGGGACCTATCTGCTTTTCAAGACGAGGCTCGACCCTGTCCTGCGCGAAATTGCGATCATTCGCGTCGGCGTCCTCTCCGCTTCGAAATACGAGGTTTTCCAGCATGAGCGGATCGGTCGTCAGCTGGGAATGAAAAGTGATCTCTTGAATGCGATCCATGATGGCCCCGAATCGCCTTGCCTTACGCCGCTTCAGGGCCTCGTCATACGGTACACGGACGAAGTCGTCCGCAACGTGCGCGCCTCGGACGGATTGTTCCATTTGTTGAAGGATCAGCTTTCCATCAGGCCGTTGCAGGAGCTCACCGTGACCATCGGCTATTACATGATGGTTTGCCGCTTTCTCGAGAATTTCGAGGTCGATCTTGAAGAGGATGGCCAAACCGAGGGCCTCAAGGTGAGGCGATGAGCGCCCCACGCTTTCAGCGCGGCCTCGCCGACTTCGGCAATGGCTGCTTTGCCTGGCTGCAGCCCGATGGATCCTGGGGCTGGTCGAATGCCGGCCTCGTGACGGATGGCCAGCACTCCCTTCTCATCGATACGCTCTTTGACAAGCGGCTGACGCAAGACATGCTCGCCGCCATGCGCAAGGCGGCACCGCGCGCAACCGCGCAATTCGGCACCCTCGTCAACACCCATCACAATGGTGATCATTGCTACGGCAACGAATGTGTCCACGCGCAGGAGATCGTTGCCAGCCGGCACGCTGCGCAGGAAATGCTGCGCGAGCCCCCCGCCCTCCTTGCGGGGTTTATGAAGGCCGCGCCCAATTTGGGCCTGCTCGGCGATTACCTCACTCATTGCTTCGGCGCCTTCGACTTTGAGAACATTCATCAGACATTGCCGACGACCACTTTCTCCGGCCTCCTCACCCGCAATGTGGGCGGCAAGGCCGTTGACATCATCGAGGTCGGCCCCGCCCATACCGGCGGCGACGTCATCGTCCATGTTACCGCCGACCGCACGATCTTCACCGGCGACATACTTTTCATCGACGGCCATCCCATTCTTTGGGCGGGGCCGGCCGAAAACTGGATCGCCGCCTGCGATTTGATCCTGAAGCTCGATGCACAGACGATCGTGCCTGGACATGGGCCGGTGACGGACAAGCACGGCGTCAAGCGCGTGCGCGACTATCTCCTCTATATCAACGCCGAAGCCCGTAAACGCTTCGATGCCGGCATGGACGCGTTTGAGGCAGCCCGCGACATCGCGCTCGACGACTTTGCGAATTGGGGCGATGCGGAGCGCATTGCGGTGAATGTTGCCACGCTCTATCGCGGCTTTGGCGCGACGGACGTGCCGGAGGATGCTGCAACTTTGTTCGGACAGATGGCCGCCCTCTGGCGCGACCGCAAAGTGTTGCGCAGCGGCGCGCGTTAATTGGCGCTGATCCATCGGGACGCCCTTCGCACACATCCTGAGGATCCGTTTCAGCGGATGCCTCGAAGGATGAGGGCGAAGGGTTTCCATCAGGGAGACCCAGGGTTCAAACCGCCTTGGCGTATTGGATGAAGCCCGTCCGCTTGGCGATGCGGTCATAAAGCTGCTGGCCGGTGATGTTCGTCTCATGCGTCAGCCAATGCACGCGCGCGCCGCCCGCCCGTGCGATGACCTCATAGACGTGCTCGATGAGCGCCCGCCCGATCCCCGTGCCCCGCGACTTTTTCTCGACATAGAGATCCTGCAAATAGCAGCTTGGCGCGGCAAGCCAGGTTGAGCGATGCAGAATGATCTGGACAAGGCCCAGCGCCTCGTCCCCCACGATTGCCAGAAAAGCAAACATCGGCTCGCTGTCATCGAGAAGGCGCGAGAAGACGAGAGTGTCGTGATGGGCGGGAAGATTGGTCTCATAAAATTCAAGATAGCCGCGCCATAGCTTCCGCCATGCCTCGAAATCGTTCAGTTGCAGCGGCCGCACGAGAGCCTCGCCCCGCTTTGCCGAAAGCGTGAAGGCCACCGCATCGAGCCCATGAATTGAGTTCATCGCCTTATCGATCCTTTTTCTTGACCCGGGTCGTCCCCGGCCAGCAGATTGAACGCATGGTCTGGCAAGGGAACGCAAAGAGCATGGAGCATACCGAATGCACGGTCGATGCGCCCTGCGGACGCCTCAAGGGAATCCGAAAGGGCGGCGTGTCGGTATTCCGCGGCATACCATTCGCGCTGCCGCCCGCGGGCGAGCGCCGTTTTCTGCCGCCGGAGAAATTGCCCCCTTGGCCGGGTGAGCGCGACGCGACGCGCTTTGGCTTTATCTGCCCCCAGGCCCCCGCGGCGATGGAGGGACTCTTGGGTGCCGCCTTGGGCGAGCAATCCGAGGATTGCCTCTTCCTCAACGTTTGGACGCCAGGAACGGATGCGCAGCGCCGCCCAGTTATGGTGTGGCTCCATGGCGGGGCCTATGCCTTCGGCGCGGGCAGTCAGGGTATCTACAATGGCCGCCACTTGGCCAGTCGCGGCGACGTCGTGGTCGTGACGCTGAACTACCGTCTGGGCGCGCTCGGCTTTCTCAATCTGTCGGACGCAACCGATGGCGCCCTGCCCGGCCTTGGCAGCGAAGGTCTGATGGACCAGATCGAGGGCCTTCTCTGGGTGAGAGAGAACATCGCCAGTTTCGGCGGTGATCCCGACAACGTCACGCTTTTTGGCGAGAGCGCGGGCGGGATGAGTGTCGCGTGCCTGCTCGCCTCCCCCCTCTCCCGGGGCCTTTTTCACAAGGCGATTGCCCAATCCGGCGCGGGCCATATCGGCTATGCGAGGGAGCGCTCGGCCCGTGTCGCCGCCGCCTTTCTCGCCGAGCTTGGCCTGAGCCCTGCAAATGCACGGGAGGTTCTTGCTCTGCCCCACCAAAAGCTTGCTGGCGCCCAGCTAGCGATCCTGCGCAATGCGCGCGACGGGGACGAGCCTGAGCATTTGGGCAAGATGCCTTTTCAGCCCACGATCGAGGGCGTCGTCCTGCGCGATCACCCCTTTGCCACGATGCAAAGGGGCGAGGGCATGGAGGGACCCTTGCTAGTGGGCACGACCAGGGAGGAATGGCGCCTCTTCACCGCCATCGATCCCCGCGCCCGCCTCACCTTTGCGAGCGGCGCTGAAAGGCGCATCGCGGCCGCGATGGGCGCCCATGCCGATCTGGTCGGCGCCGCCTATCGCGAAGGCTCAGGCTTCGAGCGCTGGAACGCCTTCATGACCGACCGCATTTTCACCGTGCCCGCCTTGCGTCTTGCCAACGCCCATGGCGCCAATGGCAATCCCACCTATCTCTACCGTTTCGATTGGACCTCACCGTTGATGGGCGGAGTTTTTGGCGCCTGTCACGCGCTTGAGCTTGGCTTCGTGTGGGGCACGCATGCGGGCCGCCTGGCCAACAAGTTCTTTGGCGATGGCCCGGACGCCGCCGCCCTTTCCGCCGCGATGATGGATGCCTGGATCGCCTTTGCCCGTGCGGGCGATCCCAGCGTTGGGGAGATGCCCTGGCCGCCTTTCGCGGCGGGAGGGCGCGTCATGGTCTTTGGCCGCGACGCCCCCCAGACGCAAATGCAGGCGCCCGATGCCGCGCGCCTGCGAGCCTGGTCAGAGGTTCCCGACCGTCTGGTCGGAACGTAGGAAGGAACCGTTACTTCCAGCCGATCGACTTGTAGAGGCCATCGACGCTACCAAGGAAGGCGTAGATCTCGACCTTGAGGTTGTCGCGCGGAATACCGTAATCCGCGATCACATAGCGCGAGAGGTATATCTCGCCCGCCTCGTTCACATAGGCCTTGGCGAAGCGATAATTCTTGTTGAAGTTGTTGGCCTGCTCGGGTGTGAGCTTGCCGTCATCGGCCGTCCACCACGCATAGAGGTCCAGGCCGAGGCAGCCCGTGTTGGCTTGGCACGCGGCCGGTATCGCGTTGAACTTGAGGCCATCTTCCGAGGCCGCCAGCACCTCGTCCTGTCCGTTGGCATTCTTCGAGATGCGCACGTCCTTCATGCCCATCTCGATGAGCAGCGCCGAAATTTCGGCCGCATCGAATTTCGTGAACGTTGCCGGCACGGTCGCTGAGGAAGTCTGGGGTTGCGTCGGCACCTGCGGCAGCTGCACGCCGCCGATCCGGCCGCCAAGTCCCTTGTCGCCCTGATTTTGCGCGATCGCGGGTGCCGCAATGAGCAAGCCTGCCGCAATGAGTGTGGCAAAGCGTTTCATCGTGAAATCTCCGTAATGGTCCCCTGCGCGCAATCCTTTGCGCGTTTTGTGCAGCCTGGCAAGTCAATATGGCCGATTTCTGTAAGGAATTCGGCGCACTTGTGGCGAACTGCCACGCGTATCCAAGCGCAACCGCGTAAGGAATCCGTAAAATACTGATGCATCGGCAAGATTAGGCCGCTCGGTGGTCTAGAATTGCACCATCACCTTGCACTGGTGAATGGGCTTGCGCAGGGATTCGAAGGCCTCCGGCAATGCGTCAAGATCGATGACGTCGGTGACCATGGCGGCCACATCCACCCGGTCGCTCGCGATCATGTCGATGACAAAGTCGAAATCCGCGGGCCGATAGCCAAGGACGAATTGCAGGTTGAGCTCCTTGCCGATGCCGACAAGAGGCATGATCGTATCGGGTGACTGACAGGCCCCCGCCACGACGATCTTGCCCCCGCGCGGCGCGGCCATCATCGATTCCATGATGAGCCCCGGAATGCCCACGCACTCGAAGATGATGTCGGGGCCCTTGCCCGCGATCGCTTCCACCTGCGGTGTCAACGGCTTGCCGGGATCGATCGCGTCCGTCGCGCCGAAGCGTGCCGCCATGGCGCGGCGCGTCTCGGTTCTTTCGCTGACGATCACGTGCCGCGCGCCGAGGAACTTCGCCCAGAGGATGGTCGCAAGTCCGACCGGCCCAGCCCCGATCACCAGCACCGTGTCGCCACGGCTCATCCGCGCCATGTCGACCGTGTGAAGCCCGACCGCCAACGGCTCGACCATCGCACCCTCCTGCCAGGAGACGACATCGGGAAGCCGGTGAGCACTCCATGCGCTGATGCGCACATATTCGGCATAGGCGCCCGGCGATTGTCCCAACCCGATCGTGAGGCCCTTGGCGCAAATGCCCTGCCCTCCCAAACCATTGGGACAAGGCGCCTGCTCACCGCAGCAGAGATAGGGAAAGCCTGCGACGCGATCACCGCTCTTCCAGAGCCCGGAAACCGCGCCGCCGGCCTCGACAACTTCGCCCGCGAATTCGTGCCCCATGACCGATCCCGGCGGCAGCGGCATGATGGAACTGGGCTCGGTCATGTGCAGATCCGATCCACAGATGCCGCACGCCCTGACTTTGAGGATCAGGTCGCGGGGGCCGCAGACGGGATTGGGTATGTCCTCGATCAGAAGCGGCTTTGACATCTCTTTGAAGACGGCGGCGCGCATGGGATTTCCTCACCTGTCTTGTTATGGCTTTGAGGAATTTGCTCACGGGAGTTTGCAGGCCGCAAGCGCCGCGCACTTAACGTAGCGTCAATCGATGCCGGTTGGCACGCCAAGAAAGTTCGGGTTAGCGTCACGGATATCGATAATAGAACACCAGGAGGAAGTTCATGTCTGTGGCGCCGACCATCAGGATGCGGAACGGCATTTTTCTCGCGCCGTTTCACCCGCTCGATGAAGACCCCACCTTGTGCATTCATCGCGACCTGGAACTGATCGAGCATCTCGATCGCCTGGGCTATGAAGAGGCCTGGATCGGCGAACACCATTCGGCAGGATACGAGATCATTCCCTCGCCCGAGCTGTTCATCGCCGCGGCAGCCGAACGCACAAGGCGGATCCGTCTTGGCACGGGCGTCGTTTCGCTGCCCTACCACAACCCGCTGATGGTAGCGAACCGGATCATTCAACTCGATCACCAGACGCGCGGCCGCGTGATGTTCGGTGTGGGTCCCGGCCTCCTGCCCTCCGACGCCTTCCAGCTCGGCATCGACCCTGCAACCCAGCGCGACCGTATGGTCGAGGCGATCGAGGTGATCCTCGAGCTTTTCGCCGGCAGGCGCGTCACGAAGAAGACGGAGTGGTTCAACCTGTCAAACGCGATCTGCCAGGTCCGTCCCTATAGCTGGCCGCACCCGGAGATTTGCGTGGCCTCGAGCGTGACGCCGAGCGGCGGCAAGCTGGCCGGGCGTCACGGCTTTGGCATGCTCTGTGTCGCGGCGACCCAGATGGGCGGCTATGACGCGCTTGGCATCAATTGGAAGGTCGCCAACGACGTCGCGGCGGAAAATGGGCGCAAGATGGACCCGGCCCTGCTGCGCCTCGTCGGGCCGGTGCACATCGCCGAAACGAAGGAAGAGGCCTTTGCGAACGTGAAATTCGGATATCACAAATGGGCGGATTACTTCCGCAGGATCTCGCCCGCCGGACAGGCTCAAACCGATCCCAATGAGGATCCCCTCGAGCGCGGCATCAAGGACGGCGTGATCGTGGTGGGCACGCCCGATGACGCGATCGCGCAGATCCGCCGCCTTCAGGCCAAGCAGGGCGAGTTCGGCGCGTTCCTTCAGCTCGCGCACAACTGGGCGAATTTCGAGGCGACGAAGAAGTCCTACGAGCTGTGGCAGCGCCACGTGACGCCCGTCATCAACAACGCGAATGCCGGCCGCATCGACAGCTTCAACGAGGCGACGGGCAATGCGGAAAAATACATGGGTGCCGCGGTGGGGGCGGTGATGCAGACCTTGCAGAAGCACGCGGCCGAGGAAGCAGCGAAGCAGGCGAAAAAGCCCGCGGCCGAATAGACGCCTGCGGATCACTTCCTCGTGAATTGTTGTAGCTGAAGGCGGTGCCTACCCTTTCCCCTCGATACTGGCTATCGAGGGGGAGTTTTTCATGACGACCATCTCTCGCCGCGCGCTCCTTGGCTCCGGCGCGGCGCCAGGACTTTTGTCCATGCTCCCGCGTGCCGCCTTCGCGGCACCCGCAGCAGGAGGACCGCCCGTGGCCCGCATCGAACCCGTCACCGAGACCTTTTTCGGCACGACGATCACCGACAACTACCGTTGGATGGAAAATCCGAAGGACCCGGAATGGGAGCCCTTCATGCGCGGTCAGGCCGACCATGCAAGAAAAACCCTCGACAATATCAACGGTCTTGATGCGCTGAAGGCGCGCGTGAGCGAGCTTTCAGGCGATCTTGAGATCATCGGCACGATCCAGATCGCGGGCGAGAACATCTTCATCGAAAAGCGCCCCGTGGGCGCCAATAATTTCAGCCTCTTCGTGCGCAAGGGCTTTGAGGGGAAGGAGCGCCTGCTGCTCGATCCCGAGGCGCGCACGCAAGGCGATGTGCACTATTCGATGAACTATTGGCTCGCATCCCCTGATGGGAGCCATGTGATGCTGGGCCTTTCACCCTCAGGCAGCGAGAACGCCGTCATTGAGATCATGGAGGTTGAAACCGGCAACATCCTGCCCGAGCGGATCGACCGCGCGCAATATCCCTCGCCCGCTTGGCTTCCTGACGGCAGCGGCTTCTTCTTCAATCGCCTGGCTGAAGGCGCCCAGATGGGCACGACCGACTACTACAAGAACTCAGTCTGCTGGTTGCATAAGATCGGCACCGACCCCTCTACAGATATCCGCGTTCTCGCCAAGGGCCAGTTCGGCGATGTTGAGGTGAACGAGATCGAGTTTCCCATCGTTGTGACGCCGGCCGGGTCGCCGTTCGCGCTGGGTCTGCTGATCGCGGGCGTGCAGAATGAGATCACTGTCTTCATCAACACGCTTGACCGCGCGATGAAGGGCGAAGGCGGCTGGAAAAGGCTCTGCACCCCCAACGACAAGGTCACCGGCGTGACCCTGCGGGGCGACGACATCTATCTCCTCACCTACAAGGATGCGCCGCGCTATCGCGTGCTTCATGTGAAGGCGGACGCGCCGGAACTCGCAAATGCGAAGGAGGTCGTTCCGCAATCGGACGTCGTCATCCAGGGTGTCATCGCCACCAAGGACGGCATTTACGTTCGCGACCTCGCCGATGGCATCGCAAAACTGCGTAAGTTGACTGAGGAGGGATCGCTTGCCGCCGTGCCCCTGCCCGTCGCCGGCACGATCGGCAGCCTCTTTGCCGACACCGCCTATGAGGGCCTTGTCTTCGGGCTGCAAAGCTGGGTCCAGCCCAACATCATCTTCAAGCTCGAAGCCGACGGAAACCTGACCGACACGGGCCTCGGCGAAAAGCCAAGCTTCGACTACGCCGCCTATGAAGCGGTTGAAGTGCTGGCAACGGCCAAGGACGGCGTCACCATCCCCCTTTCGATCGTCTACAAGAAGGGGACGCCGCGCGATGGCTCGGCCCCCACGCTCATTCAGGCCTACGGCTCCTACGGCATCAATGTCGAAGCGATTTTCCTGCCCCGCATGATCGCGTTCATGGAACGCGGCGGCGTCTGGGCGACGGCCCATGTGCGCGGCGGGGGTGAGCGCGGCCGGGAATGGCATGAGGCGGGCCGCCTGCTCACCAAGCCCAACACCTGGCGCGACTTGATCGCCTGCGCCGAGTATCTGATCGCCGAGAAATGGACGAGCCCGTCAAAGCTCGCCATTAACGGCGGCTCGGCCGGCGGCATCACCATGGGCCGCGCGATGACCGAGCGCCCCGATCTCTTCGCCGCCGTCATCTCCAATGTCGGCGTGCATAACCCCTTGCGGGCTGAATTCGGCCAAAACGGTCCACCTAACATCCCCGAATCCGGTTCGGTCACGACGGAGGATGGCTTCAAGGGCTTGTTGGCAATGGATTCAACCCAGCACGTGAAGAAGGGCACCGCCTATCCCGCTGCACTCCTCACGACGGGCATGACCGATCCGCGCGTTGATCCCTGGGAGGTGGGCAAGATGGCGGCCCATCTTCAGGCCGCGACGAGTTCGGGGAAACCCATCCTTCTGCGTGTCGATTTTCAGGCCGGCCACGGCATCGGCTCGACGCGCGCTCAGCGTGACGCGGAAGTCGCGGACATGTACGCCTTCATCCTCTGGCAGACGGGCGACCCGGCCTTCCAGCCGCTCTAAGCCGCGCTGCGATGGAACCGGCTGAAGAACTTCCGCACTTCCGCACGCATCTGCTCGGAACGTTGGGAGAGTTCTTTAGCCGCTTCCCGCACGCCGTCTGATGCATCGCCCGTGACGCGCACGGCCGTTGAAACGCCAACGATGTGGCTCGCCACTTCGCTCGTGCCGCTCGCTGCGTCCTGGACGCCGCGCACGATCTCGCTCGTCGCCGCGCTTTGTTGCTGGATGGCGGCGGCCATCGACTCGGCGGATTGGTCAAGCGTGCCGATGCGCGTCACGATCGCCTGCATCACGTCGATCATCTTGTCCGTCGCGCCTTGAATCTCGGCCGCCTGAGCACCGATTTCGCCCGTCGCTTTGGCCGTTTGCTCGGCCAGTGCCTTCACCTCGGACGCAACGACCGCAAAGCCCTTGCCCGCTTCTCCAGCCCGTGCCGCCTCGATCGTGGCGTTAAGGGCAAGAAGGTTTGTCTGCGAAGCGATTTCGTTGATGAGACCCACAAAGTCCGCGATCCGCCGCGCGGCCTGCGCCAGGGCGGCAACCGAGGAAGAGCTCGCCTGAGCATCCGCTGCGGTCGCCTGCGCGATTTCCGATGAATGCGCCACCTGGCGGGCGATCTCGCTGATGGAGGAAGACATTTCCTCCGCCGCCGAGGCCACGGTCTGGACGTTGTTCGAGGCTGCTTCGCCAGCGGCTGCAACGGCTGACGCGCGCTGAGACGCATCGTGGACGGCCTGGGA
Organism: Alphaproteobacteria bacterium; assembly: GCA_013389115.1. Lineage (GTDB taxonomy): Bacteria > Pseudomonadota > Alphaproteobacteria > Micropepsales > Micropepsaceae > JACADY01. Next base: position 48,807 of record JACADY010000070.1, read on the forward strand.
CACGGATTGCGCGGAGCTTGAGAGTTGCGAAGAGGCTGCGGCGACCGTCTCGACGATATCTTTCAGCGTTTCTTCGAATTGGGAAGCCATGCGAAGATTTTCGCTGAGCCGCGCGGCCATCGAGGACATCGCCGCGTTGATGGTGACGGCGCCATAGCGATACGTGCCCGGCATGCCCCGAACGATCAGCTTGCGGTGGAACTTGTTCTTCTCGGCCTGTTCCATCGAGGCGATCGCCTCGCGAAGAAAGGCATCGCTGATGTCGAGCACGCGATTGATGGCAATACAGACAGGCTTGAACTCGCCGGCCGCATACGAGCCCACATAGCGCGCTTCGAGATCGCCGTCCGACGCGCGGTTGCAAATATCCTTGAGGCGGCCGATGACGGCGCTCTGATGCCGGCTGCTCAAAACCGCCAGCCCCGCAAGCACCAAGGTGAGCGCGGCGAAGACCGCGGCAGTGGCTGGCAGCATGAGCGTCGCGGCTAGGGTGCACAGTGCGCCGATGAGCACGCCCGTGACGAGGCCGGAAAGGCTAAACCGTAAAAATAAACTCGTCATAAGTCATCCCCTGGGCGGCAATCGTCGATTCGAGAAGCTTGAAGCTGCGCGCAAGACCCTCCTTGGGGTCCTTGACCGCGCGCTCTTCCTTCAGCAGGGCATTGTAGATGGGCACGATCTTGGCGATCTGCGCGGCATCCGGCTTGCGCCGGTTCGAGTGATAGCCGACGACCTCTCCTTTGCCATTGCGGCTGGGCGTGACATGCGCGAACACCCAATAGTGATCGCCATTGGCCGCAAGGTTGAGGACATAGGCGAAGATCTCCTGCCCCTGCCATAGCGTGTCCCAAAGCAGCTTGAAGACGCTGCGCGGCATATCGGGATGACGGATGATACTGTGGGGGGCTCCCAGAAGCGCCTCCTCGTCCATATGAGCGACCCGGCAGAACACATCGTTCGCGTAAGTGATGCGCCCCTTGAGGTCGGTCTTGCTGACGATGATCTCACTCTCACCGAAAGCACTTTCGCGTCCGCTTGGACTGACCATTTTCTTCATGTCATGCCCCGTCGTTTCGCCAATAATGCCTTATGAAAATTAAACATATGGTTGATTGGCTCAGTGTTTCTTCGTCAAAAGCTGAATGCGTTTCTGCTGAAAGTGCCCCTAAAATCTGCCGGGGCAATATAAGAAAGCATGAAGGGGGCGCGGGCCTGCCCCGCGCCATTCTGCCGCGAGGCGTTCCTCTCGCCCGTCATGGCTCAGCGAGTGCGGCCCATCCGTGCATCGCGATAAGACCCCACCGGAAGCGCTGAGACGCGCTTCGACCTCCCAAGGGGAGATGGTTGGCGTGCATAACCCCTCCCCCGTTCGTGGGGAGGGGCAGGGGTGTGAGGACACCCCCCTTTCGTCATGGCTCAGCGAGTGCGGATCCACCTTATGCCTCATCCTTCGAGGGCCGCGAAGGCTCGCACCTCTAGGCATGAGGAGTCTCAAGAGGCCTCACTCTGAGGTGGCGCGTAAGCGCCCTCGAAGGGTGAGGGCGAAGCCCGAACGGCGAAGCCCGAACGGCGAAGCCCGCGGCCTCCTCACTATCCATTCAACCTAGAACTTCAGCTCACCTGCAATGACGGCTTCGAACGTCGCAACATCGAGCGGACGATAGGACCGCCGCACATCATCACGCAGGAACAAGGGATCAGGCACGCTCGCCGGATTGAAGCCCTCTTTGACGAACTCGACCTTCCGGTGCTTGAAGGTTCCGGTGATGTCCATGGATTTTGTGATGCGCAGGAACAAGGGCCGGGCATAGGTGGGCAATTGCGCCTCGACATGGGCATAAAAGGCGTTGAGGTCGAATTCGCCGTTCGTCACGATCGCGGCCATTCCGGCCCGGCCATCCGTACCCGGAATAGTGACGCCATAGACATTGGCTTCGCAGACACCTGGAACCACCGATAGGACTTCGGAGACCTCGCTCGTGGCAACGTTTTCACCCTTCCAGCGGAAGGTGTCGCCGATGCGATCGACAAAATAGAAATAGCCTTTGGCGTCACGCCGGAGCAGATCGCCTGACCTGAACCACATGTCGCCCTTTTCAAACACGTCGCGCAGGATCTTTTTCTCTGAATCGGCGCTCTTCGTGTAACCCTCGAACCGCGTGCGGGCCTGTTGGGTGATCTGCCCGATCGCCTCGCCCGCTTCGCCCGGCGCGCATTCGATGCAGAACCCGCTGACCGGATCGCGCACCGGCTGCTCTGTCTCGATGTCGAATTTGACGATCCGTGTCGGCATCGCCCGGCGCAGATAGGAGGGGATGCGCCCCACCGCGCCTTGCGTTCCATCGATGTTGAGAAGCGCGATATTGCCCTCTGTCGCCCCATAGAACTCGATGATCTTGGGGATCTTGAAGCGCTCCTGGAACGGCTTCCACACCTCCGGCCGCAGGCCGTTGCCGATGATCACGCGCAGGCTGTGCGATTGCTCGAGCGGATGCGGTGGCGTGTTCAGGAGATAGCGGCACAGCTCGCCGATATATTGGAAGATCGTCGGCTTGTACCGCGCGCAGTCCTCCCAGAAATGCGAGGCGGAGAATTTTCGCCTCAGCACGATCGTGCCACCGCCGCTGAACGCCATCCCGACGGCGCAGATGCCCCCTGCCGAGTGATAGAGCGGCAGGGCCACATAGACGCGATCCTTTTCGTTGGAGTTGGTCGCCGCGCCAAAGGCCTGCATCATGTTCTGCATCCGCAGATGCGAGATGTTGGCGGCCTTGGGCAAGCCGGTCGTTCCCGACGTGTAGATGAGAAGGGCCTTGTCCCCCGCCGTGAGCGCGGCCCGGCTATCCGGGGGCAAAGGTTCATCGCTCATGGCGGAAAGGGCGGTATCGAGATCCTCTGTACCCTGAAGACGCGCGCCGGTGCTCCAGATGAGGGGTTTCTCCTCAAGCCGCTCGAGCGCATAGAGGACGTGCTCGGCGCATTCGGCGCCCAGAATCAGATGTTTCGCGCCCGAAATCTGCAAGGAATGGGCAAGCGGCTGGCCCTGGAGATGGGTGTTGATGAGCGCCGCCGCCGCGCCGATCTTGTGAAGGCCGAACCACGCGAAAAGGAACTCGGGCCGATTCTCCATGAGAAGCGCAACCGTGTCCCCCTGGCCGATCCCTTGCGCCAATGCCCAGCGCGCATAGCGGTTGGCCGCGCGGTCAAGCTCAAGATAGGTATAGGAGACGTCCTCGAACACGATCGCGGTATTGCCCGGCCTCACCCGCACCCAATGTTCGATGACATCGGCGCTCGTCTTCTTGGATTGCGCCGTCAGGTTTCCAAGGCGGCGAACGGCCCGAAACACACCCGAGATGAATGCATATTCCCGTCCGATGTCTTGAATGATCCCCATGGCTCTCCCATCCCTGGCCCGCGCCTGGCGCGCTGTTGTGGGCACGATACGTCATTGCTTCAAAATGGCATTTGAAATCTAAACGGACCATCAACCAAGCAGGCGCCAAAGGCATGGCTGTACACATAATCGACGCAAAAGGCCTCAAATGCCCTTGGCCCGCTTTGCTTGCCGGTCGCATGGCGCGCGGGATCAAGGGAGGCGGGCTGATTATCCTTGAGACCGACGACGCGGCCGCCGGCATCGACATCCGCCACCTTTGCCACGAGCGCGGCCTCATCCTGCAAGAAGAGACGGCGGACGGCCGGGTAAGGACGTTCAGCCTCGAGGTCCCACCGCAACAGTCCGGTAAACCTTAGGGCGAGGCCTGCATCATCGCCGCAAAGGCTTGGTCGAAGCCATCGAGGGGGGCGCTGAACGACACCATTCGGTTGGGTGTCTTCACCTGGAAATTGAGCACGAACCCCTCCTGCATCGAGCGGATGAAATCGTTCGATACGCCCATCTGCACGATGCACTCAACGGGCGTGCAACGGTCGACATCCTTGCGGAAGCGTTGGTTCTCATCGACCCAGAAAAGAACGGCCCCCCGTGATTCGGGCGGCAGGCGGACAAAGAGCACGTTCGTGAAGTCTTCCGCGACCGCCTGGCGCAGGACATTCACTTCGCCCGCAAGGCCGCCGCCGACGGCGCTGCTGCCGACCGCCTGCCAGATCCGGCATTGGCGCGTGGGTATCCCTTCGCCCGCACCGGCCTCGGCCGGCAATGTCCCTTTGGCGCAGGTCAGCGTCCAGCGCTGGAACGAGGCCTTGCCGAGGAACTGAGGCCCGATTTGATCGCTCGCCGCGGGGGGAGCGGCCTTGGGAATCGTCACCGCAGGGGAACTGTCAGGATGCGCGGGCGGCAGGCCAAGGCCATAGACCGTGCCGAAAATCGCGGCCAGGAAGGCTGCGGCGAAAAAATAGGCTAACCAATTAATATTCTGCACGAATCGTCCCGCGATTCCGCGGTCCCCCTGAAGGCGCGCGGACATTAGGCGAGGTTCATAGTGCCAGCAACACTCAAGGTTGCCGGATGGAAATAAAGCGCGTGACGGCGGTTACGGAATGCGCCGGATCTTGGGGCCGAGTGTCTCGATCACGCTGGCGACATGAAAGGCCTTGGGCTCCTTGGCGGCCTGCTCCGGTGTCAGGAAGATGACATCGGCATAGCCCTTGTAACGTGTCACCGCGCGTGTCGTCGCGGTGCCCGTTTCGAAGCCGCCCCTTGGAAAGGGATGCCAATAGTAAAATCCGAAAGTCGGCGCGTAGATGGTCGAGCGATACGTCGTGTTTGCTTCGGTGCTTTGCGAGGCAAAGACGAAATGCTCAAACCCGTGCGCCTTGGTGACTTCGGCCGCGCGCAGGATGACGAAATCCTCAACGACTTCGCGCGGCGTCGACGCATTGCCCGAAAAAGTCACGCGATAGCGGTTGGTATCGAGCTTTTCTTCCGCATAGCCCTCCATTTTCCCGCCCGCTGCCGCGGCGGGCCGATAGGGGGTCTGCGGGCTCGCGCAGGCCGAAAGGGCAAGAATCGTGGCAAGCGCTGCCACGCGCATTCCAAAGCCATCAATCGGAAAGCCGGACATGACCATCCCTCGTCCATTGTGCATCTGAGCAGTATGCCGTTGTGCTTGCCCAGGCTCCAGAGTCAATCATCACGAAATGATAAGGGAGCGGGCGCGTTGAACCCTCACTTTCGAGGACCGCGAAGGGGGCCACCCCAAGATGAAAGGTCCGGTCAAGCCGGCCATGACGAAAGGGGGGAATCCCAGTGCTCGCCCCCGCCTGCCATGGCCCGCGACGGCGGGCCATCCATGTTTCACAGGCCCCACCCTTCCCAGGCCTCGGCTTTGCCTCGCACCTCTGGGTGAGGACTACACATAAGGCCTTATCCCGAGGTGGCGCTGAGCGCCCTCGAAGGATGAGGCCTCCTGCTCCCTCCCCTTGCAAAGGAGAGGCAGGGGTGGGGCAAGAGGGTGAGGGAACGCAATAAATCGCCCCCGGAATGCGCAAGCGCTGACTTCACGCTTCGCGCGCGACACCCGATGACTGCGGCGATGCGTACATGACAAGGCCGCAGTGATGTGCTATTAATGACTGACTAGTCAGTAATTAAAGTGTCATGCTGTGAAAGCCCAGGAATCCAAGCGCCAGCGCCGCAAGGCCGAACGCCCCGCCGAACTCCTCGAAGCGGCCCTCGAAGTCTTCGCTGAAAAGGGTTTTGCGGCCGCACGCATGGACGAGATCGCCGCCCGGGCAGGCGTCTCCAAGGGTACGGCCTATCTCTATTTCGAGAGTAAGGAGGATCTCTTCCGCGCCCTCGTCCAGGACCGGATGCTCCTGATCTTCACACCCCTGGAGCAGGCCTTCGAGACCTATGAGGGATCATCGAGGGAGCTTCTTGAGATGCTGCTCGCCCGCTTCTGCATCAGGGTGCTGGGCACAAAGCTTGCCGCGCTGCCCCGGCTGGTCATTGCCGAGGTCGGCCATTTTCCCGAACTGGCGGAATTCTATCGCCGCAACGTGATCGACCGCGGCCTCGGGTTTCTCTCCCGCATCATTGCAAGGGGGCAGGCGCGCGGCGAGTTCCGGCCGGGCAATCCCGATCACTTCGCCCGTTTATTCGTCGCGCCGGTGCTTCTTTCGGCCATCTGGCGCGCCTGTTTTGACCGTTTCGATGATGAGCCCTTCGATTTTGCAGCCTTCATCGAGACCCATCGGAAAATCTTGCTGAGCGGCTTGGCGCCTGAGCCGGAAAGGGGGAAGCAATGAAGTCTATCGCGCAAACGGGGTTTGTCCTCGCCGCGCTCGCCATGCTCGCCGGTTGCGGCCAGCAGGGCGAAACCATGCAAGGCTATGTGGAGGGGGAATATGTCACGGTGGGCAGCCCCGGCTCCGGCTGGATCGCCGCCCTCAAGGTCAAGGAAGGCGACACGGTATCGCCAGGCACGCCCCTTTTCGCGCTTGAAGAAACGAACGAGCGTGCCGCGCGCGAAGCCGCCCTTGCAAGGCTTGAACAGGCACGGGCCCAATTGACGAATTTGACGACCGGCAAGCGCGATACCGAAATCGCCGTGATCGACGCGCAGATCAAGGAGGCGGAAGCCTCGTTGCGTCTTGCCACGACCGAGCGCGCCCGGCAGCTTCAATTGGTGGCCTCGGGCACCGGCACGCGCCAGCGCCTCGACACGGCGAACGCGGATTTTGACGCCGCGCGCGCCAAGGTCGCGGAACTGAAGCGCCAGCGCGACGTGGCCATCCTGCCCGCCCGCCCCGATGAGATCGAAGCGGCAAGAGACAATGTCGCGGCCGCCGAGGCCACCCTCGCCCAGGCCGAATGGACCCTCGCCGAGCGCGCCGTGAAGGCACGGGTTTTCGGCGTCATCGAAGACACGATTCGCCGGGAAGGGGAGTTTGTCGCCGCCGCCAGTCCAGTCATTTCAATCTTGCCGCCCGACGCGATCCGCATCCGCTTTTTCGCGCCAGAGACAAGCCTTCCCCGCCTGAAACCCGGCGGCACTGTCCGATTTGCCTGCGATGGCTGCCCTGAGGGCCAGACCGCGCGCATCAGCTTCATCGCGACCCAGTCCGAATACACCCCGCCCGTGATCTACAGCGTCGGCAATCGCGAGAAGCTCGTCTTCAAGGTGGAGGCGATCCCCCTTGCCCCCGGCACCAATCTGCGCCCCGGCCAGCCAGTCGATGTCATCGTGCCATGACCGCGCTTGCCATAGACGTCCGTGGGCTGACGAAATCCTTTGGACCGACACGGGCAGTCAGCGACGTGGCGATCGCCATGCCCAAAGGACAGGTCTGGGGTTTCTTAGGCCCCAATGGCAGCGGCAAGACGACGACCTTACGCATGCTTTGCGGCCTTCTGAAGCCCGATGCCGGCGAGGGGACCTGCCTTGGCTATGACATTCTGGCGGACAGCGCCCGGATCAAGCGCGAGGTCGGCTACATGACGCAGAAATTCAGTTTCTGGGAGGACCTCTCGATCCGCGAGAATCTGGAATTCGTCGCCCGCGCCTATTCGCTGGGGCGCATGAACCAGCGTGTCGATGAAGCCATCGAGCGCCTCGGCCTTGGTCATCGCCAGCGGCAACTGGCCGGCGCCCTTTCCGGCGGTTGGAAGCAGCGTCTCGCCCTGGCCGCCTGCATCCTGCACGAGCCCAAGCTCCTGCTCCTCGATGAGCCGACAGCGGGCGTCGACCCGCAGGCAAGGCGCGACTTCTGGGATCAGATCCACCACCTGAGCGCCGAAGGTCTCACCGTCCTTGTCTCGACCCACTACATGGACGAGGCCGAGCGCTGCGACCGCATCGTCTACATCGCCTATGGCAATGTGGTGGCGCGCGGCACGGTGCAGGAGGTGATCACCTCTTCGGGTCTTGAGACCTGGATCGTCGAGGGCGAAGGCGTACGCCAGTTGTTGACCGAATTGAGCGGCAAGCCCGGCATCGATCATGTCGCCTATTTCGGCGCCGTCCTGCACGTGAGCGGCCGCGATGCAGCGGCACTGGAGCGCGCCATCGCGACCTTTCGGGCCTTGCCCGGGTTCACCTGGACGAAGACCCGTCCAAGTCTTGAAGACGTCTTCATCGACCTCATGCAACGCCAAGGAGCGGACAAGCGATGATAAGGTGGCTGCAGCGCACCTGGGCGGTGCTCATCAAGGAATTCATCCAGATGCGCCGCGACCGGCTGACCTTCGCGATGCTGATCGGCATCCCGATCGTTCAGCTCACCTTGTTCGGCTATGCCATCAACACCGATCCCAAGAACCTGCCGGCCGCCGTCCACATCATCGAGGAGAGCCGCTTCTCGCGCACCTTGCTCTCAGCCTTGCGCAACACCGGCTATTTTGAGTTCACCCACATCGTCACCACCGAAGCCGAAGGCGCAAAGCTGCTCAAGGAAGGCACCGTCGCCTTTGTCGTCACTGTGCCGGCAGGCTTCGAGCGCCGTCTGCTGCGTGGCGAGGCGCCCCAGATCCTCATCGAGGCGGACGCAAGCGACCCCTCCGCCGCATCCAATGCCTTGGCCGCGATCGCGCAGCTGCCCGCGACCGTTTTCGCCCGCGACCTTTCAGAAGCGGGCGCAAGCCCCGTCGCAACGGTGCCGGTCGATGCCGTCATCCATCGCAGCTTCAATCCCGAAGGGATCAGCGCCTACAATATCGTGCCCGGCCTTCTGGGCGTCATCCTGACGATGACCATGGTGCTCATCACCGCGCTTGCGGTGACGCGCGAGATCGAGCGCGGAACGATGGAAAATCTTCTCGCCATGCCCATTACGCCGGGCCAGGTGATGATGGGCAAGATCATTCCCTACATCTTCGTTGGCTACATCCAGGTGATGGTGATCCTCATCGCCGCGCGCTTTCTCTTCCATGTGCCGATGATCGGCTCGCTGACGCTGCTCTCTGGAGTTCTTGCCCTCTTCATCGCCGTCAACCTTGCCGTTGGGTTCACCATTTCGACGCTCGCCCGCAATCAGCTTCAGGCGATGCAGATGACCTTCTTTTTCTTCCTGCCCTCGATCCTGCTTTCCGGCTTCATGTTCCCCTTTCGCGGCATGCCCGTCTGGGCGCAATATATTGGAGAGGCACTGCCCCTCACGCATTTCCTCAGGCTCGTGCGCGGAATTCTGCTGAAAGGTGCGGGGCCTCTGGAAACCGCGCCCCATGTCTGGCCGCTTCTTCTCATGCTGACCCTGGTGACGCTGCTCGCGATGAACCGTTATCGCCGCACCTTAGACTGAGGCCAGGTAAGCGCCCAAGCTTTGCATTTTCAGACAATGAGATTGAACGCGGCAACCTGCTTCAAAGGTAAATCCGCGTTCGCCTTGCGATCGATAAAATCGCGTGGACCGACTTAAATCCGGATTGGAAGAGATCGCCAACACTGCCGCTCATGGGACGCGTATCGTCCGGTAGAGTAAAGGGCGTGTGATGGCGTTTTGGCGCGGTGTGGCCTTTCTCGTTTTGGCCGTGTTCGGATTATCGGCCTGTGCATCGTCTCCCGATTCCGCGGCGCCCGCTTTGGGCCGCTATGACGGCTCCGGCGCGCGCGTCGTGCGGACCGGCAATCCCCAGCAATGCGTTCCCTTCGCGCGTGAGATGTCCGGCATCGCCATTCGGGGCGATGCCTCAACCTGGTGGGATCAGGCGCGCGGACGATATCCCCGCTCGAACCTGCCCTCAGAAGGCGCGGTCCTCGTCCTTCAGGGCTATAGCGATGAGCGCCGTGGCCACGTGGCGGTCGTGACCGAACTTCTCGATGAGCGGACGATCATCGTTGCACAGGCCAATTGGCTGAATAGCGGCGAGATCAGCTATGGCACGCCCATCATGGATGTGAGCGCGAACAACGATTGGTCGGCGGTCCGCGTCTGGCACATCCCCTCCAAGGCCTGGGGCCGGCGTATCTATGTCGCCAAGGGTTTCATCTACCCCTTCGCCGACGTCGCCATGCTCCAAACATCGCCGCAGTAGCCGCGCGTTGCGCCATCGCAACAGTGTGGCAAGGTCGCTGGATTTGACAGTCACCGATTTCCGGGTCAAGAGGCACGCATAAGTGTCATCCGAACCGGTTCGAGGTTAATGACAAAGCGCCGCTTCGTTGCACGTCTCATCTTGGTTGGCCTTTCGGCGGGATCCCTGTCGGCCTGCGCCACGATCAAGGCGGATATTGCCGGACTTTCGAGCGCCATTCTCGAAAGCCCGGGCACCGCGACGATGATGCAGTCGCAATCGCCCGCAAGCCGCGTGATCGCCTCGACGGCATCGAAGACGCCGCGCCCCTCATCGCTTGCGGGTCGCGGTCGCGGCAAGCCCCGCATCGTCTCGACCGGCCGCTTCGTGCAATGCGTGCCCTTCGCGCGCGATGTCTCCGGCATTCAGATCAAGGGCGACGCGGCAACCTGGTGGGCGCAGGCCGAAACGCGCTATCAGCGTGGGCGGCGCCCCGAGGCTGGATCGGTCCTGGTGCTCAAGGGCTATCGCAACAACCGCCGCGGCCATGTCGCCGTCGTGACCCGCGTCATCGACAGCCGCACGATCATCATCGATCACTCAAACTGGCTGAACGACGGCCGGCTGCATTTGGACACTCCCGTCATCGACGTCTCGCGCAAGAACGACTGGAGTGAGGTGCGCGTCTGGAACATCCCCGGCAGCAAGTTCGGCCCGCGTACCTATGAGGTCATGGGCTTCATCTTGCCCCGCCCGCTACCGCAATTCGAAGAAGCAAGCGCGTCCACCCTGCCCCCCGTGATCCGTGCAAGCTATAGGATTGAGACGCCCCCGGCGGAAACACCGGCGCGAGCGGCAGTGGCAACACCCCTCCCGCAGGCAAAGCCTGAAGACGCGCGGCAGCGTGCAGGCGCGCCCGGCGCCTTGCCGGTCCCCGAGCGCAAGCCGCGCATCTGATCCGCGCTATTCGCCGCGTCTGAACAGCCAGAAGAGCAGGCTGAGGCCGACGCTGATGAGAAGCGAAGTCACGATCGGGATGTAGATCGCAAAGCCATCCCTCTCGATCACGATATCGCCGGGCAATCGGCCGAGCCCAAGCCGAGATAAAAAGGGCCAGGCAAGCCCCGCCACCAGCAGGATGGCGCCAAAGAGAATGAGCAGACGCTGGACGTCCATCCGTCAACCTCAGGCCGTCGCAACCCCGATGGGGCAAGAAACGCCCGTCCCGCCGAGCCCGCAATATCCTCCCGGATTCTTGGAGAGATATTGCTGATGATAGGCCTCCGCATAGTAGAACGCGGGCGCGTCCAGAATCTCCGTCGTGATCGCCCCATATCCGGCATCCTTCAGCCGCGCGGCGAAATCCACGCGCGAGGCTTCGGCCGCCTTGCGCTGTGCGGGCGAGGTTACATAGATGCCGGAGCGATATTGCGTGCCCACATCATTGCCTTGCCGCATGCCCTGCGTGGGATCATGGTTCTCCCAGAAGGTCTTCAAGAGCATTTCATAGGAGACCTTCGCCGGATCGAACACAACGAGCACGACCTCGTTGTGTCCCGTCATCCCCGTGCAGACCTCTTCATAGGTGGGATTGGGCGTTGAACCGCCCGCATAGCCCACAGCGGTCGTGTATACCCCCGGCACTTGCCAGAATTTGCGCTCCGCGCCCCAGAAGCAGCCAAGCCCGAACAGGGCCTGTTCGAGCCCTGCGGGAAAGGGCGGCACGAGCGGCGTGCCAAGCACGTGATGCTCCCCCGGCACCGTCATCGGGGTTGAGCGTCCGGGCAGCGCCTCGCTGGGCGAGGGTATCGTCAGCATTTTTTTGCGTCCGAGCATGGGATACCACTCCTGATTGGGAGCCACAGATATGGCACCGCGCGCTCGCTTTTTAAAGGCAAGCGGACCGCGCGGCCAGCGCGCCGCATGGGAATCTGGGGCCGAATCCCGCACACTTGGAAAATGTCGAAAAAAGGGGGAAACCTGTGTCGCCATTGCTCTCGCGCAACCTTGCGCGCATCACACTGATTGCAGCGACGGCGGTGTCGGGCTGCACAATTTTTGAGCCGGGAAGTCCGGCCTTCCCCGAAGGCGCGATCCGTCCAGGCAACCCCGAACGCGGCCGCCTCCTCGCCGCGCAGAATTGCGGCGGCTGCCACGCGCAGGGCAAGGAGGGCGACAGCCCCTATCCTCCCGCGCCCCCCTTCCGCACGCTGCATGAGCGCTATGACCCCGAAGCGCTTGCCGAGGCGATGGCCGAGGGTCTCACCGTCGCCCATCAGGGCCAGAAACAGATGCCCGAATTCGTCCTTGAGCCCGAGGCGATCGACGACATGATCGCCTATCTCAAGTCCTTCGCGCCAGAAAAGCCGTAAGATCAGGCGTTGGCAAGGGGAAGGGCCTGCGCTATACAACCCCTTCGATTTATTCCCGACATTCGACATCACGGATGAAGGGTCGCCCGGGTGGAACAGACCGGGCGCGAGAGGAGAAATTTTATGTCGCAGCGCCCCTTGATGCCGAAGGCGACGGCCGTTTGGCTCGTCGACAATACCCGCCTGACATTCGAGCAGATCGCGGAGTTTTGCGGCCTTCACCCCCTCGAGGTGAAGGGGATCGCGGATGGCGAAGTGGCGCAAGGCATCAAGGGAATGGACCCCGTCGCCTCCGGCCAGCTCACGCGTGAGCAGATCGAGCGCGCGGAGGCCAATCCCGGCCAGCGCCTGCTGCTCATTCAGTCAAAGCATGTCGCCCCGCCGGCAAAGACGAAGCGCGGCCCGCGCTACACGCCTGTTTCCCGCCGCCAGGACCGGCCCGACGCCATCTTCTGGCTCGTCAAGAACCACCCTGAACTGACCGACGCCCAGATTTCCAAGCTTGTGGGAACGACGAAGGCGACGATCGAATCGATCCGCAACCGCAGCCATTGGAATGCCAGCAATTTAAAGCCGGTCGACCCGGTGACATTGGGCCTCTGCTCGCAGATCGAGCTCGACCTCGCCGTGCAGAAGGCCGCCGCGACGAAGGCGAGGCACGATGCCCACGCCATGCCAGGCCGCCGCCAAACGCTGCGTCCCGCGACCGAAACGGTTGCGGAAGCCGCGAACGACGACGAGGAAGTCGCGAACGAGAACTTCCCCGACGAGGAGGAAGGCGAGGAGAGCTGATCAGCTCTTGCTCGTCATATAGTTGAGGGCAAGCCGCCCGCCATCGGCATAGATGCACTGTCCGGTGATATAGCTCGCATCATCGCTGGCAAGAAACGCGGCGATGGCGGCGATCTCTTCAGGGCCGCCGAGCCGCCCCAGCGGTGTGCGTTTGAGTGCATCGCCGCGATCCGCGCCATCGAAGAGCTCGGGCTCACTGGCAGGACCCGTCTGGATGCTGCCAGGGCCAATCGCGTTCACCCGCACGCCATAAGGGGCAAGCGCAACCGCGAGCGCGCGCGTCAGCTGATTGAGCGCGCCCTTGGATACCGATTCGGCGATCTGTCCCTCCATCGCGACGATGGCATCGACCGAGCTCATGTTGATGATGCTATAGGGGCGCAGCACATTCCGCCCGACCTGATTCTCAGCCTCGATCTGCCGCACGAACTGGCGCGCGACTGCCTGCGAGCAAAGCAGGGGCCCACGCACATTGACGTCCATCACCTTGTCGAAATCTGCTTCCTGCAGCGAGAAGAAGGGCGCCGGAATCGCGATCCCTGCATTGTTGAGCAGCACATCGATCCGGTCATAGGCATCAAGCGCGACCGCAACCACATTATGGATGTCGAGCTTCTCCGCGACATCGCAGTAAACATACTTTGCAAAGCCGCCTTTGGCCTGGATCTCGGCTTCGGCTTCAAGCCCGGCCTCATCGTCCACATCGGCGAGCACGACCTTCGCGCCCTCGCGCGCAAACCGCCTGGCACAGGCCAATCCGATACCGTGCGCAGCGCCCGTGATGATGGCGATCTTGCCTGACAAGGACATGGCGGCCCCCTCCTCGCGGGGCGCGCGACGTTAGGCGCCAATACCACCCCTTGCAAGCGCCTCACGCTTGCCGGATGAGTGCACAGCGAAACAGGAAGGGCGCGCCATGGCGGCAGCGACATTTGAAACGGCAGGCTCCATTCAGAGCCGGCGCATCCCCGCGCTGTCCTCCGCGCTGAGGGTAGGCGACGCGATGGCCCTTCTGCGATCGGGCAGCTTTGACAGCGTGCGCTGGGTCTATCTGCTCGATGACCAGGGCCTGCTGGCGGGCGGCGTCACGATCGACACCTTGCTCAAGGCCGAGCCTGAGACAGCGTTGCGCGCCATTTGCGATACCTCGACCCCGCATGTCTTCAAGGGGCTGGACCAGGAGCAGATCGCGGCGAAGGCGGCCTCGATGGGGATCGCGCAGATCGCGGTCGTCGATGAAACGGGGCGCTTCGAGGGCGCCGTCCTGCCATCGACGCTCATCCGCGTCGTTCAGTACGAGCACGCCGAAGACATGGCGCGCTTCACAGGTGTCCTGCGCAAGAACAGCGAAGCGATCAATGCGCTGGAGATGCCGCCGGCCGCGCGCCTGCGCGATCGCCTGCCCTGGCTGCTCGTCGGCCTTGTTGGAAGCTCGCTTGCGGCTCTCGTCATGTCCAGCTTCGAGGAGGAGTTTTCCAAGAACCTCGCGGTTGCCTATTTCGTGCCCGCGATCGTCTATCTCGCCGATGCGATCGGCACGCAGACAGAGGCCGTGGCGGTTCGCGGCCTTGGTCTCACCAAGACCCCCATGTGGAAGATCCTGGTGCAGGAATTGACGGCGGGAGCCCTGATCGGCGGCGTCCTTGGCGCGCTTGCCTTTCCGGCGGTTTTCCTGGCCCTGGGCGATCTGCGCCTCGCCTTAGCCGTAGCGCTCGCGATTCTCGCGGCCGGCAGCGCCGCCACCAGTATCGGCCTCGTCCTGCCCTGGATTCTCTCCCGCTTCGGCTTTGATCCCGCCTTCGGCAGCGGCCCGGTCGCCACCGTGCTTCAGGACATTCTGAGCCTGCTTGTCTATTTCACCATCGTCGCTTTGCTCGTGATCGACTAGGACCGCCTCCTGCGCCGGCGGCTCTGGCACGGGGATGGGCGTGCTTTGCGCAAGCCGTGGCAACCCCGCCCCGGATTCGGGAATGGGCTGATAGGCCTCCCGCGTTGGCGGGGCTTCGCGCGCCGAGATCCGGATCAAGGTGAAGACAAGAAAGCCCGTATGGACGAAGGCGGTGAGCGCAAAGAGCGTCCACATGCCAAAGAGCGCAATGACGCCGGAGGCGATGAGCGGGCCGACGATCGCCGCCGCGCCATAGATGAAAAGGATCGCGCCCGCCGTCTCCGTCGTATCGCCTTTCTCGACATGGTCATTGAGATGGGCGGCGCAAAGCGAGCCGATGGGAAACGCGAAGGCACCGAACATGAGCCCGCCGGCATAGGTGAGGCCCAAGGTGAAGGCATCGCCCCGCGTGCCCGCAAGGGCGGCGTAGACGAGAATGGCGCCCGCGACGACAGCCATCCCCGCCGCTCCCGCAACGACGATGCGCCGGTCGATGGCGTCGGAAAGCCGCCCCAGCGGCCACTGCGCGATCGCGGCGCCTGCGATGGTGATGCCCATGAACATGGCGATCTCGTTCTTGGCAAAGCCGAGCGCCGTCACATAAAGAGGAGCGAGCGCCCAGAACGGGCCATTGGCAAGGCCAACCGCGATATTGCCCATGAACCCGACGGGTGACGCGCGATAGAGCTTGGCGATCCGCAAATTCGGCGCCGTGAGCGCAAGCGGCTGGGGCAGCAATGTGAGCGCAACCGGCACCGTGGATGCAAGGATCAGCATCGCGACATAGGAAAAGCGCTCATTGGTTTCGGGCGCCCCCATGGCGAAGAGATACTGCCCGAAGATGAGCGCGCCGAGATTGACGACCACATAGATGGAGATCACCCGGCCGCGATTCTCATTGGTCGCCTGGTGATGGAACCAGCTTTCGATGACGGTGAACTGGGCCGCCGCCGCAAGGCCGACGCTCCCGCGCAACACCATCCAGGCCCATTCATAGGGCAGGATCGGATGGAGCAGCGCGGCGATGCCCGTCACCGCGGCGAAGGTGGCAAAGGTGCGGATATGCCCGACCCGCTGCAGGAGATAGGGCGCCGCGACACAGCCGAGCATGAAGCCAAGGAAATAGGCCGAGCCCAGAATGGCGACGATGGCATCGCTGAACCCCTCGATATTCGCCCGCACCGGCACGAGCGTTCCCTGCAGGCCGTTTCCCGAAAGAAAGAGGGCCGTCGCAAGAAGAAGGGCCGTGATGTTGCGTAAGGTCGCTTGCATGGCGGGCTCGGTGAGGAAGGCGAATGGCTGCTATATCGCATCGAGTCCGGCGATACGCCAGCAAGGGCGGCGCCTTCAGGACACCCCGATCCGGGGCTTGCCATCATAGAGCGAGGAGGGCCCGAAGGACTTGTCGAGGATCCGCGTCGAGCTCTCCGCGATATGGATCGCCTCGGTGATGAGCTGCAGCACCTTCATGTTGTTGTCCAGCACCTGGCGCGCTTCGGGACGCGGGTCATCGGCAATCTTGTTGCAGCGGACAAGCACATCCCGGCGAAGCACCGTGAGGATGTCCTCCAGCTTGAAGCCTTTGGGATTGCTTTCCGAGACGAGGAAATGCGTCATGTCGCCCCCCTCCGTTTCTTGCGATGGGGCAGGATCAAGCTTTGCCGAAGGGTGGTAAAGGAACCGTTGCCTCGCCAGTTTTCCTTGATTAGCGTCATGCCCGCTTTGACGCATACGCAACGCGTGCGCGTCCGTGTCTCAAATCTTGCCCATCACTTGCCGCCCGCTAGATAGGTGCCGCCATGGCCAAAAAGCCCGCAAAGGCAAAGAAACCTGCAAAAGCGACCTCAGCCAAACGAAGGCCCGCAAAACCCGCAAAGCCAGAAAGTGCGGCGAAGGGCGCGATGCCGGCGCGGGCCGCAAAGGCAAAGCCTGCGGCGAAGAAGGGCAAGGCGCCAACGGCCAGGACCAAGGCAAAGCCGGCCGTGAAGGCAAAGGCGCATGCAAAGGCGAAGGCGCCGCCAAAGGCGAGGCCCGCGCCGCGCCGCGCAACCGGCAACAAGGCGCTGAAGGCGGCAGCATCGAGGTCGCGCGGCCAGCGCCGGCTGAACGTCTATGAGACGGATCTGGGCAAGAACGCCGCCAACTATGAGCCGCTGACCCCGAGCGTATTCCTGGAGCGGGCGGCGCTCGTCTATCCGGAGAAGACCGCGGTCATTCACGGCAAGCGCAGTGTCTCCTATCGGACATTCTTCGCCCGCTGCCGGCAACTCGCTTCAAGCCTTGTGCGCATGGGGATCAAGGAGGGCGATACCGTCGCCATTCTTGCGCCCAACACGCCGGAGATGCTGGAGGCGCATTATGGCGTTCCCATGTCGGGAGCCGTCCTCAATGCCATCAACTACCGTCTCTCGGCCGGCGAGATCGGTTTCATCCTCGACCACGGCGAAGCAAAGGTGCTGCTGGTCGATCGCGAGTTCGCGGGCCTTGCCAAGGACGCTCTTGCCCGGGCGAAGGTAAAGCCCAAGGTGATCGACATCGATGATCCTGAATATGATGGCGCGGGCGAACCGATCGGCGGCCTCTCCTATGAAGACTTCCTGGCGGGGGGCGATCCTGACTTCGCCTGGATCAAGCCGCGCGACGAGTGGCAGGCGATCGCCCTCAACTATACAAGCGGCACGACGGGCAACCCCAAGGGCGTCGTCTATCACCATCGCGGCGCCTATCTGCTGGCCCTTGGCAATCTCATCTCGGCCTCCATTCGTCAGCACCCGGTCTATCTGTGGTCGCTGCCCATGTTCCATTGCAATGGCTGGTGCTTTACCTGGTCGATTTCGGTGGTGGCGGGAACCCATGTCTGCCTTCGCCGGGTGAACGCGCAGACGATGTTCGAGGCCTGCGAGAAATATGGTGTCACCCATATGTGCGGCGCACCCATCGTTATGAGCATGCTCGTCAATGCGAGCGACAAGGAGCGCAAGGCCCTCACTCAGCAGGTGGAATTCATGACCGCCGCCGCGCCCCCGCCCGCAGCGACGCTGGCGCGTATGGAGGCTGCGGGCTTTGCCGTGCATCACGTCTATGGCTTGACCGAGACCTATGGCCCAGCCGTCGTCAATGCCTGGCACAGCGAATGGGACGCGCATGACCCCGAAACCCGCGCCCGCATCAAGGCGCGCCAGGGCGTGCGCTATCCCGTGCTTGAGGATCTCGCGGTGAAGGACCCCGAGACGATGCAGGACGTTCCCCGCGACGGCGAGACGATGGGCGAAGTTTTTTTCCGCGGCAATGTGGTGATGAAGGGGTATCTGAAGAATCCCAAGGCGACGAAGGAGGCCTTCGCCGGTGGCTGGTTCCATTCGGGCGACCTCGGCGTCTGGCACAAGGACGGCTATATTCAGCTCAAGGACCGCTCCAAGGACATCATCATCTCGGGCGGCGAGAACATTTCCTCGATCGAGGTCGAGGACGTCCTCATGAAGCACCCGGCGGTCAATCTTGCGGCGGTGGTGGGCCGCGCGGACGAGAAATGGGGCGAAGCCCCGGTGGCCTTCATCGAGCTGAAACCTGGCAAAGCGGATGTGACCGAGGCCGAGATCATTGCCCATTGCCGCGCGAACCTCGCTCACTACAAGGCGCCCAAGAACGTGATTTTCTGCGACCTGCCCAAGACCTCGACGGGCAAGATCCAGAAGTTTCGCCTGCGTGAGCTGGCGGCGCAAAAGGCGGCTTGATCGGCGGGGAAAGGGCGACCGCCGGACACGCCTTTTCCGTCCCCCTGTCACAGCCGCCTCATCCCTCGAGGGCCGCGAAGGCGGCCACCTCAGGATGAGCCGTTTCGCGTCAGCCCTCTCCTTGAGGCTTGCATCAGTCCTCACCCTGAGGCGCGAGGCGAAGCCGAGCCGCGAACGGCGAGGCATAGCCGAACGGTGAAACCCGAACGCCCCCCGCTGTCATGGCCCATGAAAACGGGCCATCGACCTTGCTCGTCATCGACGAAGCGCGCCTGCGCAAACTGGATCCAGCGCACCAACCAGGATTCTCCTCGCCCACAAGCGCGGGCGAGGAGAATGACAACAGTGTGGATGGTCCGGCCAAGCCGGGCCATGACGTTTGAGGCAGAGCACGTCCCCTCCCTCCCGCGCAAGGGGAGGACTAGATGTGAGCTTTCAGTAGGTTGTCCATTCGGTCCCTACCGAGGAAGCTGAGGTTGCGAAGCTTCAGTGTCCACGGGAGGACCGAATGGACATCCACAAGAATGCCCGCCTGACGCCGCATAGTCGAGCCGACCTGGTGCACCGGGTGCTGGTCGAGGGGCAGACGCCGAAGGCCGTGGCC
>JACADY010000064.1 GCA_013389115.1 Alphaproteobacteria bacterium
ACGTGAATGGGCCTACGCTCAGGCCTACACCCATTCCGATGGCCGCACCGCCGAGCTGCCGCGGTGGCTCCATCGCTACAACTGGCACCGCCCACATGGTAGCTTGAAGGCAACTACACCCATCAGCCGACTCGGCCTCACCGAGAACAACCTATTGAGGCTCCACAACTAGAGCGCTTTCCCGAAAAGTGGCCACCGGTTTTCGGCAGAGAACGCGATTTTACGCATGAACTTAGCGCGCTAAGAGTTGCGCTTCTATGCCTCTTGCTTGCCAAAAGGTCGCGCGCCGATGCCTGAACTGCCCGAAGTTGAAACGGTTCGCCGGGGACTGATCCCAGCATTGTTGGGCCGCACTTTGGTGGAGGTAAAGGCAAGAAGAGCTGACCTTCGCTGGCCGTTGCCGCCCCATTTCGTCCAGCGCCTGAAGGGAAGGCGCGTGGAGGGGCTGCGCCGCCGGGCAAAATTCCTGATCATCAACCTCGACAATGACGAGGTGCTGCTCGTGCATCTGGGCATGTCGGGCCGCATGCGTGTGAGCGGGGCGGAAGCGGAGGAGGCGCTGGGCCGCTTCACGCACAACATGCCCCCGGGCGAACCCGGCCTTGGGCCTCATGATCATATCGTCTTCGAAACGGATCGGGGGAATCGCATCGTTTTTACCGATCACCGCCGCTTTGGTGCGATGGACCTCACGCCGGCGTCGTCGCTCGAAACGCATAAGTGGCTAAGGGGCCTAGGACCAGAGCCGCTGGGCGGCGATTTCGATGCGCGGGCCCTTGTGGCACGGCTCAAGGGCAGGCGAGCGCCGGTCAAGTCAGCGCTCCTCGACCAGCGCCTCATTGCGGGCCTCGGCAATATCTATGTGTGTGAAGCGCTTTACCGGGCGCGGATTGCTCCCTTTCGTGAGGCAGGCACGGGGAAGGGCGAGCAGGCGCGTCGTCTGCACTCGGCGAGCGTGGAAGGGCTCAATGAGGCGATCGCCGCGGGCGGCTCCAGCCTGCGCGACCACGCGCAGGTGTCGGGCGAACTTGGATACTTTCAACACGCATTTAAGGTTTATGGGAAGGCGGGTGAGCTCTGCCAGGCGCCGGGCTGCCGGGGCCGGATCACGCGGGTGGTGCAGTCCGGTCGTTCAACTTTTTACTGCCCGAGATGTCAGCGCTGAGGGGGGCGCCAGAATCTCTGGGCTGGACCTGGCAAGGGTTTGGGAGTTTTATCCCGCCCCACTGGGCCGGGGGTGGCCCGCGAACGAGCGTTACTAAGGCGCAGGCAAGACGCGTCGGAGGGTCAAAATGGCGGACTATAAGACGATCGCGGTCTCATCGCGCGCGGGTGTCGGCATCATCACGCTTAACCGCCCCGCGGCGTTAAACGCTCTGAATGCCGAGCTGCTTCAGGAATTGACGGCTGCGCTTGTGGAGTATGAGCGCAATGATGCCATAGGCTGCGTCGTTATTACCGGTTCGCCCAAGGCTTTCGCCGCTGGCGCGGACATCAAGGAAATGGCGGAAAAGTCCTATATCGCGGTGTACATGGACGACATGTTCGCCGCCTGGGATGCGGTTGCACGCTTCCGCAAGCCGCTGATTGCCGCGGTGGCGGGCTATGCCTTGGGTGGCGGGTGCGAACTGGCGATGATGTGCGATTTTATTATCGCGGGCGACAATGCCAAGTTCGGCCAGCCGGAAATCACCCTAGGTGTCATGCCGGGCATGGGCGGCTCGCAGCGCCTGACGCGCTTCGTGGGCAAATCGAAGGCCATGGATATGTGCTTGACCGGCCGCATGATGGATGCGGTCGAGGCCGAGCGCTCGGGCCTCGTCTCCCGCGTTGTTCCCGCGGATGAACTGATGAATGAGGCGCTGAAGGCGGCCGACAAGATCTGCGAAATGTCGCTTCCCGTGGCCATGATGACGAAGGAAACAGTCAACCGCGCCTTTGAGACGACGCTGGCCGAAGGCATCCGCTTTGAGCGGCGAATTTTCCACGCGATGTTCGGCCTTGAAGACCAGAAGGAGGGCATGGCCGCCTTCATCGAAAAGCGCAAGGCGCAATTCAAGAATATGTAGGCATGGCGCGTTGACTCCGCCCCTCCCGCTCGTTAGAACCCCGCACCCTATCCACAGGATGAATTTCACGCCCAATGGCAAATACGAAAAACGCCCAGAAAGCCGCTCGCAAGGCGGTTAAGCGCACCTTGATCAACAAGTCGCGCCTGTCCCGCATCCGCAGCTTTGTTCGCCAGGTCGAAGACGCGATCAAGTCGGGCGACAGCGACGCGGCGCTGGCGGCCCTGAAGGCGGCGGAGCCGGAACTCATGCGCGGGGCGTCCAAGGGCGTGATTCACAAGAATGCCGCCGCCCGCAAGGTGTCGCGGCTGACCCGTCGGGCGAAGGCTGTGGGCACGAAGGCTGCTGCAGCAAAGTAATCGGAAGGGGGAAACCCTTTCAGACCGCGCGCGAATACTACAAACGACCGTCACCAAACTGTCGCAAGTATATGCGGCAAGCTGCGCAAGCTGTTGCCTGACACCATCTTTGGAGAAGAGGCGCGAGCAACTGCGTGACGCAATTTGCGCACGCTGATCGCGCAGAATCTTCAGTTATTCATTGGCATTTTGAACGTGTGTGTAACTTGAGGCGAATCAGGTGTCATCACACTTTCTCAAAAAAAACGCGCACGATGTGCAGTCCGGAAAAATTCTCCACTTGCGTCTCGCGATGGCTCGTTTACGATAGTTCTGGTCATCGCGGCGTCACAAACCGAAGACAATCCAAGTATTTCATCAGAATAGCGCAAAGGTGAATTGGGCTACCAAAGTATTGGTTGTCTGCGGTCACCGTTTTCTTCTGATGGGGCTTGCAGTCTTCACGATGGTGACGGCTGTGCCGGGCGGGCTGACCTTGGGGGTGGCTGAAATGGCGGGCGCTGAACTGCAGCAGGCGAGGGAGATGGTCATGGGGTATGCCGGTGATCTGGGCGCAAGGGAGGCTTATGACCTCCTGGTGCGGGACAGCGCGGCGGTCCTCGTTGACGTACGCACGTCGGCTGAATGGGCCTATGTGGGCGGTCCTGACTTGTCTGCCGTGGGGAAGTCAGTGATCTGCCTTGAATGGCAGGTATTTCCGGGGATGGGCCGCAACGAGGATTTCGTTCCCGCGCTCACCGCTGCTTTGAGGGGCGCGGACGCGAATTTTATGACGCCGGTACTGTTTCTCTGTCGCTCGGGCGCGCGCTCTGCTGCCGCGGCGGAGCGTATGGCGCAAGAGGGTTTTTTGGCCTGCTACAATGTGGCGGGCGGGTTTGAAGGCGACCGCGATGCTCGGGGGCATCGCGGCTCGCGAAGCGGCTGGAAGGCTGAAGGCCTTCCGTGGGTTCAGTCCTAGCACGGCCGACTGGAATTGACGTTTGATCGCCCCTTTGCGAGGGGCGGGAAGGGCGTCTGCGGTCCAGCCGGTTGTGCCGGGTACTTGCCGGTTCGGTCCGGCATTCCCCCGTCTTCCTTTGGATCGCGCCCGTCTTCCCTGGGGTTGGGCTGTGACCGGTCTTCGCGGGCCGGGTGTTGCGTGTGCGTTGAGGCAATGGGCGTTGGCGGTGTTCTGGCCTGAAGCGGAATCGCATGGGGCCGGGCAAGGGTGTCTGGCGGCTTGGAAGGGCCGCCTTAAGGGCAAGGACCAATAAAAAGATGATTCAGGCGCAAAGTGTGTCTTACGAACAAGATGGAATCGACGGCGAAGATCATGCGGCGAAATGGCAGCGTGTGCGCAAGGCGTTGCAATCCGATCTTGGTCAAGCCTTCGCCTATTACATTCAGGATCTTGGCCTCATCGGTCTTGATGGCGCGCGGGTGACGCTTGCTGCGCCCACGGCCTTCGTGCGCCGCCACGTGATGAACGCCTATGGCGACGCGCTGCGCCGGGCTTGGACAGCGGAGTTGGCGCGCGTCGCAGAGGTCGAAATTGTCGTGGACGCCTCGGCATGCGGGAAACGCGAAGACACGCCCGCGGCCCCTGCGCCGATCGCTGCGGTGCCAGCGAATGTGGGCGATCCTGGTCAATGGGACGCTGGCTTTGGGCTCAGCCTCAATGAGCGTTATACGTTCGAGAACTTCGTCGTCGGCAAGCCGAACGAGTTTGCCTACAACGCCGCGCGCACCTTTGCCGAGGAGGAGCGCCCGAACTTCAATCCGCTTTTCCTCCATGGCATTTCAGGCGTCGGCAAGACGCATCTGATGCATGCGATCGGCTGGGAGATGCGCAAGCGCTGGCCCGCGCGCCGCGTTCTCTTTCTCAGCTCCGAGCGCTTCATGCAGTCGTTCATTCGCGCCATCCGTCAGAAGGATACGCTGCCCTTCAAGGACATCCTGCGTTCGGCAGATGTGCTGATGATCGACGACATTCACTTCCTGGGCGGGAAGGATTCAACGCAGGAAGAGTTCTTCCACACCTTCAACGCCCTTATCGAAAGCGGAAAGCTCTTGGTGTTTACGGCCGATCGCCCCCCTGTCGATCTGGATGGCGTGGGCGAGCGTGTGAAATCCCGCCTGCAATGGGGTCTTGTGGCCGATATCCATCCGGCCGATTTCGAGCTTCGCCTCGGCATTCTCCAGTCGAAGGCCGAAAAACTCAGCCTGCACTACAACGGGATGGAGATTCCCGCCCGCGTGCTCACCTTTCTGGCGCAGAAGATCATTTCCAATGTGCGCGTGCTGGAGGGCTCCCTTCAGCGCCTCGTCGCCAACGCGGCCCTCACCCGGCGTCCCGTCACGCTGGAACTGGCTCAGGAGGTTCTCGCCGATATCCTGCGCGCCAGCGACCGCAAGATCCTCATAGAGGACATCCAGAAGAAGGTCGCGGAATTTTATAACATCCGTCAGGCGGACTTGATCTCGCCCAGAAGGTCAAGAAATGTCGCCCGCCCGCGCCAGGTTGCGATGTTTCTGGCAAAGAAGCTGACGACGCGTTCCTTGCCAGAGATCGGGCGAAAATTCGGGGGCAGAGATCACACGACTGTCATCTACGCAGTCAGAAAGATCGACGATCTGGCCAAGATCGACGCAAGCCTCAACGAGGAATTGACTGTACTCCAGCGCCTCATCGAGGGCTGAAGCAAGACCCATTTCAGTCCCGAACACCGCCTGCCGGCGCATCCCCCGGCGGGCGGTTTCGTGCCGGGCCCTTTCCTGCTGGAAATTCAGGCGTTTAAGCGTCTCGAAAAGGGCAGGAATCGATGCATCTGAACTGGTTGTACGGACCGCATCCTGTTATAGTGAAAGGCTGCCTGATACGGCCCGATTCTCTCGCAGAGGTGAGGGGGGGTGCGTGCCGGCGCAATTTGGTCTCCCAACGGGTGGATGCGCTGGTTTGGCATGACGCCGGCCGGAAGGTTCGCCCCAACGACGGCATTGGACGGGCATGAGACTGACGGTTGAACGCGGCGCGTTCCTGAAATCGCTGAACCATGTGCAAAGCGTGGTCGAGAGGCGCAATACGATCCCCATTTTGTCCAACGTCCTCATCGATGCGCAGAAGGATCGCCTCTCTTTGATGGCGACCGATCTCGATATCGAGATCGTGGAATCGCTGGAGGCAGAGATTTCCCGCCCTGGCGCAACGACGGTAAGCGCGCATCGCCTCTACGATGTGGTGCGCAAGCTGCCAGAGGGCTCGCAGGCCCAGCTCGACGCGAATGGTGCTGAGGGCCACCTGCGTTTGAACGCAGGCCGCTCCAAGTTCCAACTGACCTGCCTCCCGCGGGAGGATTTTCCCGCGATGACAGCCGGCAATCTGCCTCATCATTTTGGCATCGATGCGGCCGATCTCCGCCGCCTCATTGACAAGACGCGCTTTGCGATCTCGACCGAGGAGACGCGCTATTATCTCAATGGCGTCTATCTCCACGCCTTTAAGGGCAAGGATCAGGCGCTGCTGCGCGCGGTCGCGACCGATGGCCACCGTCTCGCCCGGTTTGAGATACCGCTCCCCGAAGGCGCGGCCGAGATGCCGGGCGTGATCGTGCCGCGAAAGGCGGTGCAGGAATTGCGCAAGCTCCTCGATGACGCGACAGGTCCCATTGAGGTGGCGGTGTCGGATACGAAAATCCGCTTTGCCTTCGGCTCGGTGATCCTGACATCGAAGCTGATCGATGGAACTTTCCCCGACTATCAGCGCGTGATCCCCTCGGGCAACGACAAGATTCTCGATGTCAACGCATCGGACCTTGCCGAGGCGGTCGATCGCGTTGCGACGATTTCGGCAGAGAAGACGCGCGCGGTGAAACTGAACCTGGAGCGCGACCGCTTGACGCTCAGTGTCGTCAATCCAGAGGCGGGCAGCGCGAATGAAGAACTTCCCGTCGACTATGGCGCAGAGCCGCTCGAGATCGGTTTCAATGCGCGGTACCTGCTCGACATCCTGCAACAGCTCGATGGCAGCGAGGCGAAATTCCTACTGGCGGATGCGGGCTCTCCAACCGTCGTGCGCGACGCGGGCGAGGGTGCGGATTTAAGCACGCTCTACGTCCTGATGCCGATGCGCGTCTGACCTTGATGGAGTGAGCGGTTGACATTGGCGTATGAGACGATGGCGCCTGAGGGCGTGCCGGCACCGGCCGCGCGCGCGATCACGCGCCTGATGCTCACCGATTTCCGCTCCTATGCGCAGGCCGAACTGAAGGCGTAGGGCCGCTCTGTGGCCTTGATCGGTCCAAATGGTGCGGGCAAGACGAATGTGCTGGAGGCGATCTCGGCGCTCTCGCCCGGCCGCGGTTTGCGCATGGCGCAGCTTGCAGAGATGGGCCGCACGGAATTGGGCGCCCAGCCCCGCCCCTGGGCGGTCTCGGCGGCGATCCGGGACGAGACGGGCGAGATGCGTATCGGCACCGGCCTTGTGCCGGCGGGTGATGGTGCCGAAAAGCGTGTCTTCCGCCTCAATGGCGCGCCTGTCGCGAATGCGCAGGAAATCGCCGAGATCATCCGCGTCCTTTGGCTGACCCCTGCCATGGATCGTCTGTTCGTTGAGGGCGCAAGTGGCCGGCGGCGTTTTCTTGATCGCATCGTGCTCATCCTTGATCCTGCGCATGTCGCGCGCACCAACGCCTATGAACGTGCGATGCGCGAACGCTTGAGCTTGCTGCGTCAGGGCCGCGCCGATCCTCTTTGGTTGGACGGTCTTGAACGGCAGATGGCGGAGAGAGGCGTCGCCATCGCCGCCGCCCGCAAGGAAGCCGTGGCGCGCCTCGCCGCCGTCATGGCTGAGCGCACGGGCGCTTTTCCTTCTGCCGAACTTGCATTGGCCTGCGAGGTGGGAGAGGTGCTCGAAACCCGCTCGGCCATCGAAACGGAAGATTGGCTTGCGGGCCTCTTGCACCAAGGCCGCGCCCGCGATGCCGAGGCGGGCCGCACCCAATCAGGCCCCCACCGCGCGGACCTCAAGGTCACGCACCGCCTGAAGGCGCGAGCGGCGGAAGAATGTTCGACGGGTGAGCAAAAAGCATTGCTGATCGCGATCGTGCTCGGCGCCGCGCGGCTGCAAGGGGAAGTGGCGGGCGGCACCGCTCCCATTTTGCTGCTCGATGAGATCGCGGCGCATCTGGATGCCATCCGCCGCGCCGCGCTGTTCGAAGAATTGGCGGTCCTGGGTACGCAGACCTGGATGACAGGGACCGATGGCGCGCTCTTCGCGGGTCTGCGCGGGCGGGCCGAGGTATTTACCGTTGCAGCGGGGCGCTTTGTCCCGTTGGAACTGAAAGGCGATTGATGTCGCAGCAGGTGCGCAACCCCATGGACAGCGGCGAAGACTATGGCGCGGAATCGATCAAGGTCCTGAAGGGCCTTGATGCGGTCCGCAAGCGTCCGGGCATGTATATCGGTGACACCGATGACGGCTCGGGCCTCCACCACATGGTCTATGAGGTCGTCGACAACGCCATCGACGAGGCGCTTGCGGGCTATGCAAGTGAGGTCTTTGTCCGCCTCAATGCCGATGGCTCATGCACCGTGCGCGACAACGGGCGCGGCATCCCGACCGACATCCACCCGGAGGAGGGGGTGTCAGCGGCCGAAGTCATCATGACTCAGCTTCACGCTGGCGGGAAATTCGACCAGAACAGCTACAAGGTTTCAGGCGGCCTCCACGGTGTCGGCGTCTCGGTCGTGAACGCGCTTTCCGAATGGCTCGATCTGCGCATTTGGCGAGCGGGCCAAGAGCACTACATGCGTTTCCGTCATGGCGATGCCGAATCGCCCTTGAAGGAAGTGGGACCGGCCGACGGCAAGCGTGGCACCGAGGTGACCTTCCTGCCCAGCACCCAGACCTTCACGAAGACGGAGTTCGATCTTGCAACGCTTGAGCATCGCCTGCGCGAACTCGCCTTCCTCAATTCGGGCGTTACGATCACGCTCGTCGACGCGCGCGGCGTCGAAAAGAAGGAAGTCTCGCTGCACTATGAAGGCGGCTTGAAGGAGTATATTCGCTATCTTGACCGGACGAAGACGTCGTTGATCGCCGAGCCGATCTATTTTTCAGGCGAGAGAGACGGCATAGGTGTTGAGGTCGCGCTTTGGTGGAACGACGGCTACCACGAAAGCATGCATTGCTTCACGAACAACATCCCTCAGCGTGATGGCGGCACGCACTTGGCGGGCTTCCGCGGCGCGCTGACCCGGATCGTGAACAATTACGCCAACGAAATCGGCATCGCGAAAAAGGAAAAGGTGGCGCTGACGGGTGATGATGCACGCGAGGGCCTGACCTGCGTACTCTCATGCAAGGTGCCCGATCCGAAATTTTCCTCCCAGACGAAGGACAAGCTCGTCTCCTCAGAAGTGCGCCCGGTCGTGGAAAACCTCATCAGCGAGAAGCTGGCGGCATGGTTTGAGGAAAATCCGGGGCCTGCGCGCCAGATCGTCGTGAAGGTGGTGGAGGCCGCCGCCGCGCGCGAAGCGGCCCGCAAGGCCCGTGAGCTGACGAGGCGCAAGGGTGCGCTCGATGGCTCATCCCTCCCTGGCAAGCTCGCCGACTGCCAGGAACGCGATCCGGCAAAGTGTGAAATCTTCATCGTGGAGGGCGATTCGGCCGGTGGCTCGGCGAAGCAGGGTCGCAGCCGCCTCAATCAGGCGGTGTTGCCCCTGCGCGGCAAGATCTTGAACGTCGAGCGCGCGCGTTTCGACAAGATGCTCTCGAGCCAGGAAATCGCGACGCTCATCACCGCCCTTGGAACGGGCATCGGGCGCGAGGAGTTTGACCTTGGCAAGCTGCGCTATCACAAGGTCATCATCATGACCGATGCCGATGTCGACGGCGCCCATATCCGCACCCTGCTGCTCACCTTCTTTTATCGCCAGATGCCACAGCTGATTGAGGCGGGGCATCTCTATATCGCACAGCCTCCGCTCTATAAGGTCACGCGCGGCAAGTCCGAGCGTTATCTGAAGGATCAGCGCGAATTCGAGAGCTACCTTTTGGATGAGGGTCTTGCCGGCACCTCCTTCACGCAGCACACGGGCGAACAGCTTGCGGGTGCGGACTTGCGCCAATTGGTTGATCGCGCGCGCATCATCCGCGCGCTGATCGATTCCCTTCCGCTCAAATATCCCCGCTTCCTCGTGGAGCAGGCAGGGATTGCAGGCGTTCTCTCGCCCGAGGCGCTTGCCGATCATCAGCGCTTGGAGGACGCGGCCGCCTATATTGCGCGGCGTCTCGATCTCCTCTCCGGTGAGATGGAACGTGGCTGGACGGGCGAGCCGACACAGGATGGCGGGCTTCAGTTTACCCGCGTCGTGCGTGGCGTGAAGGAAGTCGCGGCAATCGACGGCGCGCTTATCGTAAGTCAGGAGGCGCGCAAGCTCGATCGCATGTCGGCCGAATTGCAGAACGCCTATCAGCGTGTCGGACAATTGCGCCGTGGGCAGGAGACGGTGGAAGTGCGCGCGCCTTCTCAGCTGCTGGATGCGGTCTTTGCCTGGGGCCGCAAGGGCCTCTCCAACATCCAGCGTTTCAAAGGGCTTGGCGAAATGAGCGCCGAGCAGCTTTGGGCAACGACGCTCGACGAAAACGTTCGCACGCTGCTGCAGGTGAAGGTGGAGCACGCCGATGAGGCGGATGATGTCTTCACAAAGCTGATGGGCGATCTTGTCGAACCGCGCCGCGAATTCATTCAGGAAAACGCCCTCGCCGTGTCCAACCTGGATGTGTAGAGCCTCTTTTGTGAGGCCGAGTGTCCTGGGATTCCGGCGTTTTGTGCCCGCTTACCTGTCATGGCCAGCCAAAGCGGGCCATCCATCTTGTCCCTCATCCTTCGCGGCTCGCGAAGGCTCGCACCTCTAGGCATGAGGAGCTCAAAGAGATCGCACCTGAGGTAGCGCTGAAAGCGCTCTCGAAGCGTTGGTTCTTACACAAGTCCTCACCCAGAGGTGGCCGCCCTTCGCGGCCCTCGAAGGGTGAGGGAAACCCTCATTTCTTCTCCCCTCGCAAGGGGGAGGCTCGGTGGGGGGCAGCTTCGGCCAGAAGTGATCCCCGCTCCTTTACAAGGGGGAGGGAGCAGGGCGCCGCACCCCTCACGATCCCTTTTGCGCAAAAAAGGATACTCTACCTCGGGCACTGGGCGCCGAGCGAGTTCTCCGCCGCCTGGAAACCCTCAAGGCTGAAGGCCATCCGCGTGCGCACGCCATAGATGCTTTCATAGCGAAGGCTGAAGGACTGCCGGTCATTCGACGCCTTGCCGTTGGCGGCGAGCGCGAGCGCGTCACGCAATTTGCCCTCGGGATCCGGGATGATGGTCATGCTGCCGGGCTGGGCGACGACCACCTGATCAGGACTGTTCTTGAAATCGAAGCGGATTTCCGCGCTGCCGCTTTTTGACAGGATGGGCACGGGAAGGATGACGGCGACCTCTGGCTCGCCCTGCCGGCAAACGACCCGCAGATCGGGACGCATCCCCTTTTCGTCCTTCGACCAGACGGCAAAGCCCTCCGCCACCGCCGTTTCGCTGGCGGCGCCTTGCATTTCGATCATCCAGCGCCCTTGGGGAGGATCCATGCGGACAAGTCCCGCGGCCGAGGGGCCGTCATGTATGAAGGCATGGATGGCATCGCTGAAGGAAACAGAAGCGACGGTGAGATCATCCGAATTGTCCATCTCGGCCGACACCGTGCCGACAACGGCAAGCTGGCCATCGACGACCGAGATGGCAGGCCCGCCCGAATCGCCCGGCACCGTGCCGCAATCATCGATGAAGGTGCCATCGAGATTCCATTCCTTGACGGTGCAATTGCGATAGACGGTGGGTGTCTCGCCATCCGTCGCGCCAAAGCCCACAAAGCCATAGCCCTGCGACAGCGCCTCTTGCAGCTCGCTATGGCCCGCGCGCGCGACCTGCAGCGGCGTGACCCGGTTTGAGATGGGCTCAAGGATCTGAATGAGCGCCCAGTCGCGATAGTTGTAGTCCTCTGTGTCCTTCCAGGAGAGATAGTCAAAATCAGGTGGCAGAAAGACACTGCGAATCCCGGTCGTAAAGCGCTCGCCTGTGACGGGATCGCGCACTTCGAAGTTCTGCGGGAAGGAATAAGAGCCGTCATCGCCAAAGAGACAATGCGCGGCCGTCAGCACCAGGTCATCATTAACCAGCGTCGCCGTGCACAGCTCGTCGAAACCATTGAGCATCGTGCCGACCGCGGGCGGCGCCTCCTTCAATTGAAACGAGGCGGCAAAGGCGGGAAGCGGCAGAAGAAAAGCGGCAAGGGCGAACGCGCGAATTGACATGTCGGGCTCTCAAGGCGGTCCAGATCATGTCATGAGATTATCATGGCGCTCATGGCGGCAATGGGGCCAAAACTGCGGGCAAGGAGGAGGCGAGGCCAAAGCCTCCCCTTGGTAGCGTCCGTCACGTCTTGGAGCAACGTGCGGAAAAGTATGTCCCCGCGAAGGCGGGGATGGGTACCGGTTTTCCGCGAAAACGTTGCGACAGCATAAAGAGATAGCGCGGCGTGACGATTCCGATTGAGGACAAGGCCGCTCCAGTGGAGCGAATTTGACATTTGATCCTCGCTCGCAGCGGCCCCAGTATCAAATGTCAAATTCAAAAGGCTCCACTAGTGACGATGTGGCACGGGGCAGCTATCGGGGTTTTCCCCATGCGCCGCTTTCTCCTCGCGGCACTTGTGCCAAGCCTTCACTTCTGGATCGCTGTCATCGTGGTGACCGTGATCCTGATCATGACCGGCGGGTGCGGAAATACGCCCAAGCCCCACCAACGCAAGCAAATGCGAAACGATGTTCGCCATGTGTGACCCCTTCGTTGGTATGGAAACCGTCTCAACGCGAAATGGTTAACGGGCGGCGTGGAGAGCTTCAATCGCAGGATCGTGACTGTTAAGGGATCTTTTACATCCCATTAACTGTTCGCTGCCTTCATCAAGCCCGACGGCAATAAGACATCGGCAAGAAAGAGGCAGCTGCGCGCCAGATGGCCCGGGGGAGCAAGGGTAAAAAGCGGGTAAAAGCCTCCCGCACACTGGCGGACCTGCGCGCGATACCGGTCGCCCCGGGTGGGCGCAAGCCAAAGAAGCGCCCCCCTTCCTGGACCATGCGCATCCTCAACATGTTTGGCGTGGCACTGGCGATGGGTGTCGTCTCGCTGGTGCTTGCGATTGGGTTTCTCGCCGCCAGCCTGCCCCCGACTGAGGAATACTTGACCATGAAGGGCACGCCCAACGTGTCCTTTCTGGATGCAAGTGGCCGCCTGATCGCAAGGCGCGGCGCGGGCCAGGGTGCCTATGTCGAATTGAAGGACATTCCCCCGCATCTCATCGAGGCTGTGCTGGCGATCGAGGATCGGCGGTTTTACGGGCATTGGGGTGTCGACCCGGAGGCGATGCTGCGCGCGCTGGTGGCAAATGTGGAGGCCGGCCGCGTCGTTCAGGGTGGCTCGACCATCACCCAGCAGTTGGCAAAGAATCTGTTCCTCGAATCCGACCGCACCTATTGGCGCAAGGCGCAAGAGATGCTGCTCGCCCTTTATCTGGAGGCGCGGTTCAAGAAGGAGGAGATTCTCGTTCTCTATCTGAACCGGGCGTATTTCGGCGCTGGCGCCTTTGGCGTCGATGCGGCGGCGCGGCGCTATTTTGCAAAGCCGGCGAAGGACATCTCGCTGACCGAGGCGGCCATTCTCGCCGGGCTGTTGAAGGCGCCGTCCCGCTATTCACCGCAAAACGACTTCGAAGCGGCCGAGGCCCGCGCGAAACTCGTGCTCAACGCGATGGTCGAGGAAGGCTGGGCAACCCCTGAGGATGCGCGCAAGGCGGCAGCGACGCGGCCCAAGCTCGCGCGGGCGCAAGGCACGCCTGGCATTTCCTATTTCATCGACTGGGTGATGGAGGATGTGCCGGGCTATATCGGCGGCCTCAACACCGACCTCATCGTCGAGACGACCGTTGATTCACAGTTTCAGCGCTGGGCGGAAGATGCCGCGACAAGTGTCCTTGATCGCGAGGGAGAGAGCCGCAACGCCGGCCAGGTCGGTCTCGTGGAGCTCGATAATGAAGGGGCGGTGCGCGCAATGGTGGGCGGGCGCTCCTATGCACAGGGCCAGTTCAATCACGCAACCCAGGCCAAACGTCAGCCGGGCTCGGCCTTCAAGCCCTTCGTCTTCCTCGCCGCGCTCGAGACGGGCAAGGGGCCAGAGTCGATGATTGCCGACTCACCGCTCATGATAGGCAAATGGGCGCCGGCCAACTTCGATGACAAGTACGAAGGCATGGTGACGCTGCGCCGTGCGCTCAGCCGCTCGCTCAATTCTGCGGCAGTGCGCCTCATCATGGAAGTGGGACCGCGCCGGGTCGCAAAGCTGGCGCACAGGCTCGGCATCACGACCCCGCTCGATGCGAATGCCTCGCTGGCGCTGGGAACATCCGAGGTGACGCTGGTCGATCTCGTCGCCGCCTACACACCCTTTGCCAATGGCGGGCAATCGGTAAGCCCCTACGCGATCATCCGCATCAAGACGGCGTCGGGCCGGGTGCTCTATGAGCGCAAGGGAGGAAGTCTTGGTGAAGTTGTCGCCCCTGCGCGCGTGGCGCAAATGAACATGATGATGGCCGACACGCTCATCGATGGCACCGGCCGCAATGCGCGATTGGATCATTGGGTGGCGGCGGGCAAGACGGGCACGAGCCAGAATTTCCGCGACGCATGGTTCGTCGGCTACGTGAACGGGCTCGTGACCGGCGTCTGGACGGGAAATGACGACGGGGCGCCGATGGACAAGGTGACAGGGGGCGGGCTTCCGGGCGAAATCTGGCGCGAGTTCATGAACCGAGCGGTCGAGACGCTCACCTATGCCGAACTGCCTGGCGCTGGTATGCCGCCCTCCTATGACCTGGTGGCGGGCGCGCAAGCGCCATTGCCGCTCGAGGAAGGGACCCTCGCACCGCAGGCAGCGCCCATGGAACCGGGGGAGGTGGAGCCAGAGGAACCTGACGCCTTTGACCGGATCCTGAACGCGCTGACGGGCGAGGGTGATGACGGCGAGGGCGGGGAAACGGCCACCTCGGAGCCGCCGCGTCCGCGCCATAAACGTTAAGCCCAGTTGACGCTCAAAGCGCGGCCTCAACCCCCATCCTATCGCATGGTGCGCTGGCACTTTAAGGGCGAGGCACCCCCGCAGTATGACCATGCCCTGTTTCAATGGCTGGATTCTTTCCGCCGTCTTTACCTTTACACAAGTCAGGCTGGCATCGCGGCCATTCTTCAATCGGCAATCGTTTTCGAAAACGCTCGGTTAAACCTGGGTCCCTAATCTTATCAAACGGCCAAACCTGCCTCTGGCAAGAGTGGCTCGATGGGGAAGGGAACGTCCCGCATGTCGCGGCAGATTCATTTCGAGATCTTCGTGCGCTACGGCAAGGGCCCGGGATGGTCTCTTTTTGACGCAATTCCAGAGCGCGATGACGCCATCAAGGCGGCCGAGGCTGTGCTTAAGGAAGGACGCGTGCGGTCTGTGCGCGTGAACCGCGAAACCTTCCAGGAGGAAACGGGACAGTTCACGACCTTTCGTGTCTTTGAAGCGGGCGAGACCTTAACCCCTCGCAAGGCTGCCAAGGCCGATCCGGTCGATGCAGGCACGCCGTGTTTCAAACCCGACGATTTTTACAGTGTGCATGCGCGGGCAACACTGATCGGACTGCTGAGCGATGCCTTGAGCCGCTGGCGCATCACGGTTACCGAACTGATCCACCACGCAGGCGCGCTTGAACGCCTCGAACTGACCGGCACGCTTTTCCAGCACGCGGTGCAGAAGATTGCCGTGGCTCAGGCGAAGGGTTCCGATGAGCCAATCACGAAAATTGTCCGGACACTGAGCGATCTGGCGTCAAAGGCTATGGCGCGTGTTTATCGCGATGAGCGTGCCGGCCGCCTTGCTGCGGTGACGCTGGAAAATGTGAAGGCGATGGCCGATGGCCTTGGCGCTAATCCAGAAGGCGAGTACCTGTTGAAGGCTGGCATCGCCAAGTATCTGGAGCCGATAAAATCCTGGGAGGAAAAGCTGGCGGCTGTCTTGGCCTTGCTGTCTCAGATGCCCGAGGCCGGCAAGGGGCATGATCTCTTGCTTGAGGCGATCGATGTCCTCGTTTCGGAAATCGTGACCTGCGGTTCCGCATTGGCGGAACTGCTGGGTCCGCAACCCAATCTGGGCACCGCCCTTCTTGTCATGGGCAGCATCGTTCAGGGCCATGTGGTGCCGGGTCCCGAAGGAGAGCGCAAGGGCCTGTCGCTGCTGGCCGCGGAGTTCAGCGCGGGGCGCCTGCGCGCGGCGCGAGCCGCCATCGCCAAGCGCGTGCTCGCCGAACTGAAGGGGATGAAGCGGCTGGTACCGAACTCCCTTGAGGAGGATGTCCGCGTCTTGCGCCAGATCGTCAGCCGGCTGATCGATGGCGGACGTCCTGTCATCCCAATGGAGGATATCGTTTCGGCCGTGACGATCCGGGCAAAGCGCCTCGTCACCCCGGAATCGATCGAAGAGTTTCTTTCAGAAACGAAGAATGCGGCCGAGCGCCTCACGCTTCTCCTGCATATGGAAGAGAACATCGTCGGCACGGAAAACAAGCGGCGCCTCGCAGGATACATCCTCCCCATCATCACGGCGCATCAGGCGCAGAATTTCTTCATGCAGGGCGGTCCGCCGCTGGAGCAATTGAAACTTCTGGCGGGCCTGCAATCAAAAGTGTGCAAGAGCGGATTTCAGGAGATGGAAATTCGCAAGATCTCCGAGACCCTGGACGCCCTGGCGGTTCGGCTGGAAAAGAAGCATCAAGTCATCGGCAATGCCTTGCGCGCTGCAAAGTCTCCGCTTGAGATGCTCGAGCTGTCGCTAGGCCTGTTTGAAGCAGGCGCCGTGCTCGAGGGTGAATTGGCGCAAATGCTCCGCAAGCAGATTTGGAAGATACTCAGCAATCGCGAAGCGATGGCAGGTCTGGGCAAGGCGCGAAAACCGGACCCTGCCACGTTGATGCAACGCCTGGCACGGGCGGGCATCGACACGGCCAATGCGATTGGCCTGGCAGACGCGATCGAAGCGGCCGCCGCTCCTAAGGAGCAGGCGCGCTCGAGCGCTTGATCTGGCGCGGGACAGTCGAACGAAAGCAAATGGTCTAATGCGTCAGGTTCACTATGAGATCGCCCTTTCTGATTCGGCACGGCGCCATTGGCGCGTGATCGAAGTGCTGGGTGAGCGCAGCGAAGCGATCGCCCGGGCGAAGTTCCTCTTGGAGGATGGCGCTGCGCCATCGATCCGCGTGACGCGCGTCGCGCGTGATCCGGCAGAGGAAACCTTCGATGAGTTGACGATACTCGAAGAAATGGCAAAGCGGGTGAAGCCGCGCGCATCGGCGCCGGCGGATTCTGCTCCCGCCGCGCTTCCCTGCCTGGCGCCGGAAGAGCTCTTTGGCGACAAGGCGCGCGAGACGATCGCCCGCCTGCTCGCCGAGCCCCTGGCGCGTTGGAAGCTCACAGCCTTTGAGCTCATTCACCGTGCCGATGCCCTGCAAAGGCTTGAGGCGACGGGTACGCTCTATCAGCATGCCTTGCAGAAGATGGCGGTGGCGCAGGCGCACTCAACCGGCATTCCCGTCGCACGGATCGTGAAAAATCTGAACACGCTTTGCCTTGCGGCCATGCACCGCCTTTATCGCGATGAGCGCGCGGGTCTGTTCCCGGCATTGGATTTACCT
Source organism: Alphaproteobacteria bacterium (assembly GCA_013389115.1). Taxonomy (GTDB): domain Bacteria; phylum Pseudomonadota; class Alphaproteobacteria; order Micropepsales; family Micropepsaceae; genus JACADY01. The sequence continues at coordinate 17,225 of JACADY010000064.1, forward strand.
GCGCTGCATACCCATGCCGAGGCGTTGCACCCTGCGCCGGCGGGCGATTATCGCCTGGGCGGAGCGATCGCGAAATACTTGGGCGCGGCGAGCGATTGGGCAGCGCGTCATGCGCGGGCTCTTGATGCCTGTGCCCTGGAGGGCGAGGCGGGAGATGCCATCCGCCGCGGCCTTGATGCCTATTTCAGGGAAGTGGCGGCAACAGAAGCGATCGATCCCTTTCTGCCGGGTTTGGATGGCGGCCTCGGCAACCGCCTCCTTGCTCTTGTAACGATCCTGTCTGGGCGGGGCTTCACACCGCTCGCACAGCGCCTGGCCGATGCGTTGTCGGCCGGTCACCTTCCCCGCGCGCGTGAGGCCATGGCCGCCCGCCTGGTCGATGATCTCGCTAGTCTGCGTCGCCTTGATCGCGATACGCTTGAAGGCGAGATCAAGAGCATGCGCATCCTCGCTTCGGCCATTTCCAAACTCGATCCGGCATTGATCGAACGCGATGTCATCGAAGCGGCCTTCAATGCGCGCTCCCGGCGCCTTGCGGCGGCGGATTCCGTCTACGAGTTCATGGCCCCAGGGCAAGGAGCTCTGGAGCGGATCGAGAGACTGATGATCCTCAGCGAGAATCTGGTCGGCACGGAAAACAAGCGCAAGCTTGCAGGCTATGCGCTTCCCCTTCTGACCGGGCATCAGATCGAGCGCCAGATCGACAGTTTGCGGGCCGCGCCGATCGCCCGTCTTCAGCGCCTTGCAAGACTTGAAGGCAGAATTCTGCGTTCAGGCATTCCAGAGCCTGAAAGGGCGCAGCTCGTCGAGCGGCTCGATGAAATGGCCATGAAGTTCGCCAGGTCGAGCGGCGTCATCGAGAGCATCGCGCCGCGCTCCCTGCCTCCCGTGCCGCGCGCGCTGGCCTTGCTGCAATTCTTTACCGCCCGCGCCGTGACGCAAGGCTCGCTCACCCAGATGCTGCGCACGGAGATCAGTGCAATGCTGGAGACGCCCGGCTTCGCCACCTCCTATCGCCGGTTTTGCGCTGAGGAAGCGGACGAAGGCCTTGCAAGCTTCAACGAGGCGCTCGCTGGCGCCGGCCTTGGCGCGCATCGTTTAGGCTAATTGAGGCGCTCCGGCACCTGGGGCTCGTGCCCTGAACTCAATGCGCCTCGTCCCAATTGCGCCCCGCCTTGGCCTCGACCGTGAGCGGAACGCTGAGCGCGATGGCGGGAAGGGGCGCCCCTTCCATCACCTCGCACACGACTTTGGCGGTCTTTGTTGCTTCGCCTTCCGGCAACTCGAAGACGAGTTCGTCATGCACCTGCAGCAGCATCTTGGCCGAAAGCTTGGCGTGCGCGAGGGCGCCGGGCACGCGCACCATCGCGCGCCGGATGACATCGGCGGCCGAACCCTGAATGGGCGCATTGATCGCCGCGCGCTCCATGAAGCTGCGGCGCGACGGCACGCTCGACTTGATGTCAGGGAAATGCGCCTTCCGCCCGAAGATTGTTTTCACATAGCCATGCGCCCGCGCGAACTTCTTTGTTTCTTCCATATAGTCGCGAATACCGGGAAAGCGCTCGAAATAGGTTTTGATATAGGCGTCCGCTTCGCCCCGCGGAATGCCAAGCTGGTTGGCAAGGCCAAAGCTCGAAATGCCGTAGATAATGCCGAAATTGATCGCCTTGGCGCGCCGTCGCACATCAGGCGGCATGCCTTTGACGGGCACCCCGAACATCTCCGAGGCTGTCATCGCATGGATGTCGATCCCGTCCGCGAACGCCTTTTTCAGCTGCGCGATGTCGGCGATATGGGCAAGCAGGCGCAGCTCGATCTGGCTGTAGTCGGCGCTGATGAGCACTTGCCCTGGGCCTGCGATGAAGGCCTGGCGGATCTGCCGCCCCTCTTCGGTGCGGATGGGAATGTTCTGTAAATTGGGATCGCTCGAGGACAACCGCCCTGTCGAGGTAGAAGCCATCGCATAGCTCGTATGCACCCGCCCCGTATGCGGATTGATATAGCCGGGCAGGGCGTCGGTATAGGTGCCTTTCAGCTTTTGCAGTTGCCGCCATTGCAGGATGAGGCGCGGGATTTCATGCCCTTGCGCCGCCAGTTCCTCGAGCACATCGGCATCGGTTGAATAGGCGCCCGTTCGCGTGGTCTTCGGCGTGGGCAGCTTCAGTCGCTCGAACAGCATTTCACCCAGCTGCTTGGGCGAGCCGAGATTGAAGGGGCCGCCCGCAAGTCCGTGGATCTCGGCTTCGAGGGCCAGCATTTTTTGCGCAAAGCTGCCCGACAACCGAGAGAGCACTTGCCGGTCGATGAGAATGCCCTCCCGTTCCATCGCGACGAGCACGGGTACGAGCGGCCGCTCCAGCGTTTCATAGACGGTTGTCATGCCCTCGCCAGACAGCCTGGGCTTCAAGAGACGGTGGAGCCGCAAGGTGACATCGGCGTCCTCGGCCGAATAGGCGGCAGCCTCTTTGATCGGCACCTTGTCGAAGGTGATTGCGGATTTGCCACTGCCCGCGACGCTGGAGAACGCGATCGGCTTGTGTCCCAGATGGCGTTCGCTCAGCTCGTCCATGCCATGCCCGTGTCTGCCTGTATCGAGCGCATAGGAAATGAGCATGGTGTCATCAATGGGCGCGACCGCAACGCCGAGATTGCGCAAGACCTGCATGTCGTATTTGAGGTTCTGCCCGATCTTGAGCACGCGTGGATCCTCGAGCATCGGCTTGAGGAGCAAGAGCGCCTCCTCGCGTTTCATCTGCGAGGGTCCCTCATCTGCCGCAAGGGCGAGGCCGTCGCTGCGGTGGCCAAGGGGAATGTAGCAGGCTTCGCCTGGCGCGGTGGCAAGGGACACACCCACAAGCTCCGCCTGCATGGCATCGAGCGAGGTCGTCTCGGTATCGACGGCGATCGCCTGCGCCTCATAGGCGCGCGCGATCCATGCCTTGAGCTGTGAAGGCTCGCTCACCGTCTCATAGCGGCGATGATCGATGGGTTTGAGGATATCGTCCCTGCCTTTGACGGCGCTGGGCATGCCGCCATCCAAGGGCGCTGCTGCGGGCGCATCGCCGGCTGTGCTGCGCGGGCCTCTCGCGGCACTGAGCGCTTCATCGGGCGCGATGGCGTCGATGTCTGCGACACCGAATTCCGATGCGACCCGCTTTGTGAGCGTTGTGAACTCCATCGCCCGCAGAAAGGCGATGAGCCGTTTGGGCTCGATCTCGCTCACCGCAAGGTCATCGAGCGGTGTCTTGAGCGGCACGTGGTCATCGAGCGTGACGAGCTGTTTGCTGATCCGCGCTTTTTCCGCATGGGCAAGCAACGATTCCCGCCGCTTGGGCTGCTTGATCTCCCCCGCCCGCGCCAGCAGAGTGCTAAGTGAGCCATAGACATTGATGAGTTCCGCCGCGGTCTTGATGCCGATGCCGGGAACACCGGTAACATTGTCGACCGCATCGCCCGCAAGTGCCTGCACGTCGGTGACGAGCGCAGGCGGCACCCCGAACTTCTCCATCACCTCGGCAGGGCCGATCAGTTTGGCCTTGACCGGATCCATCATCTGCACGCGGCCGTCATCGACAAGCTGCATGAGGTCCTTGTCGGATGAGACGATCACGACCGTGGCGCCGCGCTCTGCGGCCTCGCGGGCATAGGTCGCGATAAGGTCATCCGCTTCAAACCCGTCTTGCTCGGCAGCAACAACGTTGAAGGCGGCCACGGCGTCGCGAATGAGTGCGAATTGCGGAATGAGATCGGGCGGCGGCGGCGGGCGCTGTGCCTTGTATTCAGGATAGATGTCGCTTCGGAAGGTTTTGCGTGACGTGTCGAAGATGACGGCCAGATGCGTCGGTTTCTGCCCCTGATTGGTCTCCTTCAACAGCTTGTGCAGCATCGTGCAGAAGCCCGAGACCGCGCCCGTCGGCAGGCCATCGGATTTCCGCGTCAGGGGCGGAAGAGCATGAAAGGCACGGAAAATATAGCCCGAGCCATCGATCAGATAGAGATGGTCGCCCGATTTGAGCGGCGCGATGGCATGGGATGCGCTCTTTTGCGCGCTCAATGGTCCCCGGCCTCATCGGCCCCGTCCTTGAGGACGAAGCGCCGGTCACAGTAAGGGCATTCAACGAAATTGGCCTCGCCCATCTCAAGATAGACGCGCGGATGGCCAAGCGCGCCTTCGCCGCCGTCGCACCAGAGCCGGCGGCTCGTTACGACAATCGTTTCAGGGACGGGAGTGACGGTATCGGACATGGCCAGGGTGATTTTTCCCTATCAGGCTGATTCGCGTGAGGCTGCGGTCAGCCCCGTGGAAACCACGTTTTTGAAGCGTATTCAAGGCTTGGAACGAGGCGCCAACTGAATCCCGGCAGTTGCAATGAAGACACAAGTTTCATCTTTCGCATGCGCAAGCAAGGATAGCATCCCGCAATCAAGGCGCACCGCTTCCTGACGTCACGTTCCGCCAGTATAGTCGTATGAAACTAACGACCCGCTGAGGGGAGGGGAAATATGTCTGTCAGATCACTCCTGTTGGGCGCTGCGGCGCTTGTTGCGTTGGCGCCTGCGGCATCCGCGTCGGAGTACGCGGGCTGGTACATCTCTGGCGGTGGCGGTGCCAATATCCACGAGGAAGAAGAGCTTCAGTTCAGCACGGGCGTTGAAGGCCAGCAGGACTTCGAGACCGGCTGGGTTGGCTTGGGCGCGCTGGGATACAAGCACAACGGTCTGCGGATTGAGTTGGAGTTGGCCTATCGCACCAACGACATGGACGACACGTTCCACCAGAATCCGGCTTCGACATTTGCCGTTGATGGCGATGTGACGATCTTCTCGCAGATGGTCAATCTGGGCTTTGACATCGGTTTGACCGACTCGATGGACCTCGTCCTTGGCATCGGCATCGGCGGGGCCAGCGTCGACACCGAAATGAGTTTCCCGGGCTTCCCGAACACCTATGACGGCGATGAGTATCTCTTCGCCTATCAGGCAATGGCCGGGCTCAATGTCGATCTGACGGACCAGCTTCAGCTCTTTGGCGAATACCGCTACTTCGCGACGGCGCAATATGACCTGCCCGACCAGGGCGTGCCGGGGCTTTATCTGAACGATTGGGAACCGATCAACCATTCCGGAATTATCGGCTTGCGCTATTTCTTCGTGCCGGTTGCCGCGCCGGTGATGGTGGAAACGCCTGCCGCGCCCCCGGCTGAGCCGGCGATGGCGAAGACCTACATCGTCTTCTTCGACTTCAACAAGTCGAACCTGACGGCGGAAGCCCAGGCTGTGGTGGCTGAGGCGTCGGAGGCCTTCAAGGCCGGTGCGAACGTGGTGCTCGTCGTTGGTCACACCGACACGGTCGGCTCGGCCGGTTACAACCAGAAACTGTCGGAGCGTCGCGCGGCCAGCGTGAAGGCCGAGATGGTACGCCTGGGCGTGCCCTCCGATGTGATCACGACCGAAGGCCGTGGCTTCTCCGAACCGCTGGTCCCGACGGGTCCTGGCGTGAAGGAACCTCAGAACCGCCGCGCGGTGATCGAGCTGCAGTAATCGCGTCACGTTCTCTTTGCTTAACTGTCGCGGGGGGGGGCCCC
>JACADY010000072.1 GCA_013389115.1 Alphaproteobacteria bacterium
ACTGAAAGCTCACAGCTAGAGCGGCCTCGCCCTCAATCGGAATCGTCACGCCGCTCTATCCCTTTGTCTTGTCGCAACGTTTAGCGGAAAACCGGTGCCCACTTTTCCGCACGTTGCTCTAGACTGCCCGCAACAGCAAGGCCGTCATCAAGAAGGCGAGGAAACGCCATGTCCGCTTTAAAGCCGCTCGATGAGCTCGACACGCATGCGGTGTTCAACCAGCCACCGCCGTTCGAGGACGTGAACCTTTTTACCAGCGATCTTGCCCTTCGCGAGGCGGTCGCGCGGGCTGGCGGGGCGGGGCACGGGGCGCGGCTCGTCGCGCTTGGCGCCAAGGCGGGTTCGGCAGAGGCGATCCAGTGGGGTGTCGAGGCCAACCGCAACATCCCGGTGCTTGAAACTCATGATCGCTATGGGCATCGGATCGATGAGGTCCGGTTCCATCCCGCCTATCACGCGCTGATGCGCATGGGGCTCGAGAGCGGATTTGCCTCGATCGCGTGGACGGGCGAGAAGGCAGGCCATGTCGCCCACACGGCGATCCTGATGCTTGCCGGGCAGGCGGATTCAGGCACGCTTTGCCCGATGACGATGACCTATGCCGCCGTCCCTTCGCTGCAGGCGGAGCGGGCCGTCGCCGAGGAATGGGTCCCCCGCATACAGGTCGGGCGCTATGACCCCGACTTCCGGCCAGCGCATGAGAAGCTGGGCGTCACCATCGGCATGGCGATGACCGAGAAGCAGGGCGGCTCGGACGTGCGCGCGAATACAACACGGGCGGAGCCCTTGGCCGAAACCGGCTGGTATCGCCTTGCCGGGCATAAATGGTTCTGCTCGGCGCCCATGTGCGATGCGTTCCTGACGCTTGCCTATGCGGCGGGCGGGCTTACCTGTTTCCTCGTGCCGCGCTGGCTCGGCGATGGCACGCGCAATGCCGGCTTCCGGGTCATGCGGCTCAAGGACAAGCTGGGCGACCGCTCCAATGCCTCCTCGGAGATCGAGTATCACGGCGCGCTCGCGCAGCGTCTCGGCGAGGAGGGGCGCGGGGTTTCCACAATCATCAGAATGGTCCAGCATACGCGGCTCGACTGCGTTGCGGGATCGGCGCAGCAGATGCGGGCGGCGCTCGCCCAGGCGCTGTGGCACACGGCGCATCGCTCGGCGTTTCAGCGCCGCCTCATCGATCAGCCCGCGATGGCGAATGTGCTCGCCGACCTGGCGCTCGAAAGCGAAGCGGCGAGCACGATCGCCATCCGGCTTGCTCAGGCGTTCGATGAGGACGACCCCGTCGCGCGTCTGCTGACGCCCATTGCCAAGTACTGGGTGTGCAAGCGCGCGCCCGGGCATGTCTATGAGGCGATGGAGGCGCATGGCGGCGCCGGCTATGTCGAGGCCGGGCCGATGCCGCGGCTTTTCCGGCAGTCACCGCTTAACGCGATCTGGGAGGGATCGGGCAATGTCATCGCGCTCGATGTGCTGCGGGCGATGGCGCGCGAACCGGAGGGAATCGATGCGATGCAGCAATTCCTCGCGGCGCAGCGCGGCAAGAACGGCACCTATGATGCCTATGTGAGCGCGATCACCTTCAAAGGCGTAACCGAGGGAAGTGCACGGCAGTTCGTGGAGCGGCTTGCGCTTGCCGCCCAGGCGGCCGTGCTGTTCGCCTTTGAGAGCCCCGTGGCCGACGCCTTTGCGACCTTGCGGCTTGAGGCGCGCGGCATGGCCTATGGGGCGTTCGATGCGGCCGTCGATGCGCGCGCAATCATCGCGAGGGCCATGCCCGCCGCCGCCTGAGGGCGCTGCGCGTTTGCTTCGCAGCAATGGCTTTACAGATTTCGGCGGGCGTGATCCCTTCCCTTACGTGCACCGATACGCGGAGTTGCGCCGCCCATGGCCGATGCCCTTTCTCTTTGTGAATTCGACATCTCACCCGAACGCGGCTTCCTTTGCAGTTATGATGCCGACAGCGTCGTGCTGCCAAGCCTGCTCGCCCCCGCAGCCGAGGCGGCGGCAAGCCTGCCGCGCACGCTGCTGACGGGCCGGGTACGGGCGCATCTGGCGCAATTGCCGCCCGTTGATCTCAGCCAATTCTGCGCCGAGGCGAGCGAGCCCCGGATCCGCACCGCGATGTTGCGCTATGCATTCATGGTGCAAGCCTATGTCTGGGGTGAGCCCGAGCCAGCCGCGCGGCTTCCCGCAACGCTGGCCGTCCCTGTCTGGGCGCTGGCGCGGCGTCTTGGGCAGATGCCGCTGCTGCCCTATTCGGGCTATGTGCTCGACAATTGGGACCGGTTCGATCGCCGGAAGCCGATCGCGCTTGATAACATCTACATGATGCAGAACTTCCTCGCCGGCGAGGATGAGTCCTGGTTCGTGCTCGTCCATGTCGCGATCGAGGCGTGCGCGGGCGGCATGCTTGCACAGTTCCCCGCGCTGATCGCCGCTGCCGATGAGGGGAACAAGGCGGCAGCCCTGTCGGCGCTTGTCGCCATTCGTTCGGTCTTTGAGGATGTGAACGCGATCTTCGACCGCATGCCGGAGCGCTGCGATCCCTACATCTATTTTCACCGCGTGCGGCCCTATATCCATGGCTGGAAAGACAACCCGGCTCTGGGCGCGGGACTCATCTATGAGGGCGTTGCCGAAACGGGGGCCAAGCCGCAGGCCTTTCGCGGGCAGACAGGATCGCAAAGCTCCATCGTGCCGGCGATCGATGCGCTCCTTGGCATTCAGCATGCGGAGGATCCCTTGCGCGCCTTTCTCGATGAGCTGCATTTCTATCGCCCGCCGGCGCATCGCAACTTCATCGACAAGGTGCGCGCACTGAGCCATGTGCGCCGCTTCATCGAAGAGGCAGGCGATGCGGCGCTGCGCGAGGCCTAATAATGATTGCATCATGCGCCTTGCCCGGTTCCGGACGCGGCATCTTGAATATGCCGCGAGCTATATCCATCGCCAGGCAAAGGGCAGCGCCGGCAATGACACCGATGTCGGCACAGGCGGCACGCCCTTCATGAAGTATCTGAAGAAGCATCGCGACGAGGCGGAAGCATAGCTCTTGAAGGGCTGATTTTTCAGCAAATGCGCGGCAGGGGGTCGCCCGCGAGCCAATCGACCATCCGCCAGCCGCCCAATTTCGTCCGCATGCGGACGAAACGGTCTTGATCTTCGACAAAGCGCCCGATGATCGCGGTGTGGCGGCCGAGTTCATGGTGATGCAGCGCCGCAAGCGCCACTTGCGCCAGTTCCCCTGGAACGACGGCGACGAGCTTGCCTTCATTGGCGACGTTCAGGGGATCAAGACCGAGCAGATCGCAGGCTGCCTCGACCGCTGGCAAAACCCCGATCGCGCCTTCCTCGATTTCGCAGCCAAGGCCCGCGGCCCAGGCAATTTCGTTCAAGGTTGCCGAAAGGCCGCCGCCACGATTGCCTGAGACGTCGTTCAAACGTAGCCGAGGACGCAGGCGACCGGCATCGGCTTCAAGTCCAGGATTTCGACCTTTACGCGCGCGAAGCCCGCGCGCTCATGCAGGGCCTTGATTTCCTCGGCCCAGGCAAGCGCATCCTCGGGGCGCGCATTGGCGGCACGCGGCTGAAAGCCCGAGGCGGCCACGCCGCCAGGGGCCAGCATGTTCTTCATCAAAGCGATCGCCTCTGCCTTGCCTTCCACGAACTGAAGCACGTTCGATGAAAAGATTGCATCGAACGGCGCATGGGGCAGGGCCTCCTTGAGCGAGCCTTCGATGATCCTCAGCTTCCCCGCCTTGATGGCGGCCGCGTGTCTTGCGCTCGCCTGGCGCACCATCAGCGATGAGTGATCGACGGCGAGAATCCTCGCAGAGGGACAGTTCTCAAGGCAGGCCGCGATGCCAATTCCCGGTCCGCAACCCCATTCAAGGACACGCGCATTCCCGCTCAGCTTCAACAGTCCCACTATCCATCGATTGCGGCGACGGTTCGCAGACAGAACGGACATCAGCCAGCCCACGACCAAGCCCAAAAGGCCGGTCGGCTTTTTGAATTGCGCCATGACGGCGCTGCGAAGGCTCATCCGGCTTTCCTCCTTTTCCGCTTTTTTTCTTGCGCGCGGCTCGATGATATTTTTGACCGTCGTCAAGGCGCCCAGCTTAGCGTTAAGGCATCCTTGCATCATGACCAAGGTTCTCGTCGTCTATTACTCGCGCACCGGCCACACGCGGCAGATCGCCGAAGCCATTGCCTCTGCCTGCGGCGGCGATCTTGAAGCGATCTTGGAGCCCAGATCGCGAATGGGCGTGTTCGGCTTCATCCGTTCGGTGATCGAGTCCTTGTGGGAAAGCGTGGCCGAGATTGCCCCATCGAAGAAATCGCCGGGCGATTATGATCTCGTGATCCTGGGGACGCCGGTTTGGGCGGGCAACATGTCCTCGCCGATGCGCGCCTATATTCGCCGTTATCGCGAGCGACTGCCTCGCGTCGCATTCTTCTGCAGCCTCATCGGCGCCAATCCCGACAAAGCCCTCCCAAAGATGGCGGCTGCCTGCGGCAAGGATGCGGCCGCAACGCTTGAGGTGCGCGAGAGCGAGCTTCAGGCCGGAGCCCACACGGCCAAAATTTCAGATTTCCTCAAGTCGATCGAGCTCTAGAAGAGCCTCCCGATCCCGCATGGTTGGGAAGTTCCTTTCCCCGTTTCACCTTAGCCCCGCGTTGCCGCCTCAGGCCGGCGGCCCTTTCGGGGAGAGCCCGTCGTCTTCGCGCGCGGGCTCGGATGCCCCTTCATCGATGTCGCTGAGCGCCAGCGCCGCTTCGCGCGATGCGGCCGTCTCGGGCGCAGGCTGAGGCTGAGCGATGGGCGGGCCTGAGGCCTGCGGGGGCGCGCTCACAGCCTTTGCGGGTTCGCGCATGGCGACCCAGATGAAATAGGCGCCCGCCACGAACATCGGGAGCGATAACACGATGCCAAGTGTCCAGCCGCTATCGCCCAGCTTGTTGTTCGAATCCCGGAACAATACCTCCACAAAGATGCGGAAGAAGCCGTAGAGAATGAGGAAGATCGCAGTGATCAGGCCCGGTCGGTGCAACGCCTTGGCATAGCGGGCCAGCACGTTCAGCACGAGGAACAACATGAGGCCTTCAAGGAAGGCTTCGTAGAGCTGGCTTGGGTGGCGGGGCACACCGGCCGGGTGCGCGTTGGGAAAGATGACGCCCCAGGGCAGGGTCGTCGGCCGGCCCCAGATCTCGCCATTGATGAAGTTCGCAATGCGCCCAAAAAACAGGCCGATCGGCGTTGCCAGGGCCACCGCATCGCCCAACTGATACATGTTGAGGCCGACGCTGCGCGCGTAAAAGATGATCGCGACGACAACGCCGATGAGCCCGCCGTGGAAGGACATGCCGCCTTCCCAATAGGCAAAGATCTTGAGCGGGTTATCAATGTAGTAGCTGGAGTTGAGGACGAGGCCGTAAAAGAGCACATGGCCAAGGCGCCCGCCCAGGATCACGCCAACCGCTGCCCAGATCAAAAGGTCATCGATCTGGCCTTTCGTCGCAATTCCCGGCCCGCCCGGCTTGAGCCCCCAGAGACCTGCGTTCGTCACGAGGGCGCGCACATAGAGCCAGCCAAGGGCGAGCCCCGCCAGATAGGCGATTGCGTACCAGCGAATGGCGAACCAGCCGATCTCTATCGCGACGGGGTCGATATTGGGAAAAGGCATAGGCGCTCCACCTCGCGAAGATTCGCTTCGGCAAACAGTCCTCGATCAATTGCCTTATAGGGCGGCGGCGCGAGGAGCGCGAGTGGGTTTCCCTCAGGAATTCGCGAGGCGCTTGCCCACCAGCATGCGGCCAAGAAAGGCGCCGACACCGCCGCCCGCCGCGGTGGTGCCAAAAACCTGCCCGACGGTGAAGACATCCGCCATCTCAAAGATACCGGGCACGGGCGTGCCGGGGTCGGCCGTGCCGGTCAGCGCGCTGATCGCCGCGCCCATGGCCGCGAAGTCGAAGATGGGTGTGGCGCCTTCGGCCAGCGGGGTGAGGCCGAGCGCCTGATTGATACCGGTGCCCAGCGTGCCCGAGATGGCGCCAGCGGTCGCTCCCGCACCCGTCGCCAGGGCCTGTCCGGTCGCGCGGGGCGTGAAGGAATAGAACAATCCCGTCAGGGCCGCGACGAGGCCGCCCGAGGCGAGGCCGCCCGCCAATCCATAAGAAGAGATCGTGTCGGCGACACCATAGAGATTTTGCTGATGGGCAAAGCCGAGCGCCACCTGCGCGGCCGTTCCCCAAAGTCCGGCCGAAAGCACGCCCGGACGAATGAGATTAATGAGAAAACTCCACATCGCCTGTCCCCGTAGCCTGCACGTTTCCTAATCGAAGAGACCGCCGCGGCGGCGCTCGGGCTCATCGCCCTTGTTGTCCTTCAGTACGTTGTTGTCGAGGGTGGGGCAGGGGCCCTGCTCACAGCGAATCCCCTTCTCGCCATTGGCGATGACCTCGTTGCGCGAAATGATGCCGGCGCCGCCCAGCGGGATGTAGATGCCGGCATAGGCATTGCCGCTGATTCGGTTGGAGACGAAGCGCGGGTTCTGGCTGCCTTCGTTGAGCACGATACCGTTCGCACCGTTGCTGCCAATCTCGTTCGCGATATAGGTGCCTCCGGCGCGGAACAGCATCATGCCATCGCCGTCATTGCTGATGATCGAATTGCCGATCGCGTTGACGCTTCCTGGCCCCTGTACGCGCAAGCCGGTGCCGTTCCGGGTGATCGTGTTCGAGATGATGTAGAAATCCCCCGAATTGGGCGCGCTCGGCTCGACGAGGATGCCGAAGCGACCGCCCTCGATTTGCGATTCCTCAATATGGACAAGGCCGCCCTGAAGCAGCACGCCCGGCACGTTGTCGCGCGCGATGACGCGGCTGTTCTTGAGGGAGAAGACGCCCCCTGCGACGACGACACAAGGAACCGAGCCATAAAGCGCGGTCATGCGGAAAGTCACGTCGCTGACGGTCACGGCCCCCAACACGTCGGGAGAGACATAAAGGCACGCGCCGCCACTCGATGGCTGGATCTCCGAGCGGGCTTCGCCGCGCCTTGTGCCGCGGATATTCACGGACTTCTCGATCGTCACGTCCTCGCGGTAGATGCCTGGTGCCAGCACAATCGTGCCGCCAGGGGCGATCCGCTCCAGCGCGTCATTGATGGAGCCGGCCTCTCCGCCTGGCGTGACATTGATGAGCTCTGGTCCCCGGGGGCGCCGCGGGCCGCGTTCGCGCCGCCCATCATCGCCCGGCGTCCAGGTGGAGTAGCCGCCGTTATAGGGCTCACCCGTCTGGGCCAGAACCGGGAAGGCGGCCAACGCCGCCACAAGTGCGAGGCTGCCCAGGATACTCAAGGTCTTTGTGACGGGACGCATTGTTGCGCTCCTTCCCCCTCAATTTTCGCCGGAATAGGCAACAAGATCGCGCAAGGCCCGCGCGGCAAGCGGGTGACCGCCCTGCAGCGCGCGCCGGAAATAGCGGATTGCCCGATCACGATCGCGTTCCACCCCAAAGCCGTCGCGATACATCAGTCCAAGATTGTAGTTGGCCGAGGGAAAGCCCTGCGCGGCCGAGGCTTCGAACCAGCGCCGGGCAAGGCCCGAATCACGCTCAACGCCAATGCCTTGCGCATAGAGACTGCCCAAGGTGTTCTGCGAGGCCCGGTCGTCCTCATCCGTCGCCGCGCGGCGAATGAGCTGCACGGCCTGCTCCATCGTCAGGCGACCCGTCTCGCTCGCACCGAGGCGGCGCTGAAAGCGCTCAATGGCGCGGCGTGAACCCGGACCGATTTCGCCGTCGATCGCGCCGCCATAGAGGCCGAGCGCGCGCAAGGCGTGCTGGAGCGAGCGATTGTCGATGCCGGCAACGAGCTGGCCGCCGCCCGGGCGCCCGCCGGTGCCGATCTCATCCTCGAAGGGCGAGAGGGGCTTGCGCCATTCCTTGGCCGCCTTCTGCGCGGCCGCGACCTGTTCGGGCTTCAAATTGGCGGCAAGGATATCGCGGGCCCGAAGCGCTTCCTGCACGCCCAGCGCGGAGGCGATGACGAAATAGCGATAGGCCTCGACGCTGTTCTGCGGCACGCCGGCGCCGCGCTGATAAAGGCCACCTAGAATATATTGCGACTCAGGCTCTCCGGCCTCGTAGACGCGCACGAATTTTCGCCGCGCGCGGTCGATGTCATCCGCCGTCATGATCGATTGCAGGCGATTGCGGGCGTCACGCGCATCGTCGCGCGCCTTGCGGGCCTCGGGCACCGGACGACCACGCTCATCGAGCGAATTCTGGAGGAGATTGACCGCGGCGAGGTTGTACCACATATGGGCCTCGACGAAGTCCTGCAGCACCACGCGTCCTTGCGCGTAGACATCACCCAGGCGTTTTTGCGAGAGCACATCGCCGCGCACGCCGGCCGAGCGCCACTCCGCAATCGCCCCTTGGATGTTGCCGCCGTCGAACGCCCGCAGGCCATCGTAGTAGTCGGCCCGAACAGGCGGGCCTGCGACCATCGAAGCAAGCGCCAGCGTGCCCACCACGGCGAGCCGTGCTGCCCAGTTCCGCTGTTGCATCGTCACTCCCCACCTGCCGGCTTCGCGGATCCCGCCCCATTTCCTCGACGGATTGCCGGAAGCCTTGCCGAAACGTCGTTCCCCGGCGCCAACACGCCACCGCGGTCTCTCAGGACTTAGCCAACTTCTCTCGTTCTCTTCCCTTGCCCCGCGATTTTCACGTGTTCTTCTCTCGCGGTCTTCTCAGCCGCCAATGTCCCAAACCCCCATCGGCGACGGCATTCAGACTCAGGCTTTTATCATTAATCGCGACTGAACCGCTATCGCTGCATCGGTTCTAACGGTGCGATGCGCATCACAGTCCGGTACCGTCACATTGGAGCAACAGGACTATGCAAAGAAGAAATGTGCGAACCGCGCCATTTTGATTGCATTTCGGCGCCCTTGGTTTGCCGCATTCTGGGTCAGGATGTAGTGTGACGCGTAACCATAACGGTTGAAGCCGTCTGCTCTTCGGGGAACACTTATGAACAGCCGCATCTTTGCGATCGTGCTTGGCCTTATCGTTCTGGCCGGCGCCGCGTTCGGGCTTTGGTTTGCCTTTGCTCCGCACTCCGGACCAGGTGGCGGCGTCGCAGTCACCGATCCGCAAGGCGCGACAACGCCGACGATCACGGCCCAGCCCTATCAGGAGCCCGTGGCGCCGCGCTTTGCGTTCCGGCGGCTCGAGATCGATACCGGCACCGACGCGGCCGAAGCGTGCCTTGTATTCACGCGCAAGCTCGATAGCAGCGGCAAGACGCGCTATGAAGACTACTTACGCTTTGATCCGGCGGTCCCCGTCGCCGTGCGCGCGAGCGATGACAGGCTCTGTGTCGGCGGGCTTGCCTTCAATGAGACCTATACGCTCGAGATCCGGCAAGGACTTCCCGCGGCGAGCGGCGAAAAGCTCGACATGGCCGAGACGATCCCGGTACGCCTGCGCGACCAGGACCCGCAAGTGGCGTTCGGCGCCGGCTTCATCCTGCCGCGCGAGAGCCTTGCGGGCGTGCCCATCACGACCGTCAACGCGCCCGTTCTCAATATCCGGGTCCTGCGCGTCGGGGATCGCATGATCTCGCAGCTGCGCACCGCCATCGTCGATGAGCGGCAGATGTATCCTTACGATGAGCGCGAATACGAAGAGGAAAAAGGCGCGCTCGTGTGGGAGGGCAAGTTCGAAGCCGCAGGCCCGCGCAATCAGGCGATGACGACGCTGTTCCCGCTGAAGGATGCGCTCGCCAACCAGAAGCCGGGCGTCTATCTCGTCATCGCCAAGATCGCCAAGGAAGGCGAAACGAGCGAAGAGGGCGACGATTACTGGGATCCCAACGCGGCGCAGTGGATCATCAATACCGATATCGGCATTACGACCTTCCAGGGCGATGACGGGCTTACCGTCTATACACGCTCGTTCCAGACCGCCGCCGTGATGAGCGAGGTCAAGCTCTCGCTCGTTGCGCGCAACAACGAAATCCTCGGCGAAGTCTCCACCGATTCCCAGGGCCGCGCCGTCTTTGACGCCGGCCTCATGCGGGGCAAGGGCGGCAATGAACCCGTCGCCGTGCTCGCCTATGGGGCGGGGGGCGATTTTGCCTATCAGGATCTGCGTCGTCCCGCCTTCGACCTCACCGATCGCGGCGTAGAGGGGCGCGCGGCGCCGGGGCCGATCGATGCCTTCATGTATCTTGACCGGGGCATCTACCGGCCGGGCGAGACAGTCAATCTGACGACCATGCTGCGCGACCGGCGCGCGGATGCCAAGGACGACATGCCGCTCATCATCGTCGTGCAGCGGCCAGACGGCTCTGTCTTCCGCCGCTTCACACAATCGGACCAGTCGGCGGGATCGGGGCTTGTCTCCTTCACCTTGACGGCTACCTCCCCGCGCGGGCGCTGGGGCGCGGCCGCCTATCTCGATGAGAAGGGCGAGCCCATCTCGCGCATCGGCTTTGATGTGCAGGATTTCGTGCCGCAGCGGCTCAAGCTCGAACTTGCCGCCAAGCAGGAGGTTCTCTCTCCCGGCGCCACGGTCGAAATCGGCGTCTTTGCACGCTTCCTCTATGGCGCGCCGGCGGCGGGCCTTGCGGGCGAAGGCGAGATCACGGTCAAGCGCGACGCCAATCCCTACCCAGCGTTCAAGGGCTATTCCTGGGGCCGGGTGGATGACAATTTCGATGCCGTCATCACTGCGATGACCGTCGAGCCGACGGACGCGAATGGCAAGACCGCCGCGATCGGCTCGCTCGATCAGTTGGCCGAGACTTCGCTGCCGCTGCGGGCGATGATCCGCGTGTCTTTGTTCGAGCCCGGCGGGCGCACAACTCCCGATACGCTCGACATTCCGGTGCGCACGCGCGACATCATGCTTGGTCTCAAGCCGATGTTCGAGGGCGATTCGGTGCGCGAGAACACCGAGGCCAGCTTTGAGGTGATTGCGGTTGATCGCAACGGCAAGCAGGCTGCGCGCAAGGGCGTAACCTTTGAACTGGTGCGCGAAGAGTATGACTATCGCTGGTACCGCACGCAGGAAGGCGACTGGCGCTATCAGGAGATCCGCAGCGACCGCATCGTCTCGGGCGGCTCCATCGATCTTGCGGCCGACCTGCCTGCGAAGATCGGGCAGCCGCTCGAATGGGGCCAGTATCGCCTGACGGTGATCGATCCGACGACCGGCGCTTCGACCGCGCTGCGGTTCTGGAGCGGCTGGGGCGCGGGCGCGGCCAATGACCGGCCGGATCGCGTCGCGGTGATCGCGGACAAGGAAAAGTACAAGCCGGGCGAGACCGCGACGCTTGAGATCCGCGCTGCGACGGATGGCAAGGCACTCGTCGCCATCGCCACCGACCGCATTGTTGCGACGCAGCTCATTGATGTCTCGGCCAGCGGCACGAAGGTGCAGATCCCTGTCTCGGCCGATTGGGGCAGCGGCGCCTATGCGCTCGTCACCCATTACCGGCCGCTTGCCTCGGCACAGGGCCGCGCGCCCGTTCGATCTATCGGACTTGTCTGGCTTGGCGTTGATACTTCCGAGCGGACGCTGAACGTGGCTATCGATGCGCCCGAGACGGTGACGCCGCGCGCGCCGCTCGATGTCACGATCACGGTTGCGAACGCCGAAAGCGCGGAGGGCTATGTGACGCTCGCCGCGGTCGATGAGGGCATTCTGCAGCTCACCGACTTCAAGAGCCCGGACCCGGCCGCCTATTACTATGGCAAGCGTCAGCTTGGCGTCGATGTGCGCGACGATTACGGCCGCCTCATCCTGCCGGCCAATGCACAGGTGGGCGAGGCCCGCTCGGGCGGCGATGGCTTCGGGGGGCGGGGCCTTGCCGTGGTGCCGACGCGCACGGTGGCGCTCTTCTCCGGCATCGTGAAGCTCGATGCGCAGGGGCAGGCGAAAGTCACGCTCGACATTCCCGATTTCAACGGCGAATTGCGGCTGATGGCGGTGGCGTTCGGGCCTTCCCGCGTCGGCTCGTTCTCCCGGCCGTTGACCGTGCGCGATGCAGTCGTGGGCGAAGTTGTGCTGCCCCGCTTCATGGCGCCGGGCGACCGGGTGACGGCGGCGCTCAACATGCATAATGTGAGCGGCGTTGCCGGTCGGTATACCGCGACCGTGAAGGCGGATGGCCCGGTGCTCGTTCCCGGCGGCAAGCTCACGCTCGCGCAGGAGCTCAGCGTTGGACAGCGGGTTCTTCTTCCCGTCGGGTTCGAAGCGAATGCCACCGGCATTGCCAGTATCACGCTGACGCTTGAGGGTCCGAACGGCTACAAGGTCGAGCGGGCGTGGCCGATTGAGGTGCGGGCGCCGCAATTGCCGCTCTCGCGCGATATCATCGCCGAGGTGAAGCCTGGCGAAGAGGTCAAACTTGGCAGCGAGCTTCTGCAAGGCCTCATCCCTGGAACCGAATCGGTTGCGGTCGCGCTTGCAGGTGCCAAGGGCTTTGACAACGTGGCGGGAATGCTGCGCTGGCTCGACCGCTATCCCTATGGCTGCCTTGAACAGACGACGAGCCGCGCATTCCCGCTCGTCTTCTATAACGACATGGCGCTGCTTGCGAACGTGAAGCAGGACGAGAAGATCGAGGGCCGCGTTCAGTTGGCCATCGACCGGGTGCTCGACATGCAGATGTGGTCGGGTGGCTTCGGGCTGTGGATGGGTTCGAGCGAAGAGACCGATCAATGGCTCCAGGCCTATGCCATCGACTTCCTGATGCAGGCGAAGGCCAAGGGCTATGTCGTGCCGCGCGAGGGGCTCGACCGGGCAACCAATTGGCTGAAGCAGATGGCGGCCAGTGACTCGGCCAACGACAATGCGAGGGCCTATGCCTATTACCTCCTGGCACGCGCGGGCGTCGTGAACGCGTCCGATCTTCGCTACTTCGCGGACAACCGGGGCGCCAATGTCTCAACCGCAATGGGTGCGGGCATGATGGGCGTTGCCCTGACGCAGATCGGCGACAAGGCGCGAGCCTCCGTCGCCTATGCGCGCGCGCGGCAGATCGGCACGGAATTGCCGCTCAGCTTCTACAGCCCCTATTCCTTCTATGACACCAATCTGCGCGATCTTGCTGGCGCCATCCGTATGGTGGCGGAGGGCGGTCAGCAGAGCTTCATTCCAGCCCTGATCGACCGGGCGAAGACCTTCAATTTCGACCTCAACTGGACGACGACACAGGAAAAAGCGTGGATGCTGCTCGCCGCGAACGCGATCGAAAGCAACGCCGCGCAGGTGAAGGCCGATGTGCGCGGCGTGTCCGGCCTGACGACCGGGCGGATCATGCGGTTCTCGCCCACCGCGCAGGAACTCGCCCAGGGCGTTTCCTTCCGCAACAACGGCGACAAGCCGATCTGGCAGACGGTCTCCATCGATGGTGTGCCCTCGCAATTGCTTCCCGCCGAAGCGACCGGCGGCTTGCAGGTGCAGAAGGGCTTCCTGACGCTTGATGGGCAGCCGGCCGATCTTGCCGCGATGGCGCAGAACGACCGGCTCATCGTGCTCATCACGGGCTCTGCGATCGACAACGAGTTCCGCCAGATGGCGGTGCTCGACCTTCTGCCGGCGGGCTGGCAGATCGAGGCGCCGGTGCAGCGCAATGATGACGGATCCTCGCAATACGGGTTCCTGCCGACCCTGACGCCGCTCAGCATCGAAGAGTCGCGCGACGACCGCTATGTCGCCGCGTTCACGATCGGCGACCGGTACCGCGACCCGCGCGCCAATACCTATTCACCGCAGTTCACGCTTGCCTATATCGTCCGCGCGACGACGCCCGGCACCTATGTTCTTCCCGCCGTTTCGGCCGAGGACATGTATGCGCCGACCGTCCGTGCACGGACGGCACCGGGCTCGGTGACGATCAAAGGCGCCCCGTAAGAGGTTTTCGCTCCCCTCCCTTTCCATGCGTTCGAGGAAAAGGGAGGGGAGCGGAGCCCATGCAGACTTTCCTTGGTCAGCCAACGAATAGTCTGCTTAAATTTCTTGGTAGTGCATCATTTCCCGCGAAAACCGGGACGGCCACTTTTCGCAATGATGCTTAGTTAGCCGATGCAGTCCGACTTGCCGACGATACCAGTGCCAGCCTCCCGCCCGCGCCGCCGGCCGCTCACTGAGCGCGCGCGGCGAGCCTTTGTCGTGACGGGATTTGCGTTTCTTTCCCTCGTCCTTGCGCTACTCGTCGCCGACCGGATCGCGCCGCCGCCGCTTGCGCGCGCGCTCAATCAGTCGGTCATCGTGACCGCCAAGGACGGCAGGGTGCTGCGGGCGTTCCTTGCCTCGGACGGGATCTGGCGCATGGGGGTTCATCCCCTCGATGTCGACCCCAATTTCATCCGTATGCTGATCGCCTATGAGGATCAGCGCTTCGCCGAGCATCCCGGCTTTGATCCCCTCGCGATGGGCCGGGCGATGTGGCAATTGCTCGCCAATATGCGGGTTGTTTCGGGTGCCTCGACGCTGACGATGCAGGTCGCGCGGCTGCTTGAACCCCGGCCCCGCACGATCGGCTCCAAGCTCATCGAGGTTGCGCGCGCGCTGCAGCTCGAAGCGCATTTCACGAAGGACGAAATCCTCGCGCTCTATCTCACGCTTGCGCCCTATGGCGGCAATATCGAAGGGGTGCGCGCGGCCTCGCTTGCCTATTTCGGGAAGGAACCTTCGCGGCTGACACTGGAAGAAGCGGCGTTCCTCGTCGCGTTGCCGCAAAGTCCGGAGCGCCAGCGACCGGACCGCAACCCGCAAGAGGCGCGGCTGGGGCGCGACAAGGTTCTGCTGCGGCTTGCCGAGCGGGGTTTTCTCGACGCGAAGGCCGTGCGCGAGGCGATGGGCGAGCCTTCGCCGTCGGCGCGGATCGCCTATCCCTTCCGTGCGCCGCATCTCTCTGAGCGATTGGCGCGGGGGGCGACGCCCGGATCCCAAATCGCAACGACGGTCGTCCTTGAAATCCAGGACGCGATGGAGCGGCTCATCACTGCGGAACGCGTCTTCCTCACGCAGGGCGCCTCCATCGGCATGATCATCGTCGAGAATGCGACGGGCGATGTCATCGCCCATGTCGGCAATGCGGATTATTGGGGAGCATTCGGGCAGATCGACATGACGAGGGCCCTGCGCTCGCCCGGATCGACGTTGAAGCCGTTCATCTATGGACTCGCGTTCAACGATCTGGCGCTGCATCCGCTGACGCTCATCGATGACAAGCGGATGGCGTTCGGCGACTATGCGCCACGCAACTTCGACCGCGGATTCCAGGGCACTGTCACGATCGCGGAGGCACTGCAGCATTCGCTCAACGTGCCGGCGGTGGCGCTGCTCGACCGGGTGGGGCCGGTGCGCTTTGCCGAACAATTGCGCTTTGCGGGTGCGAAATTCGCCTTTCCACGCAGCTGGACGGCGCCGTCGCTGCCGATGGCGCTCGGCGGCGTCGGGCTCACGCTCAACGATCTGACACAGCTTTATACGGCCTTCCCAGGCGGGGGCGTCACGCGGCCCTTGCGCTATGTGCGCGATGAGCCGCGGCGCGAGGGGGTGCGACTCTTCAGCGAGAGTTCGGCTTATTATGTGACGCAGATCCTGCGAGGCGTGCCGCTTCCCGATGGCTGGGCGATGGGACGGGGTATACAGCGGTCGCGCGCGATCGGTTTCAAGACCGGGACCTCCTATGGCTATCGCGATGCCTGGACGGTGGGCTTTTCCACCCGATACACGGTGGGTGTGTGGGTCGGGCGGCCGGACGGCTCAACCCGGCCGGGGCATTTCGGACGCAACGAAGCCGCGCCGTTGATGCTGAAGGCCTTCGAGCTTTTGCCGGCGGAGCCCAGCGTCATCGAGCGAGCGCCTGAAAACATCATCGTGGCCGGGCGAACGGAGGAATTGCCCGTCGCCATGCAGGCGTTCCATACAAAGGCGCTGGAGGCGCCGCCCGGCATCGCGCGGGCGCCCGGTCCGCCGCAAATCATGTTCCCGCCCGACGGCGCGACAGTGGCCGTGGCGGAGGCAAGCGGGGAGCGTCAGATCGTGCTCGAAGCGGAAGGGGGGCGCGCGCCGCTGCGCTGGATCGTGAACGGGGAAATCCTGCCCGAAGTGCCGCGCTATGCCGAAACCTTCTTCACGCCGGAGGGGCTCGGCTTCACCGAGATCACGGTCGTTGATGCCGAGGGACGCTCCGACCGCTCGACCGTGCGATTCACACGGGAGCCATGAGATCTTGCCGCGCGCGATCCAGAAGATGTATGGCGGGCAGAGGTTTTGGTTCGTGCGCGGCGGGGACCGTTAGGCCAGGAAGCTTCGGCGTCATCACGTGAATGTGAGCGCCAGGCAAGCCCGCGCCGGAGGCGGCCGGCGCCTGCGGCCGGGGCGCGAAGGCCGGCGGCATCGGGCTCATCCAGCATATGGCCGCAAGGACGCCCGCGACACTGCCGATGACATAGGCGCGCATGGCAAGACCCTCGCCTCAAAGCGGATTGGCGGTGAAACAAGACGGGGATGCCAAGCCACCCGGGGGTTCGTGGGGCAGGGCAAGCCCGGCCTCAACCCGTCTTGCACTGCAAGCCTATTCGCCCTAGCACTCACCTGCACATGACGCTTGCGTGAGCAGCGTGCACAATACTCCGGCTTTTCCCCCATGATTCCTGATGACTTCCGCAAGTTCTTGATGGATGTCCGCGCGCGGGCGCGGGCCTATTTGCGGCCGCCCGAAGGCGGAAGCCTGACGACGGCGGAGGAGCGGCGGCGCGCCTTTCAGATCCTGTTCCTCAGCCTTGTGTGCCTGGGCTCCGGGCAGTCCATCATGTTCGCGATCCTTCCTCCCCTGTCGCGGGACCTCGGACTCTCCGAGTTCCAGGTGGGATTGATCTTCGCCATTTCCGCGACGATCTGGATCTTCTCCAGCCCCTATTGGGGACGCTGGAGCGACCTTTATGGGCGCCGGCCGATGATGCTGATGGGGCTCAACGCCTTTGGCATTTCAACACTGCTCTTTGCGAGCGTGATGTGGTTCGGCATGCACGGGCTTCTCTGGGGCTGGCTCGTCTATCCTTTGATGATCGCCGCGCGGTCGATCTATGGCGTTTTCGGCTCGGGCACATTCCCTTCCGCGCAGGCCTATATCGCGGACCGGACCTCACGCGAGGAGCGGGCGAGCGGGGTCGCGACGATCACCGCCGCGTTCGGGCTCGGTGTGGCGCTCGGCCCCGGCGTCGGCGCGCTTGTCGCCCGGATCGACATTCTTGCGCCCTTCTATGTCGTCTCGGTGGCCGCGTTCGTGAGCGCGCTTGCCATCTATCTGTTGCTGCCGGAGCGGACCGCGCCCAAGGCGGCCGATACCGTGCCGGCCATGAGCTGGCGGGATCGGCGCGTCCTGCCCTTTCTCATCTATGGGACCGCGCTCAATTCGGTCGGCGCGCTGCCGATCCAGCTCTACGGCTTCTTTCTCATGGATCAGCTTGGCTATGGCAAGGAGCAGGCGGCGGAGTTCTCGGGCGTCGGGCTCATGGCCTCGTCCATCGCGGCGCTGCTTGCGCAATTCGTCGTCGTTCAGCGCTTCCGCCTCTCTTCGCGCGCTCTGGTGCAATGGGGCGGGGTGATCGCGCTCGTCTCGAACGTGCTTTTCGTCTTTGGCAGCAGCTATGGCATCCTCACTTTCGCCATGGTGCTGTCGGGCCTCGGCTTCGGCATGGCACGGCCGGGCTTTGCCGCCGCCGCCTCGCTTGCGGTGAGGCCCGAGGAGCAGGGCGCGGTCGCGGGGCTCGTCGGTGCGACCGGCGGGGCGGGGTTCATCTTTGCCCCCATCATCGGGAACTTTCTCTATGAGTTCGAGCCGACGCTGCCTTTCATCGTCGGCGGCGTGCTGATGGCGGGGTTGCTGCTCTACGCGGTCTTCAATCCGACCATGCGCAACATGTCGGACGACGTGCCCGACACGCCCGAATCGGGCATTCCGAAGTCCTGAGCTTGGGTGCGAGGAAGCAAGGGGCCTCATCCTTCGAGGCTCGCACCTCAGTGACGGCTTTGTTGAAGCTTTCAAACATTCAGTCGTCATCGCCCGGCACCGTCCGGGCGATCCATCATTTCAGGATGTGCATGAGACCATGGACCACCCGCATGCGCGGGTGGTGCCGGGCGTAGATG
>JACADY010000051.1 GCA_013389115.1 Alphaproteobacteria bacterium
ATAAGTAGTCCTCACCCAGAGGTGGCCGCGCGTGCGGCCCGCGAAGGGGGAGGCGTTTTGCGATATTAGAGCGCCGGCGCAGGCACGTTGGCCTGCGCGCAGGCCGCAAAGAGCGTGTTGCGCAAGAGGCACGCGATCGTCATCGGCCCGACCCCGCCCGGAACCGGCGTGACGGCACCGGCAATGCCGATGACCTCATCGAACGCGACATCGCCCACGAGCCGCGTTTTGCCCGCTCCCGCCTCGATCCGGTTCATGCCAACATCGATGACGATGGCGCCATGTTTGATCCAGCCCCCGCGCACCATCAGCGGGCGCCCCACCGCTGCGACGAGAATATCGGCCTGCCGGCAAAGATCGGGCAGCGCATCGGTACGCGAATGCGCCATCGTGACGGTGCAATCCGCCTGGAGCAGCAATTGCGCGACGGGCTTGCCCACGAGGTTCGACCGCCCGATAACGACCGCGCGCAGCCCGGTAAGACGCGGGCGCACGCTGCGCAACAGCATCATGGCGCCCAGCGGCGTGCAGGGCACGAGGCCCTGGGCTTCGCTGTTGATGCCCGACAGAAGTTTTCCCGAATTGAGCGGATGAAGTCCATCGACGTCCTTCTCGGGATCGATCGCGGCAATCACCTTTTGGGATGAGATCTGCGGCGGCACCGGCATCTGAACGAGGATGCCGTGTACGGAGGGATCGGCATTGAGCGCGGCGATTCGCGACAAAAGGGCATTTTCGCTGGCATCGGCGGGCAGGCGGAATTCAAAGCTTTCAAACCCGACCTCGCGCGCGGCGATGCCCTTGTTGCGCACATAGACATGGCTTGCAGGATCATCCCCCACAAGGACGACCGCGAGCCCCGGCTTCAGCGCCTTTGCGCGAAGCGCCCCGCTCGCCTCCGCGATTCTGGCGCGCAGGCCTGCGGCAATGGCCTTCCCATCGATGAGAGCGGTGCTCATTCCCGTCGTCCCCATTTCTCCAAGAGATATGCATCAAGCGCTTCCGGCTCGCCCGATACCGACACCGTCTTCAGCCGCGCGCTTTGACCGGCCGTGAGTGTAATATCACGCAAGGGCACGTCGAGCGCCTTGGCAAGGAGGCGCAGCAGGGCTTCGTTCGCGGCCCCATCCGCCGGCACCGCGCGCACACTCACCTGCAGAACCGCGCGGCCATCGCTGAGCAGGCGAACGCCCTCAACCGCCTCGCGCGAGGCCCGCGGGGTGAGGCGAACATGGAGCTGAACGCCGCTCTTGAGTTTCGTCCACGCCGTCATTCCGGCTCACTGCAGGTGAATGAAGATCTGCGCCAGATACATCCGCGTCACGAACGCAAGCAGCAAGACGATCAATGGCGCAACA
Organism: Alphaproteobacteria bacterium; assembly: GCA_013389115.1. GTDB lineage: Bacteria > Pseudomonadota > Alphaproteobacteria > Micropepsales > Micropepsaceae > JACADY01. The sequence goes on from JACADY010000051.1 coordinate 1,359, forward strand.
TCGACGCCGCCAAGATCGGGCAGAAAGCGCTGGAGCATGCGCCGGACCGGCCGAAAGGCCCAGTCGGTGAGACCGACCGAGGCATCATCGATCGCGCGGATGGCGGGATTGCCACGATCGGCCACATCGAAATTGATAAGCCAGCTCATGAGCACCCGCACAAAGATCGCAAGGATGAAGAACAGCAGCAGCGAATCGATGAACCAGTAGATCGGATAAAGCATGGCGGGCTCTCGTGCGGGGGGAGATCGGCGAACGTCGTTATGAGATGCGCATTGTGACCTGACCCGGCAAGCGTTGGGTTAACGTCAGCGCAAGATTTGGGCGCACCGGGACGAGCGCACTCCTTAGCATATTTCCCTTCGCGCAATGCCGGTCAATGCCGCCGCCTTCGGGGCGAACGTGCCGCCGAATTGAGCATTGACATCGCTATGAAATGTTGTATGTTCAATACATAAACAGCGGTTTAGACAACGGATTAAACCAGGGATGATACACAATCGGATCGCCCTTTTGAGGACGGAAAAGGGCATCTCGCGCAAAGACTTGGCCGATGCGGTGGGCGTGAATTTCCAGACCATCGGCTATCTCGAGCGGGGGGACTACAACCCTTCGCTTGAGCTTGCGCTGAAGATTGCCGGCTTTTTCGGCCTTCCGGTTGAAATGGTGTTTTCCCTCGCGCCGTTCGAATCGCTCTCAAGCCAGCTGCTGCGCCAGCAACAGCGCGGCGAACAGAAGAACTGAACGCAGACACAGGAGGAGGAAGAACCATGAGAACCGATGATTGGAACGAGGCCGCCGGGCTCGCGATCGCGATTGCCATCGCCCTGTCTTTCTTGCTGGGCGTCTTGTTTCCCCAAACTGGCGATATCGCCGCCTCGCTCATTGTTTAGTCCAAGCAGGAGGGAACAGGGTCATGCCGACTAACGCATTCAGGGATGCACGTATGAAGCGGAGGCTGACGGCGATCGTCGTCTATGCGGCCTATCCCGCCCTTGCCGCCGCACTGTTGACCGGCGGCGCGTACTGGCCCGACGCGGAAAGCTTTACGGCTTTGGCCTGTGCCCTTGCCGCTGCCATGGGCGTCGCGGCGTTCATGCGGATGCAGCGCAGTTGGATGTTGGGAAACGCGCCAGACAGACAACTCGATGAACGAGAGATCCAGCTGCGCCTGAGGGCCTACTACTGGAGTTACGTCACCTTTGTCACTTTGGTCTTCGTCGGCCTTGTCGTGACGTCGTTCGTCATCGATTTGACCGCGCCGCTGCCCTTTACCTATGCGCAGCTTAGCGTCGCAGTCTGGGGGGTTTTCCTCGTCGGCCTGACATTGCCAACCGCGCTGATTGCGTGGGTAGAGGACGACACGTCCGAATAGCGGGGCATGGCGGAGAAAGGATGATCGCGATGGGCGATACGTTCGACATGAAATTGCCGAGCCGGGCGCTAAGGCGCATCATTGTCCTCGGCCAGTATGGATCTTTCGTTGCGGGCACGCTCGCCTGGTGGGCGACGGGAGGGCCGGGACAATCCCTCCTGTCCTGGGCCTCGCCACTCCTTTATGCCGGATGCGCCTTATGCGCGAGCACCCTCGTTGCCCGGTATTGGTTCTGGTCGAGCGTTGGCGAATGTGCGCTGGACGAGCGTGAGATCGTGGTTCGCAATCGCGCCTATCAGAGCGCATACGGCATTCTTTCGATCTATGTCATGTCCGTGGCCGTCTACGGAATGATCGCGCTCGACGCGGGTCTCTGGTTGCCGCGCAATTTTGCGCAATCTCAGATGGTCGTCTGGTTCACGCTTCTGACGGCCATGACGCTCCCATCGTCCATTCTTGCTTGGCTAGAACCCGATGAGCCCGGAGGCGACAAAATCCCACCCATTGGCACCTCGGATATGCGGGGCCGCTTTTTCCGCAGGATTCTCCTTCTGGCTCTTCTGGGGCTGATTGCCGGCATGGCGCTCGCCCTCTTCATACCCTCCTAGGGAATACGGCGGGAAGTAGTCGGCTGGCTATACGAATGAACGCTGCGATGATGCGAGCAATTCCAGCGGAGTGGATTTTGATCGAACGCACTATCGCGCAAGAGGATCAAGGGGTCTCCCATGTTTAATCGATCACCAGGCTGGTTGAAGGCTGCGATGAACAACCCGTCCCTTGGCTGGACACGCAAGCGAGCGAGCCGCCGCTGGCTGGTTCTTGCCTACATGGCGCTCGTCGTAACGCTGGGGCTCGTGCTTGGCCTTGCTCGGGAGAACAAGGATATTCTTGCAATAGCGCTTGCGCTGAGCGGTTTGCCGATCGTCGTGCTCATGGGTTGTTTGAATGCCGGAGTTAGGGGGCTCACCGAGCTTTGCGACCGGGACCTGGACGAACGCGAGCGCAGCCTTCGCGATCCGGCCTATCGCCGCCTTTACACGCCGGCCGTGACCGCCGGCTTCATCGTCACGCTTGTTGCCATTCTGGCCGATCTGTCGCTTGGGGAGCGATTGGCGCTGGCCTACACGAGCTACTTGCTGGTTCTGGGCGCCCCTGTTGCATGGCTGGCCTGGTCGCTTCCCGATGAAATGCACGACTTGGGCGACTGAGTGAGGAATCGATCATGAGCGAACCGTGCGGGAAAAACCCACGAAACAACCGCGACACCGAAATTGTATTGTGGGTTTCGGTGTTCATCTGCTGCTTCCTTGCCTTGGCCACGAGCCTTGAATTGATTTAGCGTGGGCAGTCGCCATCTTGACAGCAACCGTGCGCCGGACCTAGAAACGCCCCTCGCAAAGCGCCCGGGGCCAGCCGGGCCGATCAAGGCTGGGGCTGTAGCTCAGTTGGGAGAGCGCCTCGTTCGCAATGAGGAGGTCAGCGGTTCGATTCCGCTCAGCTCCACCAGTCCTTGAGGGTCGTCGCTCACCCGGCAACCTTTTCTTATCGCCGCCATGGGATGTTTGAAACCATGCGGCACTGGTCTGTCACAGCAGCGCTTCTTTGCGCCCTCATCCTTCCGGCCCCGGCTTTGAGCGAGGCGGCAAAGACGCTGCGCGACCTTCCCCCGGCGCGAAAGCCGACCCCGCTTGAAAGCTATGTGCTGGTCGATCCCGTCATGGTCAGCATCGTCGCCGAAAATCGCACGCGCGGGATCCTGGTCGTCGAGTTCGGGCTCAATGTCCCCGACGGCACCCTGCGCGAGGAGGTGCCCATAAGAGAGCGCCGCCTGCGCGACGGCTATGTCCGCACCTTGACCCTTTATGCCAGCAGCTCCTTGCGCCCCGGCCGCCCCCCCGATGTCGAGGCGATCGCGACAAGGCTGCAGCGGGTGACGGATTCCGTCCTTGAACAGCAAGGTGCACAAGTGCTGCTGATGCAGGTGATGGTCCGCAACATGCGCTGAAGGCCGGCGCGGCGTCACATCGCGCTGATGCCGCCATCGACCTTGAGTTCGGCGCCCGTCACGAACTTGGACTCATCCGACGCCAGGTAGAGCACCGCATAGGCGATGTCGTCCGGATCGCCGATCTGGCCGAGCGGCACCTGCCGCGCCAGCTTCGCATAGGCCTCTTCCGCCCCGAAACGCTGGACGAGCGGATCAAGAATGGGCGTCTTGATGAAAACGGGATGCACCGAGTTCGAGCGGATGCCATAGCCCGAGCGCGCGCAATGGAGCGCCACCGACTTCGACAGGTGCCGCACGCCGGCCTTGGCCGAGTTATAGGCCGCCATGTTGTGGCCCGCGATGATACCGGCGATCGACGAGATATTGACGATGGAGCCGCCGAGCTTCGTCTCCCTCACCGTCTTCGCCATGAAGGGGATCGCGTATTTGCACCCCAGGAACACGCTGTCGAGATCGACGGCATGAACCTTCCGCCACATCTCAAAGCTGGTGTTTTCAACCGTATCCCCGCCGCCGATACCGGCATTGTTGACAAGCACATGCAGCCCGCCAAAGGCATCGACCGCTTCGGCAAGCGCCTCTTTCCAGTGCTCTTCCTGTGTCACGTCGTGATGCAGCGCGATCGCGCATTTGGGATGCTGCGCGTTGATGGCGGCCGCGACCGTTTCGGCCCCATTGACGTTGATATCGGTGACGGCGACCTTCGCGCCTTCCCTGGCAAGCATCTTCGCGATGGCTTCGCCAAGGCCCTGTCCGCCGCCGGTGACGAGCGCGATCTTGCCTTGAACCCGTCCGACCATTTTCCCTTCCTCCCGCGGTTCTTGCCGCTCGCTTCTGTTATTTGCGCCACAAGCTGCGCAGGCCCGCCATCCCGCCCATGCCGCGCATGCGCTGATCCGTCTGATGGTTCTTGATCACATAGCGGTCCGGCTCGGGCGTTTCCAGTTCCGCAAGATAGCGCACACGGAAGAGCGGCCACTGGCCCTCGATTTCGGCCATGCGCGCGCTGCGCTTCGCCGCATCGCCGAAGATCTGGGCCACATAGTCATTCTCGAGCGCGACACGAATGTCGTGCAGCATCGCGAATGGATAAAGCCCGATATGCCGGGGCGTTTCACCGACATTGCGATAGACAGAGCGCATGCCGTCGATGGCCCGCGATAGTTTGCGATAGGCTTCAAGATACTGCTCCTCGCTGACGCTGGAGCGCAGATAGATGACCCGAATCTCGGCCATGGCATCAAGGCAGAGATCCCACACGCTGCGCAGCGACTGCACGAATTCGATGCGCCGCTGAAAGAGGATGGCAAGTGCGCCGGCAAGCGCGGCCAGAATGCCAGCGATCACTTCCGCATCAAGCACATCCGTATTGTGAAGCCGCTCCGATGCGAGATCGCCAAGCACCGTGAAGCCGGCAATGGCAACGATAAGCCAAGTCCAGAACCGCAAGACACGCCGCTTCATCTCACCCCCCGATGTCGCGCAATCGCCCTGTGACGCGCGACCCCAACCATGCCGGAACGTCGGCGGTGGCGCCACGGCACAATCGACCATCTGTGAGGAACGCACATCGAGATGCACCCTCAGCGAGCCCGACGCAGCGTGAAATTGATCCGCGCTAAGCCATTGAGCGCGGGGTGCGAGACGGGCGAGGTTCCAGGAAACACCTTCTTGACGCCATGGAACAGGGTTCGCCCCTTGCCATAGAGCACGACGACATCGCCCGAGCAGAGCCGTATGGGTAGGACCTTGTCCTTGCGCGAATACCCGCCGAGCACAAAGAGCGCATCGGCGCCCAGGCTCACCGAAACGATCGGCCAGCGAAAATCGACCTCGTCATGGTCCTGGTGCAAATTGAGCCGTCCCTCGGCGCCATAGGCATTCACAAGACAGGCATCGGGTGCATAACCCGCGATGCCGAGTTCATCCATGATCGCATCGCAAAGCGCCGACAGCCGCGAGGGTATGGGTGGCCAAGGCGCGCCCGTTTCGGGATGTTGCGCGATATAGCGATAGCCCTTCTCATCGGAGTACCAGCCTAGCGCCCCGCAATTCGTCATCTTGTTGATGAGCGGGGTGCCGTTGCGCATGCGCGGCCGGAACAGCGGCGCAGCCTGGAGGATCGCGACCGCATCATCGAGAAGCCCGATCTGCTCGGCCTTGGACAGCCTTCCGCGATACCAGGCAACACCCTCTGGCAGCGGGGGCGGCTGCGCCCCGTCGGCAAAGAGATCGGGCTGTGGCGCGGCCTTGCCCATCCTCAATGTCCATCCTGTCCGGGCCTAATGGGTCTGCGCATGAGGCATCATACAACGCCCCCCTGACATGCCGCGCTTGTTTTCGCGTTATTGATGGATAGGCTGCCGCCCCATCGAAAGCTTGGCAAGCCGGACCAAATGCCGGCCAACGGAGGACGCAGATGATTGGCTATGTGACGATCGGAACGAACGACTTTGAAAAGGCGAAGACATTTTATGATGCCGTATTGGGAGAGCTTGGCGGCAAGCGTGCGTGGAACAGCGATCGCATGCAGGGCTATAGCGCGGGCGCGGGGCCAATGGTCGCGGTCTGCAAGCCCTTTGACGGCAAATCGGCCTCGAGCGGCAATGGCACGATGTTCTCGCTCGCCGCGCCGGACCAGGCGGCGGTGAAGCGCGTCTATGACAAGGCGATCGCGATGGGCGCGACGGATGAGGGTGCGCCTGGCTTTCGCGGTGCGGAGTCCATGGGCTTTTACGGTGCCTATTTTCGTGATCCCGACGGCAACAAGCTTTGCGCGTTCTGCATGGTGAAACCGCAATAGTCAGGTTTGGGGGCAGGGACAAAGTGTGGCGTATGCCCGCCCCCCCGACTTCACTTCGCTTGGAAGGATCGACGTCACATGGACTTGCCCTTCGACACGACGCGACGTCGGCGTATCCATCTGATGCGACATGCCGAAGCGGACTATTTTGATGCAGCGGGAAACCGCGCGTCCGATCCGCGCCTCGTGCCCTTGACCGCACGCGGCCGCGATGAGGCCGCGGCCATGGATGCGCTGATGGCGGATCTCCCCCTTGACCGCGTGATCTGCTCAGGGCTCCCCCGCACGATCGAGACCGCCTCGCCGCACGCGGCCCGCCGCTTCATTCCGCTCGAGATCGTGCCTGCGCTCGAGGAGATTCGCGGCGGCACCCCCCAATCGCGCCAATCCCTTTCGCCGGCCGACTATGCCTATGGCTTTTTTCGCGCCCATGAGCCAGATGCGCGTTTTGCTGGTGGTGAGCGCTACGCCGATTTCCTGGCCCGCGTCGCCCCTGCCTTCGATGCCATCCTCGCCGATCTGGCCTGGAGCAACATTCTCATTGTCGCCCATGGCGGGGTGAACCGCGCCATCCTGGCCCATCTCTTCGGGCTCGGCCTTCAGCACCTGGCGATGTTCGAGCAGGACAGCGCCTGCCTCAACGTCATCGACATCGATAGCGATCGCGACACGGGCGAGATTCGCCGCCGGGTCATCCGCGCCCTCAACATGACCGCACATGACCCGGTGAAGGAAAGCCTGCGCTGGCTGACCATGGAGGGCATGGTCCGGCGCGCGATGGCCGCGTCTAGCGAATCTTGAAATCTCAGCTTCCGGGCTTGGCGGACTCGAACACGATCCCAGGTTCGCCCACGATCACGACCTTGCCATCGGGGCCCTGCGCGATAGCGGCGAGCCCTTTCCGGTCGGGCCGGTTAAAGGCCTTGAAGCTCTCGCCGTTGTCGCTCGAAGAGACGATGGCGCCGCCAAGGCCGACGATCATGACCGTACCATCGGCAAGCTGGATCACGCCGCTCAAGGATTCGGTCGTGTGAGATTCGACCTGCGCCCAGCTATCGCCGTAGTTGCGAGAAACCCAGATATTGCCGCGCATGCCCGCGATCACGATCGTGCCGTCTTTGAGCACCGCCCCGCCCCAGAACGAGCCGGGATAGCAGGTCACTTTCATCTCCCAGGTCGCTCCCCGATCGAGCGAGCGGTAGATCGATCCTTTTTCCGCGGCGATGAAGATTGCGCCTTCGCCATTCTTGAAGGCCGATTGGAGGTGAAGATCCGTAGGCGGAATATCCTCCTCGGTCTTCAGCTCGTTCTCGTCCATTTCCTGGCTTTGGGGTTCTTTGCAGGACAGAAGCGCGCTGACGGCGGCTTCTTCGCTGACGAGTTTGCGCTCGCCCCAGGTCTGCCCGCCATCCTTGGATTCAAGGACGAGATTGAAGGTCCCGACCGCAAGAACCGTCTGCGCATCGATAGCAACGACGCTGAGGAGAACGTTTTCGGTCCCTCCCCCGCCATGGACGAGGGACCAGGTCTCGCCGCCATCGGTGGTCTTCAGGATCGTGGTGTCATGCCCGACGGCATACCCCGTCTTGGCGTCGGCAAAGCTCACGCCCGTCAGCGTCACGCGCGAGGGCACGGCCGTCGTCTGGCGCCAACTGGCGCCGTTGTCGTCCGACAGAAGAATGTGCCCGAATTCGCCGACCGCCACGAGGCGCGTACCCGCCATCTTCACATCGATGAGCAGCCCCTCGCCCGCAAGCCGGTCGAGCGACGCGCCGTCATTCAGATCGGGCGGTGGCGGCGCCGAGCTCGAGCTGGCATAGGCCACACCCATGATCACCCCGGCCAAAAGGAAACCGGCGGCGGCAGATGAGAGACGGGATGTGAGCTTCTTCATGATCGGATGAACCTTAAGCAACGCAGATGAAAAACGTCCTAATGGGGCGAACGCCTGGCTTGCTCTTGAAAAAGCCCGGCCCCGCCGCGCAAACGGCCCGGCCCTTGTCACAGGGCCGGGCCAGCGTTCAGTTGCCTCGAGGCGCGTTCGGAATTACCGGACGCCCAGGCTGCGGATGGCTTGCGGCGTATAGCGGTCCGGATTGAGCTCGTCCGCGGCGTAGTTCGTCGGCGGCTCCTCGTTCCGCAGGCTCAGCGCGAGGTAGCGGCGATCCTGGAGATCATAGACGATTTCGCCGAACAGGCCGCACAGAGGCACGTGATAGGCGTTGGCTTCCAGGATTTCCTGAATACGCCACAGCTCACCGCGGCCGTCATAGAGTTCCGTTGCGGCGATGGAGAGAGAGTCTTCGTCCAGATGCTTCACGCGGCGCGAATAGATGTGGCGCGTACCGGGGCGCAATTTCGCCTCGATCGTCCACACCCGGTGCAGTTCGTACCGCATCAGGTCGGGATTGACATAGAGCGGCTGGATCAGCTCGGAGTACTTGGCATTCAGCGCCTTGTAGTTGTTGTAGGCGATGAACTTTTCCGACTTGCCAACGACGGTCCAGTCATAGCGATCGGGCGCGCCGTTATAGCCGTCGAACGCATCCGAGGTGGACATACCGTCCGTATTGGTGCCCGGATTGTCATAGGCGATGTCGGGCGCGCGGCGCACGCGGCGTGTGCCGGGGCTGTAGCTCCAGGCTTTGCGCGGCTCGACCACGGCGTTGATCGACTCGTGCACCAGGATCACGTTGCCCGCAAGGCGGGCCGGAGCGATCGTGTTGGCGATGTAGAGGATCGAAACGTTGTTGAGATCCTCCGCCTTTTGCACGTTCGGATCGGCATAGGTGAGGATGGCTTCGTCCTGCACCGTGATGGGCGCGGTCGCGCCATCGGCCTGCACCGGGAACGCAGCGAACTGGCGCGTGACCTTGTGACCACGATAACGCTGCGTGTGATCCCAGATGAGCTCAAGCCCGTTATTCGGGATCGGGAACGGAGAGGCGAGGATCGAGCCCGTCACGCCGTTGCCGTCGAGCGATCCGTCGGGCAGCCGCGTCAGATCGCCGGCCGATGCATTGCGCTTCGCCGCCTCGTTGACGAAGGCCGGCAGCGCGCAAGTGCGGCGCGTCTGATAGACATTGAGCTTGTAGCCCTGGCGCTGGCGCAGCAGTGCCTGATAGCCCTCGGTCAATTTGTCCGCGTACTGACTCATATTCGACGCGTCGATCGTGAACTTGATCGCGTCGCCAGAGAACGGATCCGCGGGATGCTGCGTCTTGGGATCATAGGAGACGCCAGCCGGAGGCGACGTCATCGGCGTCCAGGCGGGAATGGAACCATCGGCGTTGCCGGCGATCTCCGCGCCCGAGGGTGAAAGGTCTTGGCCGATGCGGGCCGCGACTTCGTCAGGAACCTTCGCGAACGCGCCGGTTGCAAAACCGAGCGCGAGGGCTGAGGTCAAAAGCGTGAACTTCAACTTCATCAGGCGTTTCCTCCAATTTTTAGTACCCGCGGGTGTACCCCCGCTTCGCCCACTAGAACGAGTACGACAGGTCTACTGTAACATAGTCTTTGTCTTCGTTCGCATTGATAAATGCGTTGCCGAACGAGGTTGTGTAGTTCACTGACGCACGCCACGCCTGAAGATAGTTGAAACTCACACCGAAGGCGATCGACTGCAGGTTGTCGACGAATCCGGGGCCGGTCTGGCCCGCCGCGTTGCCGTTCACATCGTGCCGCCATTGCAAGATCGGCGTCACAGCGACGCCGGTTCCGAATGCGTTGTTGAATTCCGCTGTCATTACAATGCGATAGCCGGCAGAAAAATCATCCGCATAGATGGGCGCATTGTTCTGGCATGAACTATTGGCAAAGAGCGAGGCGATCTGCGACACAGGAACGAGGAACGCGTTGGTGCAGGATTTCGCGAAATCGTAGGGGATCGCTCCGCCGGGGAGCGAAGAACCCACATTCACCCGGCCGCCATTATTCACCACAAACGTATCTTGAAAGAGGTTGGGATGCTCATAAGTTGAGCCCGCTGTGTTGTATCGGACACGCTCATCCATATTCGGCAGCCACTGAAAGCCGATATTTGTGATGAAGGTGAATGAGCTTGAGCCGATGAAATCGGCGGCGTCCTGCAACAGCGTGACGGTGCTGATCTGCCCGACAAGCACGTCGTCCTCGCCATAGCCCTTCAGATACTGATCATCCCCCGCGACGCCTGCCGTCGCATCGACGGTGGAGATATCGAAGGTGCAGCTCACATAGTCCGGGTTGCCATCGAGGTTGCGGTCGCACGCATAGTGCCCGACATCCAGCCGGTCGGCATTCGCGCCGGAAATATCCGAGGCCTGGATCTGGAAGGGCATGTCGAAAGTATAGTTGAACTCGCCGGCGAGGGCCGTACCGAACAGCGTCGTCGACCAGCTCATGCCGACGGACTGCACGTCTTCGGGATGCTCGTTGAACGTCTCGACCGTGCGCTGGAACGTGCCATAGACGGCCGAGAAGACCGAGGTGCCCGGCGCGAGATTGTTCGAGATGCAGCTCGAAAAGCCGCTGGGCCGGCCCCGCGCGGCAAGGATCGTGTTGCACATTTCAGCGAGCGTATCGACCGAGGCGCCCAGCAACGGCACGCCCAGCGTTGTGTTGAGCGCAGCGCGCGTCTCCGCGATCGAGCCCGACGTATAGCTGAACAGCGGTACCTTGATCGTCTGGTTGGTGAAATAGAACCCGAAATCGGTCCCATCGTTCAGCCAGTCGGCATAATAGCGCAAGGCTGCGCCGAACTGCCCGCCATGATCGGGCGAGATGGGCGTCCCGATGAATGCGACGAGCGGCTCGGACGATTGATCGCCGAGACTGCCGTAAAAGCCCTGGCACCCCGTGAACAGACCGAAATCCGCAACCGCGAAAAAGGTAGAACACGGATCGAGCTGGGTCTGAGTGAAGTCATAGACGTAAAATCCCTCGAGCGTGAGCGAAGGAGTAAGTCCAACTGAGGCATAGAGCGTCGGCTGCGGCAGGAGAGCCTCTTTCACCTCGGCGCCGGGCGCCCGCAGCGCATTGATGTCGCCCGGCATATAGGCGTTGATGCCGCCGGTGAAGAAGAGCGACTCGCCCCAGTTCACCACCTGATTTCCGAGCCGCACATTGACGGGCATCTCGCCAAGATCAAAGGACCCGTAGACGAAATAGTCGAGGACATCGATGCCTTCTTCCGCCAGATCCTCGGCCTCTCCCTCAAGTCCGCCCGGTGGGCGGCTGAAGGTGTCGCTTCTTTGCGTCTGCCAGTAATCGTAATAGCCCTTGGCGCGCACGAAGATGCCGACATTCTCGAACTTTGCGTCCACCTCGCTGGTGAACTTTGTCAGCTGCGACGTGAGGTCGAACTTGCCGAAATTGAGATCGGCATCGTCCGCCTGACCCGACATCGCATAGCCGTTGTTGAGACACCCCCCGCTGCGCAGCGCATAGTACTTGCACGACGGATCTTCCACGCGGATCGTCGCGCCTGTGGAGATCGTGGTCGCAATGGAAACATCGACCTCACCGATCTCTATCTCCAGCGCCACTGTAGATGTGGGCATAAAAAAAACAGCGCCGAAAACCGCGCCAGACAAAAGTAACGCTTTGAGATTACGAGACAATTTGCTTCCTCCCCAGTTCCCCTTGACGCGATCATCCTATCGCTGGGTAAAGACGTTACGCCGAGCCATGCCTCGAATCTAGTCTTATTGTCGCGTGCATGATCCTTGTACTGATTTTTTTGTCAGTGCGGCATGTCTGCGGATATGGCCCGTAAGGCGCCACAAACGAAAGGGCTTGCGGGAGATTTCCCGCAAGCCCTCGATCCCTGAATGACCCGTAGTGACTTAGAACGAGTAGGACAGGTCGACCGTCACATAGTCCTTGTCTTCGTTGGCATTGGCGAAGGAGTTGCCGAACGAGGTCGTGTAGTTCACCGACGCGCGCCACGCCTGCAGATAGTTGAAGGCGACGCCGACGCCGATCGACTGCAGATTGTCGACGAAGCCGGGGCCCGTCTGACCGGCCGAGAAGCCGTCGACGTCATGACGCCACTGCAGCGTCGGGGTGACGTTGACGCCCGTCCCGAAGGCGTTGTTGAAGTCGGCGGTCATCACGATGCGATAGCCGTAGGAGAGGTCATCGGCGTATTCCGCTGCGTCGTTGACGCAAGCGCCCGAGGCGTAAAGCGTGGGCACGGCCACCACCGGCGCGACGAAGGCCGACACGCAGGACTTGCCAGGGCCGCTATTCGCCGTCACGAACGTATCCACCCAAACGTTGGGGTGGTTATACGCCGCCACCGCGCTGTTGTACCGGGCATCCTCGTCCATGTTCGGCAGCCACTGGAAGCCCCAGTTGGTGATCAGCGTGAACGAGTTCGAACCGATCACATCGGCAACTTCCTGGATCAGCGTGATGGTGCTGATCTGGCCGACAAGCACGTCATCTTCGCCATAGCCCTGCAGATACTGGTCGTCGCCCGCGACGCCCTCGGTCGCAAGAACCGTGGACATGTCGAACGTGCAGCCGGCGAAGTCTTCGATCCCGTTGAGATCGCGGTCGCAGGCATACTGGCCGACGCGCAGACGCTCGGCATTGGCGGCAGAGAATTCGGCCGTCTGCTTCTGGAACGGCATATCGAACGTATAGTTGAATTCGCCCGAGAACGCTGAACCCCACAGCGTCGTCGCCCAGCTGAACCCGACCGACTGCACGTCTTCAGGGTATTGGTTGAACGTCTCAATCGTGCCCGCGAACGTACCGAACGCCGCCTGGAACACCGAGGTTCCTGGCGCGACATTTGTCGTCAAGCAGCTCGAGAAGCCGGTCGGCTGCCCCAGAACCGTCAGAATGGTGTCGCAGAACTCGCCGATCGTGTCGGCAGACGCGCCGAGCACCGGCCCACCCAATAGGGCGTTCAGTCCCGCACGCGCCTCGACGATCGAGCCCGACGTATAGCTGAAGAGCGGCGTCTTGATCGTCTGGTTGGTGAAGTAAAGGCCAAGTTCGGTGCCGTCATTGAGCCAGTCGGCATAATAGCGCAACGCCGCGCCCCACTGCCCGCCGTGATCGGGCGACACCGGATCGCCGATGAACTCGACGAGCGGCGCCGACGCGCGATCGCCGAGGCTCGAGTAGAAGCCCTGGCAGCCCGTGAACAGCGTCGAGTCGGCCGACGCGAAGAGCGTCGAGCAGGCATCGAGCTGCGTTTGCGTGAAGTCATAGACGTAATAGGCCTCGAGCGTCAGCGACTCGGTAAGGCCAAGCGACGCATAAGCCGTCGGCTGAGGCAGGAGGCCTTCCTTCAGCTCGGCGCCCGGCGCGCGCAGCGCGTTCACATCGACCGGCAGATAGGAGTTGATACCACCCTGGAAGAAGAGCGACTCGCCCCAGTTTACCACCTGGTTGCCAAGACGGACATTGAGCGGCATTTCGCCAAGTTCGAACGAGCCGTAGACGAAATAGTCGAGAACATCGATGCCTTCTTCGACGAGGTCCTCCGCATCGCCTTCATGACCGCCGATCGGACGGGGCAGCGAATCGCTGCGCTGCGTCGCCCAGTAATCGTAGTAGCCTTTCGCGCGCACAAAGACGCCGATATTGTCGTACTTTACTTCGAAGTCGCTGGTGAACTTCGTCAGCTGCGACGTCACATCAAACTTGCCATAATTGACATTGGCATCGTCAGATTCGACCGAATAGCTGTAGCCGTTGTTTAAGCAGCCGCCATTGCCGATCGAGGTATACTTACAGGCCGGATCCTCGACCCGCATCGTCATACCGGTGGAGATCGTCGTCGCGATCGACACCTCGATATCGCCAATTTCAAATTCGATCGCGGCAGCAGGGCCGGTAGCCACCGCCATCCCGACCGCAGAGGCGCCAGCCAGCAGCAACCCGCGCAAATGATTAGACAACGACATGACGCCTTAGCCCTCCTCAACCTTTGATTTTGTTGTCGACGGGGAAAGGGGCGTCAATCTGACGCGGCCCCCCTTTTCCGCACCGAGCATCCCTCGTGACCAAGAGCACACATATTCGGCAATTGAGTCAAGGCGCTGATGACAAAAGGGTCATACGAGCCAACGTTTATGGCTTTTGCGCCACAATGTTTGGCCGCCGCGCTGCAACAAATTCAGCGCACGTCGCGACTAGCGCTTCAGTGTTACTGTAGAGCGCGCAGATGCGCAAGGAAAGCCTCGGGCGACAGTATAAGATTGCTGACAACGACAAAGAGGCACAGGCTGACAAATAGCCACCAAAGCCTTGGCCAGAGACAAAACAGGAGCACCGCCCAGGGCAACAGGAACGTGGCGCCAAAGCGCACATAGTGGAGGGCAATCTGCCACGTCGCACCCTCGAAGTGGAGGAGGGCCTCATACCCTTGTACATAGTTGAGGGTGATGAACCCGCCGAGTATCGCGGCCACCAATCCAAGGATCATGCGTAAGATACGCAGCACCACGACCATGTCGTCCCCCAAAACTCCGGCCCCCGTTGGACCGGCCCCTCGTCGCAGCATCTAGTGCAGGCAGATGTCAACCGCATGACCAAAGACGCCAAGGGCTCGAGAATGGATAAGGCCCGTATGAAGGGAAAAGAGAGGCACGGCGCGCCGCCCGCCACCCGCCACGCGCAGGACCCTGCGCACGGTCATGCGCATGACCACGCGCGTTGTCTTGAGGATGCCCAGGTGGCGGCCTCGCGTCTGGCGGCGGAGGCAGGCCTTCGCCTCACCCCATTGCGCCGCCAGGTGCTCAACATTGTGGCCGAGAGCCATCGGCCGCTCGGCGCCTATGACATCCTTGAACGCCTTGCCGAAGACCGTGCACGCCAGGGCGAAAGGGCCGCGCCGCCGACTGTCTATCGCGCGCTGGAGTTTCTGATGGACGCGGGCCTCGTCCACCGCATCGATTCGAAGAATGCCTATGTCGCCTGTTTCAAGCCCGGCGCTACGCATGCGAGCTATTTCCTGCTCTGCGAGGTCTGCGGCACGGCGGCCGAGTTGGAGGATGAAGGCCTTGCGGGCGCCCTGCGCGCGGCGAGCGCGGCGAGGGGTTTCGCGCCGCGCCAGGCGGTGGTGGAAATCTTAGGCACCTGCCGTGATTGCCAGATCGCGCCCGCATCCCAAGGGCGAAAGCCGCTCGCCTGACACGCGAGGAACAAGCGCGCGGCAGAAAGCACCCCATTCGTGCAGCGCACGTCAAACCAGCGCGATACCGTGCCGATGAAGCCGGAGGAAATAGACGACAAAGCCGGCAACGAAAAGCGCATCGCCGGCGATGACGACAATGGCAAAGTCCGAAGCCCATCCGTTCAGATACATGGAGAAGAGATTGAGGGCGAACAGCGCCTTTCCGATGCCACCCATGAGAACGACACCCGTATGGCGCAAGGGGTTATAGGCGACCATGAGAAATCCAAAGCCATAGAGCAAGGCCGTGCCCCACGCGCCCCGATAGACGGCCAGCAGCACAGGGTCCGTCAGTGTACGGCCGAATTCCTGGGCGAACATCCCGCCGCTGTCGGCGATGCCCGGAACCGCCCCGGCAAGGTTCCACAGCGCGGAGATCAAGAAGAGGGCCCGATAGGCCGAGAATTCACCGCGCCCCATGCCACCAGCGGTTTCGGTATTGTTCACCGGCCCCTCCACCTATTGCGAAGCGCTTGCTTGCGCGCCTCATTTTTCACGCCGCTTTCGATTAAAATATATCGCGTTATAAATAATTGTCAATCTCTGTCCACGCGCCAGTGAGGGCCAGCCGATGAATCCCGCGAAGGAAAGGAAAAAAGGGGCAAGGGGACGCCCCGCCCATACGCAAGAGCAGATTGAGGATGTGCGCGCAAAGATCGCCGCGAGTGCGATGAAGTTGTTTCAAGAGGAGGGCTATGCGGGCATTTCGATGCGCCGCCTCGCCCAGGAATCCGGCTGCACGGTGATGACGCTTTACAAATACTATGCCCGCAAGATCGACGTTCTGCGCGATCTCTGGGGGCAGGTGTTTGCCGAGCTGTTTGATGAGCTGGAGCGCACGGCATCGCGCAAACAAACCGCACATGAACGGCTGCAAGCAATTGCGCTGGGTTATGTCGCGTTCTGGCTGGCGCGCCGGGATCGCTACTTCATGGTCTTCATGTCGAGCGGTGTGTCCCAATCGGATGTGAGCGTGTTCGTGCAGGATGATCGGGTGCTGAGCAGGTTCGGCCTCTTCCGCCAAACCCTGGCGAAGGTTCTGGGGGGCCAAGCCGATGAGGCGGAACTGACCCTGAAATCAGAGTTGCTTCTTTGCGCCCTCAACGGCATTGCGCATAATCTGATCACGATCAGCGCCTATCCCTGGCCCGACCCCAAGCGGCTCGTGCAGGCGGCGGTGGCAGGCGTGATTAAGGCGTAGGCCGGCGAAGGCGGGGAAGAAGCGGCCTTCGAGATCACGACACTGACCCCTCTTGAAAGGAATGGTTCGCATGTCGCCGCGCGGAAAAAAGCGGGGGATCGGCCTTCCTGCCCCCTATCTCAGGCGTATTTGGATCGATTTCGCGCAAGTCGAGAATCGCGCGGACTATCCCTTTTGCCTGCCCTTCCTGCATGAGGGGTTCGAGCTCGCCTTCGATCGCGCGATTACGATCATCGTTGGCGAGAACGGCACCGGCAAATCGACCCTCATCGAAGGCATTGCGGCCCTCGCAGGCTATGACGAAGCAGGCGGTGGTAAGGGCTATCGGCCCGTCGACCATTCCGGCGCCGTCGAGCTCATGGGTACCCGCCTTGGAAACGCCTTGCGCGGAAGCTGGCTGCCGCGGCTTACGACGGGATGGTTCTTC
Source organism: Alphaproteobacteria bacterium (assembly GCA_013389115.1). Taxonomy (GTDB): domain Bacteria; phylum Pseudomonadota; class Alphaproteobacteria; order Micropepsales; family Micropepsaceae; genus JACADY01. The sequence goes on from JACADY010000051.1 coordinate 18,351, forward strand.
AAGGCGGAGAGTTTCTTCTCAGTGGCGCGTTACCTGGACAGGGCGGCCATCGAGTCAGGAAAGCCGCCGCCCGATTTCCTCTCGCACTCGCATGGCGAAGGATTCCTGCGATTTTTCGAGGAGCGGTGCCAGCGCCAAGGAATCTTCTTGTTCGACGAACCTGAATCAGCCCTCTCGCCGACCCGGCAGGTCGAGTTTCTAAGGCTGCTCAGGCGCATGGAGGAAGGCCGGATCACGCAAGTGATCATGGCGACGCACTCGCCGATACTGATGGCTTGCCCCAATGCACGGCTCAAGCGGCTCTCCAAAGCCGGGCTTGAGCCGGTGACGCTTGTGGAGACCGACCACTTCCGCATCTGGCGCGCATTCTGCGCCGACCCTAAAGGCTTTATCGAAGAGAGGGTGGTGGATGAAGCCTGATGGTGCCGCCTGGGTGACTCGAACACCCGACCCCCGCATTACGAATGCGATGCTCTACCGGCTGAGCTAAGGCGGCACGAAAAGGTCGTCCAAGGCGGCGGACCATAAGCGCGAACGCGCGCCCGCGCAAGGCCGGGAACGCGCCCGCCCGCCCTCACGGCCCCGCCAGGAACGCCCGCGCATCCCCGGCCGTACGCGCGGCGATTTCTTCCTGCGGCAAGTGCCCCGCATCGTCGTAAACGATCATCTGCGCGCGCGGCAGCCCGTCGCGATAGGCCTCCCCGATCGAGAGCGGCGTCAGCCGATCTTCCCGCCCCCACAAGATGAGGGTCGGCGCCGTGATCCGGGCAAGATTGCCCGCGATCCATTCATCGAGCGGCTCGGATGCCCGGTCGATCCCCGCCTCGCGGTTGCCCGGCGCCCGGTTCAGCTCCCAATACCGGTCGACCAATTCGGGCGTCACCAGCGCGTCATTGACATAGAGCGATGTGAGCCCGCTCTCGAACAGGCTGCGCGGCGTGAAAAAGCGGAACAGCTCGCGCACTACGGGCGTGCGCATCAACTGAAAGCCCAACGGGATCTCGCGTTTGCCCGGCGGGAACATGCCGCCCGCATCGATGAGGATGAGCTTTGTCACCCGCTCGGGATGCTCGCCCGCCAACCGCGCCGCCACGGCCCCGCCCAGCGAATTGCCGGCGATGGCGAAGGTTTCCACCTGAAGGGCATCGGCCAGGGCGAGCACGAAATCGGCGAGGCCCTTTTGGGAATAGTCATCGCCCGGCACCTTCACCGTCAGCCCATGCGAGGGCAGATCGAGCGAGATCACCCGGAACTCATCGCCCAGGATCGCCGCCCATTTCTCCCAGGTGAGCAGCGAATCGTTCGACCCATGCACCAGGATCAACACCGGCCCCGTGCGGCTGCCCTGATCGCGGTAATGCACGGTTGCACCCGCAGGCAGGGTCAGGAACTGCGACGGCGGCCCGGCATATTTCGCCACCAGCACGTCGCGCGGCACGTCAGGGTCGCTCAAAAAGATGAACGCGCCCGCGATGAGCGCCACCAAAAGCCCGACAAAACCCAGAAGAATGCGCCTTACCATGCCTGTGTCCCCCTTGTTGTTTTCAGCGCGCCATAGTCGTCATGGCCAACCTCCGGCCCTGGATCGTCCGGCTGCCGTGGCAGCACGGGCGCAGGCGCGATGATCTCCGGCCGTGTGGCGGGCACAGGCCGGATGGCGGGTACCGGCCGCGCAACGGGCGCGGACGGCGTGGAGGAAGGCTCACCCCCCATCACCGGCGCCTCGCGGTAAAGGAGCTTGTCGAGATCGAGCTCCACCCCCTCGCCGGCTTTGGCCAGAACCGGCTCGGCCGGAACCTTCCAGCCAAGCGTATCGAAGGATTGGCACCCCTCGCAGACCGCCATCCAGACGGCCGAAGGCTTGCCGCAATGCGCGCAGAACCAATAGGTGTCCCGCCGCGCCCGCAGCGAGCGCGCCATCCATTCGCGCGCCTTTTGCGCGTCTCCCGATTCCGCCTGCTCGATATCGGCCATCGTCACGCAGACGCACGCGGTCGGCGCGGGCGAAAGCAGCGGCGCGATCGCCGCCCTTGCCTTACCGAAATCCTTTGTGGCGACCGCCTGCGCAGCGGCGAGGAGCCGGCTTTCGGGGTGCTCCGGGTTGAGGTCGATGAGGCCCGCAAAGCGCTTCGCCCGCGCCGCCACGCCCTCATCGGGCTTGAGCGCGGCATAAAGCGCGGCGAGATCAGGATGCGGCGCGTGCGACCAGGCCGCCTCGATCACATCGGCCGCGCGCCAGGCCCGCCCCTCCCCCGCCAGCAGCTTTGCCGCCATCGCGGCCGCCGGCATGAGACCGGGCGCCAGCGAGAGCGCTTCGAGCGAGAGAGACAGCGCGCCGGCCTGATCGCCCCCCGCCAGTCGTTCTTGCGCCTCGCTTGCAAGCAGCACCGCCCGCCGCCGCTTTGCAACGCCCGCATCGATGATCTTTGCGCGCGTCTGCGCGTTGAGCGCCTCTGCCGCGCCCGGCCAGTTCCGCATCCGCGTTTTCAGGTCAAACAGCGCATGCAGCGCCCAGGGCGTTTTGGAGCGCATCCCATAGGCGCGCTCGGCCAAGGAGAGCGCCGCCTTGTGATCGCCGCGCTTGAGCGCCTGCATGAAGAGGCCGCGCAACCCTAAAAACGCCGTTTCAGGCGAGTTGAGCATGGCGCGGTAATGAGTTTCGACCGCCGCCTCATCGCCCTCGAGCTGTGCCGTCTGCGCCTCCAGCAATTGCGCGAGCGGCGAGCCCTCCAGCAGCTGCTGCGCGCGCATCGCATGCCGGCGCGCCTCGCGCGGGTCGCCCGCCGCGACCGCGACGAGCCCCCGCGTGAGCGCAAGCGTGC
>JACADY010000001.1 GCA_013389115.1 Alphaproteobacteria bacterium
GGCGTCGACCGGGCCATCCATGCTTCACAAACAGCAACCCCACCCGGACGCCTGACGGCGTCCGACCTCCACTTAGGGGAGGTGGTTGCCATGAATAACCCCTCCCCCATTCGTGGGGAGGGGCAGGGGTGGGGGGATGTCTTCCATGCCCGCACCCTGCGCGGCCCGCGAAGGGTGAGGCAAGACGGTCACATCCCACCCCGCGCTTGTGATCCACAGGCAAGCCCCATCCTATGGGGCGGTCCCGTCCCACTCTCGCTAAACTTCCGTTAACGCCCTCTGCCTAGGACTGTGGAAGACACAGCGATGGGGCGATTCGTGAGCGGAGCTGCGCCAGCAAAGCGCAAAGTGCTAAAGCCGATACCGGTGCCCCCGCTGCACCCGGTCGATGAGGCTCAAAGCCAGGCGCCCGCCAATCCGAAGGCAAAGGCAAAGCCCTCGGCCCGCAAAACGCCGGCCCAAAGCGCACCCCCGAAAGAGGCGCCGGCCGCTGCACACGGCGCCACCCGCTTCCTCGCGCCTTTGACGGGCATGATCGCCCCGGCCTTTCGCGCTGGCCTCGACAAGGCGGCGGACAACACCTGGCTCCCCCTCTGGTTGACTGGCGGCTTTCTGACCGCGCTCGCGCTCGCGATCCTGATGACCGCGTTCTTCGGCGATCCGATCACGCGTCAGCCGGCCCTGCAATTTCTGCTCGGCCCGCTCGCCGCCACCGCCGCGCACCCGCCCGAAGCCGAAAAGCCCGAGCGCATCAACCCCTCATCTCCAGCGAAGGCGCTGTTGACGGAAGGTCCCTACGGCCTCTTGCCGCAAATTGGCCCGAACGGTGAGCTTCCCCGCGCAGTCTATGCGCGCCCCTACCACGCCGAAAACGGGCGCCCGAAAGTGGCGATCCTCGTCACCGGCCTCGGCCTGTCGGAGCGCGCAACCAAAGCCGCGATCGAGCGCCTGCCCCCGGCGATCAGCCTCGGCTTTCTTGCCTATGGCTCAAGCCTCCAGGAATGGACTGAGCTCGCCCGATTTGAAGGACATGAATACTACCTCGAACTGCCAATGGAGCCGTTCGACTATCCCGACAACGATCCCGGGCCTTACGCGCTGTTGACCAGCATCGCGCCCAAGGAGAACATCGATCGCTTGAGCTGGCTGATGAGCCGCGCCATCGGCTATGCCGGGGTGACGAACGCCTTTGGCCAGCGTTTTTTGGGCGCGCGCGACGCGCTGGAGCCCGTGATGGGCGAATTGTCCGCGCGCGGCCTCATGTTCATCGATACGACTGCCTCCCCGGCGAGCCTGGCGCAGAAAGTGGCCAAGGACAGCCGCCTGCCGGCCGTCATGGGCGACGTCCTCATCGACAGCGAGCCCGATCCCGATCTCATTGATGAGCAGTTGCTCGCGCTCGAGCGCCTCGCCTGGGAGCGCGGGAGTGCAATCGGCATCGCCTCGGCGCTACCGGCGTCCGTGGCTCGGCTCGAGGCCTGGGCGAGGGATGCGGAAGCCAAGGGACTGAGCCTTGCGCCGGTGAGCGCGATGATGGAAAAGGATGAAGAGGGCGCCACCGGCGCTGAGCACGAGCCGGAAGCGGCGCACCCGCCCTCGGCGGAGGAACACCGGCCCGCCGCCCACGAACCTGCCCCAAGCCACGAGCCAGCAAGCACCCATGAACCCACGGGCCATTGAAAAAATGCCGTATCGGCCCTGTGTCGGCGCCATGATCATCAACCGCGAGGGGCTGGTCTTTGTCGGGCGCCGGATCGATCGCGCGCAAGCCGAAGAGGCCTGGCAAATGCCCCAGGGCGGCATCGACGCGGGCGAGGACGTGCGTACCGCCGTTTTCCGCGAAATGGAGGAGGAGATCGGCACCAACAATGCGCAGGTCTTAGCCGAACATTCCCGATGGCTGAATTATGACCTGCCGGAGCATCTCCTGGGCGTTGCCCTGAAGGGGCGCTATCGCGGTCAGACGCAGAAATGGTTTCTGCTGCGCTTCAAGGGCGATGACGTGGAAATCGACCTAAACCGGCATCTCCCGCCTGAGTTCGACGCCTGGAAATGGGCACCGCTGGAGGGGCTTGTGGCGATGGCAGTGCCCTTCAAGCGCGACGTCTATAGCGCAGTCATTGAGGAATTTGCGCAACTGGTGACACCCGACGCCTGACAAAATCGGATGAGTGACATTACCATGTCAGCCTCGATATGAACGAAACCCCTTTCAGATTGAGAACGGTAGTCTCCGGCGTGCCGCCTTCCCCCAATCCCCCCATCGTAATGATCCATGGCGCGTTCTGCGCCGGCTGGGCCTTCGACGCGTTCCGTCAGCCGTTCGAGGCGGCCGGCTATGAAGTCCACGCGCCCGATCTGCGCCATCACGGTCATTCGCCCCGGGCACAGCCGCCCGCATCTCTGGGCACGACGAGTGTCCTTGACTATGCGGCGGACCTGCGCCGCTTCATTGCGGGCTTGCATGCGCCACCCATTCTGATCGGCCATTCGATGGGCGGACTTCTGGCGCAGATGCTTGCATCCCAGATCGAGGTGCAGGCGATCGCCCTCATCGCACCCTCGGCGCCCTGGGGCATCATGCCGTCTGGCACCGAGGAGATGGTCTCGGCCGCCGGCCTCTATCTCGCGGGGCACGATTTCTGGCATCAGCCCTTGCGGCCCCAATACGCGATAGCGGCCGAGCATACGCTGGACCGCCTGCCATCGGCCGAGCGGCGCGCCATCTTTTCCCGCTTCGTGCCTGAATCGGGCCGCGCCGCCTTTGAGATCTGGCACTGGCCCATGGACTGGCAGCGCGCCACCTTTGTCCATGCCCACGCTGTCACCTGCCCCGTCCTGTGCCTGGCGGGCGAACGCGACCGCGTGAACCCGGCGCCCACCGTGCGCCGAATCGCCAAGCGCTATCGCGAGAAATCCTCGTTCGTCGCGTTCCCGCATATGAGCCACTGGATGATCGGCGAGCCCGGCTGGGAGGATGTCGCCGCGATGACGCTTGAATGGGCCGGCGCGCTCGAGCCGGCCTATGGCTGAAGCAGATGCGAGGGATTGGCGCCGCCCCAACCGTCATGGCCAGCGCAAGCGGGCGATCCATGCTTCGCGGGCCGACCCCACCCGAAGCGCTTAAAGGGCGCTTCGACCTCCCCTAGGGGGAGGTGGTTGCCATGCATAACCCCTCCCCCATTCGCGGGGGGGGCAGTGGTGGGGGATGTTTTCCTTGCCCTCACTCTTCGCGAGCCGCGAAGGGTGAAGCAACCCTCACGCCGCCGCGCCGCGCGTCTGAAACCGCAGATAGGTCCACACCGCCCAGGTCGCGAACCGGCGCAGCAACCCATTGGGGGCCGCCCCGATCGACTTGGCGATCATGCGCATCGCCTGCTCGATATGACGCTGTCTGTAGAGCCGCGTGACCCGCGTCTGATAGGCGGTGACACAGGCCTTGCGGTCGTAAGGGGCAACGCCGATCTGATCGAGCGGCGTGTTCCCGCAATAATAGGCATAGGCGAGTTCATCGTCCTCCGCCTCGTTCACCCGCGTGGCCGCGACCTGCAGGCGCTTGAGGAAGGAGAGCCGTTCGGGTTGCTCGTCCAGCATCTCATAGAAGAGCTTGTAGTGCCGGTACTCGTCGGCCGCGATTTTGGCGGCGATTTCCTTCAGCACCGGCTCATCGCAGGCATCCTTGATCGCGGTGTAATAGGAGGACGTGCCCGATTCAACCACACAGCGTGCAATCATTTCGCCCCGGCGCGAGCCGCGCGCTGCCTCGCCCGTGTCGAAATGCGGCGGGCGATAGCCTTCGCGGAACTTGGCGAAAGCCGGTTCGAACTTGAAGCTTGGATCGGCCATCTCGGCCCATCGCGCGAGCGCCGCGCCGTGCTGAACCTCTTCGATGCCCCACTGATCGAACGCGGCAAAGGCCTTGGCATCCCCAGCGAACACGGCCTTCAGATAGCCCACATAATCGGCGGCATTGTATTCGACCATGGCCGCCGCCTTCACCGCCTTCAGCAGTTCAGGGTCGACCTTGGACGCATCGAAACTGTGCCAAGGGATCGAATCGAGTGTCCAATGCGCGGTCATGACCAACCCCTTTTTGGATAACGCCGGGTATCATTCCTTATATACCACGCTGGGGGCAGCCGGCCACCTGCAGCACAAAGGAACGTTAGCGCGGGGAGGCGGAAAAGTGGGCGATGCATAACCCCTGTCATTCTCGAGCCCGCGCTTGCTTGTGGTCCATGGCTTCAGGCACATCCTGAAGCGATGGATCGCCCGGACGGGGCTGGGCGATGAGACGAGAGGGTTTGCTCGTCATTGTCATGGCCCGCGTGCGGCGGGCCATCCACCTTGTCTGTCAACCTCATCGTTCGAGGGCGCTGACGCGCCACCTCTGGGCATGAGGAATGTCCATGAAACCTCATGCCTAGATGTGCGAGCTCTTCGCGAGCCTCGAAGGATGAGGTCCCCACCCGCCCGCTCTAGCCCGATAGGGCCTAAAGCACTTGGCGGATCTGTCGGAGTTGGTCGATGATTTCCTGCGCCCGCTGGCGATGGGCATCGTCCTTGGCGTCGCGCAGATCCTCTTCGGCATCCGTGATCTTGGCATCGAGATCGGCCGCATTGAGCTCGCCCGCCGGGATCGCCTCTTCGGCAAGTATGGTAAGGCCCTTGGCGTTCACTTCCGCAAACCCGCCGCGAATGAAGATCCGGAACTCCGGCTGATTTCCGTTCTTGACCGAGATGAAGCCCGGCCGGATCGTCGACATCAGTGGGGCATGGCCGGCAAGGACGCCGAAATCGCCCTCCGATCCCGGCACCACGACCATATCGACCGCCTCCGCCATGAGCAGACGCTCAGGGCTCACAAGGTCGAAGTGAAGCTTGTCTGCCATTCTTGGTACCTCAACCTGAGGGCGGCGCGCCTCGAAGGAAGCGCCTACGCCGCCTCCGCCGCCATCTTCTCGGCCTTCTTCACCACGTCTTCCATCGTACCAACCATGAGGAAGGCCTGCTCCGGCAGGTGGTCATAATCGCCGCGGCACAGCGCATCGAAGCCCTTGATCGTGTCGTTGATGTCGACGAAGACGCCGGGCGTGTTCGTGAAGACTTCAGCCACGTGGAAGGGCTGCGACAGGAAGCGCTCGACCTTGCGCGCGCGCGCAACCGTGACCTTGTCCTCTTCCGACAATTCGTCCATGCCGAGGATCGCGATGATGTCCTGCAAGGACTTGTACTTTTGCAGGATGCGCTGCACTTCGCGCGCGACGCGATAGTGGTCGGCGCCAACGACCCGCGGGTCGAGAATGCGCGAGGTGGAATCGAGCGGGTCGACGGCCGGATAGATGCCCTTTTCCGAGATCGCGCGGTTGAGCACGGTCGTCGCGTCAAGATGCGCGAACGAGGTCGCGGGCGCCGGGTCGGTGAGGTCGTCGGCGGGCACATAGATCGCCTGCACCGAGGTGATCGAGCCCTTGGTCGTCGTTGTGATGCGCTCCTGCAGCGCGCCCATGTCGGTGGCGAGCGTCGGCTGATAGCCCACCGCCGAAGGGATGCGGCCAAGCAGCGCCGACACTTCAGAACCGGCCTGCGTGAAGCGGAAGATGTTGTCGACGAAGAAGAGCACGTCCTGGCCCTGGTCGCGGAAATACTCGGCAACCGTAAGCCCCGTGAGCGCGACGCGCGCGCGGGCGCCCGGCGGCTCGTTCATCTGCCCGAACACGAGCGCGCATTTCGAGCCTTCGATGGAGCCCTTCTTCGGGTCCTTGTTCACGTCCGATTCGATCATCTCGTGATAGAGATCGTTGCCCTCGCGCGTGCGCTCGCCGACGCCCGCGAACACCGAATAGCCGCCATGCTTCGTCGCGACGTTGTTGATGAGCTCCTGGATGAGCACGGTCTTGCCGACGCCGGCGCCGCCGAAGAGGCCGATCTTGCCGCCGCGCGCGTAAGGGCAGAGGAGATCGACGACCTTGATGCCCGTGACGAGCATCTGCGCTTCGGTCGACTGCTCGGTGAATTTGGGGGCCTCGGCGTGAATGGGGCGCAACTCGACGCCCTGGATCGCACCGGCTTCATCGACCGGCTGACCCGTCACGTTCATGATGCGCCCGAGCGTGCCCGGACCGACAGGGATCGCGATCGGGCGGCCCGTATCGGCGACGTCCTGGCCGCGGATGAGGCCTTCGGTTGAGTCCATCGCGATCGCGCGCACGGTCGATTCGCCCAGGTGCTGCGCCACTTCGAGCACCAGTTTCGCACCCTGATTGCTGGTCTCCAGCGCATTGAGAATATTGGGCAGGTGACCGTCGAACTGCACGTCGACGACGGCGCCGATGACCTGCGTGACGCGGCCGGTGACATTGGTGGACATGGACATGGGTATACCCCTTACCTAAAGCCTCAAAGCGCCTCGGCGCCGGAGATGATTTCGATGAGTTCCTTGGTGATGATCGCCTGGCGCGAGCGGTTATACTGCAGCGTCAGCTTGTCGATCACATCGCCCGCATTGCGCGTTGCATTGTCCATCGCGCTCATGCGCGCGCCCTGTTCGGAGGCGGCATTCTCGAGCAACGCCTTGAAGATCTGCACCGTCACGTTGCGCGGCAGCAGCGCCTGAAGGATTTCCTCTTCCTCGGGCTCATACTCATAGGATGCGCCTTTGAGTTCGTCCGCCTTCGCCCCGCCCGTGATGTTGGCGGGAATGAGCCGCTGCGCCGTCGGCTCCTGGGAGATGACGGATTTGAACCTCGAGAAGAACACGGTGCAGACATCGAATTCGCCCGCTTCGTACATCTCCAGCACGCGCTTGGCGACGCCCTGCGCCTGGGCAAAGCCGATGCGCTTGAGGCCCGTAAATTCGACCGTGTCGATGATGAGCGAACTGTAGAGGCGCCGCAGCTGATCGCGCCCCTTGCGCCCGACACAGAAGATCTTGACCGTCTTTTTCTCGCGCAGGAGCGCCTCGATGCGCGCCCGCGCCAGCTTGACGATATTCGTGTTGAAGCCGCCGCAAAGTCCCCGATCGGCCGTCGCGACGATGAGGAGATGCACCTCATCCTTGCCCGTGCCCGAAAGCAGCTTCGGCGCGCCTGGATTGTTGAGCAGGCTGCCCGCGAGATTGGCAAGCACGCGCTCCATGCGTTCCGCGTAAGGACGTGCGGCTTCCGCCGCCTCCTGCGCGCGTTTCAGCTTGGACGCCGCGACGAGCTGCATCGCCTTTGTGATCTTGCGCGTCGACTTGACGCTGGCGATGCGGACGCGGAATTGCTTGAGCGAAGGCATGGATGAGAACCGCCTTTAGGCAAAGCTCTTGGAGAAGTCATCGAGGATCGTGCGCAGTTTGGCCTGCGTTGCGTCCGACAAGGCCTTCTCGTTGCGGATCGTATCCAGAAGATCGGCATGCTTGGAGCGCATCAGGCGCAGGAAATCCTGCTCGAACCGGCCGACGTCGTTGACGTTGAGCTTGTCGAGATAGCCGCGCGTGCCGGCGAAGATCGCCACCACCTGCTCCTCGACCGGATAAGGCGTGAATTGCGGCTGCTTCAACAGCTCGGTCATGCGCGCGCCGCGGTTGAGCAGGCGCTGGGTGACAGGATCAAGGTCGGAGCCGAACTGGGCGAAGGCGGCCAGCTCGCGGTATTGCGCAAGGTCGGTCTTCATCGTGCCGGCGACCTGCTTCATCGCCTTGATCTGGGCGGATGAGCCCACGCGGCTGACTGAGATGCCGACATTCACCGCTGGCCGGATACCCTGATAGAAGAGATCCGTCTCAAGGAAGATCTGGCCGTCGGTGATCGAGATGACGTTCGTTGGAATATAGGCCGACACGTCATTGGCCTGCGTCTCGATCACGGGAAGCGCGGTGAGCGAGCCTGAACCGTTCTGATCGTTGAGCTTGGCGGCGCGCTCGAGCAGGCGCGAATGGAGATAGAACACATCGCCCGGATAGGCTTCGCGGCCCGGCGGCCGGCGCAGCAGCAGTGACATCTGGCGATAGGAGACGGCCTGCTTGGAGAGGTCATCATAGATGATGAGCGCATGCATGCCGTTGTCGCGGAAATATTCGCCGATCGCGCAGCCGCCGAATGGCGCAAGGAACTGCAGCGGCGCGGGTTCCGACGCCGTTGCGGCGACGATCACTGTGTACTCAAGCGCGCCGAAATCCTCCAGCGTCTTCACGATCTGCGCCACCGACGAGCGCTTCTGCCCGATGGCTACATAGACGCAATAGAGCTTCTGCTTCTCATCGCCCGACGCGTTGATCTTCTTCTGGTTGATGATCGTATCGAGCGCGATGGCGGTTTTGCCCGTCTGGCGGTCGCCGATGATGAGCTCGCGCTGGCCGCGCCCGACGGGAATGAGCGAGTCGATCGCCTTGATGCCCGTCTGCATCGGCTCATGCACCGAACGGCGCGGAATGATGCCGGGCGCCTTGACATCGACCCGGCGCCGCTCACTGGAGACGATGGGGCCTTTGCCGTCGATCGGGTTGCCGAGCGGATCAACGACGCGGCCGAGGAGGCCCTTGCCGACCGGCACGTCCACGATCGCGCGCGTGCGTTTGACGGTGTCGCCTTCCTTGATGTCCTTGTCGTTGCCGAAGATCACGATGCCGACATTGTCGGTTTCGAGGTTGAGCGCCATGCCCTTGATGCCGCCCGGGAACTCGACCATCTCGCCCGCATGGACGTTGTCGAGGCCATAGACGCGGGCAATGCCGTCGCCGACGCTGAGCACCTGGCCGACTTCCGAGACTTCGGCTTCGGTGCCGAAATTCTTGATCTGCTGCTTCAGGATCGCGGAGATTTCCGAAGGCTGGATGGTCATAAGAGGCTCAGGCTCCCTTCATCGCCACGGCAAGGTTGGCGAGTTTGGTTTTCAGCGAGGAATCGATCATCCGGCTGCCCACATTCACGATGAGCCCGCCGATAAGGCTCGGATCGACCGACAATTCGAGCGAGACGTCGCGGCCATAGGCCGACTTGAGTGTCGCACGCAAGGCGGCGACCTGCGCATCGCTGAGCGCATGCGCGCTTTTCACCTGCGCACTCATTTCGCCGCGCGACTTGGCCACCATGCGCGCAAAAGACTGCGCGATCGCCGGCAGCGCGAAGAGCCGGCGCTGTGTGGCGGTGAAGAGCACGAACTGGCGCGTCAGCAGCGTGACGTTCATGCGTGCGAGAATGGCTTCCATCGCCGCGCCCTGCTGCGCGCGCGAATAGATCGCCGAGGAAATGAGGAGCGAAAGCTCGCGGCTCTGCGCGATGGCCGCGCGGATTGCCTGCAGGTCGCGACTGACCGCGTCCACGGCATTTGCATCCCGGGCCAGGTCGAAAAGGGCCAAGGCATAGCGCTGGGCGAGGCCTGACCCGCTGATGTCTTCTGCGGCCACGAGAGGAACGCTCCTGACGGCGGTGTGGAAAGGGCGGGACGCAACGGCCCGGCGGACCACCAACCCTTTGATTCAAAGCGATTATCGATACGTAGGAGGGTCTTGCGTCAGACCCCCCGGCGCGATCGCGGACGAGCCTTTAGCATGGCGCCTTAGCATGCGCAACAACGGTGCTGACGGTGCATTTGGGAACGAGGCGAAGCGCGTTTCCATCCAATTGCGAGGGTCGTTTAGGGTTCAGGCAGGGCCTCGAAACACGATCAGCGGCGGCAGGATCAGCAGCGACGCGATCAGCATTTCGACCATGATTCCAACGGCGTTCTTGGTAAAGGGCACGCCATCGAAGAGGCTGGAGGCGAGCCTGGCAAAGCCCGCGCAGAGCCATGCGCAGCCAACACCCACCGTGATGAAGGGGTTGTTGAACCCTGCAAGCGTGATGAGCGCGATAAGGCTCATGCCGGTAAATATGCCACCATAGGTCGCACGCGCCTCTGAAATCCCCTCTGGCCGCTCCGGATCGAGGGCAAGCCCAACGAGCCTGAGCGCGCTCAAGGGAAACAGCAGCCCAAAAAGTCCAAGGCCGAGCGAGGCGAGCAGCGCCAGCACTGTCATCCACAGCAGCGGCATCGTAATGACGTCCATCGCCAGTTTCTCCCTTGCAGCGGCACGCAAGCGTTACCATCCCCTCAGCCCCCGCGCCCATCAGAAAAAGCTCACCGGATCGATATCGACGCTGACCCGCACCCGGCCCGGCACGCGCACGCAAGCAAGCCACGGCCGCACATACTCGCTGAGCTTCAGGTTGCGCGCCGCATGCACGAGCAGCCGCACGCGGGTCTGCCCCTTGAGCCGGGAGAGCGAGGCGGGCGCCGGCCCCCACACCGCGATCCCTTCGCAAAGCGGCGCCGACCGGCGCAATTCCTGCGCCGTTGCGTGCACGAGCGCCTCATCGCTTCCCGAAATTATGACCGCCGCCAGCCGCCCGAACGGCGGCAGCCCGTTCGCCTGCCGGTCCTCGGCCTCGATCGCGAGGAACCCGTCGCGGTCCTGCGCGGCAAGCGCCTGCATGACGGGAAGATCGGGCTGCGTCGTCTGGATGAGCACGCGCCCCGGCTTCTCCGCGCGGCCCGCCCGGCCCGAAACCTGATGGAGAAGCTGGAACGTCCGCTCCCTTGCCCGCGGATCCCCGCCCGCAAGCCCCAGATCCGCATCGACGATGCCAACAAGGGTGAGGCCAGGGAAGTTATGCCCCTTCGCCACCATTTGCGTGCCGATGAGTATATCGGTGCCGCCCTCCGCCATGGCCTCGATCGCGGCCTGTGTCTGCTTAGGCCCGTGCAGCACATCGCTCGAGGCGATCGCGACCAGCCGGCCCGGAAACCGCGCGCGCACTTCCTCTGCCAGGCGCTCGACGCCTGGCCCGCAGGCATGCAGCTTACCCTCCGCGTGACAGCTGGGACAGGCCTGGGGCCGCGCCAATTCATAGCCGCAATGGTGGCATTTGAGCCGCGCGTGATAGCGATGCTCGACGAGCCAGCTTGAGCAATTAGGACAGCCAAGCCGGTGCCCGCAGGCGCGGCAGATCGTGAGCGGCGCATAGCCGCGGCGGTTGAGGAACAAAAGGACCTGTTCGCCCCCGCTCAATGTTTCTTCCATCGCCGCAACAAGCTTGGGGCTGAGCCAGCTCTCCGGCTCGGGCCCTTCCTCGCGCAGATCGATGAGTGCGACTTCGGGCAGCCGCGCCGCCCCATGGCGTTGCGGCAGCTTCACATGCAGATAGCGCCCGCGCGCGGCATTGAGCCAGGTTTCAAGCGACGGCGTCGCGGAGGAAAGGATGATGGGAAACCCGCCCATCTTCGCGCGCACGACCGCCATGTCGCGCGCATGGTAGATGAGCCCCTCTTCCTGCTTGAAGGCGTTGTCATGCTCCTCATCGACGATGATGAGGGAAAGATCCGTATACGGAAGAAATAGCGCCGAGCGCGCGCCGACGATTGCCCGCGCCTCCCCCGTCATCACCGCCCGCCACGTGCCCCGCCGCTCCCGCTGGGAGAGATCGGAATGCCATTCCGCCGGACGGCAGCCGAACCGCGCCGCGAAGCGGTCGAGGAATTGCACGCTGAGCGCGATCTCGGGCAGGAGAATGAGCACCTGCCCGCCTTGCCGCAAGGCCTCGGCCACGGCCTCGAAATAGACTTCCGTCTTGCCCGATCCCGTCACGCCATCGAGCAGCGTGGCGCTGAAGCCCGCAGCAACCCTGCTGCGCAGTGCGGCCCCGGCTTCTTCCTGCGAGGGCGAGAGTTGAAGGCTGCCCGGTGACGGATCGGGCGCGGGAAAGCGCGGGAAAGCGGGCAGCGCCACGGCGGCAAGGGCGCCGGCCGCGATGAGACCCTTGACGACGCTCAAGGAAACGCCGGCCTCGCGCGCAAGCTCGCCCGCCCGCCGCGCCATGCCGTCTTGCGCGATCTGAAGCACGCGCTTGCGCGCCGCGGAAAGCCGCTCAGGCGTATGGGCGCCTGGCACATAGGCGGTGCGCGTTTCTGGCGGCTCGAGCGCGGATGGCACACGCAGGACAAGCGCAAGAACATCGCCGGGCGGAGCCAATGTGTAATCGGCCACCCAATCGATGAAATCGAGCAGATCGGCTGGCAGCGGCCCGGTATCGAAGCGATGCGCCACGGGTTTGAGCTTTGCCTGCGGCACCTCGCCCGTTCCTGGGCCCCACACGACGCCCACTTCGCGCGTGCGGCCAAGCGGCACCTCGACGATGTCCCCCCGCTGCAGGAAGAGCCCTGGCGGCACCGCATAGTCATAGGCGCCCTTCAGCGGCCGGGGCAGCATCACGGCAACACGGAGCGGATCGGAGCCCGCGTCGGGCTCGAAGGGCAGCTCCAGCATGGATGGCGTCTCGCGCGTCATGGTTGCGCCAGAGATAGTGCCTTCGCCCCGCGGGCAGAAGGGCAAAGCGGGTTTCGCACGCATTTGCCATGCGCTAAGAGTGGGACGCGCCTGATTTTCCCCTGTGCGAGGAGGCCATTGCCGTGAAGTTCTTTGCCGATACCGCCGATCTGGCGGAAATCCGCGACCTTGCGGAGACGGGCCTGCTTGACGGCGTCACGACCAATCCAAGCCTCATCGCCAAGTCGGGTGGCAAATTCTTGGACGTCATTGCCGCGATCGCCAAGCTCATCGATGGCCCCATCAGCGCCGAGGTGACCGCCACCGAAGCAAAGGCGATGATTGAGGAAGGCTTGAAACTGTCGGACATCGCAAGGAATGTCGCCATCAAAGTGCCTCTCACCTGGGACGGCCTCAAGGCCTGCAAGGCGCTCACCGCGCGCGGCATCATGGTCAACGTGACGCTCTGCTTCTCCGCCAACCAGGCGCTTCTCGCCGCGAAGGCGGGCGCGACCTTTATCTCGCCCTTTGTCGGTCGCCTTGACGACATCGGCCAGACAGGCATGGACCTCATCCGCGAGATCCGCACCATCTACGACAACTACGGCTTTGCAACCGAGATCCTCGTCGCCTCGATCCGCCATCCGATTCATGTGAAGGAAGCAGCCTTGATCGGCGCGGATATTGCGACCGTCCCGCCCGCCGTGTTGAAGACCTTGGCTCAGCACGTGCTCACCGACAAGGGCCTCGCCCAGTTTCTCGCCGACTGGAAGAAGACGGGGCAATCGATCCTGTGAACCCGGAAGAACTCGCGCAAGCCTGGCTCATCCACCTTTCGCGCGAGCGGCGCCTCAGCCCCTTGACCGTGCGGGCCTATGGCGATGATGCGGCCTCGTTCCTCGCCTTCATGGCGGAGCATCAAGGAGGCCTGACGCGCGAGGATTTGGGCCGCCTCACGGCCGCCGACATCCGCGCCTTTCTCGCCCATCGCCGCGCCAAGGGCCTTGGAGCCCGCGGCCTTGCCCGCGCGCTCGCCGCCCTGCGCTCCTTTGCCCGCTATCTGAGCCGCCACGAAGCGATCGAGATCGCCGAGCTTGCGCTCATCCGCTCGCCGAAAGTTCCCGCAAGCCTGCCAAAGCCGCTGAGCATCGAGGGCGCGGCACAGACGCTCCTGCATGCGGGCGAGATGCGCGAGGAGGCTTGGGAACAGGCGCGCGACGCGGCGCTGCTGACGCTCCTCTATGGCGCAGGGCTGCGTATCAGTGAAGCCCTCAGCCTCAAGCGCCGCGACACGAAGGAGCAAGCGGCGCTGCGCGTCATCGGCAAGGGCCGCAAGGAGCGAAGCGTGCCCCTGCTGCCCGAAATACAAGACCGCCTTGCCGCCTATGTGAAGCTCTGCCCCTTTGCACAAGGCGAGGACGCGCCGCTCTTTCTCTCGACGCGCGGCAAGCCACTCTCGGCCCGCTATGCGCAAAAGCTGATGCAGACCGTGCGCGCAAGGCTCGGCCTTCCGCCCTCCGCGACGCCGCACGCGCTGCGGCATTCCTTTGCAACGCATGTCCTGCAAAGCGGCGGCGATCTGCGCGCGATCCAGGAGCTTCTGGGCCACGCCTCGCTCTCGACGACCCAGAAATACACGAGCCTCGATGAGGCCCGGCTTTTTGCCGTCTACGAGGCCGCCCATCCCCGCGCGCGCAAGGCCTGAGGAAGAGCGCACGGCCGCACGCAATGACGGCGGCTCACGGCGCAGGACTGGCGGCGCGGATCGCAATGCCATCGGCGTCAATTGGCCGGCGCGCGATAAGCTTGACCCAAGCCACCCCATCGCTCTCCCCGCCGCCCATGCGCTCAAGGCCGAGCCGATCATAGAATTGCAGCGCCCGGCGATTGGCCAGATCGCATTTGAGCGTGAGATTCCCGCAGGTCGAGGAAGCCGCGAGCGCCAGCAGCGCCCGCCCGATCCCCTGCCCCTGCGCGGCGTGGCTGACATAGAGCGCATGGACGAAGCTTTCGGGCTGATAGAGCGTCAGCACACCGACGATCTCACCTGCCGCTTCCGCGACGAACACGTCTTCCTCTGCGGCGAAGGCGAGGAAATCCTCCGCGCAAAAGGATTGCGGCCCCCGCCAGCTAAAGGCTGAACGCCCGACCGAGACATAGAGCGCGGCACATTCCGGCATTTCGGCGGCACGCGCGCGCCGTATGGAAAATCGCTTCATACGCAGCAAGCTAACAAGGGTTGGAGGGCCGGGGATAAGTCGGGCGCGCTTACATCTGCATCGTCCAGCCGCCGATCGCCATCGCGGCCTGCCGCACCGCCTCGGGCAGCGTGGGATGCGCATGGCTGGTGCGCGCGATGTCTTCGGATGCCGCGCCGAACTCGATCGCGAGCGCCAGTTCCGCGATCATGTTGCCCGCTTCCGCCCCGATGATATGCGCGCCGAGAATGCGGTCCGACTTGGCATCGGCGAGGATTTTGGCAAAGCCCTCGGTCGCGGCGATGGTCTTTGCCCGCGCATTGGCCGTGAAGGGGAACTTGCCGGCCTTGTAGGGAATGCCCGCCGCCTTCAGCTCTTCCTCCGTCTTGCCGACGGTCGCAACTTCAGGCGCGGTGTAGACGACGCCCGGAATGGCATCGTAGTTCACATGCCCCGCCTGGCCCGCGATGAGTTCGGCAACCGCGACGGCCTCGTCCTCCGCCTTGTGCGCCAGCATCGGGCCTTCGCGCACATCGCCGATCGCCCACACATTCGGGACGCCCGTCGCGAAATGCGCATCTGAAATGACGCGCCCGCGCGGATCGAGCTTGACCCCGATCGTCTCAAGCCCGATGCCCGCCGTGAACGGCCGCCTGCCGATGGAGACGAGCACGACATCCGCCTCGATCATCTCTTGTTCGCCGCCCTGTGCCGGCTCGATCCGCACCTGCACGGCGCCAGCCTTCATGTCGGCGCCGACGACCTTCATGCCCAGCTTGAACGTCATGCCCTGCTTTTGCAGGATGCGCTGGAACTGCTTGGAGATTTCGCCGTCCATGCCTGGCGTGATGCGATCGAGATACTCGACGACCGTCACTGCCGAACCGAGGCGCCGCCACACCGATCCCATCTCAAGCCCGATATAGCCCCCGCCGATGACGAGCATGCGTTTCGGCACCGCCTTCAACGCGAGCGCCCCCGTCGAGGAGACGATCTGCTTCTCATCGATGGTAACGCCGGGCAGCGTCATCACTTCCGAGCCTGTCGCGATGATGATGTCCTTGCCCTGAACCGTGCTGGTCGTGCCGTCCGCCGCCTTGACCTCGATCGCCAAAGGCGAGACGAAACGGCCAAAGCCCTTGATCCAGTCGATTCTGTGCTTGCGGAACAGGAATTCCACCCCACGCGTGAGCTCGCCGACTGTCTTTTCCTTGTGCGCCATCATGGCGGGAAGGTCGAGTTCGATCCCGCCCTTCGCCTTCACGCCCATGGTCGCGAAATGCTGCGCCTCATCGAAGAGGTGCGAGGCATGCAGCAGCGCCTTGGAGGGAATGCAGCCGACATTGAGGCACGTGCCGCCAAGCGTCGCGCGGGCTTCGATGCAGGCGGTCTTCTTGCCCAGCTGCGCCGCGCGGATCGCGGCGTTATATCCGCCCGGCCCGCCGCCAAGGACGAGGACATCATAAGCATCAGCCATATCTGTTTTTCTCCGGGGGGCGAACGCAGCTCAAGGAAACGCAAGCTGCGCAAGGATGAGGAGGATGCCGATCATGCTGACTTGCCAGGACAGCGTGCGCACGCCGGGCGGCGCAAACGCATAGGCAGGAAGATAGAGCGCGCGCGACACAACATAGAGAACCGACCCGCTAAGGCTCAAGAGACCATTGCAGCGCGTGATCTCAACCATCAGCACGGCGGCGGCAAAGAACGCGAAGGTCTCGGTGAAATTCCGCAGCGCCCGCTCCATGCGCCCCGCAACGCGCTCGGGCGTCAGCCCTTCGTCGCGCGGCCCGATCGTATAGCGGTGCCCAACCTGGGCCTTGAACGTGAAGCTCTGCGCCCCCACCGAAACGAAACCGATGAGGATCGCGATGACGAGGCACCACAATTCGCCGCTCATGGCATCCTACATATCGAGCAGCATCCGCTGCGGGCTTTCGAGGCATTCCTTGACGCGCACGAGGAACGTCACGGCCTCGCGCCCATCGACGAGGCGGTGATCATAGGAGAGCGCCAGATACATCATCGGCCGCACCTCGATCTTGCCCTCGACCACCATCGGCCGCTGTTGGATCTTGTGCATGCCAAGGACGCCGGCCTGCGGCGCATTGAGGATTGGCGTCGACATCAAGGAGCCATAGACCCCGCCATTGGAGATCGTGAACGTGCCGCCCTGCAGCTCTTCAAGCTTGAGCTGACCATCGCGCGCGCGCCTGCCATATTCGTTGATCTGCTTTTCGATCTCGGCGAGCGAGAGCTGATCGGCATCCCTGACGACGGGCACGACGAGGCCCTTTTCCGTACCGACCGCGACCCCGATGTCGTAGTAATTCTTGTAGACGATGTCATCGCCGTCGATCTCGCCGTTGACGACGGGAACATCCTTGAGCGCGGTGATGCAGGCCTTCACGAAGAACGACATGAAGCCGAGGCGCACGCCATGGCGCTGCTCGAAACTGTCCTTGTATTCGTTGCGAAGGCCCATGATCGCGCTCATGTCGGCTTCGTTGAACGTGGTCAACATCGCCGCGGTGTTCTGCGCTTCCTTCAGGCGCATCGCGATCGTGCGGCGCAGGCGCGTCATCGGCACGCGCTCTTCGAGGTTCGCCCGCGCGCGCGGACCCTTTGCGATGACGGGAGCAGGCGCGGGCCTGACCGCGCCGCGTGCCTCGATTGCGGCAAGCACATCGCCCTTCATCACCCGGCCCTCGCGGCCCGAGCCCGCGACGGCGGCCGTATCGATCCCCGCTTCCGCCGCGATCTTGCGCGCCGACGGCATGACGGGGGCACCCGCGACGACGGCAAGAACGGGTGCTGGCGCAGCGACGACGGGCGCGGGCGCCACGGCGACAGGTGAGGGAGCAGAGGTCGTGGCGGCGCCGTTGCCGCTTTTGCCGGCGGCTGCGGCATCGATGCGGCCAAGCAGCCCCCCGACTTCGATCGTCTGGCCTTGCGGCGCGAGGATTTCAGCGATCACGCCCGCGGCGGGCGCGGGCACTTCGACCGTCACCTTGTCGGTTTCCAGTTCGACGAGCGGCTCATCGGCCTTCACCGCTTCACCCGGCTGTTTCAGCCATTTGGCGACCGTGGCCTCGGTCACCGATTCGCCGAGTGTTGGAACGAGAACATCGGTCGCCATCAGCAGGGATCCTTGTCGTTGGGGCGGCGAGACATCGGCATCATCAGAACGCCAGCGCCTCTTCCAGGAACGCTTTCAATTGCCGCATGTGGTCGCTCATGAGCCCCGCGGCGGGCGAGGCGGCCTCGGCCCGCCCGGCATAGCGCGGCCTTGGCATCGCGTTCCCGCCATGCGCGGCGATCGCTTCCAAATGCGGCAGCATGAACGACCAGCCGCCCATGTTCTTGGGCTCTTCCTGGCACCACACCAGTTCGGCATTGGCAAATCGCTTGAGCTCGCGCATCAGCGGGAAGGTCGGGAAGGGATAGAACTGCTCGACCCGCAGAATATAGACCCGCCGCTCGCCGCGCCGTTCGCGCTCTTCAAGGAGATCGTAATAGACCTTGCCCGAGCACAGGACGACCCGCTTGATCTGATCATCGGGGAGGAGGTTGAAGGCGCCGGCCGCCGCCTGGTCCGCATCGTCCTTGAGCACCCGGTGGAACGAGGACCCCGGCCCCAGATCGGCGAGCGAGGAGACGCATTTCTTGTGCCGCAGCAGCGACTTCGGCGTCATGATGATGAGGGGCTTGCGGAAATCGCGATGCATCTGCCGGCGCAGGATGTGGAAATAATTGGCCGGCGTCGTGCAGTTGGCGACCTGGATATTGTCCTGGGCGCACAGTTGCAGGAACCGCTCGAGCCTGGCGGAGGAATGCTCCGGCCCCTGGCCTTCAAAGCCGTGCGGCAGCAGCATGACGAGGCCGCTTGCCCGCAGCCACTTGCTTTCGCCCGACGCGATGAACTGGTCGATGATAACCTGTGCGCCGTTGACGAAATCGCCGAACTGAGCCTCCCACAGCACGAGCGCGCGCGGCTCGGCCGTCGAATAGCCGTATTCAAAGCCCAGCACCGCTTCTTCCGAGAGCAGCGAATCGATGACTTCGAAATCCGATTGGCCGCCGGGCCGGATCGCGCTGAGAGGATGGAAGCGCGTTTCGGTATCCTGATCGACGAGCGCGGCATGGCGCTGGCTGAAGGTGCCGCGCCCTGAATCCTGTCCCGACAGGCGCACCGGATAGCCCTCAAGCAGCAGCGTGCCGAATGCCAGCGCCTCGGCCGTCGCCCAGTCGAGCCCCTGCCCGGTCTCGATCATCTCCTGCTTTTGCTTCAAGAGGCGCTGGATCGTCGGGTGCGGTTTGAAGCCGTCGGGGATCGCGGTCAGCGCCGCGCCGACCTGCTTCAGCGTTTCGAGCGCGACATCGGTCTTGCCGCGCCGCTCCTCGTCCCGCGGCAGGCCGAAACCCGCCCACAGGCCGCCGAACCAGTCGGCCGCGTTCGGCTTATAGGCTTTGGCCGCTTCGAATTCCTGTTCGAGCCGCGCGGTGAATTCCGCCCGCATCTGCTGGGCCTCGCCCTCGCTTATGAGGCCTTCAGCGACGAGGCGCTTGGCATAAAGATCAAGCGCCGAGGGCCGCGAGCGGATCTTCTTATACATCAAGGGCTGCGTGAATGAGGGCTCATCGCCCTCGTTGTGCCCGAAGCGGCGATAGCAGAACATGTCGATGACGACATCCTTGCGGAACCGCTGGCGGAACTCGGTCGCGACCTTCGCGCAGTGCACCACCGCCTCGGGGTCATCGCCGTTCACATGGAAGATCGGCGCCTGCACCATCAGCGCGACATCGGAAGGATAGGGCGAGGAGCGCGCATGATGCGGCGCCGTCGTGAAGCCGATCTGGTTGTTGACAACGAGATGGATCGTGCCGCCCGTGCGATAACCCTTGGTCCCCGACATCGCAAAACATTCCGCAACGACGCCCTGGCCCGCAAAGGCCGCATCGCCGTGCAGCAGCACCGGGATCACCTTGCCCCGCCCCGCCTCGAGATCGCCCTTGCCGCGCTGGTTCTGCTTCACCCGCGCCTTGCCAAGCACGACCGGGTTCACGGCCTCAAGATGCGAAGGATTGGGCGAAAGCGAGAGATGCACCTGATTGTCGTCGAACGTGCGGTCGGAGGAGGCGCCGAGGTGATACTTGACATCGCCCGATCCCTGCACGTCGGCCGGATTGGCCGAGCCGCCATGGAACTCATGGAAGATCGCGCGGAACGGCTTCTGCATCACGTTGGTGAGCACGTTGAGCCGCCCGCGATGCGGCATGCCGAAGACGAGTTCTTCAGCGCCGAGCGCGCCGCCGCGCTTGATGATCTGCTCGAGCGCCGGGATCGCGGCTTCCGCGCCATCAAGGCCAAAGCGCTTGGTGCCGGTGAACTTGACCGCGCAGAATTTCTCGAACCCTTCGGCTTCGGCCAGCTTGTTGAGGATCGCCTTGCGCCCCTCGGGCGTGAACTTCACGTCCTTTTCCGGGCCCTCGATGCGCTCCTGCATCCATTGCTTCTGCTCAGGATCGGTGATGTGCATGAACTCATAGCCGATCTTGCCGCAATAGGTGCGCCGGCAGATATCGACGATCTGGCGCATGCTTGCGTATTCAAGGCCCAGCACCTTGTCGAGGAAGATCGGCCGGTCCATGTCCTGCGGCCCGAAGCCATAGGATGAGGGCTCAAGCTCAGGATGGGGCTTTTTCGGCTCGAGCGCGAGCGGGTCGAGATCGGCATCGAGATGGCCGCGCACCCGATAGGCGCGGATCAGCATGATCGCGCGAATGGAATCAAGTGTGCCCTGGCGCACCGCCGCGGCATCGACAGGCGCGAGGGACGGCGCGACCGCGGCGCCATTGCCCTTGGGTCCCTTGCCCGGCTTTGCCGGCGCCTTCACGCCCGACCAGTCGCCCGTGAGCGCCGCCAGCGTCTCCGCATTCTCGCCGTTGGGGGGAAGCTTGCGCTGCCAGCTCGGCCCGCCATTGGCCCGCGCCGCGACGCCGCCGCCAACCTCAGCGAACAGCGCCTGCCAGGTTGGATCGACCGATTGGGGATCCCTCAGATAGCGCGCATAGAGATCCTCGATGAACGAGGCATTCGCGCCGTAAAGGAAGGAGGTTTGGGAGAGAAGCTCGTTGCTGCGGCCATCTGCCGGTTGCGCCATGATTTCGTCCGCTTGCCCGTATTGGCCCGGACCCCTTGGGAGTGAAAGGCACCGCCACCCGAACGCGGCGGCATGACTGATGTAATCGCTAGGCGGCGAAAGTACAGAAGCTTGTTTAACCCTTCAACCGCTTCAACAGCGTCGTGCCGAGGGCAGCGGGATTGTCGGCGACGAGAATGCCCGCCGACTTCATCGCCTCGATCTTGTCGCCGGCCGAGCCCTTGCCGCCCGAGATGATCGCGCCGGCATGGCCCATTCGGCGCCCGGGCGGCGCGGTGACCCCGGCGATGAATCCCGCCATTGGCTTTTTGACCTTGTTTTGCTTGATGAAATCGGCAGCGTCCTCTTCCGCCGAGCCGCCGATTTCCCCGATCATGATGATCGACTGGGTTTCAGGATCGGCAAGGAACATTTCCAGCACATCGATGAATTCGGTGCCCTTGACCGGATCGCCGCCGATGCCCACCGCCGTCGTCTGACCAAGACCCGCAGCCGAGGTCTGCGCCACCGCCTCATAGGTGAGCGTGCCGGATCGGGACACGATGCCGACATGGCCCTTCTTGAAGATATGGCCGGGCATGATGCCGATCTTGCATTCCAAAGGCGTGAGCACGCCCGGGCAATTGGGTCCGATGAGCCGCGTCTTCGACCCTTCGAGCGCACGCTTCACCTTGATCATGTCGGTGACGGGAATGCCCTCGGTGATGCACACGGCAAGCGCGACGCCCGCATCGATGGCTTCGAGGATCGCGTCGGCCGCAAACGGCGGGGGCACATAGATGGCCGAGGCGGTTGCGCCCGTCGCCTTCACGGCCTCTTCCACCGTATCGAAGACGGGCAGCCCGAGATGGGTCGAGCCGCCTTTGCCGGGCGCAACGCCGCCGACCATCTTCGTGCCATAGGCGATCGCCTGCTCCGAATGGAACGTGCCCTGATTGCCGGTAAAGCCCTGGCAGATCACCTTGGTGTTTTTATCGACGATAATGGACATGAGCGGGTCGAACTCCGTGAGATGCGAATGTCGATGGGGCGATAGGGCCCCGAAATAGCTATCAATGTCGAGGCAGGGTGAACCCCAGTTCTTCCCGGCGGTCAAGCACCCGATCGCGAATGAGCGCGATGACAGCCTCGATATCGCCCTCGCCCGCGTCTTCCGCCAGCCGCAAGGCCGCGATGCCCTTTTTCTTCAGGAACCGCGCCCGCGCCGTGCTGCGCGCCTGCGCTTCCGCCTCCGGCTCGCCGCCGATCTCGATCGCGAGCTTCAACCCCGCGCAGTAGAAATCGAGCACATAGGGCCCCAGCACATATTGCGGCTGGAACGTGACATCTGCGATAGGCCCCTCCGCCATGCGCAGCCGCAACTTTGCCTCAAGCGCGGTCGTCGCGGTCCTCAAGCGGTGCTGAACCTTGCCGATGCGCTGATACGACCGCGGTGTCATGCAACCTCGCAATAAGGAGCGGCGTCCCTCACCCCTTCTTCACCGCCTTGGTGATTTTGTCGGCCGCGTCGGCAAGATCGTTGGCCGCGATGATGGCAAGGCCCGATTTGGAGAGGATCTCCTTGCCCTTCTCCACATTCGTGCCTTCGAGCCGCACGACGAGCGGCACCTTCAGCGAGACTTCCTTTGCCGCCGCGATGATGCCTTCCGCGATGATGTCGCATTTCATGATCCCGCCGAAAATGTTGACGAGGATGCCCTGCACATGCGGATCGGCGAGGATGAGCTTGAACGCGTTCGTCACCTTCTCCTTCGAGGCCCCGCCGCCGACATCGAGGAAGTTTGCCGGCTCCGCGCCATAGAGCTTGATGATGTCCATCGTCGCCATGGCCAGCCCCGCGCCATTGACCATGCAGCCGATAGTGCCCGACAGCTTGATGAACGAGAGATCGTGCTTGGAGGCCTCGACCTCGGTCGGGTCCTCTTCATCGAGGTCGCGCAAGGCCACGATCTCAGGGCGCCGGTAGAGCGCGTTCGAATCGAAATTGAGCTTGGCATCAAGGCAGATGAGCTTGCCCTCTTTCGTCACGACGAGCGGATTGATCTCAAGCAGGCTCATGTCCTTGGCGACGAACGCCTCATAGAGCGAGGCGATGAGGCTGACGCATTGCTTCTGCGTGTCGCCCGTAAGGCCGA
This sequence comes from Alphaproteobacteria bacterium, assembly GCA_013389115.1. GTDB lineage: Bacteria > Pseudomonadota > Alphaproteobacteria > Micropepsales > Micropepsaceae > JACADY01. The sequence continues at coordinate 22,787 of JACADY010000001.1, forward strand.
GCGCCTTGGCCACCTTGCGCCCGTGAAAGGGCTGCACGCCGGAGGCCGGATCGATGGAGAAGGTGAGGATCTTTTCGGGCGTGTTGTGCGCCACTTCCTCGATATCCATGCCGCCTTCGGTGGACACGATGAAGGCGATGCGGCTGGTGTTCCGGTCGACCAGCATCGAGAGATAGAGCTCGCGCGCGATCGCCGAGCCGTCCTCGACATAGAGGCGGCGGACGACCTTGCCCTCAGGCCCCGTCTGCGGCGTCACGAGCGTCATGCCCAGCATGCGCTTGGCTTCCGCGCGCACCTCTTCGATCGACTTGACGACCTTGACCCCGCCGCCCTTGCCGCGCCCGCCGGCATGGATCTGCGCCTTCACCACCCAGACCGGCCCGCCCAGCGTTTCGGCCGCCTTTTGGGCTTCGTCCACGCTGAACGCGGGCAGGCCGCGCGCGACGGGAACGCCGAAGTCTTTAAGGACGGCCTTGGCCTGGTATTCGTGGATGTTCATGGGGGCGGATCTCGTGCTTGAGGCAGAGGGAATATCGACGCGCCCTTATAGCAGCGCAGCCGCCCCGGGCAATGGGGGGGAGATGCAACGCTGCTCTGCGCCCGCCTCAACCGCAGCCGCAGAAGCGCCGCGATCAGCCGCGCAAGGCGCCGCATAAGGCGCGCCTGAGCCCTGATGCGCGCCAGGACCCGCCGCACCCCGGCCGCCGTTCCGCCGTGCTTGCGCGCGTTCTCATTGCCAAGCGGCGCGCCCCGCCTTCGAATTGTTTTCAGGAATTTTCCTCCCCCTTCCGCCGCTCGATGATGATCCTGTGCCGCGTCTCGCCCCGATGGCGCATTACCACCTCGATGAGCCGTGCCGTGGCCCGCATGATGTCGGCCGCGCTCTTGCGCGCCTCGTCCCTTGTATTGGCATAGACGCGAGGATCGAGCGTGAGCCGTGCGGCTTCGCCCATCATGGCCTCGGCGAGGGCGAGCTGCCGGGCAGCGGCAACCAAGACCGCGTCCGCGGGGGCAAGGAGGACTTGGGCGGTTTCCTCCGCGCTTGGGAAGGGCAGAGGCGGCGGCGGGGGCGGAGATTTTGCTTTGCTCATGAAGGAGAGCCTAGCCCGCCCCAACCCCCCGGGGATAGCGGGCAGCCAGGTCCCCGCTCTCCCGGGGCGATGCCGCAAGGCAGACGGGGAAAAATGAGCCGCTCCTTTCCGGTCGTGGGGCAGGGGTGGGGGGATGTTTCCATTGCCCTCATCCTTCGAGGGCCGCGA
>JACADY010000023.1 GCA_013389115.1 Alphaproteobacteria bacterium
ACGGTTTCGTTGGTCGAGAAAAAGCTCACGGCCTGTGCGTAGACGCGCTCCTTCGCGCTCGTCGTCTGCAGCAAGCGCGCCATCACCACTTCGGTCGTGTTGTAGCCGATGGTGAGATTGTCCGCGAGGTCCTTGGCGATCTGATAGCGCTTTTCCTCGTTCTGCATCATGCGCAGTTCCTCGTCGCGCGCGAGTTCGAGCCTGGCGCGCTCGGCAGGCTCCGTTCCCGCAAAGCCGGAAACCGCGTCAGATGCGGCCTTCAGGCTTTGCTTTGTTGCCTCGAACTTCGCCTCGGCCACCTTGAGGACTTCAAGCGCGCTCACCTCGGCCTGCTTCAACGCGCCGCGAAAATCGCGATAGGCCTCAAGTATCGTATGTTCACGCTCGATCTGGCCGCGGGTCGCCTTGCTGACATCCAGATAGAGACTACGGATCTTGTCGAAGCGCTGCGCCACATCCCCGCGCGCGATTTTCATCCAGGCGTTCGTCGCACGTTCGAAAATGTCGAGCGTGCCGTCTGAAATCTGGTCGACCATGCGCTTGCTGTCGTCACGGATGGAATTGAAGGCCTGCGTGATTTCACGATAGCGCTCACCCACTTCCATGCCCGAAATCTGTTCGCGCACGACCTCATTGAAGACGCTCGCCTGGCCCAAAGTGCGGGCGATGACCGCGATCTTGTCCGGCGAAAGGTCGGAGATCTTCTGCAGGAGCGGAATGATCGGCGCCTCTTCGATCTTATCAGGCATCAGCCCCAGATTTCGCAACGCCCCCATGGCTGAATCCAGGTACTGCATGGGGGAGCGGGTTTGAACAGCACTGGACATGTGACCTCCCATTGATCGTTGCGCCCGGAGCTAAACGCGGGCCAAAGGCCAAGCGGCACAGCGCCGCTTCAGCACGCCGACAGGCGTCAAAAGGCGAATGGCCCGCGACGCACTTCTTGTCAGGGGGAAATGTCGTGATGCGCGGCCCCTTCGTCAACTGCGCTTAACCATGACGCAGGGGTCCGCACGCGCGATGTTCGCGATATGTTTGTCCCGCTTTGGTGACAGTTGCGTGAGGGGCCAGCCTCACCCTTCTATTCGGCCGCCAAGGGCTTGCGGCCGGCACCTTTCTCGGTGAGCAAATAGTCGCCCATGGCCACCTTGCGCGTCGCCTTGGCATAGTCACGCGTGTGGCTGCTCCAATTCTGGGTGATGCGACCATTGGCGTTCTTGTACCAGCTTGTGCAATGCGGATCGGCCCACACGGTCTTGCCCAGATCCGCCTGAAGCTTCTTGTTGAAGCGCTTCTGGGCAGATGCCTTCACCTCCATGGCCTTCAGGCCGCGCTCCTCAAGCTGTTTCATGGCAGCAATGATGTATTCCGCCTGCCGCTCGATCATGAAGGTGATCGAGTTGTGGCCGAGATTGGTGTTGGGGCCGTAGGTCATGAACATGTTGGGGAAGTTCGCGACGGAGAGCCCCAGATAGGCTTCAGGACCATCCTTCCACACATCGTTCAGCGAACGTCCGTCCCTGCCGATCACATCTGCGGACCAATGCCACCCCGTCGTCTCGAAGCCCGTTGCATAGACAATCACGTCGAAGGCATGGACTTTGCCCGTGTTCATCTCCACGCCCTCAGGGACGATGCGCTTGATGCCATCGGTTTCCAGGATCACGTTGCTCCGCGTTAGGGCGGGATAGAAATCATCCGCAATGAGGACGCGCTTGCACCCGGGCGGATAGTCGGGGATCAATTTTGCCCTCAGCACCGGATCTTGCACCTGTGCCTCCAAGTGATTGAGCGCCTGGCGGCGTACAGCGGCACGTCCCTCGGGCGTCCAGGCAAAGGCCTGCCAGAAGAAATGGTCGGCATTCTCATAGATGTTCGCCCGCGCCCGGGCACCGATCTTCATCGCCGCCTCGGGGTCCGTCATCATCAGCGTCTTTTCCTCATCCGTGATCGGCCGATCGAGACGGGGGATGACCCAGTTCGGCGTGCGCTGAAAGACAACGAGTTCACGCGCGATCTTCGCCACTTCGGGAATGATCTGCACGGCGCTTGCCGCTGAGCCGATCACGCCGACGCGCTTGCCCTCCAGGCTGAGGCCATGGTCCCAGCGGGCCGAGTGAAACGCGTGGCCCTTGAAGCTGTCGCGGCCCTCGATCTGGGGCCATTGCGGACGATTGAGCTGGCCCAATGCCATCACAAGGACGCTCGCATCATAGGAATTCCCCTTCCTGGTCGTCACGTGCCATGCGCCCTTCTCCTCATCCCAGACGGCGCGGACGACGCCATCGCCCAGCTTGAGATGCGGACGAAGGCCCATCGCATCAGTGAAATCGTTCGTGTAGCGGTGCAATTCCTCCGCACGCGGGAAGAGGTGGCTCCAGGCTATGCTCTGAAAAAAGGAGAACTGATAGAGCGCGACGGGCACATCGCAGCAGCAGCCGGGATAAGAATTGTCACGCCAGGTGCCACCTACCGAATCGGCCTGCTCCAAGAGAACGATGTCGTCAAAGCCCGCCTGTTTGGCGAGCGCGCCGACGCAAAGTCCGCCCAGGCCCGCGCCCACGATGGCCGCTGAGGGTTTCATACCCATGTCTATCCGTCCTCCCAGGAATGTTATGGCTTATTGGAAGGAAGGGTAGCCTTGCCTTCGCGCTATGCAAGGGCGGAAATTCCAACACCAAAGCGGCGGCACAAAAAGACCGCCGGGACCAATCGATGACCCCGGCGGCGAAACTTGCAGCACTGCACGCGGTGAATTGCCCGCCGATCGCTAGGCGTTGGCCTTGGTGCCGGGTTGAGGTCGCGCGTCGTTCGTCGCTTCCTCCTTGGGCGGCAAGAGCCAATCGGGCGGCGCATCATAGAAGTCCACCCGCACCCGCACCGGCCAAAGGGCCGTTACGAAATGCTTCTGCTCGGGCAGGATAAGGCCAGGATTGTCGGGCGTCAGCAATTGCTCCACCTTGGGATCGATAATGGTGTAGTGAAGCTGGCCTTCAAGCACGCGGATCACGCCCCACACGCCGGCCTTGGTGTTGTGCTCGTTCTGCAGTGCCGCGGGCAGCGTGTTCTCGTCAAAAACGGGCGAGGAGCGATAGGGAACAGACATCACGCAGCCCTCGGCAGGTCTTCGGCATGGATCGGATAGGGCGCATGTTTTGATGTGTCCACAACATCACCCACCAACGCGCTGGCAAAACCATGGTTGACGTCTCGGTGATGCGCTTCATCCGCCCGCACAACGAGCACCACGTCGCGCAGCGTCGCGTCATCGGGAAGTCTCCAATAGCGCCTCGCGATCTCCGGCGCTGGCAGGTTGGGCGAACGACCCTCGTCCAGCTCAGCCAAATAATGCGTGTAGGAGATCACCGCCTCTTCCTCGAAATAACCAACGACGCGGTGCGCGCTCTTCGGGCTAATCAAATAGAGCGCAAAGAAGCCAATATAGAAGATCCATTGCGCCAGCAGCACGACCAGACGTTCGAACAGGGTCGGATTTGCCACCTCGATGAATGTCATGAGGTGCATGCGCTCGTTCTCTGCTTCTTCCATCAGCGTGCGAATCCAGCCCTTGTCGTCCTCCATGCGTCGCAGGCATTTGAGGTGTGTGAGCGTGGCACCCACCATGCCGGGCACTGCCGCCACCGTCTCCAGGACAATGGCACGATGCCCATAACGCTTGGCAAAAAAGGTGTCAGCGCAAAAACGCAGCAGCTTGGTGAAGCCTAGCGCGATGTGGTCTGAGACATCCTTCGGCTTGTGATGAACCTTGAGATCGACATGCGGGGCGTTGCTCATGCCTTTGCCTCCTGCTTTGGCGGGGTAACGAGGTCGGGTTTGTAAAAAAGGGCAAGCTTGAAGCTCTCGCTGATACGGCGCGCCTTCAGCTGCATCGCGGAAGCGTGTTCGGGTGCCATCACCTCGTTCGTCGCGGCATCCCACAATTCCAGCCAGCGATCGAAATGCGCGGGCTTTATGCGTGCCTTGTGGATGAGGTGCTTCATCATCGGATTGCCCTTGAAGCGCCCGCTCGTCAGCATCAGCGAATGCCAGAAATCGGAGAGCTTGGCGAGGTGATGGGGCCAATCGGCGATGGTATCGTTGAAGATCGGGCCAAGATCCGGGTCTTTGCGGACGCGTGCGTAAAACAGCGCCATGAGCTTTGCGAAGCTCTCGTCGTTGAGCTGTCCTTGCGTGGTCATGCTCGCCTCTCTTTAAACAGGTACTTGACATGCATGTATCATGCGCGCAAAAACATGCAATATAAATACCGTGTTTCCGGTGCGATACGCCGCCACTCCGTAGGATCCCCAATGCACCTCACGCGCTACACAGATTTCGCCCTGCGCACGCTCATTCACCTGGCCGTGCACGATGAGAGGCTGTGCTCCATTGCAGAGATTGCGAGCGCCAACGGCATCTCACAGAACCACCTGATGAAAGTGGCCAGTGATCTCAGCCGCGCTGGCTATGTGGCGGCCGTACGGGGTCGCTCCGGCGGCTTGCGGCTGGCGCGGGCGCCCGAGGCGATCAATGTTGGCGAAGTCGTGCGGCACACAGAAGAAGGCTTCCAACTGGCGGATTGCGCGCATTGTGTGATCGCGCCGGCCTGCGGACTCTCGCACGTACTCGATGAGGCGCTCGCGGCTTTCTTAAACATACTGGACGGCTATACCCTCGCCGATCTTCTCACGAAGCGGCGCGCGCTGCGCCGGATCCTGGGCGGCGAACGCAGCCCAGCCTGAGGCGGACCTTAGAGTCATTTCTTTATCCGCGATGGCATGCGGCAGCGTAGAAACAGCGCATGCGAGCTCACGCTCCTGCCCCGCCCTTTGTCGCACCCGCGCTTGCCGCAAAGACCCAGGCGAAGAGCAAGAAGCCCGACAGCATCAGGCCATAGCGGGCGAGAAAGAAGAGCGGCTGCAGCGCATCGGGCGCGGAATAGCTCAAGACGCCCACGACGGGCAGGACGAGCCGCAAGCTCCATACCAATATCGCGCCCAAAAGCCCCGCGCCGCGCTCGGCGATGACAAAACTCGCCATGAACAGGGCGAAATAGGCGATATGCCACTTCAGGAGGCTGGCCCACATTTGTCTTGCAACCTGGTCCGGCGCAATCGCCATCCCTGCGTCCAACTGCGCATACATCGTCACAAAGTGGAGGTTCTCGGCAAAGTCAAAGAGGCCCACACCAACCATGCCCGCGACAGATAACACCGTAGCCGCCCGCGTGGCCGGACCGCCAAGCGCGCTGAGGCCGATGGCGAGGCTTGCGACATAGAGGATGATGAACAGATTATCCAAAGCGAGCGTCGCCGACATGGCCGGCTTGGCGTTCGCGAGCGCGAGGGTATAGGCGGTGATGGGCGACAATGTCTCGAACTTCTGCTGCGTCACCCCACCGGACATGACCGCCAGCGTAAGCATCGCGACAAGAAAGCAGGCCGCGACGCCGGCCAGAACGCTTGCCCCAATCAGAGAGTTTCGCATGACTACCTCGCGGCGACCGCCGGTCGTTAATGATTCTTTAATCACTTCCTAATGATAGATATATCATCTCATGCCGACGGTCAAACGCAACGCAAGTGCCCGCCCCCAGCGAAACGCCCGAACGGCGAAGCCCAAATCCGCGCGCGATCCTGTCGCGACGCGTGCCGCGCTGATCGACGCGGCGTGCGAGATTTTCAAAGGTGCAGGCTATTTCGCGACGGACACCAACGCCATCGCGCGGGCGGCAGGCTATGCGCCGGGGAGCTTTTACAACCACTTTCCCGACAAGACGGCGATCTTGCTTGCCGTCTATGAACGATACGCAGAAATCGAGTGGGGGCTGATCATGCAGGCGACCAAGCGCGGCGAGACGCGCGTGCGCCTGCGCGCCGCTTTGCGGGTAGTGAACGCGCTGCATGCGGAATGGTCCGTGTTCCGCGCGGATCTGCGCGCACTTGCAGAGCGCGAGAGCCGGGTCGCGGCAGCCTTGCAGGAGACGCTCGAGCCGCAATTAGAGGCGATCGCCGCGCTTGCGGGGCTCGACCTCGCGCGCCAGGCGGCGCAGGCAATCTTGATCCGGATGATCGTGCAACGCCTCGCGGAGGCCATGGAAAGCGCAGAAGCGCTGAAGGTCAGCCGCGCGGCAGTGCTACGCGCAGCCGAAGACGCGATCATGGCCCTGATGGGGTCTGCCGAGGCCGTCACTGCACGGACGATGCGACGCACGCGCCCGCCCTCCACGTAGAAGGATGGAGCAATCGGGATCGGGTATTGCGTTCAACACCCTGGCCTTGACCACGGGCTCGCATCGCATGGGTTTCAGGCCACGACCTCCAGCGGCGGCTCACCCAGCGCCGCACGAAATGCATTGTGATAGTGATGCAGGGGCGCTTCGTTACGGCCGAAGAGGAAGTGGACAAGCCGTCCGCTCTCGGCTGCACGCTGCTGATCCTCGCCCATTGCATAGTCCTCGTTCTCGATCGTGCTGTTGAATACCTCCATGAGCGCATCGAGGGAGAGGACCGCACCGGCCCGATCGCCGCTGTCATAGACATTGCTGGCGTCGACCAGGATTTTGTCGGGATCGTCGGCGGCGCTGGCAACGCGGTCGATCATATCCTGCGTGAAGTAGGATCCGATACGCGTAACCGAACGGGCAGGATCACCCGCTAGCGTATAGATCCGCACCAGCGACACGCGCCCGGCATTAACGACGAGCTGGACGTTCGGGAACAAATAATACACGACGGTGGCACCCGTCGTCAGGCGCCATTTCTCCTGCGGGATGTCACGCATTTGCAGGATCGAGCGGCGCGGAAACACGAAACGGTGGTTGCGCCCGATCACCTCGTAGGCAAGCGTGTCACCATGAAAGATGCGGCCGAGCGTGGCCTTGTGCAGTTTCTGGAAGTGGTAGGTCTCCCCAAAGGTGTCGTTCGCAAACTTCCAGTTCAACCGCTTATCGATGGTCTTGTCGCCGCAATGCAGATAGTGCGCGAAGTCCCAACCCGCGAATTCGTCGTTGAGCGCGCCGAGCTGAACATCCAAGTTGAGCACGCCGTCAGTGCGCGGATGCACGAAGAGCAAACCGTGACGCTCCTCGGCGGGCAAGGAAACTAGGCTGTGGCAAGCCTTGTTGAGCTTGCCGAACTGATCCTCCTGCGGCGCCGCGACGAGTGCGCCGTCGCGGCTGTAGGACCAGGCATGGAACGGGCACACGAAAAGCTGCGTTTCGCCGCGATTGCTTTTCGTCAATCGCACGCCGCGGTGACGGCAGGCGTTGAGATAAGCGCGGAATCGGCCCTGGCTGTCGCGCGTGGCCAGCACCGGCACGCCGAAATCATCGACGGTGAAGTAGCTGTTGGCCTTGGGCAGGTCGCCGGACAAGCCGATCAACTGGGCGTGATTCTGAAAGAGCTCCCGCCATTCCCGCTCCGCAAGCTGGCGGTCGACATAGGCAATGGTGGGCTGACGCACCTGCACGCCGGCATCGACATTTCGGCACTCATCGAGCTGCTGCATCAATTGTTCGAGAATGTGTACCTGTTGCTCGTGGCGCATGACGCTTCTCCTTGCGCGCAGACCCTCGTCCGCAGGCTGCGCGGTTCGATCGTCCAAACTTTGCTCAGTAATTCGCGCGCCGCTTCTCAGCGCGCCATCTCGCGCGTCACACCGGCGGATCGCGGCAGGCCTCTGCCAGAGTTGCGGCGAATCTCGGGTCCTTCAGATATTCAGGCTTCAACGAGGCCATGGTGATGACGAGGATGCGCCAGTAGGAATTGTATAAAGCGCGCACATCATCGCGCCCCTTGGAAGACTGGGCGACATGGATGATATAGGTGGCGAAGGCGAACTGAAGATGCGTCAGCATCATGCCATCCTCGAGGCCGAAGATGTCGTTCATCTCGGCCGTCACATAGCGCCAGGCCCGTGTGCGGACGTTTTCGATGGCGTCACTGATGTCGGGCGACTCGCTGCAGCCCTGGGCCAGGGACGCGAGCACGCCAATCGTGTTGTTGCGATAGTCGCGCCCCAGCACCTTCATAACATCGACATAGGCGCGCAACTGATCCACTGGATGGTCGAAACCGAGCACGGCCTCTGAAAAGCGGCGTGCCGCGCTATAGAGGCTATCCTCAATCATCGCCTTCATCAGCCCGGCCTTGTCGCCGAAGTGGTGGTAGAGCGAGGCAGGCGATACTTCGGCGCGCGCGCACACCGCTGAGATCGAAAGCGCCGAATTGCCACCTTCAGCCAGAATGGCGAGCGCGGCATCGATAATGCGGTCGCGACTCAGCGCCCCCCTGCGCGTGACTTTGCGCTTTTCCTGGTTCGCTTGACCTGTGGCCGTCGCACCCGCGCCACCGCGCAGAAGCTCCAACCGCGCCTTCATTCCATCTTTCTCCATGGCGGCCCCCCTGGGTGGGATAGAACAGAATAATTAGAGCGCTCAATCTAGTTTTTTCTAGAACGAGCGCTCTAGTTAGTCAAGAGGATCCGCGCAACAGTGCGCGGCGCGAGAGGCCACCCCATTTGGTAAGTCGAAAAAAGCGTGAGGTGCGGGGGATCTAAGCCAGCAGGGCCGTGCCGCGGCGCATGGACAGGAGCGCCGTGACGTTACGGAAATGGGTTCGTATCATCTGGCGCTGCATGGCCTTGCTGCTTCAGGGCGGAGCACAAGAGATGCAGAACGAGGCTTCCGGGACGCACCCAAACCGCGATCAAGGATCGTTGCCGGCGTGACCGCTTTGACCCTGCGCACTGATGCGGGCGATATCGTTATTCAACTGGAAGACAAAATGAAATCGAACTGCGGGACGGCTCTTGTCGCCGGTTCTATCGACGGCGCGGGCGCATGGTGGCGCGCCGTTTAGGTCGCCTCGGCATGCGGGTTTTCGTCCAGGGACGCCATGCCGCGCGCGGCGCCCGCCCGCATCGCTTCAGACGGTTACTGTGCAAGCGGAAATCGGAAGGTGAACGACGCATTCCACACCATGATCATGTCAGCACGCCGCGCCGGGTGAGGATGAGCGCGACGCCGAAGCCGTGCGCCAGTACGAGGCCGAGGACGCGGCGCTCGATGAGTTCTACGAAGACTGGAAACGCGGTGGCTCTCACGGCGACGACGGCTTTGATGGGCCGGAAAATGGCCGTAAGCCGGAGGGGCGCAAGCGGGGCCGGCGTCGACGAAGTTGGGCAATTGGCCTGCTGCCTAATTTACGCTGAAAAATACTTGGCATCGCGGTTGTCGAAGGCGGGCCGTGTTCCTTCGAGAACATCGACCAGGAAGCGGTTGATGTCCGGCGACTCGATGGCTCCCATAGTGTAGATCACCGCGTTACCTGCGGCGCGGTCGATGTGAGCATGGATTACTTGCTCGGCATCGCAGACAACCGCTATGTTCGGGCTGTGCGTCACCATGATGATCTGTCGGCGCTTCTTGACGTCTTTAATGACTGGGATCAGCAATCTATACACGGTCTGGCTGTCGAGGTTTTCTTCCGGCTGATCCACAATGATGGGCTTGTTGCTCTTGTCGACCAGCAAATAGAACACCAAAAGCAGCGTGCCTCGCTCTCCAGGCGAGAGGTGGCTGAGGTCCTTGCCGTCGAGTTTTAGAGAGTATTCCGGCTCAAGATATCGGAACCCCCACAGAAAATCGTACAGTGCTTTCGCATCGACATTTTTGCGCAGTTGGCTGGCGATTCCGGTCGGTGTCTGTTGCGAGGTGCGCATGTCGCGTTCGAGATAGGCGATGATCTTCTCGACATAGGCGAGCGCCTCGTCTTCGTCGTTCATGTCGAAATCCGCGCGGATTTCTTCGAGCGCCGTTCCCTTGTCCTTGCGGTAGAACGAGCCGGCGACGTTGGCCGAGATGTACTTATCGAAGAGATCGCTTTCGAGGTTGCGCTCGATGATGCTGCTCTCAAAGGTCAGCTTGAAGCCTTCCTTGATGATGACGCTGGAGCCGATCAGTTCCTGCACGGCCGCGAACAACTCTTTGTAGGCGTCGCGGATCGCGGCGACGCACTTATGGGTGCCGCGGGCGATTTCCCGGCGCTGCGCGCGCAGCTTTTCGATGTCGCCGGGAAGGCCCGCCTTCAGGTAGGAGAGCTGCGCTTCGTAGCCTTTCAGCGTGTCGGGCTTGTCGGCCGCGCCTTCGATCAGCAGGCCCTTCTCCTGCCAGGCCCGCAGGGCCTCGTTATACTACTGAAATCGCTTGTTCGGTGCATCGAGCTGCCCCTGAAGCCCGGCTATACGTTGCAGGCAGGCGGCTTTTTGTGCCGGAAGACTGCCGGCGCCGGCATCATCCAGCGCGGCATCGACGAGCGTCTTTTCGGCAATGAGCCTGTCGCGCGCGGTGGTGAGGGCGGCTTTATCTACGGCGAGCGAGACCAGCGCGGAAAGCGACAATCCCAGCTTTTCGAGGTCCGGCGCGGTCTCGCGGTCGAGGCGAGCGTACTCGCTCTCGAAATTGTCGATCTTCCCCTCGACCTTCCGGGCGAGCGCGATTTTCTCCGTCAGCGTCTTTTGCTGCTGCGTCTTCTCCGCCGTTTCCGTGTCGATCCGATTGAGCGTTGCCCGCTCACCTATGAGCTTCGCGGCGATGCGAACATGAAAATGAAATCGATCCCCCAGGGCGCCGCGACAACGCTCTACGCTGCGACCGCTCCCGAGCTGGAAGGCCGTGGCGGCGTTTACCTGGAGGACTGCCACGTCGCCTTCATCTCCGACGAACCGAACATTCCTACCGGCGTGCGCTCCTACGCGCTCAACGCCGATGACGCGAAGCGGCTTTGGGAATTAAGCGAACGTTTAGTTAACCAAGCGTTCTCGTGGGACTGAGATCGCTGGAGGAAATCGATGCGCCTGAATGCAGCCGGCCCAGGCGCGAGCGTCGCCTTCCGGCGACCTCTAGACTTCTCATTCAGACACGCTGAATGGCAGCTTTGAAGCTTGCTGGACATGCATCGCCTGCACAAGCCTGTGGACCTTGGCTGTCTGGTCTCCGTGTGGCCGGACGGACCAACCCGCGTTGGTCGCGCCATGACCAATTTGTGGCCTGGACTGGCGCGGGATGCAGCGGCAAGCTGAAAATGGCGCACCATTTCCAGTTTTTCACCGTCCGCAGCGCCGTTCCTGGTCACGAACTGGTCACGTTGACGACGGTGTGAAGGCCAGCCTGGTAAGCCCGGGGTCCCATCCATGGGGCCATCAATGGCCTCCGGGGACGTCTCTGACCCCTGAATGTCTGTTCTGCTCCAATTCTGACATTCGGCGGCGCCTACTCGGAGGGCAGGAGATCGCCGAAACCGGCCGCTTCGGCGATTTCAATCAGCAACGTGATGGCGCGCATCGAGTGACGGCAGACATCGCGGGGCGCAGACATCTGTCCGCGCCCCGTTTCGTCTCAGAGTTGGCGCACAATCATATCTTGCGACGAACCAAGGTCGAACAGACCCTTGGTACGCGCTTCCGCGATTTTGGCCCAATATCCAGCGTCTTCCATCATGGCAGTGTTGACCCTGTCGAGGGTGGCGAGGTCCGCACATTCGGAGAAGAACACAAGCGTGCCTGTTGGCCCGCCCATGCTTGCCCAAACCACCGACCTTGTAACGCCCGGCCATTTCTTGATGTGCTCAACCATGTCCTTGGCGAACGCAAATGCCGCCATCGGGTCACCCGCAATTCTGATGGATCTGCCGATTCCGATTGTCATTGAAATCTCCTCTTGACGATAAAAGAATCAGCGAACGCCGCATGACGTGCGCTGTCGTTTTCCGTTCAGGACCAGAGTTTTTTTGCGCCGCACGCGCGGCGTTTGTGGGCGAGCCCAGATAATGAAAATCTGCAGGTACGAGCCTCAGATCCCTGAGCCAAGCCGCTTTGTACGACAAACGTCGGGTCGCCGCAAACTTCGGGACTATGTCGCAAAGAGATAGTCGCCAGGCCCGGTGTACCGTTCGACCGCGACGTCCAGGTTCATTCGCCGGGCTGTGTAGCCAAGCGACAGAAGGGGTTCAAAGAGGTCAGTAGGCCCTGTTCCAGCGCGCGCGAGGAACTTGTCTACAATCTCGAGCATCAGCGTCGGCCTGAAGCGCTCAACAGTCTTCCAGCCGCCTCTCACGCACGGGACTTCCCAACCCTCAATGTCGATCTTTACAAAGTCGACGCGTTGTAGCCGCCGGTCGTCCATAAACTGATCGATCGTCGTCAGTGCGATCTCATCCTCGACACCGGGTCTGCCGTCGCTTGCCTCGCCGAGATGGGCTAGTCCAAAGCCGTAGCCGCCATGACGCTTAATGGGCATCTGTAGTGTGGAGATGCCTGGGCTGTCGGATAATCCGACGGGAACAATCTCGATATTCGAAAGCCCGGAGGCATAGACAGCGGGTTTAAGAATAGACAGCGCATAGCTGCCTGGCTCAAACGCATATACGTGTCCCCGAGGCGCCAAACGCGCGAAGAGCTTAGCCATTTGCCCGGCATGGGCGCCTTTATCCAGGATGACCGCATCCTGTGGGATATGAGGCCTCAACTTTGGGATGAGTTCCTGATGATGATTCTGGAACATCGCCTTACCGAGATGCGCGAGCCAATCAAACCGCGCCGACCAGTTCTGCAACACGACCATGACCCAAGCTCCTACCTTTGCCGTGAGGCTAAAGAATTGAGGACAAAGCTTCCCCCTTTTTTGTGGGCCCCATCGTCGGGGCGACCAAGCTGTGCTGTTGCCGTCACAAGGAGGTTCGAGCGAGATCCGGCAACAACACCCGGCATCACAATTGGGAGCGCCCAAAAGCGCGGCCGGCGGGGATGTCAATCCTCGGCTGCTCACTGACTCTGCCGACCTGCGTGTGACCGGGCCCCATCTTTGCGTGCAGGTGCACGCCTGGTTCATCGCGGCCTCTCCCTCAAGATCGAGGAAAAGTGCGCGATTGAGATCGCCGAGGAGGACGCAGAGCGAGTGGCCCCGCTGGATGACGCCGTCAGTCTCGTCATGACCAAAACATCGTCTTCGCCCTGACTGAGCCTCCGCCGATCAACTGGTCCATCCTGATGTATGTGAAGGAGGACCGTTATGGCCCACAAACGCTACAAACCTGAAGAGGTCGTCACGAAGTTGCGTATCGGTCGCGAGACAATGAGCGTTCGTGCGTCCGCAAAGGGCCATCTCCAGCCGTCTTCGCCTCTCGGGCCACAGATGGATATCAGCACATCTTCGGACGGTCGCCGAGGGTGCAGCCCGGAGAATCAGATTGGAGTAGAAAAAACAAACACATACCGGTTCCCAGCTTCATCCCCTCCGGCGCACCGGTGAGGATGAAACTCGGAACGGGTATGTCGCTGTTTTTCCCGCGCTCTCGAAAGACGCCAAACGCTCGAACCGCACTCAATGACCGAGACAGGCGTATCGGCAGCCCTTTGATCTTCGGCGGCAGCCAATCTCCAGAGCTGTATCGCAGCCGCTGGGCCTAGCGCACCTTGAATTAATACCGACCGTATTGTACTTATCATCCATGCCTAGGCCAACCAAGCAAAGTCCCGAACGCGGTGATGCTCGTACGCGCCTCCTTGAAGCGGCGCGAGATTTGATCCGCGCAAAAGGTTTCGCCGGGTGTTCGGTCGATGATCTTTGCCAGGCGGCGGGCGTTACGAAAGGCGCATTCTTTCATCAGTTCGCCAGCAAGGAGGGCCTTGGCGTGGCTGCCGCAGAATATTGGGCAGAGACCACTAGCGCTTTTTTTGCCGCTGCGCCGTACCAGGCGAATAAAGACCCGCTCCATCGCGTGCTCGCGTATATCGATTTTCGCAAGGAGATCATCGCCGGCGATCTCGCCGAGTTCACCTGCCTCGTTGGTACAATGACGCAGGAGGTCTACGCGACATCGCCCACAATCCGCGATGCGTGTGCGGCGAGCATTTTTGGACATGCCAAGACGGTGGAGGCCGACATTGCTGCGGCAATGGAAGCGCGCGGCATGGAACGCGATTGGACCGCAGCGAGCCTCGCCCGGCACTTGCAGACCGTGATCCAAGGCGCGTTCGTTTTGGCCAAGGCAGCCAATGACCCAGACATCGCGCGGGAAAGCATCGATCATCTCAAGCGCTATGTTGTGTTCTTGTTTTCAAATACGGCGCCAGTCGAAGAGCAACACACTTCTGCGGAGAGAGGGCAATGATATGAAACTCAATTTCTATCTGTTTTTCAGAGGCGACTGTTTTGAGGCGATGACGCTCTATGCGGAGGCGCTAGGCGGAACCGTTGAAAGCGTGTTTCGCAACAAGGACGTTGCGGCGCCGGAAGACCGCATGCCAGGCGGCGAGGATCTGGTCATGAACATGAGCGTTCGCATCGGCGACATGCGCATGATGGGCTCGGACAATTCCGATGACATGTACCAGACGCCGCAAGGTTTCCGGGTGCAGATCGAGGCTCCGTCGCTCGGTCACTTCGAGCAGCTGCACGGCGCTTTGGGGAAGGGCGCGCGGCGCGTCGACATGCCGCCGGGCGAGACCTTCTGGGCAGAGCGCTTCGCCATGTTCACGGATCGCTTCGGCACGCCGTGGATGTTGAACTTCACAGGGAGCAAGGCGCCATGACCTACCGTTCCAAAGTTCGCACCTGCCTGTGGTTCGAAAGAGGCGGGTTGGAAGCCGCGCAGTTCTATGTTTCCCTGCTGCCATGGAGCCTCGTCGATACGGTCCTTGACCATGGGAACCCGGCCGGTCCGATGGTCGTCGAGTACACCCTCCACGGTGCGCCGATGATGCACCTCACCGCAGGCCCGCACTACAAGCTCACGCCCGCGGCATCGATCAGCGTGCTGACGAAAGATCAGGAAGAGACCGACCGGTTGTGGTCGGCGCTGCTTTCTGGCGGTGGCACGGAGAGCATGTGCGGATGGCTCATCGACCGGTTCGGCGTCTCCTGGCAGATCGTGCCGGAAGCCCTGCCGCGCCTATTGGGCCAGCCCGATCGTTTTGCCGCAGGACGTGCGCAAGCAGCGATGATGAAAATGCACAGGATCGATATTGCTGCACTGGAAGCGGCGGCCTCTGGCAAGTGACAGCGTGCGCCTTAAGGCGCACAGCGCGTCAGATACTGGTTGAGCGCGTTGACCCAACCGGGACCAGGACCGTCACGCGGCGACGTACGCCGTCTCTCATCTGGGCTTGATCCTCGCGCCGCGACGACGCGGATTTTTGTCGATCAACACCGCTTGCTGCCAGGTGCTGGGTTGCTTGTCTGTGCGATGTATGCAGCCTGCCCAACAACAGGGGCGCTTCTGTCCTTCAACAAGCTCTTCTATAGTCCGCTTGACTCGCCTTTCGCGAGTTTTCATTTGCTTGGCATCCTCAACCCAACAAATGAACTCGTTTCGGGCTATGGGCGTCAGGGTTTGCCAAAGGGCAGCGACCTCATTGGTCTTGCATAGCGCGTTGGCCAAGTCCGCCGGTAGTTCGTGAACAAGACCGCCCAAGAGTTGCTCTCGCATCTATTGAACTTAGCAACCCATGCGAATAACCACAATCGGCGAACTTCAACCGTTCGCAGGTTGGCCGCGAGGCGCCTACTTTGGAGAGATCCAGTCAGTCCTCTCTGACCGATTTATGACCAGAACAATCTCTGACCGGCGCCGATAGCATAAGGTTGAGCAGTAAGGTGGCGCACCGGTAAGGATGAAACTGGGATACCGTATGTGATTGTTTTTCCTGCGCTCTCGAAAGGCGCCTGCGGTTCGGACCCCACGAAGTGACAAAAACGGGTTGAGACGCTGTCGTTCAGTCGTCAGAGCCCGTCGGCTGAATTTGGCCCTTTCCTGCTCCAGCGCCTCTGCGGCCAGTTGAACGCGTGTCGCTTGGCGACGCATGTTCTCGTACAGCCGTCCGCGCTGGCGCTCCCTCAGGTCTCCGCTCGCCTTGAACACTGCAGTGTGCTGCGCGTAAGTCGCCATCTGTCTGTAGAATGTCATAAATCCAGGGCAAGCTGATTCGAGCGCCTCACGCGCATTGGCAACCTGGGGTATGCATTCGGCATTGCGTGCATTGTCAGCAGGAGTCTGGCTTCTTCTCTCAGATCTGCGGCATGACATGCGCTGCCGTCCAAAACGAGGAGGAACACGCCACGACGGATTACGAGGCAGCGCTCGCGAGCTTCGAGAGGGCCGCCGCTCGAACCATCCTAACTTGTTCCGATGTCTCGCCCGATGACTGGGTCGCTCATCCGCGCCCGGGCAAACACTCTATGTCAGAGGTGTTGGAGCACATGTCGCTAGCCAATGACCTGTTTCGGTCTGTGCTTGACAGATTTCGGACCTCGATGGCCAGAACGCAGCCGTATTCATCTCTGGAGGATGACGAGATCGCGCATCTCTTCGAACGAGTGCACGAACCGCCAGGCGACGCCGACCCGAGCGGGACATGGACCGATCTGCACGAAGCCTTGCGGCGTTTTCAAGACAGTGCAGCCGGCGTTGCAGCATGCGCAGATCTAGGCGACGCCCACATGCGCATTCGTGGTGCTTCTCATCCACTCTTCGGCGCGATGGACGGTGTTCAATGGATGCTGTTTGCGGCCGCGCACACAGAGCGACATCGCTCTGAGATCATCGGAGTGAAGCGGATACTCGCGGGAAGGGCGCCATGATGGCGGCCCTGGACGGCGCCGGCCTGCTCCAGCAACCTACTTTCGCTGAACGTTTATTGTCTACAACAATGCGACAGCGCGACTATCCGACGACACCCTTAGTGAGCTGAAGGTTGATTTGCGAGAATGTCTTTGCGGAAGGACATACTTCGCCGCCTCGCTGAGGCGATGAATGAACGGCGGCCCGCGGACGCCGAACGGCACTTCGCCGACAGCTTTGTGCTGCACGATCCCAACCAGCCGAACTGGCCGCGCGGGCGCGAGGGCGCTCGGCAGATGATCCGCTCATTCCTCGACTTCGCGCCAGATGCCAGGCTCGACATTTTGGACCTTGTGGAGGAAGGCGAGCGTGTGGCCGTCCGCTGGCGGGTGACCGGCTCGCGGGGCGGTGTTGCCTTGGTGGGGTCTATCGTTGCGATCTACCGGTTCGAAGGCGCTCTCATCGCAGAGGATTGGGGCACGTCGGCACGGGCGGATTGGGATGACGCCTAGATCGCGGCTTTCGACAATCAGCCCGCTCGCCAGCCCGGAAGCGCCGTTACAAGTGGCCGGGTCGTTGGACGTTCCAATGAAGTGACCAGTTCGTGGCCAGGACCGCCGCTGATGGCAGTGATAAACTTGAAGTGGCGCACCCAGCACGATTCGAACGTGCGGCCTCTGCCTTCGGAGGGCAGCGCTCTATCCACTGAGCTATGGGTGCCTGTCCAATGCGGCGTGAACCATCCTCATAACGGAAAGCGGAGCCGGGTTCAAACGCGAAGGCGCAGTCGGGCCGGGCGGATCCGCGATGCCCCCTAAAAAGCCAAGTGGGGG